>NZ_CP007029.1:532500-1177345 GCF_000227685.2 Thioalkalivibrio paradoxus ARh 1 | reverse complement strand
AACGCCGTGGTGCGCGAGTACATCGAAGGCACGATGCAGCGCCGCTACGATGCCGGCAGCGAGGCGCGCAAGTTCCTTCAGACCCAGCTCGACGAGATGCGCATCGCGCTGGAAAGATCCGACCGCGCCCTGGCCGATTTCGCGCGCGACGCGCATGTATCCGATCTCGCCGAGAACATGGAGATGGCACGCGCAGGGCTGCGCAGCCTGAGCGAGCGGCTCGACGATGTGCGCAACGAACTCGTGCAGCTCTCCGGTTGGCGCGAACTCGTGCAGCAGGGGCAGATCGATCACCTCGATCCGATAGCGAACAGTACCACGATCGCCGATCTGCAGAAGCGGCTGCTCGACGCCAACGCCGAGTATGCCAGCCTGTCGGAGCGCTTCCTCGACAGCTACCCAACGGTGGCCGAGACGCTGCGGCGGATCGAGCTTCTGCGCGCCGAGATCGCAAGCGAAAAGCAGAAGATCGCCGACGGCATCCTGGGGCGGTTCGAAACCCTGCGCGCGCAGGAGGCCGCACTCGAGCGCGCAATTGCCGAGCGCGAAGAACGGATCATGGCGCTGAACGAGCAGGGCGTGCAGTACAACATCCTGCGCCGGGAATTCGAGACCAACCAGGAACTCTACGACGGCCTTCTGCAGCGTATGAAGGAGATCGGCGTCGCGGCCGGGATCCAGGAAAACAACATTTCAATGATCGACGAGGCGCGTACGCCAGCTGCGCCATTCAAGCCGGTATTGGCCAAGAACCTCGCGATCGCCTCGATGCTCGGGCTGATGGTCGGAATCGGCTTCGCATTGCTGCTCGAATTCCTTGACAACACCATCCGCCGTACCGAGGACGTGGAACGCTTGGTGGACCGGCCCGTGCTAGGCCTCGTGCCCTTGGTGCGACCGCGTGAACGTAGCAGCAGCCGACGGAAGAAGTCGAAAGGCACCGACCGCTCGCTCAGCCACTACAGCGCAGAGCATCCGCAGTCATCGGTGTCGGAGGCCTACCGTTCGCTGCGCACCAGCCT
This sequence comes from Thioalkalivibrio paradoxus ARh 1, assembly GCF_000227685.2. GTDB lineage: Bacteria > Pseudomonadota > Gammaproteobacteria > Ectothiorhodospirales > Ectothiorhodospiraceae > Thioalkalivibrio > Thioalkalivibrio paradoxus. Next base: position 1,176,323 of record NZ_CP007029.1, on the reverse strand, counting down.
GATGTTTGCCACTCCGGAGGGAATGCCGAAGGTACTGCTCGTGACCAGCGCCGCGCAGAGCGAGGGCAAGAGCACTACGGCGGCCAATCTTGCGACCGTGCTCGCCCAGAATGGGAGCCGCGTATTGCTGATCGATGCCGATCTGCGCAAGCCCGCGCTGCATCGGGACTTCGGCAAACCGCGGTCGCCGGGGCTCACCAATTGCATTGCTCAGGCCAATCAGACCCGCATCGTCGAAGGACCGGCGATCCACGCATCCGACGTGGACGGCCTGTCGCTGATGCTGGCGGGCCATTCCACCCCGAGCCCCGCCGAGCTGCTCAGCTCCAGCCGCCTGGGCAAGGTGCTGGCCGACTGCAAGCAGATCTTCGACCATGTCGTCGTGGATGCGCCGCCGATCCTGGGATTGGCGGATGCAGTGATTCTGTCGCGGATCGTCGACGGTGTGATTCTGGTGGCGGCCTCGGGCCAGACCGGAAAGGAGAGCTTCCGGGTCGCGATCCGGCGGTTGAACCAGGTGCAGGCGCCGGTGCTGGGGGTCGTACTCAACCGGGTCGATCTCGAGAGCCCCGACTACGCGTACTACTCGTCGTATTACTACAACTACGAAAGCAGCCAGGAGCAGTTGGATGCCCCAAAGCCGGATCTGAGCAAGGCGTCCTGACGCCGGCGGTACGCGAATGAACGCCCGCGCCATGCGCGGCCTGGTGCTGCCGCTCGCCGGTCTGCTGGCGGCGGGTATCGCCTGGGCCGAGTACCGCGGGCTGCGTAGCGTCGACCCGCAACAGCCGGCACAGAGTCTCGCGGCGGTGCAGGCGAATGTCCCCTGGGGCGGGCTGGCCGGGCGGCAACTCGCTGCGTCGCTGGAGCCCCATTGGCGTCGCGACCCGCCCGCGGTCGACGAGGCCCTTGCCTGGCATTTGCGGCACTACCCGTTGGATCCCTGGCGCTGGGCGGATCGTGCCCGACTCGCACGCCTGCAGGATGCCGACCCCGACGCCGTGCTGGCGCATCTGGATGCGGCGCTTGCGGCGCAGCCGCACAATCGCGAATTGCTGTGGCGCGCGGCGACGATCACCCAGCAGTTGGGCCGCGTTGAACGCACGGAAGAACACCTGCGTGACTGGCTGGCGGGGCAACCTGCCGGCACGCACCGCGCGCTGTTCGTCGCGATGCGCTGGATCGACGACCCGGCACAGTTGCTGGACCGCATTCTGCCGCCCGGTGACCCCTACCTCGAAGCCGCGATCGCGGCTGCCCGCCAGCACGGGCGGCTGGATCTGGCGGCAGAAGCCTGGGAACGCTTGTCGAGGCCGCGACCGCCGGGGGATCGTGCGCTGCTCGATTTCGTCGATCTCGCGCTCGCGCAGGGCGACCACGAACGGGCAGCCTGGGCCTGGGCCGAAACCTTCCCCGACTATCGATACGGGATGGTTCCGAATGCCGATTTTCGCCACGAGCCGGCCAGCCCGCGTGGGTTGCACTGGCGGATACGCGTGCCGGCCGGCGCTCGAGTCGTACTCGATCCGGAGCACTATTTCACCGAACCTGCCAGTCTCCGGTTGGATTTCGACGGGACCGAAAACCTGCGTTTGACTGCCCCTTCGGTGCGAATTCCGGTACCGGCAGGCGTCGAGCGCTGGACCGTTTCCGGCCACTGGCGGGCCGAAGGGCTCACCACACGTGCCCTGCCCTATCTCTCGGCCTGGGCCGATGGTGGGAGAAGGACGCGGGTGGACGCCCCTGGATCCGAATTCGACTGGCAGCCGTTTCGGGTGGAACTCGACACCCCAGAGGGCGGTAGAATGCTCCACTTGCAGCTTCGGCGTGACCCGCCGGCCCGGGACTTCGACCGTTACCTGGCGGGCCGGCTTTGGCTGGATGCACTGCGCGTCGAACCAGCGCCCTTGCAGACGATGGATTCCGATGAGCCCTGAACACCCAGCAACCCGCGACGGCCCGAGTGTCGGGGATTGGCGTGCTTCGCGGGTTGCCGGCGTTTCGCGTGTTGGGCATGACACACCGGCGCGGGGCCTTGCCCGCCGGCCCGGGGCGATCCCGATGCCGGCAAGTTCGTCCGTTCGCGTTCCCGCACAGGGTCGCTACCGCCTGCAGGCCCCCGAAGCCGTCCCGTCACACAATCGAACGGATCGCTGACCTACACGCATGCCTGCCTCCGACGACAATCTGCAAGCCCTTGCCAGCCGACTTCGGCAGGGCATGGCATGGCGCCTCGACGATCGCGAACTCGACGCCGTGCTGGCCTGGATCGCCGCTGGTGATGCCGGTTTCGCAGCGCCCCTGGCCGAGTACCTGGGGCCGTCGCAGACCGACCCCGAACTCCTGCGCCGGATTTTCGAACAGCTCGACCGGCAGATCTTTCGGGATGGGGCCCTGCAGGAAGAGGCCGCCGGCGTCGGGCAACGGCTCACGGTCGAGGCGCGGCGTGTCCGTTACCGCCGCCTGATGGCGGCCTTCCACCCGGACCGCCACCCGGAACTCGTGCAATGGGTGACACCGCGATCGCAGGCCATCCACCAAGCCTACGCGCGCTTCCGGCGAAACGCCGCAGCCGGGGAGCCGGCGCCGCCGCAGACTCAGGCCATGCGCCCGCGGCATGGGGCGCCCGCACCGGTGGCCCGCCGGCGATGGCGCCGGATTCACTTCGGGCCCGGACTGCTGGTTCTACTCCGGGGGCAGTTGGCCCAGGTGCGCAACCTGCAAGCCAAGATCCTGACCCTGGTCGCGATCATGGCCTTCCTCCCGGTTCTGCACATCTACCTGACCCAGGGCCCGGCCCGCGGGGCGCAGTCGGAGTCCGGGCACGACTTGGTCGCTGCCCCGGAACCCCAGGCGCTGGAACATGCCTCTGCGGGCCACGACGGGACCGCCGGCATCGATCGCTGGTCAGGCGAAGATCACCCCGGGGCCGATGACCGGCTCGCCTCTGCAGCGGGCGGGCGCGAGGCGCACGGGAGAGTGGATTCCGGGCCACCGGGGCCGCTTGAACGCACGCAGCCTGCACCTGCTTCGCAACCGCAGGAGAACGCCGGTGGCGATGATGATCCGGTGCTGACCGGCGTGCAGACGATAGAGGCCTCGCCCGTGGAGGAGCCTCCCGTGATCGAGCTCGCTCCCGATAGGTCTCTGGAGCCGCTGGCCGGGACCCGTGCGATTCCCGGAGTTGCGCTCTCCCGACCGCTGAGTTCACTCAGCATGTCCCAGCGATCGGAGTCTGGTGACCCCACCACCCACTTCTCTGGATTCGCGCCCGCGAGCACGAAATGGAGCGCAGCCTCTCCCGGAGCGGGTGCAGTCCGCATCTCGAACCCGCCGGATCCGACTTCCGAGCAGGCACCGCCGGTACCCGAACCGCTCGTCGCGTGGGTACCTCCCGTGTACCCGGAAGCGGGTGCCCCCGCCCGCGCGGACGCAGGCTCTGCGGTTCCGCCCGACGATGGGCGGCCGTCAGCCGCCTCGGCACCGGCCGCAACTGTTCGTGGCGACACACCGGAGGCCGGCGCCGATTCCCCGGCGGCTGTGTCGCCCCCGGATTCGGCCGCTGCCGTTGCAGACCGGGACATTTCCGGCGCCTCGACCGAGGCGGCGCTGGAGGACCTTGAAGCGGCTTCGGATCGAAGCCGTCCAGCACGGGATGCCACCGGGTCCACGGTCCGGCCGGACACCTCCGCCGCTCTGGGCATAGAGGCCCGGGAGAGACGTGTGCCCGACAGCCGCGGCACCACCCGCACCCCCGAGCCGAGCGAACCAAGTGTGCCGGCTCCGCAACAACCCGATCGCCCCGAGCAGAGCGAACCGCCTGCGCCGGCTCCGCAGCAGCCCGATCGCCCCGAGCAGAGCAAACCGCCTGCGCCGGCTCCCCAGCAGCCCGATCGCCCCGAGCAGAGCAAACCGCCTGCGGCGGCTCCGCAGCAGCCCGATCGCCCCGAGCACCGCATGGATCCGCCGTCCGAAGCGGCCAGCGCCAGCGAAGCCGGTGCTCGCAGCCCGGTATCGCCGCCGGCCAGAGATGGTGCCAGACCGCCCGTGTCGGCCAACGTCCACCAGCAGTCGCCATCTGCCGCAGAGCCGCCCGCGCCGTCCCGCACGGTGACGGCGGCCCCGGCCGTGAACGCCGAGCAGCAGATCCGGTCGCTGATCGAGGGGTACCGCCGTGCCTTCGAACGAGGCGATCTCCATGCCTTTCTCCAGCACCTCACGTTATCGCCCACCGAGAATGCGAACCGTGGCCGGAACTGGTTCCAGCAAAGGTACCTGCAACTCTTCCAGCGCTCACAGGCTCGCGTGCTTCGGGTCGAGATCGCGAGCATCCAGCCGGAGGCCGACGGCTGGCTGGTCGAGGCCCGGTTCGAACTCGAGGTCGATTATCCCGATCAGCCCCGGGTGCGGGCCAGCGGACCGATCCGGTACCGGATCCTGAATCAGTTCGAGGAATGGCGGATTGACAGCATCCAGTACTGACGCCGGCCCACGTCGGCGGCGCAGACGGCAGGACCGCCACCCTGAGCTGTCTGCCGGCCCAGGCGTCTGGGGTGCGACTCTCGTGCTCGCGCTGGCGGCGCTCGCACTGCCGCTGATGCTGGGCAACCGTACCCCGGAGGCAATGACGGCCAGCCTGCTGTTGATGACCTCCGCGGCGCTGCTCGCGGGAATCCTGGCGATGTTGCCACCGCAGGGCGCTCTGGCTCCACCGGCGCGCAGCTGGCTGGCATTCGGAGCTGTCTTCAGCGCGCTGGTGCTCGTTCAGGTGCTGCCGCTGCCGACGCTGGCGCAGGCGTTCGGCGCGTACCCCGACGCACTCTGGCTGCATCCGGAATTCGAACCGCGCCACTGGTCGCCCGATGTCGGTGCGACCCTGCGAGGCTGGGCTGCATTCGTCGCGTTGTTCACCACCGCGTGGATTGCCCATGGCCTGCGCCGCACCCAGCGCAATCTGATCTGGCTCGGGCTGGTAGGCATGGCCCTGTTCCAGGCGGGCTATGGAGTCGCCGCGCACGCCGCCGGTGCCGACAGCATCTTCGGCATCTGGCCGCGGAACAATCCGGACTTCGTACATGGGAGCTTCAGCAACCGAAACCTGTTCGCGGCCTATCTGGCGCTGCTTTGGCCGATGTCGGTCGCGGTGTGGTGGATCCGCGACATGCCGCTGCTGGGCAGGCTGCCGAGTGAGCTGAAGGTCGCCGGCAGCCTGATGGCCAGCGCGATAATCGGCGCCGCGCTGCTGGCCAGTGCCTCGCGCCTCGGCAGTGCCGCAGGGATCGCCGGCATGCTGGTGGCGCTGGTGCTGTGGTCGCGGCATCGGCATCTGCTGCACGCCCGTTCGGCCTGGCCGGCGTACCTAGCGCTGGCAGCCGCTCTGCTGGCCGCGGCCTGGTACGGCCTGACTCCCCTCGCTGCACGCCTGCTGGCCACCGGCATCGATGAGGGGCGCTTCGAGGTGGCCACGCTGATGCTCGCGGAGCTCCCCTGGCAGTGGTATCTGCACGGGGTGGGGCTGGGCGGGTTCGAGGCCGTGTTCAAGCAGCTCCAGCCGGGGCATATCAGCGGCTGGTACGACTACGCGCACAATGACCTGATGCAATGGCTGGTGGAAATGGGGCTCGCAGGACTGCTGCTGCTGGCAGCTGTGGTCATGGCCCTGATCCGATCCGCACACCTGAGTACCGAGCGAATCGCCCTCTATGCCGGGCTCGCCGCGCTATCCATGGTGGGTCTGGGCGACTTCAGCTGGCACATTCCGGCCACCCAGTTCGTGCTCGCGCTGTTCATCGGAACGCTGCTACGCCGCCCCCGCCACCGGATGCCGTCCGCGCCCAGATAGTCGCGCACCGCGTCCGGCTGCTGAGCGGTGCCCGTGGGCGCATTCAGGACCAGGATTGCGCTCCACGGGGTCTGTACAGGGCCGCACCAGCGTTCGCGGACCGCTTACCGGGGTGCTCGCACAGGCTCGGGTCTCAGGCAGGGTGAGCCGGCCACTGCGAGCTGCAGCACAACTTCGGTCGCCTCGCCCAAGGCCACGCGGCTGGACGTCGGCCACCACAGTGGCGGTCGGGTTCCTCGCTCTACGGACCCCATCCAGGGCGCCCGGCACGCCGTTGCCCCGCACTGTTCCACCGGAACGCACGAACGCGCCTCAATCGGGGGCCAGGAAGGCTGAGATCAACTCGGCCAGTCGTTTCGGCTGCTGGTACAGCACACCATGCCCGCCGCCTTGGATCTTCACGACACGGGAATCGCGCAGACCTTGGGCCAGCAGTTCCGCGTTCTCGGGCGGGATGATGCGATCGTCCGTGCCAGTGATGATCAACGTCGGGACGGCAACGGCCGCGAGGCGGTGGAACGAACCCCGCCAGCTGCGCAGGGTTCCGGCCTGTCGCTCGATATAGGCTAACATTAACTTTCATGGCGCACGCGGCCACCCCTGAGGATGAAAGAGGCGTAGGGCGGAAAAGGCCGAAGGCCGTCATCCGCCATCCGGCGCCGGGGTTGCCGTAGGCACCGGGGAGGCGCGAACGCCGAGCGGCGGATGACGCTACGCTCTTCCGCCCTACGGGTTGCCCGGGACACGAGACAGGCCGTGACTTTCACGTTAAGGCACGGTCCCACTTCCTGCGCGCCCCCGGCATCCGACACCTCGCGTCACGCCGGCCGCGGCTGCAGGGTGAAAACCTTCACGTCGAGGCCTGCGAATGGGCCCACACGACCGGCACCATTCATCCAGGGTTGTGTGTCGCGATAGACTGGTTGGTATGTGCGCCAGCCACTCCAGAATCCCGACGCCCGATTCCCAAGAGGCCGGTTTGCACGAGCCTTCTCGGGATGGCGTGTGCACCGTGTCGGTCGGCGGATCGTTTGCTTGTTTCGTGATCGTCGGCGGCATCGCGACCACGGCGCATTACGCGACCCTGATGGCGTTGGTCGAGGGTCTGGGAATCGGACCGGTGCCGGCGTCGGGGTTCGGATTCTTGATCGGCGCGATCGTCGGCTATGTCCTGAACCGGCGCTTCACGTTCGCCAGCGACCGCCGGCACCGCGAAGCGCTGCCCCGGTACCTGGTGGTGGCGCTCGGCGGCCTGATCATCAACGTCGGGGTGCTGGCCTCAGTGCTGGCATTGGTCCATTGGCACTACCTGGTGGCCCAGGTCATCGCGACGCTCGCGGCGCTGTTCTGGAACTTCGGGGCGAACCGCCTGTGGACCTTCCGCAGCTTTGAGCGTCTGCCAAACTTGAAGTGAACGCGGGGAACCCGCACCATCCCCGATAAACGGCAGTACGGAGTCTTGATGTCGCAAACGCTGTTGTCGGTCATCGTGCCGGCGTACAACGAAGAGGAAGCAATCGAAGAATTTCACCGACGGCTCGCTCCGGTCTTGGCTGCGTTGGATTGCGACGCCGAGATCGTGTTCGTCAACGACGGCAGTTCCGACGCAACGCTGGATATTCTCCACCGCTTGTCGGAAGAGGACTCGCGGGTCACTGTGCTCAACCTGAGTCGCAACTTCGGCAAGGAGCGCGCGATGTCGGCCGGTCTCGATTATGCCCACGGCGACGCCGTGGCAGTCATCGACGCCGATCTGCAGGACCCCCCGGAGGTCATTCCAGAATTGGTCGCGGGCTGGCGCGAAGGTTACGACGTTGTCTATGCGCAACGCACGCGGCGCCATGGCGAATCCTGGTTCAAGCGAGCGACTGCCGGCGCATTCTACCGCGTGATCCAACAGCTGAGCCGCGTACACATACCCCACGACACAGGCGATTTCCGCCTGCTCAGCCGGCGTGCGGTCGATGCGCTGAAGCAACTGCGCGAGCAGCATCGCTTCATGAAGGGCCTGTTCTCCTGGGTCGGGTTTCCGCAGAAGCCGGTGCGTTACGAGCGCGATCCGCGGCACGCGGGACAGACCAAGTGGAACTACTGGAAACTCTGGAATTTCGCGCTCGACGGTCTGACCGCGTTCTCCAACGTGCCGTTGAAGATCGCCAGTTACCTTGGTGGACTGGTGGCGATGCTCGCTCTCACCTACGGTGGATGGGTGATCATCAAGACCCTTCTGTTCGGCGAGCCAGTGCAGGGATATCCGTCCATGATGGTGGCAATTCTGTTCCTTGGCGGCGTGCAACTGATTTTCATCGGTGTGATGGGGGAATACCTGGGGCGCATGTTCGACGAGACCAAGAATCGCCCCCTGTACTTCGTGCAGGAATACCGTCCGGCGCAGACGGTTCGGCCACGTTTGCAGCACGGGGCCACAGGCAAGCACCGAACAAGCGACGGCTCGTAAGGCCAGCCGCCACTCTCGACCATGAACGATGCGCAGGGGGGCAAAGGCCGGCCTCTTGAGAACATGACTATCACGCCGCAGTGAAGTCAGTGGGTCATCAGAGGGCAAACGTGCCGCTTTACAGACCCGATTCTTCACGAACGCCTGCCCCGGCAAGACACGGGTCTCGCCAGCGGTGTCCTTAATGCAAGAGAACCCCACGCACGTTCCGGGCGACCCGTAGGGCGGAAAAGCGCAGCGTCATCCGCCGTACGGCGTTCGCAGCGCCCAGGCGCCCGCGGAAATCCGGGCGCCAGCTGGCGGATGACGGCCTTCGGCCTTTTCCGCCCTACGCGTCTTTCTTCATCAGGGGTGCCGCGCGCCCGGCGGCATGACAATTAGTGCCGCGCGGCGCTCGCGATCACCAGTGTATTTATTGATCAGCGATGCCTTAGAATTTCATCGACCACTCGGGATCGTCCTGGAGTTTGATCACAACAATGCCGTCGACGACTGCGACAGCCCGCGGGTCGGGCCACGTCGGCATATCAGCGATCCCGCCACGAACCCTTTCCACATCCGCAGACGTCGCCCGTTGATATTGAGCGATGGGCACTGCGTGTTGAAGAAAAAGAAAAATCCTATGATTGTTGCCCCCACCATAATTGAAAAACGAGGTTCCAAAAATGTCGGACTCTGGCAACCGTCGGCTTTCATTCCCGCCATAGGCACCCCAGAACACCCGAGTCGTCTCGGAGCCAGCGTATCCGGGAAACTGGTTGTCAATAATGGACTGGATTTGTTTCCCCATCTGAATGTCCGCCTGACGAACCAGGTGATCCGAGTAGAACAGATTCGTAATCATTGCGATATTGGATAGGACGACAAATAGTGCGCCTGCAACTACCCACTGTATCTTGAACGGTTTCACGGCAACCGCGATCATGGTCGCGAATAGAACCGGCATGAACGACAAGGCCCGCGGCGGGAGCGATCCTTGCGTGGCCAAAATCATGGTCAGCGGCACCAGGAACATCATGCTCAGCAGCGCGGTTGCCCAAACCGGATCCTGCCACCTGGCACCAATTCTCAAACCGATGATCAGTGCCACAGCAACGACCGCGATCGGAAATGCACCCAGCCCATAGAAACTGGTGCCTTGGAGGAGTTCTCCGAAGAACGTAAGACTCAGAAGCAGGCTATCGCTCAGGGTTTCGAATTCCGATGCATGCGCAAGCAGATATGACGCTTGCGATCCGCTTCCAGCCAATCCCTGAGCGGCCTTCGCGGTCAGAAAGTAGACGACCAAAGAGACCACAAGCGCCGCCGCGTAACCGACCAGCAGCATCATGTCCCTCCCGGGTCGTGCCCCTTCAGACTGGCTGCGCACCAGCAGAAACCCCAACACGACCAGAGGTGAAACCACGATCAGGGTCTGGTAGATGGAGAGCGCGAGCGTCGCGCTGACGATGCTCAACAAAAGAGTCGGATACCGTGTGCGCCACCGTTGTGGAGTGCCGAATGCAAATCGTATGTAGAAGTAGGCAGAGAGCACCGCGAGCAAGAGCCCGATCGGATAGGTGTCGGCCTGGTTGGTGAACTGCAATTGATACGCGAGCTGGGGAAAACTCACCATCAACGCGCCGAAAACCACAGTCATCACTCCTGTGAAACCGATGGTCTTTGCCGCGAGCAGCGCAGCCAGTGCCAGTGCGATGAGGCCCACTAGGTCCGTGAAGTACGGGAGGTAGGGTTCGGGGAGCAGATACGCGTGCAAGAATGCGTGTCCCCAGCGACCAAGTGAGATCGTGTGCAGGATATTGTCTGCGATTTCACCGTCGATGTTGAGAGTGAAATTGGTCAGGTTGTAGCCGTAACTGACGATGGTAACGGCCAGGATCAGCAGGAACGCTTGGTAGGTGGATATCGAAGCGTGCGACTCGTCGCGTGACGCAAAGATGCTTGCTGGTCGACTCATGGGCATAGCGGGATATCTGGACTCGCGGTTATCGTGGCCGGCCGGCCCGGGTCCTTTTCGGCTCCCGAGTTCCCGGCCCGCACCGGTTGCCGGTCACGCCGCAAAACGCGTACGGAAGGGGTGCACCCGGGATCGATTCCGATCCGGGTATGGCGGGCAGCCCGGCTACCAGTGCAGATCGTCCGGGACGGGGTAGTCCGCGTACGGGTCGTCGCCGGATGTGCCGTCCGCGGACCCCGCGTCCGGCTGGACTACGGCGTTCGGATCCCGGTGCCGGATACGCTCGGCGATCGCAGCGGGCACGAGCAGAAACGCCTGATCGACCGCCACCAGCACCAGCCGCCCGTCCGACAGCTGGGCACGCAGGTCCGCATCGACCCACAGCGAGCGGACCTTGTTCTTCCAGACGAAGTGGTAGCGCAGGTCGGCGTTCTCGGGCGGGTCGATTCGGTGCTGCTCGGCCAGCTGCCGGATCTCGGCCTGCAGCGCGCGCTGCGCCTGCTCCTGCTTGCGCTGCTCGTTCAGCTGCCGGTCTTTCTCCCGCTTCGCGACCCGCGCCGCCTCGATTGCCGCCGCGCGTTCGCGCTCGTCCTGGTCAGGCGCCCGCCGGCCCTGCTTCTGCTTCTGTTTCCGGCGCTTGTCCAGCTCGGCTTGTTTCGCCTGCTGCTTGCTCGCGATTCCGGCCTTCAGTAATTGGTCCTTCAGTGACCCCGCCATGCTCCGTTCCCGGTGTTCCGGTGGGTGGTGGCCGCGATGGTATCATGCACGCCCCGCGACAGCCGCGGCCGCAGCGGAGAACCCTCGGGCTCCGGCGTTCGGTCGGGGCCGCTGCCAACGAGGCCGCAGAGGAACGTCCAGTGATGAACACGCGCCGATGAAGATCTGGGTCGATGCCGACGCCTGCCCGGGCGCGATCAAGGAGATCCTGTTCCGGGCGGCGGAACGCACCCGGATACCGGTGACGCTGGTGGCGAACCAGCCGCTCCGCGTGCCGCCTTCCCGGTTCGTGCGCGCGATCCAGGTCGGTTCGGGGTTCGATGTGGCCGACAACGAGATCGTCGCACGGCTGGAGCCCGGCGATCTGGTCGTCACCGCAGACATTCCGCTGGCCGCAGAGGTCATCGAACGCGGCGGCCATGCGCTGAACCCTCGCGGCGAGCTGTACGGCGCGGACACGATTCGTGCACGCCTCGGCATGCGCGACTTCATGGAGACGCTGCGCGCATCGGGGGTCGACACTGGCGGCCCGCCGGCGCTGCACCCGCGCGACCGCCAGGCCTTCGCCAACCAGCTGGACCGGTTCCTGCAACAACGGCTGCGCGAACGCCCCACACCCCCTGCTGCTCCCGGCGAACCCCGGTAGCACCCGGTGCCGGCAGCGCGCGGTGCTCACCGCCGCACCACGCGACGCTCAGGTTCCGGGCCGCACGAGGGCCCCTTCGAACAGGTAGACGGCGAAAGTCGGCAGCCAGTGTTCCCCCACGTAGTCACCGGACAGCACGGCGGGCAGCGAGGCAGCCGCGTGGCGCGCAGACGCCCTGCGTGCCACCGGCCGCCAGCGATGGCCTGCCGGAAGCGCGGCCCCGATCCTGCGCCAGCACCAGGCACGGCTGAGGTTGAGGCCGTCGAGATGAACGCCCTGAGGATCGCCGCGTTCCGTCACCACCACCGGTTCCTCGAGCACATCGGGGGCCACGAGGAAGCCCTCCAACCATTCGGGAAACCCGTCACTCGGCATGATGCGCGCCATCAGGTCGGCCTCGACCAGTGCCGGCGACAGGAAGTCCGTGGCCGACGGTTCGATCCAGGCCGGATATCCGGCATCGGCCGCGTACCAGCGCGATGCAGCTGCCCGCACGGCTTCGGTCAGAGCCACGTCGCCGAAAACCTTCGCGGCATCCAGCAGCAGACCGCAGGCGAATGCGCTGTTGCCATGGGTGCCGCAGCGCTGCGGGTACCGCGTTCCGTCCAGCCAGGCAAGGCAGCGATCCCGCACCGTGTCGGTCAACGGCTGCAGCGCTGCGGCCCAGCGCCGTGGCACCGCTTCCCCCCAGGCCTCGAGCTCGGCGGCCAGTGTCAGCAGCCAGGCCCAGCCATACGGCCGCTCGAAGCTGCGGCGTTCCGGATGCCGGAAGTAGGCCGCCTCGCGCTGCGCGGAATGGGCATCGAACTGGCGTTCCAGCGCGCTTCGGACCGCATCGGCCATCTCCAGTTGCGGCGACCGGCGCAGCAGCCGCACGAGCATCCAGTGCTGGTGCACCGACGAGTGCCAGTCGAAGCTGCCGTAGAAGATCGGGTGCAGCACCGACGGCGCGCAATGGTCCGCGCTGTCGGTCAGAAGATGCCCGGGATGGTTGGGATACTCGCGCCGGATGTTGGCCAATCCCGCCCGCGCGTACGCGTCGGCGGTCGCGGCGTCGAGCACGGGATCGGCGAAGCTCATGCTGCTGGTCATGGCCCGGGTGACGGGCCCGGCGGAAGTCGTTCCCAGCCGCTACTTCCGGGCATCGGGGGCGGCCGGTGCCCGCGAAGCTCGCCCGTCGTTCCTCTCCACTCGCAGCTGCGCGAGCGACGCCCGGGCGTCGCCACCGCTGATGTCCGGAATGATGGTCAGCTCCAGAAGCGTCGCGTCGGGCACACCGAGAACGATGTCCTCGGTCTCCGCGGTGGCGCCCCGGGGGCTGAAATTCCACTGCTGGCGCAGCACCTCGATCAGGTTCTGCCCGCCATCCGGCGACCAGCGCAGCACAAACTGCTGGGTGCGCTCCAACTGCGGCTCCTCGAAATGCAGCCAGACCCGTCGGATGGCCTGCGGTTCGTGGAACAACAGCCGGATGACCTGCTCGCCCGGCTCGGAGGCCCGCCAGCCACGCTCGGCGCCGGGGATCAGTGCGTTCTCGATCGGGTGTCCGGGATCCTCGGACGTGATCTCCACCTCGGCCAAACGTTCCAGATCCAGCCAGTCGCCGTGCTCGGCCGCGGCCGGATCCCGCAGCGCCGGGACAATCCGTTTGCGCATTTCAGTCTGCCTCCCCCGTGTTGGCACCGTTTTCCGTGCACAGACCAGGTCCGCGCACGGCTTTGAGAGAACATCGCCCGGGGCGACTTCGCCGCAACAGGCTGTGTTCGAGTACGCCCCGGGCTGGCCGCGCTTCAGCGCTCGGCCGCCTTGCTGGCCAGCAGGCGCTGGTAGGCATCGGGGTCACGCAATGCTCGCAAGTCCACGAAATGCCTACTTGGCTCCGCCCGTAGCGCAGCCAGGCTGTCGAGCACCTGCTGGGCCGCTGCCTCCGGGCCCGGCATGTCGTCCGTTCCGCGAGCCTTGCGCAGGCGTTCCAAACCGGGAAACGCCCCGGCATCGGCTTCCTCGCACAGATAGTCCTGCATCGCAGTTTCGACCAGCCCCGGGGCCAGGCTATGCACCGGCGTACCCGGAAACTCGTGGGCGTAAAGCTGCACCAACATGTTCAGGGCGGCCTTGGACAGCGCATAGCCGCTCCAGCCGCGGCTCCCGAACACGGCCGCGCCGGAGGAGATGGCCACGATCTGGCCAACCGGCTGGCGCCGCCGGAGCAACTCGTCCAGGATCACCTTGTTGGCCCAGACGTTCACGTCCATCCCCTGCTTGAGTTCGGCAAGATCGGCATCCTGCATGCGCTGGATCCGGCCCAGGATCCCGGCATTGAGCACGACCAGATCCAGCTGTTCGACACCCTCGAGCAACCGGCCCAGCGCGGGCGCAATCCGGTCATGTTCGGCGAGGTCCACGCGCACGTCTCCGGCGACCGGGTCGGGACAGCCGCGCCGGCTCAACCCGTAGACCGCTGTGCCTTGGCGCCCCAGCACCCGGGTGAGCCCCAGGCCCAGCCCGCTGGAATTGCCGGTGATCAGCGCTGTCCGTACGGATTCGGCACCGCTATCCTGCATGTCCTCGTTCCTTGGGGCCCGCTCGACCCCAGCCGCGTGCACCTGGGCTGCAGGGTCGCGGATCGGCTTCGTACTGTCAAAGGATACGGGCCCGCGTGCGCGGGAACCATGGGGGAATCCCCGCAGCCCCCCGACCGAGCGATTCAGGTACCGCAGAAAGTCTGGTAGACGCGCTGATCCGGTGGCGGCGGGCGACGGTACTCGGAACCGTCGTGGCGGGTATCGTAGGGGTCGGCGAGTACCTGCAACAGGCGGTGCACGGGGCCGAGGTCGCCGGATTGCACCGCCGCGTCCAGGGCCTGTTCGACCCGGTGGTTGCGGGGGATGACCGCCGGGTTGGCGGCGCGCATCCGGGCGACCGCGTCGTCCGGGGTACCCGGCTCGCGTGCCAGCCGTTCCTTCCAGCGCGCGTGCCAGGCCAGGAACTCCGGATCCCCGAACGCGGGATCGACCCGCTCTGGCGTATCGATCGCGGCCCGATCAGCGAGATCGCGGAAGGTGTTCGTGTAGTCGGCGCTGCTGAGCTGCATCCAGTCCAGCAGCGATTCGATCAGCGCCTGATCCTCCGGTTCCTCGCGCTCGAGCCCGAGCTTGCCGCGCATCGCGCGCCGCCAGTAGCCGGTGAACAGCGCCGGAAACCGGCCGATCGCGTCCTCGGCGATCGCCACCGCCGCCTTGGGGTCGGGGTCGAACAGCGGCAGCAGTGTCTCCGCGAAACGCGCGAGGTTCCACTGCGCGATCCCTGCCTGATTGGCGAATGCGTAGCGCCCCTGGCGGTCGATGGAACTGAACACGGTGGCCGGATCGTATTCGTCCATGAACGCACAGGGGCCGTAGTCGATGGTTTCACCGGACAGCGCCATGTTGTCGGTGTTCATCACGCCATGCACGAAACCCACCCGCATCCATTGCGCGATCAGTGCCGCTTGGCGATCCATCACCGCTTCCAGCAGCTCGAGATAGCGTGCCGGCCGGTCGCGTCGGTCGGGATCGTGGCGCCACAGCGTGTAGTCGGCCAGCGCGCGCGTGAACGCAGCCGCGTCGGATGCTGGCGCATCGGCACCCTTCCCTTTTCTGCCCCGTCCAGGCACGTCCAGACCCGCGTCCAGCGCCGCCGCGTACTCGAAGGTTCCGACCCGGATATGGCTGGCGGCGACCCGCGTCAGCACGGCCCCGGGCAGCGCGTCCTCGCGGAACACCCGCTCCCCGGTTGCCACCACGGCAAGACTGCGGGTGGTCGGGATGCCCAGACCGCGCATCGCCTCGCTGACCAGGTATTCCCGCAGCATCGGCCCGAGCGCCGCACGCCCGTCGCCCCGGCGCGAGTACGGCGTCGGTCCGGAACCCTTGAGCTGGATGTCCACGCGCCGGCCATCGGGTGTGCGGTGCTCTCCGAGCAAATGCGCGCGTCCGTCCCCGAGCAGGGTGAAGTGCCCGAACTGGTGGCCGGCATAGGCCTGCGCGATCGGCGTGCTGGTGGCGTCGACCCGGCTGCCGCCGAGCATCCGGGCACCTTCCGCGCCCGCCAGTGCGTCCGCGTCCAGCCCCAGGTCGTCGGCCAGGGAGCGGTTCAGCAACACCAGTTCAGGAGCGTTCACCGGTACCGGTTCCACGCGGGCATAGAACGGCTCGGGCAGCCGGGCGTAACTGTGATCGAAGTTCCAGCGCATGGACCCGACTATTTCACAAAGCCGTCTTTCCGTCCGTTTGCCGCCGCTCTGTGCGGGGATTTCGGATTCCGCCCGGTACCGGGCAGTACCGGCCCGCATGGATTATGCTCTTGGGTAACCCGCCGGTAACGATGCCGGCACACGGCCACCATTGCCGACGGCAATTGGCTCAAGGAAATGCCACCGTGTCAGCACCCGTTGGAGACGGATGATGTCCGAGCAGGTCAGTCAACAGGAGACGCCCACGGCCACGGTTTCCGGAGCGGCCATGGCCGGTGCAGGCATCCTGCTGATCGGCGTCGCCCTGGCCTTTGGGGGAATGGGCCTGTTCATGCTCAACATGGGCCGCGACATGAGCACGATGACCCAGGCCGTGTCCCAGATGGGACTCGATGTCTCCAGCATGAATGTGGACATGTCCTACATGGTTGGGGACATGGAAGTCATGGCACAGAGCATGGTGGAAGGTCAGTCCGTCATGTCCAGTGACTTCTCCCGGATCCGGCGCAATGCGGAATTCATGGGTACCGATCTGCGCTCGATGAACACCGATGTCGACCGCATCACCCTGAGCATCCGAGGCATGGCCGTGGACGTGGGGGCCATGGACCACACGGTCGGGCGGATGAGCCACGCCGCCGGCACGATGAGTGGCTCGATGTGGCGCATTTCAACCGACATGAACCGCATGACCCGGCCGGAGAGCTTGATGCCGGGGATGCCGTTTCGGTGATCCGACGCACCGGTGCGAGGCATGACGTCGGCCCTCGATCGCAGTTCGCACCGGCGCAGCTGCCAGCAACACCGCGACGCCCGCCGACGGAGTCGCGTTGAAACCGGCATGAGGCCTGCGCGTTCCTGGCCCGTGATCACCCTGCCGGCCATCGTGTCGGCACTGCTCGTTTGCGCTCTGATCGCTGCCGGCTGGTTGCACGCGGGACTATCCGAATTCGCGCGACTGGAGCGTCTTGCCGCGCAGCGCTACGACCACCAGGCCGCCCAACGTGTCCAGGACTGGCGGGACACGCTGGTGAGCGCGGCCTCGCTCGACGAGCGCCGACAGGTCCATCGAATCAACGATTTCTTCAACCGCAACGTGCGCTACATGACCGACCAGGAGCTCTGGGGCCAGACCGATTACTGGGCCACGCCGCTGGAGACCCTCGGCAAGGGCGGCGGCGATTGCGAGGACTACTCGATCGCCAAATACGTAAGCCTGCGCAAGCTGGGCATCCCGGACTCGCGCCTGCGCCTGTTCTACGTCCATGCCCGACTCGGAGCGCTGGCGAGCAATGCCACCGAGGCGCACATGGTGCTGGGCTATTATCCGTCCGAGGACGCAGAACCCCTGATCCTGGACAACCTGATCTCCGACATCCGTCCGGCCTCCCGGCGCGACGACCTGACACCCGTGTTCAGTTTCAACAGTCAGGGCCTATG
This sequence comes from Thioalkalivibrio paradoxus ARh 1, assembly GCF_000227685.2. Taxonomy (GTDB): domain Bacteria; phylum Pseudomonadota; class Gammaproteobacteria; order Ectothiorhodospirales; family Ectothiorhodospiraceae; genus Thioalkalivibrio; species Thioalkalivibrio paradoxus. Next base: position 1,159,029 of record NZ_CP007029.1, on the reverse strand, counting down.
GCCGGACGGGGCGACGACTTCGGCGGGAGACTCCACCGCCCGACTCTCGAACTGGCGCGGCGTGCTCGAACGCATGCAAGCCGACGGAATCAACCTTTCCCGCCCGATCACCACGGGCAGATAACTCAACGGGTCGCGGATGCCATGTCACTAAAAACACAGCTCTGGATCGCGGTCGCCATCCTGATGTTGCTGTCGCTGCTCGTCAGCATCGGGGTCAGTACGGTTTCCGCGCGCAACTACCTCGCCCAGCAACTGCATTTGAAGAATGTGGACAACGCCGCGTCGCTGGCGCTGTCGCTCACGCAGCTGCCCAAGGACGATGCCATCGTCGAACTGGCGCTCGCGGCCCAGTTCGACACCGGCCATTACCGACTCATCCGCCTCACGAACCCGCGCGGAGAGGTGATGCAGGAACGGACCAACTTCGTCGACCCGGAAGGAGTTCCGGGCTGGTTCGTGCGCCTGATGGCATTCGACATCGAGCCCGGGGTCGCGCACATCACCGACGGCTGGTCGCAATTCGGGGCGCTGACCGTGGAAAGCCAGACCAGCTACGCCTACGAATCGCTTTGGGAGGGCACGCGGCAACTGGCGTTGATCTTCGCCGGCGGCGTGATCCTGATCGGGCTCCTGGGAACGCTGCTGCTGCGTCGCACGGTGCGTCCGCTGGACGCCGTCGTCCAGCAGGCCGAGGCGATCGGCAATCGACGCTTCATCACCGTGGCCGAACCGGCGACACGCGAATTCCGGCGCGTGGTCGTTGCGATGAACGCGCTCTCGGGCCGCGTACGCACGATGCTCGAACAGGAAGCCCGGCGCCTCGAGCAATTCCAGCGCGACGCGCATGTGGACAAGATTTCGGGGCTGCTCAACCGCGACCCCTTCCTGCGGATGCTGGATACCACGTTGCAGGCGGACGACGAGAATGCCGCCGGATTGCTGGTGCTGGTCCGGATCAACGGGCTGGCAGACCTGAACGTGGCCTACGGCCGCAAGGCGATCGACGGTCTGCTGGCCGACATGGGGGCGGCGCTCAACGCGATCGTCGGCGATCAAAGCGGCTGGGGCGCCTCGCGCCTGAACGGCTCCGACTTTGCGCTGCTGGCGCCGCGCGCCATGGAACCCCAACGGGTTGCCAGCGAGGCGCAACAGGCACTGCGCGGGGTGCTGGAACAACACAGCATGGATGCCGGGATCACGTTACCCTGCGCCGCGACCATCTTTACCCATGGCGCGACGGTCAGCAGCCTGCTGACCCGACTCGATGCCGCATTGCAGGCCGCCGACCGGCAGGGAGGCTCGACGATCCGTATCGCGCATGCCGATGACGCAGACGCCACGCCGGTTCACGAGCAGATGGAGCGCTGGCGCGATATCCTGGCCCAAGCCTTTGCCGAAGGCTCGTTCTCCCTCGCGACCTTCCCGGTGGTCGATCTGCAGGGCCGGCTGATTCACCTGGAGGCGCCGGTACGCCTGCGCTGGGAGGGAGAGACATTGGCAGCCGGGCACTTCCTGCCGTGGATCCACCGGCTGGAGATGTCCTCCGAACTGGATCGGCAGGTGGTCGACCTGGCGCTGGGCCTGATTGGGGCACAGGGACGACCGGTAGGCATCAATCTCTCGGTCGACGCGTTGCTCGACCCGAACTTCCCTTCCTGGCTCGGCCGGCGCTGCGCGGCAGCCCCCGACGCCGCCCGCCAGCTCTGGCTCGAGCTTCCCGAAGCGATGGCTTTCCGCCACCTCGATCGCTTCGCGCACTTGTGCAGCGAGGCCAAGGCATTCGAATGCAGGATCGGAATCGAACACTTCGGTCATCAGGTCTCGGAGATCGGGCGCCTGCACGACATCGGCCTCGATTACCTGAAAGCCGATGCCTCGTTCGTCCGAAGCGTCGAGAAGAACCCCGCGAACCAGACCCTGTTGCGCACGCTTTGTACCATCGGCCACTCGATCGGGGTGATCGTGATCGCCGAAGGCGTGCGCACCGACGAGGAACGCCAGGCCCTCGAGACACTCGGCCTCGACGGAGTCACCGGCCCCGGGGTCGTCGACTATCGATAGTCGGCCAGGCCCGGGGTCTACTCCCCGGCCGTTGCGGTTTACCGGTTCGGTGCGGGGCGGAACACAGCGGCATCGTCGTAGAAACCGGCGTCGGTATTGGGCTCGTGCCAACCGGGGATCCCCAGCACCGGCAGACGCAGTAGCCGCCGGGGCCGCAGCTCGGGGTCCCGCACGAAGTCAGCGGCCGCCGCGTCGAGCGCCCGGGTATCGACCCCATCCCCCGGTACCGCGAGCGGCAGCGGCACCACCACGGCGGTAATGGCCTTGAACGGCCGCACCAGCTTTTCGAACAGGGCATGCCCAAAGGCCATGGGAACGATCTCCGCCCCCCAACGTGCGCGTTCGTGCACCAACAGGCGCGGCCAATCATGCGCGGCGAGCGCCGCGAACACACGCGAATCCGCGGCGGCAAGCAACAACCCGCTCTCGTCGATCAACGTCGCGGCGTCGCGGACGGGTCCCCGCCGGCCACGCACTCCGTCGCGCGCGATCACCGCAGCCTGCACCGCGTTGAGCGCCGCCTTGGTTCGCGGGAAGGCGAGCCAGCACAGCGCGTTGAACAGGTCGTGGAGATCGTCGCGGGTGGGAACGCGCCCCGTTTCCGAGATGTGCAGCTCGTAGGGACGTGCATCGGGACCCGTCCCGGCGTCGGTGGCGGCGACGAAGCGCACCGGGTGCCCGGTGCTCGTGCGCAGGTCCCGCTCCCGGGCGGCCAGGTTCAACGCCGCGCGCGCATCGTCGGCCGCCAGCAACGGCGCCCAGGGCCGCAACGGTGCCAGCCATGGCCTGGACCAGTCGATCGGCTGCGCAGCGGTCGTCAGCTTGAGCCCCTCTGCTTCAGACCCGTCTGCCCCGCGCGTCAGCCGTCTACCCCGAACCAGAACGCATGGCTCCGGGCGAGGAATTCGTCGTAGCGCATGTAGTGGGAGCCATCGCAGGAGAACGTGACGCTGACCATGCCGTTGAACAGGTTGATCGACGACATGCGCAGGTAAAAGGTTTCGTCGGTCAGCCGTAGCGACCGCAGGGTGCCGAGTATCGGGCCGATGCAGTTCTGAGGGATCGCGGCATCGGCCGGATAGGGCGTCCGCGGGTACACCAGGCAGACGTCGGGGTCATTCAGTGCCTCGTGATCCAACAGGCGATAGCGCAGCGGGTCGCTGGCCGTCCACACGGTCGCCTGGCTGCTCGAGAAATGCACCTGGCACTGGAACACGCCGCGCTGAGTCAACAGTTCGTCGAGGATGGCGAGCGACTGGTCCAGGCTGCGGTCCAGCGGACTTTCGACCCGAACCTGCTGGAACACGCCGCCGCGGATCGCGGGGTCTCCCTTGATCTGGCGCCAGTATGAGGGTTCCTCGTAGAGTTCGGCGGTCAACGGCAGGTCGCGCAGGTCGAAATCCGCGCCCAGATAGCCCAGCACCGCGTGATCGTCGGTGCGCACCAGCTGCAACGCGGTAATCGAGGGCCTGCGCCCGTAGAGGCTGATGTACGCATCCGAGAGCAGGAAACCCCAGCCGGGCACGGCCTCGTTCATGTACGGCCGCGACGACCGGTCACGCCCGAAATGTTCGGGCACGAGCCCGGTGGCCGCAACGTTGTCGGAGATCTGAATCCCGTCGGTGCGCAGGCAGTACAGGAAGGTGCGGTGCGGTATGGTGCAAAAGCCCTTGCGCAGCACGTCGTTCAGACGTTCCCGGTCATCCCAGGCCCCGGAACACTCCACCGCCAGCTGCGCCAGCGGTTCGTGCAGGATCCTGGCAAGCCGCTCGCGCTGCAAGTAGATGCTGTCCTTCAGCGAAGGCTCCATCCCGCAATCCCCCTCCGGCATGTAGCCGTGCCCGCCCCCGGGGCTCTCGTGATCAGAATCGAACCGACGCGCGGAAGTTCCCGGCCCACCCGATCAACGTGAAAAAGCTGCCACGGAAGGACATGGACATCAAGGAAAATGAAGGGCATGCAAAGTCTTTTTAACGTGAAAATCGCGCGCAGCGCGCACGGAATCCCCCTTTCCCGCAAACGGGACAAATCCGCCGGGAGCCGATTTCGAACAGCCGCAGGCTGGCCCGAACGGCGTAGGGCAAGATGCCCGGAGTGATGGGATGGGGAGAGGGATGGCGGGAAAGGCGGGGGGCCGCGACCCTGCGGCCGTCTGATTCCCATCCCTGGGACCCCGCACCAACATTATCCCCGGGGCACTGGCTCACCAGGTGAGCCAGTGCTCACCCGACGAAAAAAATGTGCGTCCCGACACCACAGCCGAGGCGTTCAGGTCGTCGAGAACTGCAGGGCCGCCAGGCGCGCGTACAGTCCATTCTCGTCCACCAGCTCGGCGTGCGACCCCTGGGCGACGATACGGCCGCGATCCATCACCACGATCCGGTCCGCTGCCTGTACGGTCGCGAGGCGGTGCGCGATCGTCACCGTAGTGCGCCCGCGGCTGATGCGTTCCAGCGCCGCCTGCACCAGCCGCTCGCTCTCGGCATCCAGGGCGCTGGTCGCCTCGTCCAGCAGCAGGATGGCCGGATCGCGCAGAATCGCTCGCGCCAGCGCGATGCGGGCGCGCTGCCCTCCCGATAACCGGACCCCGCGCTCGCCCAGCGGCGTGTCCAGGCCCTCAGGAAGCGCGGAAACGAATTCCATCGCATGGGCGGCCACGGCGGCATCCAGGATCGCCGATTCCGGCGCCTCCGGCGCCGCGTAGGCGATGTTGTCCCGGACGCTGGCGGCAAACAGCACCGGCTGCTGAGGAACCAGCGCGATGCGGCCGCGCAGCGCCGCGAGATGCGCTCGGCGGACGTCGATGCCATCGACGCGCACGCACCCCGCGTCGGGATCATAGAAACGCAGCAACAACTGGAACACCGTTGACTTGCCGGCTCCCGAGGGCCCGACCAGCGCTATCGTGGCGCCAGCGGGAATCTCCAGATCGAAATTCTGCAGCGCCGGCGGTTGCGGGCGTGTCGGGTAGTGGAAGGACACGTTCTCGAACCGGATCGTGCCGCGCGCAGATTCGGGGAAATACTGCGGATGCCGCGGCGACGGCGGACCGGAACGAACCTGCAGGAGTTCCAGCAGCCGCTCGGCCGCGCCCGCCGCGCGCAGCAGTTCGCTCGCGACCTCGCTGAGGGCCGCGACCGATCCGGCCACCAGTACCGCGTAGAACAGAAACGCCGCCAATTCGCCCGGTGTGATCAACCCGGCGAGCACACGGTGTCCCCCGACCCAGAGCACGGCCGTGATCAGCACGAACATCAGCAGAATCACCGACGCGGCCAGCAGCGCTCCGACCGCGGCACGCCGGACGGCCACCCCGAAAGCCTGCTCCACGGCCTGGCCGTAGCGTGCGCGTTCGGCGGCCTCCTGGACATGCGACTGCACGGTCTGGATCGCGTACAGGCTCTCGTCTACCCGTCCCCCGACGGCCGCCACCTGATCCTGGGCCCGGCGCGACAGCGCGCGCACCCTGCGGCCAAGGAACCACACCGGCAGGGCCACCACTGGCAGGCCCAGCAGCAGCCAGGCCGTGAGCACGGGGCTGGTATGCAGCATCAAGAAAAGGCCGCCCGCGATCAGCAGCAGGTTGCGCGCGGCGATCGCCAGCGTGTGCCCGACCACCGACTGGATCAGCGTCGTATCGGCCGTGAGCCGGGAAATGACCTCGCCGGTGCGGGTACGCTCGAAGAACCCGGGATCCAGTTCGATCACGTTGGCGAAGACCGCGCGGCGCAAGTCGGCCACCACCCGCTCCCCCAGCCAGGCGACCAGGTAGATGCGTGCGCCCGCACCCGCCGCCATCACCGCCACCGCTCCCAGCAGGATCAGCAATGCCCGATTCAGCGCGGCCGGATCCTGCTGGGTGAGGCCGGCGTCGATCAACAGCCGCAGCACCGCGCCGAAGGCCAGGATGGCACCGGCACCGACCAGCAGCGCCAACACCCCGAGCGCCAGCGTGCGCAGGTAGGGCCGCAGAAAGCGCGCAAGCGGCACCAATACGCGCAAGTCGCGGCCCGCCGGGCGCGGCGCCGCCAGATCGTCCCAGCTGGTCACGACATCACCGGGTCGAGTCCACAGGCACGCGGCCCCGTTGCCCGGCGGCAATCGGCAACCCGACCGGGTCGATCGACTCCGGCCCCAACCGGCATCACGATATATTCAACCTTCATGCAGCGGCTCCCGTTCTCCGCGTCCACGGTTCCCGGCACCGGCGGTGACTACCAGAACCGACTTCGGGTTCAAACCCGCGCCCGGCGATCGATCACCGGCACATGCCCGGAATACCGGTCGCTGGCTCCAGCGGGACGATGCCCGCGCCAGCCTCTCGGCGCAGGGTCCCATGTTGCGGCAGCGCGCGCGAACAAGCAGGTGTACGGTCCGACCGTGGCACCCCGTGCAACCGGTGAGCACCTGCCCCACCTCGACCACGCGGGCGCCCTAGCGGAACACTCCCGGTGCACCGACCGGGATGGGCGTGACAATCACCGGGAAATCGCTACCCTGACGGCGAACCCGCCCACGCAAGGAGACTCCCCTGCAACTGATGAAATCCGGACCGCTGCCGGTCCTGTCGGATCTGGAACTGATCGCCGAACGCCTCCCGGTGGCCGGAGCGCGCCTGCTGGAACTGGGTTGCGGCAGGGCCGAGACCACGCGCCGCATCGCCGAGCAGTTGCCGGTAGCGGAGATCATCGCCACCGAAGTCGATCGGGCTCAGCACGAGAAGAACCTCCGGATCAGCGACCTGCCCCGCGCCTCGTTCCGGCTGGGCGGCATCGAGGCGATCGCCGAAGCCGATGACTCGGTCGACGCGGTGATCATGCTGAAGTCGTTGCATCACGTTCCGCAACCAAGACTGCGCCAGGGCCTCGCGGAGATCCACCGCGTGCTGAGACCCGGCGGCATCGCCTATTTCTCGGAACCTGTTTATGCCGGTGAATTCAATGATATTCTAAAACTTTTTCATGATGAACGTGATGTTCGAATCGCGGCTTTCGAGGCATTGCAGACCGCCGTCGACGAAGGCCTGTTCATCCTGGAGGACGAGATCTTCTTCGATAGCATCAGCCGGTTCCAGGGGTTCGAGGAGTTCGAAGACCGCGTCCTCGGCGCGACCCACACCGAATTCGCGATCGACGAAGTGCTGTATGCGACCATCCGCGACCGGTTCATGCAGCACGCGGGCGAGGATGGCGTCGCCGAGTTCCGCAACCCGAATCGGGCCGACCTGCTGCGCAAGCCCTGAGCGGTCGTCGCGGCACGCGCTCTTTGTTGGCTCGTTCGAGCCCCCGAAGACGCTGCGCTTTTCCGCCCTACGGATCGCCCGGGACACGAGACAGGCCGTGACTTTCACGCTAACTGTCATGACCAGCGGCCACCCCCCGATGATGAAAGACGCGTAGGGCGGAAAAGGCCGAAGGCCGTCATCCGCCATCCGGCGCCCGGATTGCCGCAGGCGCCGGGGAGGCCCGAATGCCGAGCGGCGGATGACGCTGCGCTCTTCCGCCCTACGGGTTGCCCGGGACACGAGACAGGCCGTGAGTTTCACGCTAACAGCCTATGTCACGCAGCAGTGCCTCCCAGGCACGGTGTTCACGCCGGGGCTTGAACCGCGGCCGGCACGCGGCGCAGGCCCGTTCCAGCATTTGGAGGAACTGCTTGTCCGACTCCGCGCGCAGCAATAGTGCGCGCAGCGCCCCGGTGTCGGCCACCGGGTAGTAGCCGGGATGATCGTCTCCCAGCAGCCCGACAGACCCGGCGATGCGCGAAGCGATCACCGGCAGGCCTGCCATCACCGCTTCCGAGATCACGTTCGCCCCGCCCTCCATGCGCGAGGGCAACACCAGCAGCTGGGACCGGGCGAACACCCGCCGCAAGCGATAATGCGGTACCTCCCCGTGCCAGCGGTAGCGCGGGTTGGCGGCCATCTCGGCACGGGCCGCGTCGGCCCAGTCGGGGCTGTGTGCGCCGCCGTAATGGTCGACGCGCAGGCGGCTGGCGGTGGGCAGCCCGCGCAGCGCCAGGGCCGGGCGCAGCGGATCCTTCTCCTCGCGCAGGTGCCCGGCCACGCAGACGCGAAACCCACGCCGGTACGGATCGCGCGGCAGTCCCGGCGGAGCCGACTGGTAAATGACCCGCAGCTTGCCGATCTGCTCGGGCGGCAGCACGTCCCCGATCCGGTCGTGCAGCCCGACCAGGCGGTCGGCCAGCTCCAGCGAGCGCAGCGTCGGCTCCGGGTGGCTGTGGATGAAGCGGTAGGCGTCGGTCCCGGTCAGAGCCACCACCAGCGGGCGAGAAGGATGCCGATCGGCGAAACCCGCGATCCAATCCGCGCTGCGCCATGCGTGCAGGGCCACCATCAGGTCCGCCGCCTCCCCCCGGTAGGTTCGCGCGACCCGCACGCGGTGCCCAAGCCCTCGCAGGATCCGGGCCCAGCGTGCCGCGGTCGTCCAGTTCCCTCCCCGGGACGGCGACGGAGACGGCGTGATCAAGTGTATTCGCATCTGGGACGCATGATGCGCGATATTTCGGCGTACCGGAACGTGCGCGCCGACTCTACAATGCTGGCCATCGGCAACGATACCCCGTAGGTTGTGCCGACGCAGGAAACACGACAGCGACCCCTCGGGCCGTGCCCAACCGTCGCGCCCTTCGACCGAACCCCACGAGATATGCGATGGACCTGCCCGACCCACAGCAACTGATCGCGCAGATCAAAGACGCCCGGGCCCGGACGCTGACGCTGATCCGCGGCCTGGACGACCGGCAGCTGATGGGCCCGCGACTGCCGGTCGTGAACCCCCTGCGGTGGGAAATCGGCCATGCCGCCTATTTTCACGAGTATTGGGTACTGCGCCACCACTTCGGAGAGGCTCCCACGCGGCCGGACGTCGACCGGCTGTTCGATTCGATCCGCATTGCGCACGACAGCCGCTGGGATCTGCCATTGCCCACACTCGATGACACCCTCGCCTACATGGACGACGTGCAGCGGAGGGTCTGTACCCACCTCGAGCAGGGCGGCACCGAGCCCCGGCGCGACTACCTGGTGCAGTACGCGGTGTTCCACGAGGACATGCACACCGAGGCTTTCACCTACACCCGCCAGACGTTGGCCTACCCGCCACCGGAGATCGGACGCCCGCGCGATCGCGCGTGGACCGCCGGGGGACTCGCCGGCGACGCCGAGATACCGGGCGGGCTGTTCCAGCTCGGCGCATCCCCGGACGGCGCGTTCGCGTTCGACAACGAGAAATGGGCGCACCCGATGGAGGTGGCGCCGTTCCGCATTGCCCGCGCGGCGGTCAGCAATGCCGAGTTCGCCGCCTTCGTCGAGGATGGCGGATACCGCAGGCGCGAGTACTGGGACGAGGACGGCTGGCGCTGGCGCGAGGCGACGGGCCTCGAGCATCCGGTCTACTGGCGGCCAGGCAGCGACGGTTGGGAACGGCGACGCTTCGACCGCTGGGAGCCGCTGCCCCCCGATGCCGCGGTGATCCACGTCAGCTGGTACGAAGCGAGGGCCTGGTGCCGCTGGGCGGGCCGGCGGCTGCCGACGGAACTCGAGTGGGAGGTCGCGGCTGCCGGCGAACCGGCTGCAAACGGCACGCAGCTGGCTCCGGTAAAGCGGCGGTACCCCTGGGGCGAGGCTGCACCCGATCCTTCGAGAGCGAACCTGGACGGCGGCGCGCTGGATACGCTCGACGTGGGCGCGCTGCCTGCTGGCGACAGCGCCTTCGGTTGTCGCCAGATGCTCGGAAACGCCTGGGAATGGACCGACACCGTCTTCGCGCCCTACCCCGGCTTCACCCCGGATATGTACCAGGACTATTCGCAGCCGCTGTTCGGCCAGACCCGGGTGCTGCGCGGAGGCGCCTGGGCGACCCGATCGAGGCTGATCCGCAATACCTGGCGCAACTACTATGGTCCGGAGCGCAACGACGTGTTCGCCGGGTTCCGGACCTGTGCGGCCGATCGCTGACCGTTCCGCAAAACCGTCCCGTCCTGCCGCGAACGAGGAGAACCGCCAGGTGCCGACGCCACGGATCCAGTATCACGACCTCCATCCCACGCCCGCCGATTTCGCCGCCGAGGTGCTGGCCGGGCTGCGGCAGAAACCGCGCTGCATTCCGCCGAAGTTCTTCTACGACGCCGAGGGTTCGCACCTGTTCGACGCAATCACCCGGCTGCCCGAGTATTACCCGACCCGGACCGAGATGGGCATCCTGCAAACCTATGCCCCCGAGATCGCCGCGCGCGTCGGGACCGGCGCACTGCTGGTCGAGCCTGGCGGGGCCACTCCAGCGAAAGCCCGCCTGCTGTTCGATGGGCTGCAGCCCTGCGCCTACGTGCCGATGGACATCTCCCGGGATCATCTGTGGGTCGCGGCCGAACAGGTCGCGGCCGAGTATCCCTGGCTCGAGGTCCACGCGGCGTGTACCGACTTCACGCGCCTGCTCGAGCTGCCGCCGAACACCCCTACCGGGGTCCGGGTCGCGTTTTTCCCGGGTTCGAGCATCGGCAACTTCACCCCCGACGACGCAGTTGCGTTTCTGACCACCGTGGCTGAACTGGTGGGCCCGGGCGGATACCTGCTGATCGGCGTCGACCTGAAGAAGGATCCGGAGCGGCTCGAGGCCGCCTACGACGACGCCGACGGCGTGACCGCGGCATTCAACCTGAACCTGCTGCGACGGATCAACCGGGAACTCGGGGCAGACTTCGACCTGCAGGCCTGGCGACACCAGGTTCGTTACAACGCGGAACACGGACGCGTCGAGATGCACCTGGCCAGCGTCCGGCCGCAGGCCGTGCAGCTGGCCGGGGAGCGCTTCGAGTTCGACGCCGGCGAGACCATTCACACCGAGAATTCCTACAAATACCGCGTCGACGAGTTCCAGGCGCTGGCCTGTCGAGCCGGGTTCCGGCCCGACGCGGTCTGGCTCGATCCCGACGCGCTGTTCAGCGTGCAACTCCTCGCGGTGGAGGGTTCCTGATGCAGACTTCGTCCGCCCCCGTCGCGAAAGATCTGGTGCTCGTCGGCGGTGGCCACTCGCATGTCGCGGTGCTGCGCCGCTTCGGCATGCGGCCGCTGCCCGGCCTGCGCCTGACGCTGATCACTCGGGACATCCACACGCCCTATTCCGGCATGCTCCCGGGCTACGTCGCCGGCCACTACGACTTCGACGAGTGCCACATCGACCTCGGGCCGCTGGCCCGCTTCGCCGGCGCCCGGCTCTACCACGGCGAGGTGGAAGCGCTGGACCTGGAACAGCGCAGCGTCCGGGTCGCCGGTCGGCCTCCGGTCGCCTTCGACCTGCTGTCGATCAACACGGGCTCCCGGCCGGGCACGATGCAGGTGCCCGGCGCCGCGGAACACACGCTGCCGGTGAAGCCGATCGATCGGTTCCTCGAAGGCTGGGAGCGCCTGATCGATCGTGTCGCCGCGAGCCAGGGCCGGTTCCGCGTTGCGGTGGTCGGTGGTGGCGCAGGCGGCGTCGAGCTTGCCCTCGCGACCCGGTACCGGCTGCGCCGCCTATTGGCCGAGCACGGCGACGACCCGAACCGCCTGGAATACCTGCTGCTGACCCAGGGCCCCGAGATCCTGCCGACGCACAGCCCGGGTGTGCGCCGCCGTTTCCAGCGGGTGCTCGGCGAGCGCGGCATCCGCGTGCTCACCGGGCACACCGTGGTCGAGGTCCGCGAGGGAACGGTGCGGGCGGACGGTCGACCGGAGGTGAACGCCGACGCGGTGCTGTGGGTGACCTCGGCCTCTGCGCCGGCCTGGCCGCGCGAGTCCGGGCTGGCGGTCGACGCGGCCGGCTTCATCCGGGTCGACGATCGGCTGCAGTCGCTGTCGCATCCCGGCGTGTTCGCCGCCGGCGATGTCGCCACGCTGCCCGATCCCCGCCCGAAGTCGGGCGTCTTCGCGGTCCGTCAGGGGCCGGTCCTGACCGACAACCTGCGCCGTGCCGCCACCGGACGGCCGCTGCGTCCCTACCGCGCGCAGCGTCGTTTCCTCGGGCTGATCAGCACCGGCGACCGTTACGCGGTAGCGTCGCGCGGCGCCTGGTCGATGGAAGGGGCATGGCTCTGGCGACTGAAAGACCGGATCGACCGTCGCTTCATGGAGCGCTATAACAACCTTCCACAAATGGATGAAACAAAAGGCCCTGAACTGGCCTCGGGTGTCGCGGACGAACAGGCCATCCGGGAACTCTCGACGCTGGCGATGCGCTGCGGCGGCTGTGGGGCGAAAGTCGGCAGCACCGTGCTGACCCGGGTGATGCAGCGCCTGCCGGTGACCCGTCGAGACGACGTCGTCCTCGGCATCGACGCACCGGACGACGCAACCGTACTCTCGGTGCCGGAGGGTCGGTTGCTGGTGCAGAGTGTCGACTACTTCCGGGCGTTCATCGACGACAGCTACACCTTCGGCCGGATTGCGGCCAACCACGCCCTCGGCGACCTGTTCGCGATGGGCGCCGAGGCGCAGTCGGCGCTGGCGATCGCAACCGTGCCCTACGGGCGCGAACGCGTGGTCGAGGAGGCGCTGTACGAACTGCTGGCCGGCGCACTGGCGGTGCTCGAACCGGCCGGAGCGGTCCTCGCCGGCGGGCATTCCAGCGAGGGCGCAGAACTCGCCTTCGGCCTGACGGTGAACGGACTGGTCGACCCGGATGCGATCTGGCGCAAGGGCGGGCTGCAGGCCGGCGACGCGTTGGTGCTGACGAAACCGCTGGGCACCGGCACGCTGTTCGCGGCCGACATGCGCGGCAAGGCCAAGGGCCGCTGGATCAGCGATGCGATCGCGTCGATGTGCGTCAGCAACCAGCAGGCGGGAGACTGCCTGCGGCGCTTCGGCGCCACCGCCTGCACCGACGTGACCGGGTTCGGGCTGCTCGGTCACCTGCTGGAGATGACCCGCGCCTCCAACGTCGACGCGGTGCTGGAGGTCGGCGCTGTGCCGCTGCTGGACGGGGCCGGCGAGACCGTGGCCGCCGGCATCGTGTCGTCGCTGCAGCCGCAGAACCTGCGCCTGCGGCGCGGCGTCGCCGACCTGGAACGGGCGGCGAAGCACCCGCATTTTCCGCTGCTGTTCGACCCGCAGACCGCCGGCGGCCTGCTCGCCGGCGTGCCGGCCGAGCGCGCTGCCGCCTGTGTCGACGAACTGCGCCGCCTGGGCTACCCGGCCGCCGCGGTGATCGGCGCCATCGAGGCGCGCGGCTCGGTCGCCGAGCCGGTGCGCATCGCGCTCTGAACGACCATGGTTCGTCCTCCCGGTCCACTGCCGAGACGCGGCGCGCTCAGCAACCGTAACGGGCAGCTGTCGCTGATCTAGGACGCAGCCCAGTCGCGGAAGCCGGTGTGCGTCCGGCTCGGGAGTTCAGTCCACGACGCGGGCGACCACGCCGTCGGCCACGAGCACCCGCCGCAGTTTGCCGTTGGCATAAAGCAGCTCCAGACCCGCCCCGGACCGGGCGGGGTCGCGGTTCACGCGGTTGGGGCTACCCCAGGCGATCACCGCGTACTCCCAGGGATCCCCGACCCGGAAAGCCCCGTTCAACACCCGGTCGACCTCGCGCTCGCTGAGCTGCAGGCGTTCCATCAGCGCGGGCTTGTTGCGCTCGCGCCAGGCCAGCGCCCGCTGATACAGCTCGGTCGTATAGGCCGGCCCGAGCCGCTGCTCCATCAGTGGCGACGTTACCGGCCCCCGACCCAGCACCGCCGGATGCACCGCACCGCTGCGCGTTGCGGGTCGCGACGTCAGCGTGTGCAAAAAGGCCTGCGCGCGGGCATAGTTCTCGACCGCATTCTCCGGGGACACCGGGTCGTCGATCTGACTCCAGATGCGCTCGACCATCGCTCGCTCCAGCTCGTTGACCCGCTCGAATTCGAACGGCGACGGCCCCGGATCGGGCGGCATCGGCTTCGCACAGGCAAAGGACGCAGCGACCAACAGCACAACGGCGACGACTCGGTGCACGATCAACGATCTCCTTCCAGCGGGGCAGCGGAATGCGGGCCGGGTACCGGGCGTCGGACGCCAAGCACCCTGGAGCGAGTCTAGACGCATACCGGCGCGCGGAAATGCGACCTGCGGCACATTGCGCCGCAATCATCGGCCGACCCGACCCGGGAACGCGGCTCAGCCCCCCGCCGAAATCCGCCTCACCGCGTGTTCCGCTCGCGCAGGATGCCGAGCGCGTTCACGAACCGGAACGCATGAATTTCCCGCGCGACCGCATCGAAATCGGCACCAAGCCCGGCCCGCAGCTCGGTTTCCTGACGCTCCAGCAGTTCCAGCGCCGCAGTGTCGGCCGCCTCCAGCAGCACTGCGAGTTCATCGACCGACGCCCGCGCGCGGTGTTCGGGAACGGACGTTCCCTGCTCGAGCGCCCCGGTTTCCTGGATCTTCGTAGTCTCGTCCAGCGCGCCCGCAAGATCCGCAAGGACGTGGCTCAGCGATTCGATCTCGGCGTGCAGCGCTTCAGGCGCGGCGGGGGCGGAATCGAGCGCACGCTCGATGCGCCCGCAGGCATCGGACACGGACTTCGCTCCCAGGGTGGCCGCTGCCCCCTTGAGACCGTGGACGATCGCACGCGCGTCCTGCCTGCGTTCATCGGCAACGGCCGCGGCGGCCTGCCTGGCGTCGTCCGCGTGGCGCTCGACCAGTTCGCGCAGCAGCACGACATACTTCGCCGCGTCGCCGCCGAGTGCCGCGACGCCCCGCACGGCATCGAGCCAGGGGAGCCGCTCGCCCAGCTGCTCGAGCACCGGCCCGGCCGCGGGTTCGGCGTCTGGTTTCCCGGCACGCGGTTCCCGGCTCTTCCCGACCGTGCCCGCGCCATGCGATGTCGGCGGGCGCCGTTCCAGCCAGTCGAGCAACGTGGCATAGAGATCCTCCGGATCGACCGGCTTGGGGAGGAAGCCGTCCATCCCGGCCTGCTCGCAGGCCTTGCGATCCTCCTCAAAGGCGTTCGCGGTCATCGCGAGGATCGGTTGCCTCTTCCAGCCCGGCAGCGCGCGGATCAGCCGCGCCGCTTCCAGGCCATCCATCTGCGGCATCTGCAAGTCCATCAACACGAGGTCGTACACCTGCTCCTGTGCCTTGTGCACCGCCTCGCGCCCGTCGTCCGCGGTGTCGACCGCGAACCCCACCGCGTGCAACAGCTCGAGCGCGACCTCCCGGTTGATCGGGTTGTCCTCGGCCAGCAGCACGCGCGCGCCCGCGTACCGGGCGCGCAGGTCGGCATCGGCATCGGCACGAACGGCCTGTCTCACCTCCGGTACCGCACCGCGCCCGCGCTGCAGGCGCACGGTGAACCAGAAGCGGCTGCCGGTTCCCGGCTCGCTGTCGGCACCGACTTCGCCTCCCATCATCTCGGCCAGACGGCGCACGATGGACAGCCCGAGACCGGTACCGCCCCGTGCGCGATCCCCCGCGTTCGCGATCTGCGCGAAGTCCTCGTGGAAAAGACGTTGCAACTCGCCTTCCGGCACCCCGATGCCGGTGTCGACGACCTCGAAACGCACCTGCAGGCCCTGTTCGTTCTCGCCGAGCAATTCGGCACGCAGCGTGATCGAGCCCGCTTCGGTGAACTTGACCGCATTACCGGCGTAGTTCAACAACGCCTGGCGCAGCCGGGTCGGATCGCCCCGCAGCCAGACCGGCACGGCATCGGGGTCGATTTCGATCGCAAGGCCCTTCTCCCGCGCCGGATCGCCGATGATCGACGCCACGTTGTCCAGGATTGCCGATAGGTGGAAATCGGTCGTTTCGAGTTCCAACCGGCCGGCCTCGATCTTCGACAAGTCGAGGATGTCGTTGATGATCGACAACAGATGGCGGCCCGCGTTGTCGATCCGATCCAGCCGGGCAACCTGTTCAGGGCGCACCCCATCGCGGCGCAGCAGGTGCGTGAGGCCGACGATCGCGTTCAATGGCGTGCGGATCTCGTGGCTCATGTTGGCCAGAAACGCGCTCTTGGCACGATTCGCGGCCTCGGCCTGCTCGCGCGCGTCGCGAAGCTCCGCGGTGCGCCGCTCGACCATTTCCTCCAGGTGATGGCGGTGGCGGTCGAGTTCCCGGGCGACGCGTTTCTTCTCGGTGATGTCCTCCTTGACCGCCACGTAATGGGTGATGCGCCCATCCGGCTGGCGTAACGGTGCGATGATCGCGAACTCGGTGTACTCGCTGCCGTCCTTGCGCTGGTTCACGAACTCGCCCTTCCAGACCTCGCCGCGGGTCACGGTGGACCACAGCGCCTCGTAGGTCGACTCCGGCGTCTTGCCCGAATGCAGGATGCGCGGATTCTCGCCGACCACTTCGTCGCGCCGGTACCCGGTCACGCGCTCGAAGGCTTCGTTCACGTATTCGATCTCGGCATCGAGGTTTGCGATCACGATGCTGTCCGGGCTCTGCTCGACCGCCTGCGCCAGCTTGCGCAGCTGCTGCTCGGACTCCTTCAAGGATGTGACATCCATCACCACCCCGTCCCAGATCAACCGGCCGTCGGGGGCACGGGTCGGTCGGGTGCGGTTGCGCAGCCAGCGCACCCGACCGTCGGCAACGCGGAATCTTATCTCGCAGCTCATGTCGCTCAGCGTTTCGCGGCTGTGGTCCTGCGCGGCCTGCCACTGCAGCCGGTCCTCGGGCAGCATCTGCCGCACGATCTGCTCGGCGTCCTCGAGCGCCGATTCGATCGTAACGCCGTGCACCGATTCGAAGTTCGCACTCAGAAACAGGAATCGGGGTCGGTCCCCGTCGAACGTGTAGCGGTAGATATAACTGTCGGGGAGGTTGTCGCTGATCGCGCGCAGCCGCGCCTCGCTTTCGCGCAATACGTCCTGCACGACCTGCGCGACCGCCATTCGGCGCCGCTGCAGCGACAGGTACAGCGCGGACGCCAGGACGACGTAGAACAGGAGCCCGGCCACGACCACCCAGACCAGATTCGCGGCCACCGAGGCCCAGTGCGCGCTGCGGTCCATGCTGGCCAGCAAGTGCCAGTCGGTGTTTGCGATCGCGCGCCCGGCACCGAACGCCGGCTCGCCGCGGTGATCGATTCCTTCGACCCAGGCGGGACGCTCCACCGGTTCGCGGGCAAGCTGGACCGCCAATACGGTGTCGTCGGCCAATGGAATCCGCCGAAGCGGAACACTCGGATCCTCGTCAGTGACAGCCAGCAACACGACCGCGTCGCCGTCCCGGCGTACCAGTACCACGTTGCCCCGGATGTTCGGGAGCGGCCATTCGAGCAGGCCCTTCGGGAGGTAGTCGGCGCCCCCGGTGTGCAGCACCACGATCGGCGAATCCGGCCCCTCGACCGGCAGCGTCGCAATGAAGTCCAGGTGCAATTCACCGGTCCGATCGAGGTACGGGCCGACGAAGCCGGTCTGGCCCGACCGGGCAACTTCCAGGATCCGCTCCGATACCCGATCCGGCGGCGCGAAATCGGTAGCGTCCGAGTCCTGTTCCCACAGCAGATCGCCATCCGGGGCCAGCAGGCGCACGGATGTGAACCGCCCGGCCTCCGCAAACTGCGTCAGACGCAGGAACAACCGGTCGCGGGCGGCCTCGTCACCCTCCTCCTGCCAGTTCCGGTACAGATTCGCCTGCGGGAAGCTCGTTGCGTGCAGGCCGGCACTGAGCAGGCGCTCGGTCAGCCAAGCCTCCAGTTGCTGCGCCTTCAGTTCGACCACGGTACCGGCATCCTGGCGCAGGCGCTCTGTCTGCTCGTGATAGAGGTGCAACACGATGCCCGCGGTCACCGCCAGGGTCACCAGCGCTGCCAGCACCAGCGGCAGCCGCAGATCCCGATCGGGCAGCCGCACCCGCCCCAGCGCCGGCGACGCGGCACGCGGACGGGACAACAACAGGAACAGCAGCACCGCGGTCACCGCGACGAACAGCCAGCCCTTCAGCGTCGCCGCCAGCGCGTCCTCCCCTGGCGCGCCCAGCCAGATCGCCAGCACCTGGTCCGACAGCAGGATCCACAGGCCCGCGCCCACCGCATAGATCAGCGCGATGCGCAGCGCCCACCAGGGGTCGCCGTGGGTGTCCCTCGGCGGCAGGCGTCCGTCCGCCACCTGAGGATTGCAGCGCGGCTCCGCCTGATTCGAGCTGGGCTCGGGCGCAGCCATCGGGGATCAAACGCGCGGAGCGACCGCGAGCAATGGATTGGCGATGGCCTCTCCCGGATCCCGGTAACGCAGCGCGATGTTGCAGAAGGTATCGAAGCCGTCGAGGAAGGCCGCAGCGACATCGGGGTCGAAATGAGTCCCGGAACCCTCGGCAATGATCCTGCGCGCCTCGTCAAAGGGTAATGCGGGCTTGTATGGTCGCGGCGAGATCAGTGCATCGAACACGTCGGCGACGGCCATGATTCGGGCCGAGACCGGGATCGCATCACCGGCCAGTCCGTCCGGGTAGCCGCTGCCGTCCCATTTTTCGTGATGCCAGCGCGCGATCTGCTGCGCCGCCGACAGGAAGTCGATCGGCAACCCGACATCGCGCTGTGCATGCTCGATGGCATCGCTTCCCAGCGCCGCATGGGTCTGCATGATCGCCCATTCGCTGGGCGTCAGCGGGCCGGGTTTCAACAGGATGTGATCGGGGATCCCGACCTTGCCGATGTCATGCAAAGGCGCAGAGCGGGTCAGCAGATCGATGTAATGATCGGTGAGGGTCGCGGCGAAACGCGGATGGAACTGGAGACGGCTCGCGAGATGCTGCACGTAGCTCTGCGTGCGCAGGATATGGTTTCCGGTTTCCGGATCCCGGGTTTCGGCCAGATGGGCAAGCGCCCGGATCGCGACCAACTGGGTTGTGTCGTTCTCGCGCATGCGGCGCGCAACCTCGGCCTCGAGCACGGCGTTCTGGTCCAGCAGCCCGTCCCGGGCACGCTTTGCCTCGAGCTGGGTACGCACACGCGCCAGAACCACCGCCGGCTTGATCGGCTTGGTCAGATAGTCGCTGGCGCCGGCCCGGAGCCCACGCTCCTCTTCGCCAGGGTCGGCCAGAGCGGTCAGGAACAACACCGGGATATCGCTGGTAGCCGAGTCACCGCGCAAGCACGCAAGCACGCTGTAGCCGTCCATCTCCGGCATCATCACGTCGAGCAGGATCAGGTCGGGCCGGGTCGGACCCCGCACGAGCTTCAGCGCCTCCTCGCCGCGAGTCGCCGCCAGCACCCGGTACTCGGGCCGCAGCAGCGCGCCGAGCACCGCGAGATTCTCGGGGACATCGTCAACGATCAGCACAGTCGCCCGGGAATCGGACCGCATAACTTCGCTCCACCATAGCGCGCGCGAACGCAATGTGAACTGTGTCACATTATTCACAGTATCCGTGCGGATTTCAGGGTCCGTCAAGTGGGTAGGCGCCCTCAGGCACTGGGATCCATGGGTTCCGGCCCCTGGTCCGCGTTCCAGGCGCA
Organism: Thioalkalivibrio paradoxus ARh 1; assembly: GCF_000227685.2. Classification (GTDB taxonomy): domain Bacteria; phylum Pseudomonadota; class Gammaproteobacteria; order Ectothiorhodospirales; family Ectothiorhodospiraceae; genus Thioalkalivibrio; species Thioalkalivibrio paradoxus. The sequence goes on along the minus strand of NZ_CP007029.1, from coordinate 1,139,527 downwards.
GGGCGCAGCGGAACCCGGCACTGGCCTTGGAAAACGGGGCCAATAGCTGCCGAAAAACTGGAGCACCGGGTCACGGGATTCCGGCGCGCGCGCCAGCGGCTGAAACCGTCTCGCCGAGCAGACCGCGCAGTTCCGGGATGCAGGATCCGCAGCCGGTTCCCGCACCCAGGGTGTCGGCCAATTCCGCTTGCGTGGACAGCCCGCTCTCGCGGATCGCTTGGCGAATGCGTTCTTCGCCCACACCATGGCAGGCACAGACCAGACGTCCCTGCGCCGGGGCGGCCGTCTCCGGGTGGCCCGACAGCAGGCCGATTCGCGCCCGGTCGTCGAGCACCGCCTGGCCGAAGAGCTGACCCAGTGCCTCGCGCGGCGGCAGCCGCGCCGGGTCCGGTCCGATGAACAGCACGGCCATCAAACGCCCGCTCTGGATCCGTGCCGCGCGGAACACGCCGGCCCCTTGATCGGAGAATTCCAGACGATCGCCCGCGGAACCGAGGATCCGGTCGGCCCAGAGGACCCAGTCCGGCACCGCTGTCGTTCCGGCCAGTTCGTAGCGGAAAAAACCGAAGCCGCGTGATTCAGCTCGGTACGGCAGTTCCGGTAGGGTCCGACGTTCGCGCGACAGCAGGAATCCCACCCAGTCCGCGGCGAGCGGCCGCAGGTCGACTGGTATCGCCTTGAACGCCGGCTGCCCCGAGATCGGATCGGTCGACGCGGGCACCAGCGCGTTGACCCGTGCAGCCGGCGCCTGGGGCGCGCTCCAATGCATCGGCACGAACACGGAGCCGGGCGGCTGCGCCGCGGTGACCCGGGCCCGCAGCAGCGCGACCTGCCCGCCGGTTCCGGACAGGCGTGCGAGCTGCCCGTCGCCGATCCCATGGGCCGCGGCATCCGTCGGGTGAATCTCGACGAAGGGCTCCGGCCGGTGTGCGCTGAGCCGTGCCGACAGCGCGGTGCGCGTCATGCTGTGCCAGTGATCCCGAATGCGGCCGGTGTTCATGCGCAGCGGGAAAGCCGCGCCGATGGCCAGACTCGGCCCCTGGGGCACGACCGGTATCAGCCGCGCGCGGCCTCCGGCATGGAAGAAACGACCGTCCGAAAAGAACCGGCCGGTACCGGGCCGGCCGGCACGGTCCGGCTCGCTTGGCGCCGATCCGATTGCCGGGGCCGCGGCTGCACGCGCCGCAAACACCGGCCATTGCACCGGCGCCAGTGAGTCGTAGCCGGCGTCGCCCAGCCCTGCCAGCGCGCCGATGTCGAATGCGCGTTCCCCGTGGTTCTCGAACGCCGACAGGCGGGCGTGTTCGCGAAAGATTTCCACCGGCCGGGTGTAGGGGAAAGCCGAGCCGAAGCCCATCCGACGCGCGACCTCGCAGACGATCCACCAGTCCGGCCGCGCCTGCCCGGCCGGCGGCAGGAACGCTCGCTGGCGCGAGATGCACCGCTCCGAGTTGGTGACCGTGCCGTCCTTCTCGCCCCAGGCCGACGCGGGCAGCCGCACGTCGGCGAGCCGCGTCGTCTCGGTGTCGGCCACGCAGTCGGACACGACCACCAGCGGGCAGCGGCGCAGCGCATCGGAGACCCGTTCGGCGTCGGGCAGACTGAACGCCGGGTTGGTGCCCATGATCCAGACCGCCTTCACCCGCCCGCTTTCGATTGCCTGGAACAGCTCGACGGCTTTCAGGCCCGGTCGTGCCGCCAGTCGGGGCGCCCGCCAGAAACGCCGCAGCCGATCGTGCGCGCCCGGATCGTCGAAGCCCATGTGCGCGGCGAGCTGGTTCGCGAGCCCGCCGACCTCGCGCCCGCCCATCGCGTTCGGCTGTCCGGTCACCGAGAACGGCGCCTGTGCGGGTTGGCCGATGCGACCCGTCGCGAGGTGCACATTCAGGATCGCGTTGGCCTTGTCGGTGCCGCTGTCGGACTGGTTGATCCCCTGTGAGAACAGTGTGACGGTCCGTTCGGTCTGCGCGAACCAGCGGAAGAACTGCGCCACGTCGGCCTCGGGCAGCCCGCAGGCGGAGGCGACGCGCGGCACCGAGCCGGCGGTGTCCCGCGCCGCGCGCAGCGTCGCGGCGAAGCCGTCCACATGGTCCTCGAGGAACTGCAGGTCGAGCCGATCCTCGCGGTAGAGGTGGTGCAACAGGCCGTTGAACAGCCAGCCGTCGGTACCCGGCGCCAGCGCGAGGTGCAGATCGGCGGCCTCGGCGGTGGCAGTGCGGCGGGGATCGATCACCACCACGCGCAGCTGCGGGCGCCGTTCGCGGGCGGCCTGCAGGCGCTGGAACAGCACCGGGTGCGTCCAGGCAAGGTTCGACCCCGCGAGAACCACCAGATCGGCGAGTTCCAGATCCTCGTAGTTGCCCGGAACGGCATCGGCGCCGAACGCGCGCAGATGGGCGGCGACCGCGCTCGACATGCACAGCCGGGAATTGGTGTCGATGTTCGCGGCACCGATGAAGCCCTTCATCAGCTTGTTCGCGACATAGTAGTCCTCGGTCAGCAACTGCCCGGAGACATAGAACGCGACCGCCTCCGGACCGTCCGAGTCGATCACGTCGAGAAAACCGCGCGCGACATGATCGAGCGCCTCGTCCCAGGACACTGCCCGATCCCCGATGCGCGGCTCGAGCAGCCGGGTTTCCCGGCCCAGGGTCTCGGCCAGCGCCGCGCCCTTCGAGCAGAGCCGGCCGCGGTTCGCCGGGTGCTCGGGGTCGCCCGAGACGAGCACCGGTGGCGCGGACGGCTCGCAGTCGCCCGCTTCCGTCGTGCCGGGTGTGGGCTGCACGACGACCCCGCAGCCCACCCCGCAGTACGGGCAGGTGCTGCGGGTCATCGGGCTTTCCGGCCGCGGGCTCATACCGCCTCCCGCCGCGCCGCGGTCGAGGCCTGCGTCCCCGCCTCGGCTGCCTCCTCTGGATCCGCCGCGGCCGCGTGGACCGGGGCAGAGACGACCGGGTCGAGATCCAGCCAGACCTGCCCCTGGTCGACCCGCACCCGGTAGGCACCGGTGCAGCCGGTGTCGGGGCCGGTCGCGGATCCCGAGGCCAGATCGATCACCCAGTTGTGCAGCGGGCAGGTCACCCGCTCGCCGTGCACAATGCCCTGCGACAGCGGCCCGCCCTTGTGCGGGCAACGGTCGGCCAGCGCGAATACCGTGTCGGCCGCGGTGCGGAACACCGCGATGTCGCCGTTCGGTCCTGCGACCACCCGCGCACCGAGCCGCGGAATCGTCTCCAAAGCGCCCAGTTTCACCCAGTTCATGCCGACACCTCCTCGTGGCGTTCTGCGATCGGCGTGAGCGGCTGGAACTCCTGCGCCGCATGCCCCGCGGCCCGCTTGGCCCAGGGGTCCACCTGCGCCGGGCCCTGGGACTCCAGAAAGCGCCGGTGCAGCCGCGCGCGGTTGTCCGCGTCCTCGACGATCGCCTGCTGCACGTGGGTCAGCCCCACCCGCTCGATCCACGGCGCGGTGCGCTCCAGGTAACGCGCTTCCTCGCGGTAGAGCTGCATGAACGCGCCGGTCATCTCGAGCACCTCGGCCTCGGTCGCGACCTTGCAGAGGAAGTCGGTGACCCGCACCTTCACACCGCCATTGCCGCCGACATGGATCTCGTAGCCCGAGTCGACACAGACGACGCCGAGATCCTTGATCGTCGCTTCCGCGCAGTTGCGCGGGCAGCCCGAGACGCCCATCTTGAACTTGTGCGGGGTCCAGGATCCCCAGGTCAGTTTCTCCATCTGGATCCCGAGACCGGTCGAATCCTGGGTGCCGAAGCGGCACCACTCGGAACCGACGCAGGTCTTCACCGTGCGCAAGGCCTTGCCGTAGGCATGCCCGGACACGAAACCCGCCGCACCGAGGTCGCGCCACATCGCCGGAAGATCCTCCTTCTTCACGCCGAGCAGGTCGATGCGCTGACCGCCGGTGAACTTGACCGTCGGCACCCGGTACTTCTCCGCGACGGCAGCGATCGCGCGCAACTCGGTCGGCGTGGTCACCCCGCCCCAGATGCGCGGCACCACCGAGTAGGTCCCGTCCTTCTGGATGTTGCCGTGCGCGCGTTCGTTGATGAACCGCGACTGGGCATCGTCTCGGTACTCGCCTGGCCACGCGGCGAGCAGGTAGTAGTTCAGCGCGGGGCGGCAGACGTGACAGCCGTCCGGGGTTTTCCAGTCGAGCGCCTCGAACACCGCTGCCATCGTCTTCAGACCCTGCGCGGTGATCGCGGCCCGGACCTCGTCGTGGCTGTGTTCGGTGCAGGCGCAGACGGGCTTCTTCGCCGGTGTCTGCGAATAGTCGCCACCGAGCGTGGTCGCGAGCAGCGACTCGACCAGGCCAGTGCAGGAGCCGCAGGAACTCGACGCCTTGGTATGCGCGCGCACGTCGTCGAGCGTGAACAGCTTCTTTTCGGTGATCGCCTGCACGATCGCGCCCTTGCAGACGCCGTTGCAGCCGCAGATCTCGGCGGCGTCCGGCAATGCCGCGACCCGGGTCTTGTCGTCGCCGTGCCCGGAATCGCCGAGGTGCGCCTGCCCGAACAGCAGGCCGTCGCGCAGATCGTTGACCGGCGTGCCCTCGCGCAGCAGCTGGAAATACCAGGAGCCGTCGATCGTGTCGCCGTAAAGCACCGCGCCGCGCACCACGCCGTCGCGCAGCACCAGCTTCTTGTACACGCCGCGTGCCGCGTCCTGGAACACGAGATCCTCGCTGTGCTCGTCCCCGAGGAAGTCCCCGGCCGAGAACAGGTCGATGCCGGTGACCTTCAGCCGGGTCGCGGTCACCGAGCCTTCGTAGCGCGCGATGCCGTACTCGGCGAGGTGGTTCGCGCAGACCTTCGCCTGCTCCCACAATGGCGCCACCAGCCCGTAGCACTGCCCACGGTGCTGCACGCACTCCCCGACCGCGTACACGACCGGATCGTAGGTCTGCAGGGTGTCGTTCACCACCACGCCGCGCTCGCAGTGGATCCCGGAGGCCTTCGCCAGCTCGACGTTGGGCCGGATGCCGACCGCCATCACCACCAGGTCGGCCGGGACCTCGGTGCCGTCGCGGAAGCGCACGCCGGTGACCCGCCCGTCGCCCAGAATCGCCTCGGTCTGCGCCGCGAGGCGGAACTGCAGGCCCTTCGCCTCCAGCGAGCGCTGCAGCAGCGCCGCCGCCGGCGGATCGAGCTGGCGCTCCATCAAGGTGTCCATCAGATGCACCACGGTGACCTCCATGCCCTGGCGCAGCAGGCCGTTCGCGGCCTCGAGCCCAAGCAGTCCGCCGCCGATCACCACCGCGCGGCGGTGCGAGCGGCTCGCGGCAAGCATCGCATCGACGTCCTGCAGGTCGCGGAAGCTGACCACGCCCGGCAGATCGTGCCCCGGCACCGGGATCACGAACGGCGTCGATCCGGTCGCGAGCAGCAGGCGGTCATAGGGTTCGCGGGTGCCGTCTTCCGCGACCACCTCGCGGCGGCCGCGGTGGATGTGCGCGACCCGACGGCCCTTGTGCAGCCGGATGCCGCGCTCGGCGTACCAGCCGTCGTCATTCAGCAGGATCTCGTCGACGGTCTTCTCGCCCGCGAGCACCGGCGAGAGCAGGATGCGGTTGTAGTTGCCATGCGGCTCGGCGCCGAACACGGTGATCTCGTACATGTCCGGTTTCAGCTTCAGCAGTTCCTCGACGGTGCGCATGCCGGCCATGCCGTTGCCGACCAGCACCAGCCGTGGTTTTTGTCCGGTTCGGGTCAGCATCACGCGGCCTCCTGGGGCTGGCGGTGGCGTTCGTACAGGAAACGCAGCACTTCGGCCCGGTAGTGGTTGTATTCGGGGGAATCGGCCATCTCCAGGCGCCGGCGCGGGCGCGGCAGGTCGATCTTCAGGATCTCGCCGATGGTCGCGGCGGGGCCGTTGGTCATCATCACGATGCGGTCCGACAGCAGCACCGCCTCGTCGACGTCGTGGGTGACCATCAGCACGGTGTTGCCGAGCTCCATCTGAATGCGCATCGCCTCGTCCTGCAGGTGCGCCCGGGTCAGCGCGTCGAGCGCGCCGAAGGGCTCGTCGAGCAGCAGCACCTTGGGTTCCATCGCCAGCGCGCGGGCGATCCCGACCCGCTGCTTCATGCCGCCCGAGATCTCGTCCGGGCGCTTGTCGAGCGCGTGCGACATGTGAACCATTTCGAGATGGCGCAGCGTCCATTCACGCCGCTGCGCCCGCGACTTGCTGCGGCCGAAGGTCTTGTCCACAGCGAGGGCGACGTTCTCGTAGACGGTCAGCCAGGGCAGCAGCGAGTGGTTCTGGAACACGACGCTGCGGTCCGGGCCGGGGGCGCTGACCTCGCGGCCGTCCAGGATCACCGCGCCAAGGCTGGCGTCGATCAGCCCGGCGACGATGTTCAATACCGTCGACTTGCCGCAACCGGAATGGCCGATGATTGCGATGAACTCGCCCCGGTCGACGCCGAGATCGATTCCGCGCAGCACCTCGGTGCCGCTGGCGCCGGTGCCGAAGGTCTTGTGCACACCTTCGAGCGAAAGGTAGTGGTGACTCATGCTGTCCTCCTAGCTGACCTGTGTGCCGCGGGTGACCCAGCGGCCGGTGATGGCGACGATGCGGTCCAGTGCGAAGCCGACCAGCCCGACGTAGACGAGGGCGAGCACGATGTCGCTGATCATCGACGAGTTCCAGGCATCCCAGATGAAGAAGCCGATGCCGACTCCGCCGATCAGCATCTCGGCCGCAACGATCGCGAGCCAGGCGAGCCCGATGCCGATGCGCAGCCCGGAAAACACATAGGGAGCCGCCGCGGGCAGCATGATCCGCGTGAAGTACTCGAAGCCGTTCAGGCGCAGCACCCGGGCCACGTTCACGTAGTCCTGCGAGATGTTGCGGATGCCGACCGAGGTGTTGATGATGATCGGCCAGATCGCGGTGATGAAAATCACGAAGATGGCCGACGGATTGCTGTCCTGGAATGCCGCCAGCGACAACGGCAGCCAGGCCAGCGGCGGCACGGTGCGCAGGATCTGGAACAGCGGGTCCAGCCCCCGCATCGCCCAGGTCGACTGCCCGACCAGCACGCCGAGCGCGACGCCAACGATCACCGCGAGCAGGTAGCCGTAGGCGACCCGTTCGAGGCTGGCAAGCAGTTGCCAGCCGAGGCCGACGTCGTTGCCGCCGTGGTCGTAAAAGGGCTGCACAATCAGATCCCAGGTATCGGATACGACCTGCGATGGCGAGGGAAGCGACGCGCCAGGGCTGCTGGTGGCCATCTCCCAGAGCACCAGGAACACCGCGGCGACCACCAGCGGCGGGACCAGGACGGTTCCGATTCGGCGCAAACGGCTGGCGATGACGCCGACGACCGCACGGTGCAGTTTCGGCTGGGCCGGACTCTCCGGCGGTGCCGCGGCAGATGCTTCGGCCCGCGGCCTCCGGTCCACAGAGGGCGAGGCGAACCAGGCCCGGTTACGATCGAGAATGGCATTCATTGCAGGCTCCTGTGGTCAGACGTAGGCGGGCACCGGACTTGAGCCGGCGAGACGCTTCAGCGCCAGGCTGTCGAGGTAGGCCTGCGGGTTGTCCGGATCGAACACCTTGCCGTCGAAGAGGGTCTCGATCCCGCGCGACGTGGATTCCGGGATGTCGGCCGTGTCGACGCCGAGCGTCCCGGCGGCTTCCCGCCAGAGATCCTCGCGGTTCACGCGCGCGATCAGCGTGCGGGTGTCGAGATCCGGTGGCAGATACCCCCAGCGGATGTTCTCGGTCAGGAACCAGAGGTCGTGGCTCTGGAACGGATACGACGCATGGTCCCGCCAGTAGCGCATCTGTGCGGGGTGGTTTTCGACCACGCGGCCGGTGCCGTAGTCGAAGTTTCCCTGCATCCGATCGACGATGTCGTCGAAGGGCGCGTGAATCCAGCGGCGGCGCGAGCAGATGCGCGCGACCTCCTCCCGGTTCTGCGGCTCTTCGCAGTACATCTGTGCCTCCATGATCGCCATGGTCAGCGCCAGCGCCGCATTGGGGTTGGCATCGACGTAGTCGGCACGCAGCGCGAAGGCTTTTTCCGGATGGTTGTGCCAGAGCTCCCCGGTAATGTTCGCGGTGTATCCAATGCCCTGGTTGATCAGCTGCATGTTCCACGGCTCGCAGACACAGAAGGTGTCCATGCTGCCGACCCGCATGTTCGCGACCATCTGCGGTGGCGGCACCACGATCGTGGCGATGTCACGATTCGGATCGATTCCGGCGGCTGCGAGCCAATATCGGATCCACAGGTCGTGGGTACCGCCGGGGAAGGTCATAGCGGCGCGCACCGGGCTGCCTCCCGAAGCCTTTGCGGCCAGTGCCTCCTTGAAGCCACTCGCGTCCGTGCCAACCTCGAGGTCGGCATACTCTCTTCCAACCGAGATGCACTGCCCCGACAGGTTCAGCCGCGCGAGGATGTACATCGGCACCGGCTGATTGTTGGGCGTGACCGCTCCGGTGCTGATCAGATAGGGCATCGGGGTCAGAATGTGCGCGCCGTCGATGCCGTTGCGGCGCGACCCGAGCACGAGGTTGTCGCGGGTCGTGCCCCAGGACGCCTGCTTCAGCACCTCGACATCGGTCATCCCGTGCTTCCTGAAAAAGCCCTTCTCGACCGCGACGAACAGCGGCGCGGCGTCGGTCAATGCGATGAAGCCGAGCTTGGCCGCTCGGGTCTCCGGCTTGCCGCCGGCGCTGGCCAGCACCCGCCCGGCCGTGGCCGGTCCCAGCATCGCGGCACCGGCTGCCGCAGCCATGCCACCGAGGAACCGGCGCCTTGTGATGCCGCCATTCGAATTGCCCTTGTTGCCCATGCTGCTCTCCCCAATCGATGTTTCGAATGCCCAAAAAAAACGGCGTCTACCGGGGCCGCCGCGATGCGGACGGGCCGGTGGACGCCGTTGTCCTGGGTGAACAAGAGAGACCGCCGTTGGCCTCTCGCAAGAGCATCAAGCAAGGGTGGTGCCAACGACCGCACCGGCCTTCTGGCAACACTGGTTCAGACTTGCAGAACCACGCGGAAATCGTTGATATCGAAAACCATCTAGAATCTGGCTCCGGCAACGCCTGCGGCCCGCGCTGCGCTTCGACCTCGGGATTCGGCCGTCGGGAGTGCCCGTATCACCGGAGCCATCGCACCAGATCAGTGCCTTGCTGCGGATCCGTTGCCTGCGGGTGGTGCGCAGAACCAGTGTGCGGGTCGAATGGGCTTTGGGCTTTGGGCTTTGGGCTTTGGGCTTTGGCCATTGGTGCCACCACGCCCCGCGGTTCGTTCGCTCAGGATGCGAGCATATCCGCCATCGCCACCGTGGCTTCCGCGACCTCGGCAAGCCGCCGGTTCTGGTTCATCGCCGTCTGGCGCAGCAGATGGTAGGCCTGCTCCTCGGACAGGTTGCGGTGCTTCATCAGCAGAGACTTCGCCCGCTCGATCAGCTTGCGCTCGGCCAGCGCCTCGCGCGCTGCCGTCAGCTCGTCCGCGATCGCGTGCAACTGCCGTGACTGGACATGCACCAGGTCCATCAACGAGGTCTGCAGCAGGCCACCGTTGCCCTCCAGCCGCTGGCGTTCCAGCTCGATCAACCGTGCCGCACCCGCCTCGCCTACGACCGGCAGCGGCCTGCCGAGGATCACCGCCGACGGCTGTTCCCGCCCGCGGGAATCGGCTTCCCCACCGCCCATCAACGCGGTCGCATCCGCCAGAACCGCGCGCACTTCCGAAAGCCGGCGCTCGCAGAGGCCGCGCAAATGGGCCTCCAGTTGCTCCTCTACCCCCCACAACGCGTCGATGCGATGGGTCGCCTGGGCGAACCAGAGTTCGGCGAGGTCCAGCGATCCTTCGAGCAGTCCATCGCGGGGGCCGGTACAAGCGATCCGGCGCAGCCGTTCCAGTTCGGCCGTATGGGGCACGGTCTGGCATTCCTGCCAGAGGCGCAGCGAATCCTCGTCGCAGAACTCGGTGAAGATCCGGAAGCAGCGCTCCTGGGCATCGATGCGGTGCACCAGCGATTGGCGCAGCGTCTCGTCGCCCCAGCCGCGGCTGAACCCTGCCACGCCGATCGCGCGCTCCTGGCCCGAAAGTTCTTTCCCCTGCATCAGGTTGAACAACGCAACCAGTGCTCGGGACACCTCCGGATCCACGGCCGTGTCGGCCGCCTCGAACACCACCCCCAGCAGGTGGCCGAGCAGTTCGGTGAACCGCTCGATCACCTCGGGCGCGTCGACATCCTGCCGCAGGATCGCAGCACGCAACTCGGGAAGCCGGGAAAGCCCGTCCACCGCCAGCGCGATGCCGCCGAGCAGACGGCTACACTGCAAGCCGCGGGATCCCGGGCTCAGCCAGGCGGCCAGATGTTCGAGAAACTCGGCCTGCGCGTGTTCCGCATCCTGGCGGTATTGGTGCAACCGCTCGCCGTAACGTCGGCCCGACGACCCCAGGTACAGGTTCGACGCCCCACGCTCGCGCTGCAGGCCGTGCGCCAGCGAACGCACCACCGCCACCAGATGCACCGCCTGCGCGAGTTGCTCCAGCGCCGCCACCTCGCAGCGCCGTGCGGCAACCAAGAGATCCAGCACGCTCCGTTCCGCCGTGTCCATTCCGCGTATTCCTCCCCAGCCGCACGGATCGTGCCGTGCCCGATCGAAGCCTTGCCCCCACCCGGCCATGCACGATTCATACCGAACAAGCCATCGCCAGCGACTCGCAGGACACAGTGCTGCGCGACGGCAACGGTCTCCTTGGAAGGGGTGTACCGCGGAAGACGGATGCCGGTGGGTGTACCACCCGCCACGCCCTGAACGATCTCCGGTAGTGGCGGCGTTCTCTGTCTCGACACCGGAGCCCACTGCAGACGGCTTCGCCGCCAGCGCCATCGGCGTGTGCCGTCTCAGCCCAACATGCCCTTGAGGTCCTTGAGCATCAGGAACAGGTGATACGGATCGGTCGGGCTGGGCTCGAATTCCCATGACTCGTACCAGCGCCGCGCCGCTTCGTCCTTGGCATGCACCAGCAGGCAGCGAATGCCGGCGATGTCGGCAGCCTGCGTCGTGCGCAGCAGCGCATCCTTGAGCAATGCCTGGCCCAGACCCAGGCGCTGATGTTCCCTGTCCACCGCGAGCCGGGCCAGGATCATGACCGGCACCGGGTGTCGCGCCAACCCCTTCATCACCCTCGACGGCGCGGCTTCCGGATCGACGCTTCCAACCGCGAGGCTGTAGAAGCCGACCACCAGGTCACCTTGGCAGCAGACGTAGGTCTGCGCGCTGTTGGCCTTCTGGTTGACGAGTGCATAGCGCTGCAAGAACTGGTTCAGCGCTGACTGGCCGCAGTCGAATGCATCGACGTGATCCGTGGCAGCAAGCTTGCGAACGGGTGTGTAGGACGACGCGATGGCCTCGCCGGTCAACCCAGCATCCCAGGCTCACGTAGCAGCCTCGATAGGCGCGGCTTGCTTTGCACCGGACGATCGAGTGCCTCTTGGAACGCCTGCCACTGCGCATCACTCAGCACGAACTGGCGACGATCCGCCAGGGTCTGCGCGGCAGCCGTCACGCCCGCGTCGAGCAGGAACTCGCTGACATTCTTGTGGCTGACGCGCGCTGCTTCCTGCAGCAGTAGCTTGACGGGCGCGCTGGCGCGCACGTCGATGCGTTCGGTCTTGGAGAGATTCCGGGTACTCATGCGCTGCCCCATCCGGACTTTGGATGCCTTCCATTGTAGTTGTCCGGATGGCGTCCTGACAAAGCGTTTCTCGTCTCGACCCTCAGCAAGGAGTGCGCTCTCATGGTCGGGATTGGCGCGGAATCCGGTCGAGACACGATTCCAGTGGCTGCAGCACGCGTTGCGCGACTTCGATCCTCTCGGTGGCTGGCCGGTCCGCCGGGCGGCGGCCATCTTCGCCAATCAACCCGACAACCCTTGATGCCCGTGCTGACCGATCCGAGCAGAGTTCAACGCTGCGGGTCATCTCCCGTCGACGCCGGTCCAATACGTGTCGTCGGTGCCCCGGATGCATGCACCCGCACCGCCTTGCGTCGCGCTGCAGCCAGGCGTTCGGCCCGCAATGCGCGCAACTCACGCACACCCTTCGTTCGCTGCATGCGCAACACGATCAGTTTGCCGGCAAGGTCTTCGCGCTGCTCGTCGTCCGTCACGGTGCGTTGCAGATCCAGGAGCACCCGTTCCCGAACCCGGAGTTCCTTCAGCACCCCGCGGATCACCCGGATTCGGTCCCGGTGCATCCGCTGCCGCGCCAGTACCCGTTCCACCAGATCAAACCAGAAGCTGCGGATATCCATCACCTGCGATCCGAACAATGGTCTCCCGCCCGGAGTGTGACGGCCGCTCGTGACGGCTTGATGAATCTTGCATGACAGGCGTCGCCCGATCGCCGGAGCGTGCCGGGGTTGTCCGGAAACGCGCCGGACCCGCGAGTCAGCCGCGCAGTTGCGGCAGCGCCAGGAACAGCGCGGAAAGCGTCTTGGCATCGGTGATGCGCCCGTCCCGGGCCGCCTGTTCGGCGGCGTCCGGAGTCAGGCTGAGAATCTCCAGAAACTCGCCGTCGTCGGGCTCGGCGCCGACCTCGATCAGGTCGCGCGCCAGATACACGTCGATCCGCTCGTCGGAGTAGCCGACGCAGGTGTGCATCGACCCGAGCGGTTGCCAGACCCCCGCGCGATACCCGGTCTCCTCCAGCAGCTCGCGACGGGCGCAGGCCTCCGGCTGTTCCCCCGGATCGATGCGGCCGGCGGGCAGTTCGAGAACCGCGCGTCTCAGTGCATAGCGGTACTGGCGAACGAACAGCAGGCGGGTGTCGGGGAGTTGGGCGACGATCAGCACTGCGCCTGGGTGGCGAATGTACTCGCGCACCCCCTCGCTGCCGTCGGGCAGGCGCACGCGGTCGCGATACAGCGCGACGGCCTTGCCCTCGAACAGCAGTTCGGAGCCGATCGTCGCTTCGTGCAATGGGTCGTGGTTGGGGTCGAACATGCCGTTTCCCTCGCTGGCGGCGGACGGCGCTCCACGCCGCTGCATCGATCGATCCGATCCGGAAATTCCGCGCTGTTTCAGCCGCTTCGTCGTCTCAAATGCACGGGAGGATGACGCGCACGAATCCCGTTCCGTTCCCGGAAACGACCAGGCCCGTCGAGCCCCTCACTGCGGCCCGCGCTCGTAGCCGCAGTTCCAGCATTGGGTGAACTGAGCCTCGATTTTCTCCTTGCAGCGCGGGCAGCTCCAGTCGCATGCATCCGGATCGGCCTCGGTTTCCAGGTATTCCAGAATCACCTTGCGCGCCTGCTCGGCCTGATTCTCGTGCACGACCACGACCCGGGCCCAGCACTCGTTCGGGGGGATCTCGCCCGCCGCTCCGTAGAGCCCCGCCTGCAATACATGGGCCTGGATGCCGGCATTCTGCAGCACGCCTTCGATGAAACCGGCCATGATCGGGTCCGCAGCCGTGTAGACGGTCTTCATGACGGCACCCGGCTCCGGCCGGCGCAATCGCCTGCTGGCAACACGCGCCGGCCACGGCTCTCGCGACGAATACGGGGTTGGTTCACCTTTCGCTCCTCAACGGGCATGGCCCGCACTTTGCAAACACTCAAGCGCCTTTCGAATCGCATAACCCGGTGCCGCCTCGACCGCCTCCGATGTGTCCGGCCGCTGGCTGCGGCGTCGTGGACTGTGGCAGGGGATCCGCCGAACACCAGCACGGGAATCGGCCCGTTCGTCTCCGGTCCCGATCGCGGCCCGCTGGCGTTGGGGCGCAAAGGCGCAGATGGCAAATGCTGCAGAATGAAGCTGGGCAACGATGGCTCCGGCGAAAGGACGCATGCCCGTGAGTATAGGCTCGGCGTTCAGCGAACCCCATTTCGCGCGGGCTCCCCGCGGGCTCTGCGGCGCTGCTTCAGCGTCCAGACGACTCGAAGCCCGAGCAGAAGCCCCAGAACCAGCGCGTACAGCATCGCGTCCCGGTAATCGGCCCGGGTCAGCCAGACGACGTGCACGACCGCAAGTACCCCGGCCAGGTACACCGCCCGGTGCAGGCGCACCCAGTGGCGGCCCAGCAGCGCCACCGCGCGCCGGGTCGAGGTCAGCGCAAGCAGCAGCAGAATCAGCCAGGCACCGAAGCCCGCCATCGCATACGGGCGCGTGGTCAGGTCGTCCAGGATCAGCACCAGGTCGAAGAACAGGTCGACCCCGAACCAGACCACGAAGTGCGTGCTGGCGTACGCGAAGGCCAGCAGCCCCAGCATACGCCGCAGCCGGCCGATCGCAGCCCACCCGGTCAGCCGCCGCAACGGCGTCACCGACAGCGCCACCAGCAGCGCGATCATCGCCACGGTGCCCGTATCCGCGAGGAGCCGTTCGATCGGATTGACGCCCAGACCGCCAAAAGCCCCGGCGACCCGGGCGGCCAGCCAGGCAGCGGGCAGCACCCCGACCGACAGCACCAGCCACCATGCCAACGGTGGCAGCGCGGCAGATCGCCGCCCGGACCGCGCCCGGCCGTGCATCAGAAGTACCGTTTCAGGTCCATCCCTTCGTAGAGATGGGCAACCTCGTCGCCATAGCCGTTGAACATCTCCGTCCGGCGCCGGCGCAATTCACCGATCCGGCGCTCGGTGCGCTGCGACCAGCGCGGGTGCGGGACGTCGGGATTCACGTTGCTGTAGAACCCGTACTCGTTCGGCTGCGCCCGATTCCAGGCGGTCGGCGGCTCGTCCTCGGTGAAGTGGATGCGAACGATCGACTTGATGCTCTTGAAGCCGTATTTCCACGGCACCACCAGCCGCAGCGGCGCGCCGTTCTGGTTCGGCAGTTCCTCGCCATACAGGCCCACCGCGAGCAGGGTCAGCGGATGCATGGCCTCGTCCAGCCGCAACCCCTCGGTATACGGCCACTCCAATACCGGGCGCCGCTGCCCGGGCAGGTTGTCGGGATCCAACACGGTTTCGAACGCAACGTAGCGCGCCGAGCCATCGGGCTCGGCCTTCTTCAGCACCCGGTTGAGTTCGAAACCGACCCAGGGGATCACCATCGACCAGCCTTCGACGCAGCGCAAGCGATAGATCCGCTCCTCGAGCGCCCAGGGGCGCAAGAAGTCCTCGAGCGCATACTGCCCGGGGTTGGCACAGGCGCCGTCGACCGCGACCGTCCAGGGCTCGGTCTTGAGACGATGCGCATTGCGCGCCGGGTCCGACTTGCCCGTGCCCAGTTCGAAGAAGTTGTTGTAGGTCGTGATGTCCTCGTACGGCGTCAGGTTCTCGTCGGTCGAGAACGCTCCGGAGGTGTACTCGAGCGCCGGATTCCCCTGGCCTGCCGCGGGCAGCAGCAGCCCTGCGCCAAGGGCCAGTCCGCCCCGGAGGAAATCGCGTCTGCGACGATAGACCTCGCGGGGCGTGATCTCGCTGGGTTGCGGCTCGGATCGACGACGGGTGCGGATCAGCATGGGCGGGTTCCTCGCGTGCACGACCGATGGTAAGCGGTACAGAACCAGAGAGACGGCCCCTGCTGGTTTGGACCAGTGTTCCGGCATAGCTGTGACCGGCATAGCTGTGACATGGGCCCGGATACCGGAGTTCGCCCGCGCAGGCCGCATGCCCACACAGGCCAAATGGACAATAAACCAGGTTGATCCGGGATAAGTTTTTTCTGGTTGATCTTTATCAGTGAATCCTTATAAAGGAGGTGAAGCCAACCTTACGAGAGAATCGAATGATGACCCTGAGCGACGACCTGAGCCTGGACTACGACGACGACACGATGGACATCGGTGCGATGCAGCGCGCCCAGGCGAATCCGCTGGCGGCACGGCGTTCGCTGGAACGCCTGCTCGAACAGCGGGCGCTGCGCAGCCGCCTGCGCGACGACCTCGACGAGGGCGTTGCGCTGGACGACCTGGACTGGTGACCCCCGCGCGGCGCCGGCCCACCCGGCGCCGCATGGCCGATGATGGCGTCCGGCGTCTTCGGCCCACGCCCCGCCGCCGGGCGCTCGTCGGTTGATCGCGGCCCCAGGCACCGATCGCGGTCGTGGGTTCCCGGCGCTGAACAGCGACCCCGGCACCCTGACGCGCGAAGACAGCCGCCGGTCGTGTCCAGCTCCACCGCTGCCTGGCCGCCCTTGTACGCACCCCTTGTAGGCCGGTACGCTCGAATTCCGCTCGCGATCATCGGCCAGCGGTGAGCGAACGCTCCTCGTCATAGCCGGTCAGCTCGACGAAGCCGCGTCCGATCTTGCGGCCGTCCGGTGTGCGAACATCGACCGCGCCTTCCCAGTACCGTATGAACGACTGCATCTCCTGGTCGTCCAGCACCGCTTCCACGACCAGCTCCACATCTTCCGCCAGCTCCACATCTTCCGCCGGAATCGCCAGCCGCCAGGCGACCGGGTAGCGGTTCCCGGTCGCGACGCGGGCGAACCGGGTGGGCGTCAGCCGCACCGCGTCGGGACGCAGCAGGCGGTCCTCGCCGTCCGCGGGCATCCAGCGGCCCTTGGACAGGGGATCCGGCGTGCCGTCGTGCTGGCGCAACTGGTAGTACATGATGTCGGTGCCGTCGTCGAGCTGCAGCGCGAACCAGTCCCAGCCGACCTGGTTTTCGTCCAGCGCACTGGTGCTCCACTCGCGGTCGAGCCAGGCCTGCCCGGTCACTTCCCGCGGCCCGCGCTCGTCCTCGACGACGCCCTGCACCGCAATGCGCGGCACCGAGTAATAGTACGAGGCGTTGCCCTGCTCGCGGCCCTTCTGGCTCAATCCGGCGTCCCCCTGCAGCACCGGGTCGCGCAGCGGGGTCAGCTCCAGTGCCAGAAGGTACGGGCCGGAGTCGAAATCGATCTGCCACCGCTCCGCATCCAGCCCCGAGAGGCGCCAGTCCTCCAGCCAGACCGAGCCCGCAGGGTCGGTGGCACCAGCCAGCCCCACCGCCTCGCGGGCAAAGCGCTCGTCCGACACGTGCCGACCCCGCCGGACGTCGGTCACCGCCGTATGCCCCATCCAGACATGGCGCGCCGCCCACTGCGACTGCAGCGCGGCCGGATCCCCCGAGAAGGCGGGCGCCAGCGCGACCCGGAAAAAGGTGATGTGGAAGCCGTACCGTCCACCCTCGGCATCGTCGAGGTTGCCGGTGAGGTACCACCATTCGTTGCGAAACCCCTCGTGCGGACCGTGATCGCGCGGGAAGGCGAACTCGCGCGGCGTATCGGCACGGTTATAGCCACCGGTATCGGTCCCGCCGAGGGCCTCGCTGACCCGGGTGACGGTGGCCTCTCCGTCCGCGTCCGGGGGCGGCGCGGAACCGCAGGCGGCCAGCAACACCGCGCCCAGAATCACGGCCAGCGTCACGGCCAGTGTCCGAACGATCCCGGCCACACTTCGCCGCGGGCGCCCCACCGGAGCGGGACGACCGACCGTGGGCATAATCCCGTTCGCGCTCATGCCTGCACCCGCAACGCCGGCACCAGCGGCATACGGGCGAGCCGCCAGGCCGGGTAGATCGACGCCAACAACGCCGCGCCGATACCGAGCGCGACGTTCTCGACCAGGGGCATCCCCGGCAGCAGCACGTCCATGCGCCAGCCGAAGGCCTCGCGGTTGATCACCTCGATCAGGACCCAGCCCATACTGAGCCCCAGCGGAATCGCTGCAAGCGCCGCGTACAGGCCCAGCAGCCCGCCCTGCAGGAACACCAGCTGCCCCACGCCGGCCGGAAGCAGGCCGGTGCTGCGCAGCACCGCATACTCGCGGGCCCGCTCCATCTGCAGCGCGACCAGCGCGCTGAGGATCGCGACGAACGCGACGAACAGCGTGATCAGCCGCAGCAGGTGGGTGATCGCGAACGTTCGGTCGAAGATCGCCAAGGATTCGGCCTCGATCGTCTCGGGGAGGGTCACCAGCGCCGGCCGGTCCTGCTCCCGCGCCCAGGCGTCCAGCCTGGCCTCCAGAGCCTCAACGGTCACACCCTCGGCGGCACGCAGCCCCATCGAGGCAAACTCGCGGGCAGACCCGGGGTCGTAGCGTTCGGCGCGCATCAATACGGTCCCGCTGGGGTTGCTGTAGTCGCGGTAGATCCCGGCCACGTCGAAGCTGCGCCGGCCCTGCGGGGTTGCGATCTCGATCCGGTCGCCGAGATCCAGCGCGTGGTGTGCAGCGAAACCCTCGGTGATCAGCACCGCGTCGCTCTCGCGCAGGCGCGCGTCCAGGTCCGGGGCAGCGCCTGAGACCAGCGGCAGGTGGTCAAGCCAGTCGGCATGCGGGGACAGCAGGAACAGGTCGATCACGCCAAGCCCGGAAGGCGTCTCCAGCGTGGTCGCGGTACTGACCGACGCGACCTCCGGCCACTGACGCACAGTGTCCGCCCAGTCGCCGGGCAGCCGGGAGGAGCTGCGCGCCGCAGCCGGCCCGGCCGAGACCAAGTAGACATCGGAGGTCAGCGTCTGTCCTAGCCAGTCGGCGACGCTGACGCGGAAACTCCCGACCAGCACGCTGACGCCGATCGCCGCCGCCAATGCCAGCGTCAGCGCGACCACCGCCGGGCCGCTGCGCGACAGGCTGCGCTCGAGGCTGCGCCCGGCGAGCCGCGGCAGCGGGCTGTCGAAGCGGTCCGCGACCGGGCCGCCGAGCCAGCGCAGCGCCAACGCGAGCAGCCGCGGCAGCAATAGCAGGAAACCGGTGATCATCAGGAACAGCGCGACGAAACCGCCGACGAGCCCCCCGAGACCCAGCGCCGCAATCCACGCGCCGGCCAGCAGTCCCAGCAATCCGGTCGCGAACAGGTAGCCGGTCAGGTTGCGGGCGCGGCGTTCCACCGCCGCCCGCCCGGACGCGCCCATCCCGCGGCTGCCGGCCGCCTCCAGCGCCGGCGCCAATGCCGCCAGCACCGTAAGTCCCAGCCCCAGTGCCAGCACAGCCGCCAGCGCCAGCGGGCGCGGCTCGACGGCGGTCACCGCGACTGTGAAAAAGTGATCCGACACCGTGCGCGCCACCTGCCCCACCAGCCCCTGTGCGAGCCAGATCCCGAACAGGGTCCCGAGCACGGTGCCGATCAGCCCAACCAGGAAGGCCTCGAACAGCACCACGCCCACCACCTGCCCACGCCCGACGCCGACCAGGTGCAGCGAACCCAGCACCTGGAGCCGGCGCAGCACGGAAAAGGTCTGCGTGTTGTAGACGAGGAACACCGCGATCAATAGCGCGAGCAGGCTCATCGCGGTCAGGTTGATTCGAAACGCCTGCGCCAGCTCGCGGGCGGCGGCGTCGCGCGCGCCCACGGCGATCAACTCCAGCCCCGGCGGCAGTTGCGCCTTGAGGTCTTCTGCGCGACCGCCGCGGTCGAGACGCACGTCGATCCGGTCGAGCCGCCCGGCCCGGTCCAGCAGCATCTGAGCGGTCGCGATGTCGGCAACCCAGATCTGGCCCTGTGCCGCGCCCGCGGGGGCGGGCAGCGCCGTCAGCCTGTGCAGGCCCGCCGCGCCGCGCGCGCGCAGCGTCGATTCGCCGTCGATGCCCTGGCGCTGCAGCCATTCGGGCGGCACCAGCACTGTGCCCGGCTCGGTCATCAGACGCTGCACCGGGATCGAACCGAAGCCGGAGGCGGCCTCGCGAAACGGATCCTCGGCCAGCGGGTCGACGCCGAGCAGGTACACCGTCTCGCCGGACTCGAGCCGTAGCGCCCCCTCGACGACCGGGGCGAGGTCACGCCATCCGGCAAGACGCAGATCCCGGTAATGCCGTTCGTCGAACCCTTCGGCTGGCCCCAGGATCTGGTGCGTCGCAGCCCCGGCGACCTCGAGCATCGAGCGGTCGAAGGCGCGCTGCGCGGACTGGTTGGCCAGGTCGACCGCAAGCACCACCGCCACCGCAATCACCACACCGAGGATGGTCAGCATCCGCTGCAGCGGATGCCGGCGCCAGTCGCGCAGCCAGGCTTTCAGCAGCAGCGCGTTGCCGTTCACGCGGATTCCCGGCGTCGGGTGACGGACGGGCAGCCAGTCATCGTTCAGTACCGACCGCAGCCCGGAACGGGTGGTCCAGCAGATGCCCGTCGACCATCCGGACCCTGCGGTCCAACCGCGCGGCAAGGGCGTCGCTGTGGGTCACCATCAGCAGCGCGCTTCCGGAGGCCTCCACCCGCGCGAGCAGCAGGCGGAACACCGCCTCGCCGGTGTTCGAGTCCAGGTTTCCCGTGGGCTCGTCCGCCAGGATCAGGCGCGGGCGGTGCACCAGCGCCCGGGCAATCGCGACCCGCTGCTGCTCGCCGCCGGAGAGCTGCTCGGGATAACGGTCCGTCTTGTCGGTGAGTGCCACGTTCGCGAGTTCCGATTCCGCCCGCGCACGCGCCTCGCGCCCGCGCGCCAGCCCCGACAGCTCCAGCGGCAACGCGACGTTCTCGGCCGCGGTCAGGGTGGGAATCAGGTGAAACGCCTGGAACACGATCCCCAGCTCGCGGCGCCGGCGCAGCGTGCGCTCGCGCTCGTCGAGGCTGCCCAGGTCGATGCCGTTCAGCCGCACTGCCCCCGAGGTCGGCCGTTCCAGACCCGCGGCAAGATGCAGCAGGGTCGACTTGCCGCTGCCGCTTTCGCCGACGATCGCGACCCGTTCGCCGCGCGCGAGCCGCAGATCGAGCGCATCCAGCACCGGCACGCTGCCGCCGCCCCCGGAATAGGAGAACCCCAGAGACCGGCATTCGAGGACTGAATCGGGTTCGTTCGCCATGTTCCCCCCGTGCATCTGCCTGAACCGACCACGACGCAGCCGGGTTGGTTCGGACCATGCCGGAGAACGATACGGCAAACCACCCGCCTTCGGCCCGATCCGGTTCCACGAAGGCGGGTCCTCCGGTACAATTCCGCCGTCTTCCCCAGCATGGGTATCTGCCTTGAAACGCAACCGACGCAGTCGATCTAGCCACGCCTTGCGTTAGCAGACCCAGCCCCTCCCGGTTCGGTCGCCTTCCGCAGGGCTTACGGAACCAACGGCCGGGCCAAAACTGAAGTTCGTCATCCCTTTCTTGCTCTGCGGCAGGCGCCCCAGGCGCTGCCGCAGAGCAAGGGAGGGAACACCGAACCGCGCCCGCGCCCACACCGAACCCGCGCTGCCCGCAGCGCACCCACATCCGGTCCAGCGCTGGGCCGACCCGGAGGAGCGGTATGGAGCACAATCTTGAACAGTTCGTCGTCGAGATACGGGAACTGCTCCGCCTGGACGATCGCGACGGCCTGCGCGAGACGCTGGACTTCATGCGCGTGCAGGACATCGCCTGGGTATTGATGGAGCTCGGCGGCGACGACCTCGCGGTCGTGTTCAACCGCTTGCCACCCGGGCGCAAGGCGGACGTGTTCGGCTACCTGGACCCCGAATACCAGACCCGCCTGCTCGGCCAGACCCCGCGCGCCGACGCCCGCTTCCTGCTGTCGGAGATGGATACCGACGACCTGACCGCACTGCTGCAAGGTCTGGACAACGAACAACTGCGCGACTACCTGCGACTGCTGCCCTTTCGCGCAATCCGCCGCGCGCTGAAGCAGCTGGACTACCCCGAAAACTCGGTCGGCCGCGTGATGTCCTCGGATGTGGTGGCCGTGGAACCGGAATGGAGCATGAAGCGCGCGCTGGCCTTCATCCGCCGCAATGCCGACGAGCATTCCAACAACGTGATCTTCGTCGTCGACGACGACCGCCGGCTTCTCGCGGCGGTGCCGATCCGGCATTTTCTGCGCGGGCGCCCGGACGACCCCGTCGCAACCGTGCTGCCGCCGAATCCGCCGGTGACGGTGTCGGTACTCGACGACCCGATCGAGGCGGCCCGCCGGATCCAGCACTACGACCTCGAAACCCTGCCGGTGGTCGGCGACGACGGCGTGCTCCTCGGCGTGGTGACGGTCGACGACGTGGTGGACTTGCTGGAAGCCGAGTCCACCGAGGATTTCCACAAGATGGGCTCGGTGGGCAGCCTGAGCCTGAGCGTGCAGAATGCCAGTGCGGGCCTGCTGATTCGAAAACGCGTGGGTTGGCTGCTCGTGCTGGTGGCCTTCAACACGATCGGCGGCTATGTGATCTCGCGCTACGAGGAGGCGATCGAGGCGCTGGTGGTGCTGGTATTCTTCCTGCCGCTGATCATCGACTCCGGCGGCAACGCGGGCGCGCAGAGTTCCACCTTGATGGTGCGCGCGATCGCGACCGGAGACGTCACCGCACGGGACTGGCTGAAGCTCTGGGGCAAGGAGATCGGCGTATCGGTATCGCTCGGTGTCACGATGGGGATCGCCGTGGCGGCGCTCGGGTTCTGGCGCGGAGGCTTCGAACTGGCGCTGCTGGTCGCGATCGCGATGATGCTGATCGTGGCTGCCGCCAGCATCATCGGGATGCTTCTCCCGATCATTCTGAGCCGGCTGAAAATGGATCCCGCAACGGCCAGCGTGCCGCTGGTGACGGCTCTCGCGGATATCTCCGGCATCATGATCTACTTCGCGCTGGCCGTTGCGATCTTCAACATCACCATCGCCGGGACCTGATCGGGTGCCACCATGAATGCCATTATCGAAGAAGGCCCGACGCTCGCCGATCACCTGCGCACCGCGCTGGAACATGGGGAGATCGACCAGCTCTCCGAGTTGATCGACGCGCATCCCGCTCAGGATATCGCGCAAGCGCTCGGCGAGCTGCCGCGCCAGCACTGGCACGCGCTGTTCGAGCGCCTGAACCACGAGCGCACCGCCGAGATCTATGCGCACCTCCCCACCGAACACCAGACCGTTCTTCTCGAGCAGCTCGACCCCGCCGAGGCGACGCGGCTGATCGGCGAGCTGTCCTACGACGACGCGGCCGCGGTACTCGAAGAACTCGAAGACGACCACGTCGAAGCCATCCTCGAGGCCCTGCCGGATGACGACCAGCAGGTCCTGACGTCGCTGCTCGCCTACCCGGAAGAGAGCGCCGGGCGGATCATGACGCCCGAGTTCGCGACCGTACGCCCCGAGTGGACCGTCGCCGAGGCGCTCGATCATCTGCGCGAACACAGCGAGATCGCGGAAACGGTGAACACCATCTTCGCGGTCTCGCCCGAGGGTCAGCTGCTCGGCTGGGTACGGCTGAAGGAGTTGCTGCTCAGCCGGCCAAGCCTGACCGTGGGCTCGCGCATCCACACCGACATCGTGAGCGTCGAGGCGCACGAGGACCAGGAAGAGGCGGCGCGGCGCATCAGCCACTACGACCTGGACGTGCTCCCGGTCGTCGACGAACGCGGCGTGATCCTCGGCATCATCACCGTCGACGACGTACTCGACGTGATCCGGGAGGAAACGACCGAGGATTTCCACCGCATGGCGGCGGTCGGGGACCTGACCCTCTCGCTCCGCGATGCGAGCATGCGTCTACTGTATCGGAAACGGGTCGGCTGGCTGCTGATCCTGGTACTCGTCAACATCCTGTCCGGAACCGCAATCGCATTCTTCGAGGCATCGATCGAGGCGGTGGTGGCATTGGTCTTCTTTCTGCCGATGGTCATCGCCACCGGCGGCAACGCCGGCGCCCAGGCGTCGACGCTGATCGTGCGCGCGCTGGCAACGGGCGATGTCCAGACCCGGGACTGGCTCCGGCTCGGCGCGAAAGAGGTGTCGGTCGCCACCGGACTTGGCCTCGCGATGGCGGCCTCGATATGGCTCGGGGGCAACTGGCTCGGCAACCTCGAGGTCGCGAACGCGGTCGCGATCGCGATGTTCCTGGTCGTGGTATTCGGCTCCCTGTTCGGCATGACGCTGCCCTTCGTGCTCACGCGTCTAAGACTCGATCCAGCCACGGCGAGCGCACCCCTGATCACTTCCGTCGTGGACGTGCTCGGTATCATCATCTATTTCGGCGTCGCCACCGCAATCCTGCAGCTCAACTGACGGCCAGCTCTTTCCCCCGATCGGGGGGAAGACCAGACCGGGGCGCGAAGCCTCACGCAACGCATCCAACCACCCCGGCGCCACTTCGCGACCCTACCCCTGCAAGGCCTCGACCTCCGGCTCGTTGCGGCAGTAGACATACGCGACGCCGCTCAGGCGGCGGTTGAGCTGCTGGAAGTCGTCGAGGATCTCCCAGGCGGGATACGGCAGACCGCTGTGGTTGCGCTTGGCCTGGATCAGCCAGCGGCTGTTCTCGTGCTTGCGCTCGAGGATCTTGCGCCCGAATTCGGGGCGTTCGCGCATCAGCATCCGCGCCACGGTGTTCATCTGCTGCGACAGCCGGGCCGCGGCCTCGACCAGCAGCGGACGCGCAGAAGCGACCTTGTCGGGGTAATCGCGCAGCAGGCGCTCGGCCTCGCCGTAGAGGTCCGGCCCCAACGTGCGCACGATGATCGGCAGTTCGCGCATGAAGTCGTCCAGCGTCTCCTTCAGGATCTCGTCCTCGTCATCGAGCGCGTCGTCGGGAATCCAGTCGAGGAATTCGACCAGCTCGTCGCAGGCATCGAGGATGTGCCGCCGCCTGCGCTCCATCTCGGCCTTCAACTCGGCTGGAAGCGCACCGTCGGACAGCGCGAGCATCGTCTTTTCGCGCATCAGATGCAGGTGGTCGAATACCTGCAGCGTTTCGCGCAGCACGGCGTTGAGCGCCAGCGTTGGATTCTGCAACAGAAGCGGATCGAGACTCGTCGCCCCGGAAGGCTCGGCGGCCGCCGGTTCGGGTACCAGGATGCGCATCCAGCGTCCGAGCACGGCAGCAAACAGGATCGCGCCGCAGGCGACGAGATTGAACAAGGTATGGCCCCAGGCCGCCTGCTGCGGGAGCGTGCCGGGCAGCATCTCCAGCGATGCCAGCGGGAGACTCAGCAGCAGCGCCGCCAGAGCGATCACGAGAGGCCCCTTGACCAGCAGGTTGGCCAAACCGAGCCGCCGTCCCTGCGGGTCGCCCCAGCCGGCGAGCAACACGGTCAGCACCAGCCCGATGTTTGCGCCCAGCACCCACAGGAGCAGCATCGTCAGGTTCACCTGGCCGCTCGCGACCAAGGCGAGAGCAAGCGCGATCGACGCCGTCGCGCTCTGCATCAGCAGCGTCAGCAGCGCGGCGCCGATCAGAAACAACACCGGGAGCTGCCCCAGCGCGGCGAACAGGTTGATCACCGCGGGATCGTTGCCGAGCGCGCGCGCGGCGTCTCCGAGCAGGCCCATCCCCAGCAGCATGAAACCGAACGCCAGCAATGCCTGACCGATGCCGCGCGGCCGCGGCGCCTCGACGTACAGGAACAGCGCCGCACCGGCCGCGATGAACGCGCCGGCGAACGCCTGGAGATCGAAGGACAGCACCTGGATCAACGCCGTCGTGCCCAGTTGCGCCCCGAGCAATACCGCCAGCACGTTCTCCCAGGCGACGTTCCCGCGCCGGGTCATCTGCACCGACAACAGTGCCGCGGCCGTCGACGAGGGCATCACCACGCCGCCCGCGACGCCGCCGATCCACGCGCGCGGGCGGGTGCGGGTGAAATCCTGCAGCCAGTCGATCAGGTCGCCGCCCATCACCCGCGCGAAGCCCTTGCGCAGGAAGCGCAGCCCGAACAGGATCAGCAGGACACCTGCCACCAGATTGATCGTTTCCATCACGGGCCTCCGGGGCGGTTCGCGCCACGCGCGTTTCCTTTCTCCCACCGCTGGGGAGGCTGGACCAAAAACGGGCCGCGTTCCGGCTCTGAGGCCCGGAAGACGGCCCGCAGCTGAATGCCTTGGCTGGGCGCGTCAGAAGCTCACTGTGTAACCAGCCACGAAGAGATTCTGGGCATCGCTTTCATTGCGCGAGGCATAGGTAAGCGAGATCTCGCCCACTCCCAGGCTGCGCCCGACACCCAGGCTCCAGAAGGTGGCGTTGTCGTCGTTACGCGGCCTATCGTAACCGAGCGCCACGTCGAAGAAGGTGTCGGTCATGAATTCATCACTGGCGCCCACCAGGTACACGGTGTCGCCTTCCGTGTCCCGGTCGTGGGCACGGACGATATGGCTGGTCTCAGCGTAGAAGGGCCCGTATTCCACCCCGGCGAAGATCTCGCCTTCGTAGCGGTCGTCTCCCTCCGTGTAGTAGAAATATTCGTAGCCCAGCTCGAAGCCCAGTTCGCCCAGACCGAAGCCGTAGCCAATGAAGGGAACCACTTCCTGCCCCTCGCCCGATCCCAGGGTGGACATCGCCACCCCCGCGAACAGGCCGGATTCGTGGCTGTACTCCAGTCCGCCCTGGACGACGGCGTTGTTGTCCGACTTGGATTCCCCATTGTCGATGTAATCGCTGAACACGCCGACGTGGAACTCCAGATCCGCCTGAACGGCGACGGGAGCGGCCAGGCCCAGCGCCAGGGTCGTCATCGACAGACTCAGGAAGCGGATCGTTTTCTTGCTGTGCGTTTTGGTCGTCATCTCTATGGTCTCTGCAATTTTCGTTCGATATCTCGATTCGGTGCGCACACCTCCGAAGAGTGTGGGCGCACCGTTTGCATCGGGTTTCAGACGGGCATATGCGCCGACAGCAGCCAGGCCGCCATGCCGAAATACACCGCGAGGCCGGTGAAGTCCTTGATGGTGGTGATGAAGGGGTCGGCGCCCGGAGCGTGGTCGACACCGATCTTCACCAACAGCCAGGGCAGCAGGAAGCCCAGCAGGGCAGCGGTGAAGACGGAGAAGAACAACGCCACGCCCACGACGATGCCCAGTTGGGGGATATCGTTGGGAGCTCCCTGCCAGAAGTACGCGATCGTACCCGCGAGAACGGCAATCACCGCGCCCATCGCCAAACCCACCATGGCCTCACGTACCATGTGGGTGCGGAAAAAGCGGCCCAGGTCGATGTGCCCCAGCGCCAGGCCTCGGGCAAAGATGGTGGTGGACTGGGTACCGACATTGCCGCCCATGTCCATCACCAGGGGGATGAAGATGGCCAAGGCCACGATCGCAGCGAGCGTATCCTCGAAGAAATCGATCACGCCGCCCACCATCAGGCCACCCGCGAGGGTCACCATCAGAAACGCCAGGCGCACCTTGACCGGATAACCAATGCCACCGGAGGTGAGCTTTTCGGAACGCACAACGTCTTTGTTGTGGATCAGGTCGCCGATCCCCGCCTTTTTGTACACGTCCTCGGAGGTATCTTCCTCCAGCACGTCCATCGCATCGTCGAAACGGATCACTCCGACCAGGCGGTTGGCCGTATCCACCACCGGTAGCACCGGCAGGTTCGTGCGTTGCAGCATGCGGGCTGCATCCACCTTGTTGTCCGTCGGCGCGATCCGGTTGTTGCGGGATTCGACGATGCTGCCCACGACTGTGCCGGGTTCCGCACGCATCAGTGAGGACAGGCGCACGTAGCCGAGGTAGTGCCCCTCGGCATCAGTGACGAACAGCAGCGATACCACGTCGTCGCTGAGCGCGGTGCTCGCACGCAGCCGCTGCAATGCGTCTGCGACTGACGTGCCGCCATCGACCACTTCGAAATCGGTGCGCATTACTCGCGCCACGCTATCGACGGGGTGGCGCAGGATCGCCAGGACCGCGTCGCGGCGGGCATGCGACAGGTTATCCAGGATCGCGTCGCCGTATTGGCGAGGCAGGATTTCGTAGGTCCGGGCCAAGGTATAGACCGGGAGGTGGTTCGCGAGTTTGCGCGCCTCGTCCAGGCCCATGGTCTCGAGCAGGTTGGCCTGCTCTTCGTCATCCATGTGCAGGAATACGGCCAGGGCTTCCTTGCTCTCGATCAACTGGAAGATTTCCCAGCGGTCGTCCAGATCGAGCTCCGCGAGATTTCTTGCGGTTTCGGCAGGTACCCCGCGTGCGAGCAGGGCGTGTGCGCGGTGCCAATCACCGGCGTGCAGGTGAGTGTAGGTTTCCGGGTTCATTTCGGTTTCCTCGTTATCCAAAGGCAAGGCTGATCGCCCACCTTCATCGCGCACGGGGAGGCTGCACCTCCCATGCATTTCACGAGGAAACGGGTACGGGAGACGTCAGCCGCCCTCCGGGCACCGGAAGGCGGGCACTGGCTTTACGCCCCCCGCGAGGAGGGCGTTGGTCGATGGGGGTTTTTCAGGCCCAGGGTCGTCGGGCATTCGGGTCACCTCCGTGGTCCGCGGCCGGCAGCCGGCGGTCTTGGGATTCGTGTCGTCGGGGTCAAAGATTGCGCCGGTGCGCGAGGATCATCTCCACGCCTTGGCGTTTGAAATCGGGTAGCGACCGCAGAATCGGTCGCGCGGTCGAAGCCGGCAGCCGTTCGCAGATCGTCGCCAGCGCATAGTTGCTCAGACCACGAGCCAGGTGGGCAGCGTCCTCCAATGGCAGCTGCCGCATCACGTCGGCCTGAACACTTCCGGTAAGCTGCATCAGGCGCAGCCGTCCGGTGCCAGCCTCGCCGCTGCGCAATGCCCGACGCACGACCTCGAACGCGGCATCCGGACGTTCGTCGCGCCAAAGGATCGGGGCCGCGGTGACGGCTTCGTGAGCGGAATAGTGGGCCGGGGTTCCGGTCCCTGCATAGAGCTGGTTCATCTCGTTTCTCCTAGCCGGAACGCTGCCGCCGAAAACGGCGCACAATCTCGTGACCACATCGGGGATGCGGAACGGGATGCGAAGAGCGGTGGCAGGGATGAAACGGGCGGCGCTGGCAACACCCGAATGGGCATCAGCCTTTGCGCAGACGCGGGGATTTTCCCGGCCCGGAGGAACCCGGGATCGGAAACGGCAGGATGCGCTCCCCTGCGTGCCGTCGGTGCTGTCGCGGCGCGCCGGGGCAATTCAGGGCGGGCTAGATGGCCCGGACCCCCGGTGCTTCCCGATGCGACAGGCGACACACCCGTTTCAGGCCGCTACCGGCCTTCACATGTGTAGGTCGACTACTGTCACTGTCCATTCAAGAATGGCCTCTGTTGCCTCGAGTATGTCCCCAGCTCGGGCTGAAAACGCGGGCGATTATAGGGGCTGCGCTCCACGAATGAAACCCTTCCCTTGGTCGTTCCCTGCCCGTGGTTCCGGGGGCAGATCCTGCCTCTTGCCGCCACCCCGCACCTCTCCAACACAGCCGGAAACAGACAAGGGCTGGCAGAGTTCATGACCGCCCAGGATAGAACGCCTACGCATACTGGAATACCTCTACTGGAATACCTCGGACCAGGTGAACGTCTCATTGATGGGCTTTATGGGGAAGCCCCTGACGATCCTGTTGGCGACCAGTCATTCCGCTTGGAAGGTCAGCTTCAAAGCCGCTCATTGGCGAAGCGTACTGATCCGGCAACACGCGGAAAGGCTGCACCGTCATCCGATCCGATTATCGATATTTATTAGCGGTCGAGCAGCCGAACGGCTGTAACCGCTCCAGAGGAGGTATTGATGTCGATTTTGCCAAAGCAGGCAGCAGTGATCGTGGCCGCGATCACCGCAGGATTTGCCACCATCACCCAGGCGGAAGAGCCGCCCTGCCCTTTTGACGAAAGCCGTTCCGGCCTCTGCGGGCACTACCATTCGCAGATCAGCCCAGCCGAAGCATTCCTGAACGCAGTGGTGAAACGCGGCAACTGGTCACGCCCCTCGGAAAGGCCTGTGATCCTCGACGTGCGCAGCATTTCCGAGTACAAGGCAGGCCACCCGGAAGGCGCGTACAATGCGCCCTATCCCTTCATATACGACGCTTGCAACGCGGAGAATCCCGCGCGCCACCCAGATGGCGCCTGCGTAAGCCGCGGCGAGCGTATCGCCCAGGACGACGCTGCCTTCGTGGAGTACGTGCAGCGTACCATCCCCGACAAGAACAGACCCGTTTACGTGTTGTGCCGGACCGGCGTGCGCAGCGTCGGTGCCTCCAACCTGCTGACCGACGCAGGCTACACCGAGGTGCGCAACATCTGGGAGGGTTTCGTGGGCATCCATTTGACTGCGCCGAAGATCGTGGACTTCGATGAGGATGGCAACCCGATCCGCGAGAATCTCATCGTGGACCTGAATCACGACGGGCAGATCGACGACCGTGACAAGAATGGCTGGCGCTACCACTACGGCCTGCCCTACGAGACACGCCTGCTCCCTCGGTTGATCTACCAGGACATGGCGCACCTCTACGCGTGGGACTGATCTTCGCCGGGACGTCGTAGTCCCCTCAAGACAGGGCCGCGGGCGCTCGTTCACCCGCGGCCCTCTGGATCACGGCAGCCGCGAACCCGATCCCGTCGGTCTCGGGCTTATCATGGATCGCTGGGGCACGCTGCACCATCCCTCACGCCATCACAGGCGCGCATTGACCGCTGGACAGGCCCTTCGTGCCCTGGCTATAGTTCGCGCACCCTCAGGGGAGTAGTCGCCTCGGCCTCGCGGGCCGGGGGCGCACGTCAACAGACTTGGCCGCCTGGCCGTGGCGTGTGCAGCCGTTTGAAGGCGCCTGAGCGCGTCTTCGCCGAACGGCCTGACGAGACCTGTGGCACCGACATCCGGCTCGCGTTCGCGCGAGCCTGGCCCATGGGCGGGCGGCGATGGCGGTGTCACCGGTTGCGTCGCGCCGCTCGCCCGGAATGACCTCTGTGGAACTCTTCCTGCTTTCGATCCTGGCCGTCGCCGTCGCTGAGATCGGCGATCGTTCGATGTTTCTGGCCGCGCTGTTCGGGATGCGCTGCCGCAGCGCCTGGGCCGTCTTCTGGGGCATGGCCGCCGGCCTGTTCCTGAACCAGCTGCTGTCTGCGGTGGCCGGCATCTGGCTGTTCGCAGTGATCGCCACCGACTGGCATTTCTGGGTGGTCGGGGCCGCCTTCCTGGCAATGGCCGTCTGGGTACTGATCCCGGAGGACGAGGAGGTGGAAAAGGACACCCGCGCCCGCAGCGCCTTTTTCGCGGCCGCAATCGCCTTCTTCCTGTTCGAAATGTTCGACAAGACCCAGCTGGCGGTGATCACGCTGGCCGGCGCTTCCGGGGCCCTGCTGCCGGTGGTGCTGGGGGCTACGGTGGGGATCCTGCTGATCACCACGCCGGCGCTGATTCTCGGCAAGCGCTTCGCCGCCAGCATCCCGGCCGCCCCGATGCGCTACGTGGCCTCCGGACTGTTCTTGCTGATCGGCTTGTGGACCTGGGCCGAGGCCGGCGGCTGGATGCCCGATCTCGGCCTGCCGGATCTCTCGGGGATGCTGTTGGGGGCGGCGGAAAACCACGAGTAGCCTCGCGCACCACTTCTTGCGGCGCCGATCCCGGCCCTGCCCCGCCGCTTGCCTTCGGGCGGCTGCGTCGATTGAATGGGCGTGGGTACCGGGGACGGGGGGTCGATGAGCAGCGCGATCGAAGTGGAACGGCTGGTGCGGGACTTCGCCGGCACCCGCGCCCTGGACGGCGTGAACCTCCATGTGTCCACCGGCCAGGTGCTGGGCCTGCTGGGACCGAACGGCGCTGGCAAGACAACGATGGTCCGCACCCTGGCCACGCTGCTGACTCCCACCGCGGGGCAGGCGTGGGTGGGCGGCTTCGACGTCGTTCGGGAAGCCGCAAGGGTCCGTGAGATCATCGGCCTGACCGGCCAGTACGCGTCGGTCGACGAGAAGCTGACCGGGCGCGAGAATCTGATCCTGATCGGCCGCCTGCTGGGGCTGAAGCGCGCGGAAGCAAAAGCGCGTGCGGACAGCCTGCTGGCGGAATTTTCCCTGACCGACGCCGGGCGCCGGCCAGCCCAGACCTACTCCGGCGGCATGCGCCGGCGGCTGGACTTGGCCGCCAGCCTGGTCGGGCGTCCGCGCATCCTGTTCCTGGACGAGCCCTCCACCGGATTGGACCCGCGCGCACGGCGCGACCTGTGGCAGCGCGTCCGCCAGCTGCAGGAAGACGGCACGACCGTCCTGTTGACCACCCAGTACCTGGAGGAGGCGGATGCGCTGGCCGACTCGATCGTGGTGCTCGATCAGGGCCGAGTGATCGCCGAGGGCACCGCAGCGCAGTTGAAGGCGCGGGTGGGCGCGCGCACGCTGTCGGTGACCGTGTCCGACCCAGCGCTGGCCGCACGCGCTGCGGAACACATCACCGCGATCGCGGGGGTGCAGGTGCAGGTGGACGGCGACCAGATCAGCGCCCCGGTGCAGAACCCGGCGCTGGTGCCGGCGGTGTTGCGGGCACTGGACGACGCCGGCATCGAGGTCGGGGAATTGGGGCTGCGCGGGGCGAGCCTGGACGACGTATTCCTGGCCCTGACCGGCCATGGCAGACAGTCCGAGCGCAGTGAACCAGAGGACGCCGCATGAACGGCCTGCAGCAGACATTCACGCTGGCCTGGCGCAGCCTGGTGCAGGTGCGGCGCAACCCCTGGGAGCTGGGCGACTACAGCATCCAGCCGATCCTGTTCCTGGTGCTCTTTCTGTACGTATTCGGCGGCGCGATTGCCGGCTCGCCGGACGACTACCTGGAGTTCGTGCTGCCGGGGGTGATCGTGATGAACATGCTATTCGTCACGGTCTATGTCGGCCACGGCCTGAACACCGATCTGACCCGAGGCGTGTTCGACCGCTTCCGTGCCCTGCCGATCCCGCGCTGGGCGCCGCTGGCCGGCCGCATCCTCGCGGACGTGGTCAAGCAGGCGCTTTGCATCGGGCTGCTGCTGGCGGTGGGCTACCTGCTCGGATTCCGCCTGGCGACTTCCGTCACGCACCTGCTGGGCATGATCCTGCTGGTGCTGGTGTTCGCCGTCGCCTTCTCCTGGGTGATGGTGCTGGTCGGGGTGATGGCGCGCGATCCGGAACACGTGCAGTTGTTCGGCTTCACCGCACTGTTCCCGGTGACCTTCGTCAGCTCCGCGTTCGTCCCGGTGGAGACGATGCCCGAGTGGCTGCAGGGCTTCGTGTACGCCAACCCGGTATCCCTGCTGGCCGATGCCGCACGCGCGTTGTTGAGCGGCGGCCCGGCCGCCGCCCCGGCACTATGGTCCCTGCTCTGGGCCCTCGGCATCGCGCTGGTGTTCGCGCCGCTATCGGTCTATGCCCTCAACCGGCGCCTGGCGCGGGGCTGACCGCACCCGGGCCGCACGAAGGCACAGACCCACACGGTCGTCGCCGCGCGGCGGGTCGTCCCGCCTTCCTGGCGGCTACGAAGGCTGACGCGGCAGCCACCGCCCGAACAGATGCAATGCCCGCACGCGGCCATCGCCGTCACGAATGAAATATCCGGTGACGCCCTGCGCGGGGCCGCTCGCGAACACGTATCGATCGGCGTGCCCGGCCACAAGGCCGACATGCAGAGTCGTCGGCTGGGATCGCGGCGCTTCGTCGATCTCGAACATCAACGCGAGCAGCTCCGGATCGTTGTGCAGGGTGAATGCCAGGCCTCCGGCCTGGTCGTCGGCCACCACGCAACGCATGCCGCCAGCGCGATACTCGCCCGCATACGCGGCGAGCGCGCCAAGCGCAGCCGACACGGGTTCAGGATCCTCGTCCACGATGCCTGTACACGCCGCGAGCACGCGCTGCCGCGCGATTCGGTTCAGCGCGAGCCCTCCCGGACTTGCATTGGTCATCAGCGTCAGCGCCCAGTCCTGTTCTGGCAGGAACGACAGGCTGGCCTCCTGGCCATTCGTGCTGCCGTCATGGCCCACCAGCTGCGCGCCGCCCATGTCGCTCAGGAACCAACCGATGCCCAGCGCATCGCCGATCGCGCTGCCGGGCATCTGCACGGTGGGCTCGCGCATCGCATGCAGCCCGGACTCGCTCAGCACCCGCCTGCCGTCCGCAGCATGACCGTCGCCAGAATGGAATCGGGCCCATGCGAGCAGATCGGCGATGCTGGTGACGATGCCGCCGGCCGGCGCGCCATTGCGCGGCAGCGCCCAGGGCCGCGCGACCTGCAACGCAGCGTCCGCCGAGGGCTTGTGTCCGACGACGAACCGGCGCGTCATGACTTCGTCGCGAAAGAAAAACGACTCGCGCAGCCCCAGTGGCAGAAGGATCAGCCGGCGAATCGCGTGCTCGTAGGTGTCCCCCGTCACGTTTTCGATCACGCGACCTGCAAGACAGAACGCGGCGTTGTTGTACGAGAAAGCCGCACCCGGCGGTGTCAACTGCGCGACTTCGTCGAGACGGGACACGTAACGGGCAAGTGCATCATCGCCTTCGCCGGTGTCCGGAAAGAAATCGCCCTCCCAGCCCGCGGTGTGGTTCAGCAGCTGGAGCACCGTGACCTGCGCGGCTGCCGTTGCATCCGCCAGGTGCAGTTCCGGCACATAGCGGCGCACCGGCGCGTCCAGTTCCACGCGCCCCGTCTCCGCGAGGATCAGCAACGCAGTGGCAGTGAACGTCTTGCCGACCGAGCCCGCCTGAAACAGCGTGTGCGCATCGACCGGCAAAGGGTTCTCGATGCTCGTCACCCCGTGACAGGCGAAAATCACCTTTCCCGCGTGCCACACACCGGCGGCAACGCCGGGCACGTCGAACTCGCCGGCGAGTTCGGCCAGCAGGTCGAGCAGTTCATGATCGTTCATCTGCGAGATGGTCAGCTCCACCCTTGGCGGATCGGGGCCCGGCCCTTATCGTAGCCGCTGGCCCACGAGGGACTCTACGATGCGCAGCCCGTCCTCGGAGAGTTTGCAGCAGAACCCCTTCCGGGGCATACGTCGATGACCGGACTCGGAACCGACGCCTGGCCCTGGGTGCTGGCCGGCAGTGCGCTGGGCGGGATGGCACGCTACTGGCTTTCCGGGCTGGTGGCCCGGCACGTCGGCGAAACGTTTCCCTGGGGCACGCTGGTGGTGAATGTCAGCGGTGCGCTGGCCGCAGGGCTGCTGCTCGGGATCACCGTCGCGATGGCCGGCGCGATGCCGGTGTTCCTGCTCCAGCTGCTCCTGCTCGGCTTTCTCGGAAGCTACACCACGGTGTCGTCGTTCTCGCTGCAGACCCTGCAGCTCGCGCGCAACCGGCAGTGGCTGCCGGCCGCGGGTAACGTGGTGCTGTCGGCCGGGCTCTGTCTCGCCGCCGCATGGCTGGGCCTTCGGCTGGTGACCGGATGAAGGTTTATCTCGCGATCGCGGCCGGCACCGCGCTGGGGGGCACGACCCGCTACCTCGTCGCGCTCGCGTTCGTGCAGGGCCTCGGCCTCGCCCACCCGCTGGCGACCGCGTTCGTGAACGTGACCGGGTCGTTCCTGATCGGCCTGTTCGCGACGCTCACCGACCCGGACGGCCGCTTGTTCGTCGGCGGCACCGCGCGCCAGGCAGTGATGACGGGCTTCCTCGGCGGCTACACCACCTTTTCGCTGCTGAGTCTCGAGACGCTGGAACTCGTCGAGGCGGGTACCCCGACGGCCGCTACGCTTTATGTACTGGGCTCGCTCGCGGCGTCGCTGGTCGCCGTCTGGCTCGGCCACATTCTCGCCGTTCGCATCAACCGCCTGCCCCGTTAGGAGATCGTAAATGCAAATTCCCGAAGACGCCCTGCTCGCACGCATCTTCATTGGCGAGGACCACCGCTTCGACGGCCGGCCGCTGTACGAGGCGATCGTGTTGAAGGCTCGCGAGTCGGGGCTCGCGGGCGCAACGGTGCTGCGCGGCCCGATGGGCTTCGGCCATTCCAGCCGCCTGCACACGACCAAGATCTTGCAGCTGTCGGAGGACCTGCCGTTGGTGATCGAGATCGTCGACAGCGTGGAAAGGATCGAATCCTTCCTGCCCCTGCTCGACCCGATGATGACGAGCGGCCTGGTGACTCTGGAAAAGGTCCGGGTGCTGCGCTACGGCCGTAGCGGATGATTGCGCCTCCCTAGGAGCCTGTCGGACTTGGGTGCCCATAGCGAGCCCCGTGGGAGAGCGAGGGCAGTTTTTCATGATTTCGAGGCGCATAGTGGTTCTATCTAACTGTCATGGCGCGGGCAGCCACCCCTGAGGATGAAAGAGGCGTAGGCGTAGGGCGGAAGAGGCCAAGGGCCGTCATCCGCCATTCCCACGCCGGGGTTGCCGCAGGCCGCGCGGGGTGATCCGAACGCCACGTGGCGGATGACGCTGCGCTTTTCCGCCCTACAGGTCACCCCGGACGCGCGCCGCGGGTTCTTTCACGCTAACTGTCATGACCAGCGGCCACCCCCCGATGATGGACGCGTAGGGCGGAAGAGGCCGAAGGCCGTCATCCGCCATCCGGCGCCCGGATTGCCGCAGGCGCCGGGGAGGCGCGAATGCCGAGCGGCGGATGACGCTGCGCTCTTCCGCCCTACGGGTTGCCCGGGACACGAGACAGGCCGTGACTTTCACGCTAACGAGAAATCAGGGAAAAATGCACCGCCATTCCCACCGGCGCAGCAGGAGCAGCCCAAGTCCGACAGGCTCCTAGACGCGGGCCGAATCGGCCATGCGGGGATTCACACCAGATCGCTGCTGCGAGGATCCGGAATCCGCTGAACCCGAAGACTGCCGTGTTCATTCGCCGGCCGCGCCTGAGCCTCGCTCTGGCGCCGGATCACTGGTAGCCCCCCTCGCCCATCTTCCGGACCAGCCTGTCGAGTGCGTCGGAGCTTCCGATACAGGCGATAACGCTGTCCCGGTGATCCGCGAGTTCCTCGCGGTGCGCGAGACCGCCGCTGGCAGTGTGGCGCAGGAGCAGGTGCGAGGGTGTCTGCCGGTCCGCCGGAATCAGCCTCAGTTCGACCAGACGGCGCAGCCCGTCACCGTCGACGAGGAAAATCCAGGGGGTCAGCACCAGGAGCGCGCCGTCCGGGCAGGGGAAGCGTTCGATCGCGTTCTCGGCATGCGTGCGATTGGCATGGATCGCGTTCTGCCGCTGCATGTCGGCGCGCTGCCAGGGCTCGATCACGAGGACCAGCACCAGCGCGGGCGCAACGGCCAATCCGGTGATGGCCAGCAGCACGCGCCGATATGCCGCGTAGTAGCGCCACCACCCGAGTATCCAGTACAACGCGAACGCAACACCCGACATCAGCACCGACCGTTCGATCCACGCCTGCCCCGTTCCCGCACCAAGGGCAACGGCCAGCCACAGGTACCCGATCGCGCCCAGGACCCCGACCAGCAGGAGCAGTCGCGCAGCCGCCACAAGCAGGATGGCGGACCACCCCTGCGTTCTCGCGCCATGGCTCTCCGCTACATGCGTCTCCGGCATCGCGCCCCCCTCGGAAATCCCCCAACAGCATAGACCGACGGCGGCAAGCCCTTCCCCCGGCACCAGCCGATCGCGCAGGCGCCGGATCGCTTACTGGAGTTCGTTGCCGACCAGTGAAGGGATCATGCGGCCGTGCCCCGCCAGGCACCGCAATGGCGGATCACGACGTTTCGGCGTCGGACTTTCAGGCCAGCGGCAGCGGCTCTTCGCATCGGGTCATCCGGTCGTGCAGCTCCTGCAAGCGCCGCGCATCACCGCTGGCTCGGCCATGACCGATCGTCTCCAGGTAGCGGCAGGTGGCGAACCGGGCCGAAGCCTGTTCGTAATCCGCCAGCCAGTCGGCGAACGCCTGCTCGGCCTCGCGCTCCGAGCGCGGAAACTCCCCTGGCGGCCTCGCGACGCCGCAGCGCCACGGCTTGGGAGTCAGGCGCGCGCGGAAGCACTTCTGCGAGCGGCAGAGCCGGGCATACGCCTGGTCCGAGCGGGTGCTGCGCATCAGCTCCCAGGTTTCCGAGCCGGCCGGATCAAACGGCCGGTCCACCGCCATCACGCGAAACCCCGACGCGGTCCGGTAGATGCGGAACGTCGCCCGGCCATCGCGTTCGAGCGCCCCGCGCAGCTGCGCCAATGCCCGCTCCTCGGGCGTCGTCCTGGCGAACAACTGCCGCAGTCGCGCAAACAACCCACGAGGCGGCAGGTCGACGTCCAGAAACAGGAGCTGCACGGCGTTCAGCACCTGCGCGCCGTAGCGGTTCCGGGTCACGATGCCAACAGTCTCATTCGAGTCCGTGCCCGAGACCGTCTGCAGCAACTCCTCGCGCAGCGGTCGGGCCTCGTACTCGTAACGACGCGGAAACGGCTTGCGGCTGCGAATGCGCTCGAGTGCCCGCTCCAGCCGTTCCAACGCCTTGGCCCGCGCCCGCGCGGAATCGTCTCCCCAGCCCCATGCCGATACCGGAACGGTGCGCCCGTCCCGCAGCGCCGCTTCGCGCGTTTCGCGTGCCCATGCCCGTGGAATGTACATCCGATGCCCCCCCTAAAAGTCCACTAATTCCTGCGCCACCACTCTGTTCAACGTCAAACGACACGGCTTCTCTCGGGGCAAAGGCGGAAGAGTGCAGCGTCATCCGCCGTGCGACGTTCGGAGCGCCCCCGGATCCCTCGCAAACAGGCCACATTGCGGGAAACGCAGCGTTCGGTCAGGCGCTCAAGTGTACCGATCGCTCGGCCGAAACGGTGCAATGTGCGCCCGGCGGTGCGGATGAACCGGCGGCCAACAGCGTGAGGGCCTCGTTGTTGGTAGGTGTTGGACATTGCCGGCCTCGCGCTGCGGGAACGCGGTCCGGTGGAACCAACCCACGCGAACATAAGCGACCATACCGCCGCCGCTCTCGCCGCAGGGCGGGCGGCGTCATCTCCGGATACGAATGGTCCGCAGATCACTTCTGATTCTTTCTTACTATACTCTGTCCATGGGCGCACTCGGGCGGCGGCACATCCTGCGGGATCGCCCGCCAGGTCCATCCCCCCGTCCGAGCCCATCCGGGAGGTGACTTATGATCCGCAACACACTTCGCGCTTTCTCGGCATTCCTCGCCCTCGCACTCTTGCTAGCCACAGTACCAACCGCGCAGTCCCAAACGACCTTTCGCGCGCAGACTGAAACGGAGCGGATCTGCGCGGCCGAAAATTTCGCTCGCAGCGAAGGGCGCGCAGTCGCAAGGATCCCGCGGGAACAAATGGCGGCCTTGCAGAATTGGTGTCGGCAATCCGCGGCACGAGACGTTCCGGCAGCGGGGCGTACAGGCCCCATGACGCTCGCCGCGCCGGGTGGAGGGCAAGGCCTCTGGTGCCCGCCATTCTCGACCAAGTGCTATTGCTGGAACGGCCCGCACTGGAAAGGTTGCGACAACTTCGCCGCTCACTGCACCGATGGGCTGACCTGCGGACCCCTTGGCAAGAGTTGTCACTGCACTTCGAAGTGACATCGCCACACCGTCTCCAAGGGGCGTCTGGTCAACCCCGCGCCACCAGACTCGGTGGCGCGGGCTCCCCCATCGCCAGGCGCCTCCCCACCCAGTCTTGTTCAGTCAGACCGTCGCAGGACGCGTCGGTCTCGATTAGAAAGATCGGCCGAAACCGCCGCGGGTACCCGGTTGTCATGCGGATTACGTTCGC
This sequence comes from Thioalkalivibrio paradoxus ARh 1, assembly GCF_000227685.2. Classification (GTDB taxonomy): domain Bacteria; phylum Pseudomonadota; class Gammaproteobacteria; order Ectothiorhodospirales; family Ectothiorhodospiraceae; genus Thioalkalivibrio; species Thioalkalivibrio paradoxus. The sequence continues at coordinate 1,100,282 of NZ_CP007029.1, read as the reverse complement.
CAAGGTACTTCAGGGTTGCGGTCGTTAGCAGGTGCAGGGGCGTAATCAGGCTTCGGATCTGATCACAGGGCATTTCCACCATACCCAGACGGATACCGGCAGCCTCAGCCTCCAGGGACTATTCTTCATTTGAGATTCCAGGCGGGGCCGGTCACTCGACATCCCGCGACTGATGGCAGCGATTCCGGGCTTTCCAGCGCCCGCCCACCGAGGAGGGAATCGCCGATGTCCGCACATCGACATGCAGTGCCAACCCTCGTCTGGGTCGGGGTTCTCGGTCTGCTTGCATTCGCTTTTACCGCTCAACCTGCCCAAGCCGAAGTTCGCGAGCACATTCTGCTGGCGCGTCAGGTGGGGTTGTCAATGACGCAAGGGCTTGTGATATTGATCGGACACGAGACGACCCACGTTCGGCAGCAGAGCCCGTGCCGGTACTCCGGCCACCTGGTGCTCTACGACCACACCCACCCCGAAAACCCGACCCAGGTGGGCGATCCGGTACCGTTCAGCCTTGCCGCTGGACAGTCCATCGCGATCCCCGAGGTTCAGCCCATCTGGAGCCATCAACCGCACAGAGACTCCGAAATCAGCCAGGCAGTCTTTGAGATTCGGCTAGTCTCAGAGCGGTGGCCGCCAGCCTCCTGCGGCAATCTCGGGGTGACCGTATTCGGCTGGGACGCAAATACCAAGGCGACGGTGTTCCAGGCCGGTGGAAGCGTCGAATGGCCACCAGCATCAATACCCGGCGGTCGTGTGCAGCAGGTCAGTCTTGGCTTCCTCGGATTAGGACCCCGGCAAACCGGCCGCGTGCATCTGGCAGAATGGACCGATTTCAACACACACGATCCAGGCATTCCGCAGGCCACACGCTGTGACTTCTCCGGCGAGATCATCGCCGAAACCATTCCCGAAGCGGGATCGCCGGATGCCCGCCCGTCGTTCCGGCAAGGGTATCCGGTGAAGTGGGTCGAACCGTCCACCGCGTTCCCCGTGGCCAGAAGTGCGATCGTCGATATCACACCTAGCGAATCCGCGGACAGCCGCTCGGAATTGCAGCTCACATTCGCTTTCAATTCGACCCAACCGAGCGTTTGTCTGGACCTGCTCTCCGGCAGCCTTCAGGTGGTGGACACCTCTACTTCGGAAACAAGAACACACTCGTCTTTTAAAGGCAAATACCGCCCGCAGTTCTACCTCAGGAGCCTTAACATCGATTGATTTCAAACGGTTCGCACGGCAACACATTCGAAAGATTCGCCGACCTTCCGAATGCGTGGAATCATTCCCACCACAATGACCGAACGATGCCGCGTCCCGGAACATGCCAACCGCTTTCGATGCCAGACTCCCAGGATGCTGCGCAAGCTGGGACTGGGTGCTCCTGGCGTTCCACGATCCACCCGTGTCGATGCTCGAAACTCCGCCCGGAATGGACATCCTCCCCGCACAGATACGCCCGCCGCACACAGCACGAGACCACGTGGTACCAAGGGGTATCGCTCCGACTGACCAGACTGGAACGCGGTTGCGGCATCTCCCTGCCTCCTTTTCGGTTCGATTCCATGCGGGCGCCGACGCTGAAAGCCTACGACCCCACCACCGCGACGGCCAAAAACGTGGGGGCCGCATATAGTGTGCCCGTGACGCAATTCGCAGGCTCCAGCACAATGGCGTCGAACCTGCCCGAAGAGCGGGGACGCGCACCGGAGGCTGCCCATGTGCCACCTGGCCCGACTCTCGGCCGTACTGGGGATGACCTTGCTGTCCATCACCCTGCTGATTCCGCATCCGGCATCGGCCGACAGCGGAAGCCGGCCCGTGGCGGGACTGCCGCCCCCGGCCGCCGCGTTGATCAATGCGTTCGTCATCCGCTACATGCAAGCGCTGGGGACGCCGGCCCTGACGCTGACACTGACCGACACCGAAGGGCTGGTTCACGAGTTCCATTACGGCTACTCGAACCTGGAGAGCGGCGAGCCGGTCACTGCGCAGACGCTCTTCCCGATCGGGTCGATCTCCAAGGCCTTCACGGCACTTCTCGCGCTGCAGTTCTCTGGCGAAAAACGCATCGACATCGACAGCACCATCGGGGACCACCTTCCCTGGCTCGATCCGCCCTCGTCGCTGTCGGGCATCACTGTGCAGCACCTGCTCAGCCACACATCAGGACTGCCCACCGACCGCGACGACATCCCGAGTTCTCCCTACCGCGTGCTCGCCGCCCGTGACCTGCCAATGAGAACGCCGCCCGGCGAGCGTTTCCATTACTCGAACGTCGGCTACCAGCTGCTCGGCTACCTGCTCGAGGAAGTCGGCGGCCGGCCCTTCGCAGAACTGCTGCGCGAGCGCGTGTTCGAGCCGGTGGGCATGCACGCGAGTGAACCGGCGATCACCCATCAGGCGCGGGCCCGGATTGCCGTCGGCTACGTGTCGAAGTACGCCGACCGGCCTCCCCAGCCCACTGATCCGCTGGTTCCGGCGCCCTGGTTCGAGTACGGCGATGCCGATGGCAGCGTTGCCGCGACCGCCGGTGATCTTGCGGTCTTCTTGCGAATGCTCCTGAACCACGGAATCACTCCGGACGGAGGGCGCATCGTGGATGAACAGTCGTTCCGCAAGATGACAACCTGCGCGACCCCGCCCCGCGGACCCAGCTGTCACGGCCTCGGTCTCGAAATCGGCGCGCAGGGAACCATCGGTCACTACGGTGCGATGATCGGACATTCGGCGCAGATGCTCGGTGACCTGCCCAATGGCATCGGCGCCGTCGTCATGCTGAACGGGCCGGGGGACCCGACCGCGGTCGCCGCGTTTGCGCTGGAGGTGCTGCGGGCGTCGCGGGCTCGCGCCCCCCTGCCACGACTGCCGCGGATCGACCCAACCCGAGTACCACACGCGGCGCAGTACGCGGGTCGGTATCGCTCCCCCGACGGGGACGGATTCGACCTCATGGCCCGCGGCGGGCGACTGTACCTGGTTCAGGGGAACCGGAGCGTTCGACTGCTGCGTCGCGGTGAGGACCGCTTTCTGGCCCCTATTCCGCGCTTCGAGCAGTTTCTGCTCGGCTTCGAACGCTCCGCGGGAACGGTGACCCATGCCACCCACGGGGCCCAGTGGTTTGCGAACGCGCGGTATCCGGGGCAATGGGAATTCGATCTGCCCGAAGACTGGCTTGCCTATCCCGGGCGGTATCAGTCCTGGAGCCCCTGGATTCCCGAGCGCCGCGTGATCCACCGCCGCGGCCAGTTGCTGCTGATTCAGCCCGGCGGCCGCGAACAACGACTCGAACCGCTCGAGCATACCGGGTGGTTCCGCGTTCCCGAGGCTCAAGGCGGAGAAACCGTCCATTTTCGCGATGTCGTGGATGGGCGTGCACTTCGAGCCAACGTGGACGGCGTAGATCTATACCGTAGCGCCCTGCGCTGACGGCTTGCCGCGGGTAACACTCACGACTGCCGGCTGGGAAGGGGTCACCCTTCAGATTCACCACGCGTTGGAACCATGCAGATTTCCTACGTCGACGGCGCGCTCTCCTAACCCCTCATGGGGTGACAGGACGCAAGCAGCACATCCGCTTTCAGGGGCTCGATGTCTCCTCCTAACCCCTCATGGGGTGACAGGACGCCAAAATTGGCGCTGGATAACAATAACGCGGCGGTCTCCTAACCCCTCATGGGGTGACAGGACGGGGTCTCCCTTGGCCTGCGCGGCCTCCAGGTACTCCTCCTAACCCCTCATGGGGTGACAGGACCGAGGTGGAGCGGGTCGTGAAGGAGCGGGAGAAGGCCTCCTAACCCCTCATGGGATGACAGGACTTCCCATTGCGCCCGCCTCCGAGTGGAATCGAAACCCTCCTAACTCCTCATGGGGTGACAGGACGCGAAGGCGTCATTTCCGGGGCGGACCCCGGGCACGCTCCTAACCCCTCATGGGGTGACAGGACCACATCGACGCGCTGCAACGCGGGGCCGTTGAATGTCTCCTAACCCCTCATGGGGTGACAGGACCGCCGAAATCGTCGCGTCGGCCGTCGCCGGCATGCACTCCTAACCCCTCATGGGGTGACAGGACCAGCAACCGCCGGCGCATGATGTGCCGCTCGAACAGCTCCTAACCCCTCATGGGGTGACAGGACCGTCGAGAACGGCATGATCTGGCGGCCGACCGAGGTCTCCTAACCCCTCATGGGGTGACAGGACGCAGACGATGGACCCCGAGTGGCTCCGCCACATGATCTCCTAACCCCTCATGGGGTGACAGGACGATTGCCCATGCCACCGGCTCCCGCATCGCCGCTTCCTCCTAACCCCTCATGGGGTGACAGGACGGCGCTCGGCGTCGATCTCGAGGATACCGTTGCGCTCTCCTAACCCCTCATGGGGTGACAGGACGAGTTACGCGGCCCAGCGCCGCGACTGCCGGGCAACCTCCTAACCCCTCATGGGGTGACAGGACCCCCTCGTCGGTCCCGGCCGGCCAGGTCTTCGCCCACTCCTAACCCCTCATGGGGTGACAGGACGAGCTGCGTCAGCATCCCGACCCCGTAGGCGTCGCCCTCCTAACCCCTCATGGGGTGACAGGACGGCCCCACAAACCGCAGTCACCGAACCGTCGCCGTCTCCTAACCCCTCATGGGGTGACAGGACCTCGCGGCTGTACCGGCCGTCATCGTCGAACAGAAAATCTCCTAACCCCTCATGGGGTGACAGGACCGATGACGCCGAGCAGGGCAGGCCGCAGGCCCCGAACTCCTAACCCCTCACCTGATTAGCAACGAGAGTCAGCCAGCCTCAGGGACTGCTCGGGCAGCGGCCTGCAGTGCGCCGCGGCAACCAGGAGGCGTCCCGGCAATGCGGCTAGATCAAAGCGCCGGTTGAACCGGTAGGCGAAAGCCGCGAGGTAGCGGGGGGCATACTTGGAGAACGCAAAGGCATGGTAACTCCCGCTCAGGCTGGTCTTCAGGTTGCCGAGCACTGTGTTGACCCAGTGGAATTGGGGCAGGTCCTTGGGTTTGCGCCCGGCCACGACCGTCGGTTGGTGCCGGCAACCGGCCATCGTGACCGCGTTGAAACACGCGAGACCATCGGAGTGGACCGTGCTGCCCGGGGTCAGATACGCGCGGGCCCACTCGGTGATGGCCTGGAAGCTGAATCCCGCCACCGGCGTCAGCTTGACCCGCAGGGGGCAGCCCGCGTCGGTCAGCGACACCGCCGCCACGAACGGAACCTTGTTCTCCGAGCCTCGCCCGGCCTTGCCACCGGTCCGCTCACCTCCCAGGTAGGCGTCGTCCAGTTGCACGGTGCCGCTGAGCGTGTAGCGCTCTTCCCGCTCGGTCATCGCCTGCATCAGCTTGTGCTTCAGCGCCCAGGCGGTGGGGTAGCTGACGCCCAAGTGCCGTTTCAGCGCCAACGACGCGATCCCGGTCTTGGCCTGGCTGACCAGGTAGATGGCCAGAAACCATGTGGTCAGCGGCAGCTTCGTCCCCTGCATCACGGTGCCGGCGATCAGCGAGGCCTGATGCCGGCAGGCATTGCACTGAAACACCTTGCGCGGGCTGCTGCGCAGGACACAGTGCGCGTGGCCGCCGCAGCGCGGACAGCGAAAGCCCTCCGGCCAGCGGACCCGCTCCAGCGCCGCTTCGCACTGGGCCTCCGTCCCGTACTGCGCAAGGAACTCCGGCATCGACATCCCCGGCTGAAACTGGATCCGATTCTGTGCCATGGTGCCACCCTCCGCTCGACGTGTAGCCTCAGCGTACGCCCGGTGGTGGCTCACAGAGTGATCCTGGCGGACTCTCGTTGCTAATCAGGACCCCTCATGGGGTGACAGGACCGTGAAGGGTATTAACTGCAACGTGAGCCGAATCAACTCCTAACCCCTCATGGGGTGACAGGACCTACCGCGTGCTGCGCTGCTGCATGGACCAGACCGGCTCCTAACCCCTCATGGGGTGACAGGACGCGCAGCACCGAGATCCCCATCGACTACGAGCACCACTCCTAACCCCTCATGGGGTGACAGGACGTGCTCGGACCACTGGCGACGCGGCCACAGGGCCGCCTCCTAACCCCTCATGGGGTGACAGGACTGGTCACCGTGCCCAAGGGCGTGGATCCGGGATTCGCTCCTAACCCCTCATGGGGTGACAGGACAAGCTGCTGCCGGTATGCCGCCGCTTCCTCCTGCTCCTCCTAACCCCTCATGGGGTGACAGGACCAGGATCGGGGAGGCGCTGGGCATTATCGCAGCGGCCTCCTAACCCCTCATGGGGTGACAGGACCAATTTATCGGCACGGGTGAGGAGTGCGTGGGCCAACTCCTAACCCCTCATGGGGTGACAGGACACGTCTCAACCTCCACCACCAGGATACGGTGCTCGTCTCCTAACCCCTCATGGGGTGACAGGACTGGTTGGTCTCGCGCCGGAAAGCCCGCTGATGGATGCCTCCTAACCCCTCATGGGGTGACAGGACCAGCTATCGCCGATCAGGAGCGAACCACCAACCCAGTCTCCTAACCCCTCATGGGGTGACAGGACCTGACAGGCGGTGTCGTCACGCCGAATGGCGAGGATCTCCTAACCCCTCATGGGGTGACAGGACGGGCCTGAGCGTGCAGGCCGACGACACCGGGCGCGTCTCCTAACCCCTCATGGGGTGACAGGACGTAGCTGCCGATCGGTCGGGCGTTGTTGAGCACCAGCTCCTAACCCCTCATGGGGTGACAGGACGTACACCGGTGGGGTGGATACCGACCTCGAGATCGACTCCTAACCCCTCATGGGGTGACAGGACGGGATTCGAGGCCCAGGAAGCTCATGCGCACTCCGACTCCTAACCCCTCATGGGGTGACAGGACGAGTTCCGGACCGAACACCCGCAGATAGAACGCCATCTCCTAACCCCTCATGGGGTGACAGGACGCGCCCGTCGAGCCGGCACGGCGTTGCGGTGCAGCCCTCCTAACCCCTCATGGGGTGACAGGACGATGCACAAACCTGGCATCGGACGGACCCTACGCTCTCCTAACCCCTCATGGGGTGACAGGACCCGGGCGGTGCAGCTATTCGCCGACGCCCTGGCGGACTCCTAACCCCTCATGGGGTGACAGGACGCTCCGGCGGGCAGGCGTCCGGGTCGGTCGCGCGCACTCCTAACCCCTCATGGGGTGACAGGACGCCGAGGAAGAAGAAACCGGAGCCGGTGCCGCTGCTCTCCTAACCCCTCATGGGGTGACAGGACCGGTGCGGGCGGGCCGAGGTCGGGGTACAGCTCGGACTCCTAACCCCTCATGGGGTGACAGGACATCCCGCCGGAACTCGGCCAGGGTGGTGCCCTCGGTCTCCTAACCCCTCATGGGGTGACAGGACCCTTGGTTGGTCAACGGCTTTCGGGAAGCCATCCGGCCGCTGTGCCCGGGATTCCTGGGAAAACGGGCTCATTTCTACTACGTACCCCCCCTGCCCCGTGCACGATACCGCACCGTAGCTCACACGATGGTGGAGTTCATCGAATGGTGAAGGAGAGCATGGTCTTCAAGCGCGCCGTTGCCAGCGTTTTTCGCGAGTGTCGCCGCCTGGATGTTGTGGCGGTTCCTGGCCTTGAACTGCAAGATCCGGTCCTCCGGAATGGCGATTCGCGACAACCCGGCGCGAAGCTTACGATATTCGGATTCCGTAAGGTCTCCCGCAAACACAGAGTTCTGTTCGTGGGTGAGGAATCGAAGGAGAAATTTCTTGTAAACCTCGGTGCGATCCGCTTGCACGTCGTAGGCAATCAGGATGAACATCAGATTTTCCTGCGCCAGGGCCGATACTCGGCAATTCCGAGAAGATCGCGCTCCAGTGCGATGGCCTCCTGGCGCACGATTTCCCGGAAGGAGTGCTCTCCCTGCACACGTTCTTCCGTCTTGCGCACCCATAGCTGAAGGGTCTCGGCCCGGCCTTTCTCGGCCAGCCGGCAAACGCCTTCTTCCTGATGAAACCAGGTCGGCTTGATTTGTCCGCGCATGACGGCCTCGAAGATCAGGGTATCGCAGATCGGGGGCTTGAAATTCTCGGAAAGGTCCAATGCCAGCGAAGAACGGGCTTCCCGTGACGCATGCAGGAAGGATATGCAGTCATCGAGATGTGTCTTGGCGAGCTCGTTGCGCACCAGGGAATAGGCCAGCCCGTTGAACCACGAGATCAGGCAGTTCAAAGGACTGTCCGGTGGGCGCCGGCGGCGGGCGCCAAGATGCAGGCGAGCGTCGATCAGTGGCCAGGCATCGTAATAATAGGCCCGGATCTGGCCCTCGATCCCCATCAGGGCCTCGACGTTCGCAGCGGCTGGAATCTGCGCCATCAATGCGTCAATGGCCAGGAGACTGGAGTCCAGGGAACGGTTACCGCGGTAGGCCCGGTACTTCAGGTTGGCCCGGATGTTTCGTGCCGCCCCGAGCACGAAGATGCGAGCCAACTGCATTCTGCGGACCGGGTTCAGAAATGCCGCTGCCTGTTTGACGCGGACCCGCCCTGCCGCTGGGGAACCTTTCGGCTCGAATGCACCGGTCACGTTGCCGTACCAGTCCAGGATCGTGACCCGAACCTCGTTACGACCGCAGAGGCCCAGGACGGCTGTCGTGAGCTGTGCTTCCCCGGCCACGATGACGTGCCGCAGCCCCTCGATGGGCACGCGCTTTCGGGGACCGGCCGCGGGTATGACCACCAGCGTGGAATGCTCCCGCGCGATCTTGACATCCTTGGTGAGGTAGAGCGTCTCCATCACGCGAATCCACACAGAAACCGGTAGGAACAGGCGTCGCAGATGGACTTGCGCGATACCCGCGGGGGCCATTCCTGGCCGCTGAGTTCGGCAAGCCGCTCGGCCATCGCGAGCATGGTCTCAAGGTGTTCGCGTTCGATCGCGACCGTCAACCGCTTGCGGCCACCGATGATTTCATTGGTGGCCGTCCAGCGTTTTTCGGTTGCCGCCATCAGCAAGAGGGCATAGAAACGGGTCTGCATGGAGACGGCCTCGCGGGCACCCGCGCTTCCCTTGGCTTCGATGACTTCGCGTCGATCCCAGTCGATGCGGTCAGGTGAAACGCCGATCAGACCCTCGACGGAATGATCTCGCGGCCGATGAATCGCATGGTTTACCGAACCGAGCCGCATGCGCTCGTCGAGGTGTGAGTAGTCGATCCGGTTCATGTGCAACCAGGCACGCCGCTCGCACAGTTCAAGATGCTGGAACAAGAGCCCGTGGAGCTGGAACCGCTCGGACAGATCGCGGAAACGATCCAGCGGAGCGGCCCAGTCGCCGAGTTCAGACGATGACGCTGGAATCATCGGCGGCTGTCTCCTCGGTCACGATGGGTACGATGCCTGTGAGGCGGACCAGCCTGATCCCCGCCTGCAGCGCCCGTTCCTGTGTGCCTTCAAGCCCTGGGTCCTGCAACTCGTTCTCGGCCACGCGAATCCAGGCGTCCCGTATCCCCCTGAGTTCCAGCGTGTGTGTGCGGCCAGAATGCGGAAACAGCACCTCCTCGAAACGTCGCGCAAGCGAACCCCCCAGCGCCTGCTCTACTTCCACGATGGGGCGCGCAACATGAACCTCCAAAGAGCCGTCATCGGCATGAGTGACAGGCGCTCGAACCAGTTCTTCGGTGGCGGCATACAGCATCCAGGGCAGCGACTTTCTGCGACCACCGGGATCCACCAATGTCACCTTGGGCAGGATCACCCGCAGCCGCCTGGCTTCATGCAAAAAGGCGCGTACCCATTGCCGCGCGGCGTTCAGGCCGCTGTTTTCCAAGGTATGGACCGGGCCAAAGATTACCTTGGCCTGCGGTGGGGAGAAGCTGCGCAGCGTCGCGCGCGAACCCCGGTATTTCGCCGCGCGCTCCAGCGCAACCCAGAACACCCCGGCCGCCCAAACGGCCGACTGCGGCATGCGGCGGAACATGCCATCCTCGATTCGCAGTTCCTCCTCGGTTACTTGAAAGCGGTCGTGCACCGCCTTGAGCACGTGGCTGGTGAAGCGGTCGATGGGGATGCTGCCATGCTCGGCCGGCAGCTCGCGCAGCAGTTGCCTCAGCCAGGCGTGGCGATCCAGTGCCGTTTGCGTCAGGTGAACGATCGCTGTTCCCGGCAGATCTCCGCGCGCGACTCGCCCGATGCGCTGTACGAACGAAGTGACGTCGTGACCCGGTTCCATCAACAGCAGGCCGGCCTTGAAGGTCACCCCCATTTCGATGCTGGAAGTCGCAACCAGAACCGGAAAATCCCGGGGATCGTTCTGCCGGCCGATGGTGAAGAAGCCATCCATTTCCCGATCCACGCTGTCGTCGGAGGAGTTCACGGCCAGACGCTCGCCCTGTTTGACACCCACGCTGTCGAACCAGCCGGCAAGCGCGGATTTGTCCGCCAGCAACTGTCGAACCGAGTCGTAGACGAGCACGACCTGGTGGCCATCATCCGGTCGGGCCAGCGTATCGAGAATCGCGGCTCGGTGGTCATCCAATGCCTGGAGCAGTCCCGTCCCCTGTTCGACAATTACCTCGACATCGCCATGAACGGCGCGCATCCCCGCAGTTTGCTCGCGCGTGCCGGTGACGACGGTTTCCTGGGCGACAGCGATCTGGTCCTCGGGGATGCCGAAACCGATCAATGTGGTCTTGAGGTCGATCGGCGTCGCCGACAGAAACGTGATCCGCGCGGTGCCCCCGGCCTGCCATGCGAACGTGGCCAGCGCACAGGACATGCCCATGCCCCGGGCCTCGATGGTGTGAAACTCGTCGAACACCACGTGGCTCAGTTGCAGGAGGTCGAGCAGATTCTCCGGAACCACGCCGTCGCTGCGGAGCTGTGGATTCAGCAGGTACCAGGCGACACTCTCCGGGGTGGCTACGATCATGAAGCCGCCGCCATCTACACTCATGTCGGAACGGATCTGGCGGATGCGTCGATCGCGCGTGCGAACACCCGGGTCGGTTTGCTCCTGGCGCCGACGCTCGTCCGACGTCCAGAGAAACACTCTCGACAAGGCCTTTTCCTCGCTGGCGCCATCGCGAATCAGGTCTGCGACCAATCCTTCCGCGAGGTTCTGTGCCAAGCGTCGCGTGGGCACGATGAACAGCACGCGATCGCCCCGCTCGCGCATGCCCTTCTGAAACGCGTAACTCTTGCCTGCGCCGGTCGGTGCGGAAAAGATGCGGATCGGGGTCCGATCATCGAGCATCCGCTGTTGCAGTGGCGACAGGCCGGTGTCTGCATCCGCAGGTACCGCGTGCCTCGGAATGACGAAACGCATGTGTTCGGGCATGAGAATCTCCGTGGTCAGAAGTTGCGCCAACGACCCACGATTTCGCGCGCCTTGTCGGGTTCCATCGGCGCGGTCAGCTGGATGTCGTACAAGGCGAAAACCTCAACGGCCATATCCGGATCTTCTTCCGGTTCGGTGCCAAAAAGATGTGCCGTGTGGGCGTTGAGCCGGATCGGGGTTTCCGCATCCGCAGGGGTGAGGGAAACGATGCCGGCCAGATGCCGGCCCGTGCGGATGATGATCTCGCGGACGTCTCGCCCCTCGACCACCGAGGCCATGCGAAACGGGTCCGGTCCGAAGATGGCCCCGTCGTATTCGACGCCCGGGGGCACTTCCTGGATAAAGAACCAGGTCTTGAGGTTGCCCGTTCCGGTGGCGTCCATGATCTTTTTCGAGTACCCGCCCTCGGTATCGAGGTTCAGGCGCTTGCCGATGGCGGGAAGTAGCCGCGGATTGCGCGCCTCGAAGGCCGAACAAAGCCACGGCAAGGCCTCGAGATCCCGCCGGTAATCCTTCTGTGGCAGCGCGGCGGACGGGGCCAGCGCGCCCATCGCGCCGGCCAGTGCATAGGCCATGGACCGGTCTGCGAGAAAGGCCGCAATCGTGGCGCTTCCCGAAGGAACGGCAAGACTGTGGTAATGCAGGGGCGTCAGGGTGACCGCCCGAACCGGAGTCACGTCCGGGGTGCGCATCAGCCGATCCCCTCGAACCAGGCATCGAAGTATTTCCCGACCTGCGCGGCCGTGGTCGTGTAACGCTCACGCAAGCCTGCATCGTCGGCTTCCAGTCGGGCGATGAGATCGCGCTGCAAGTCGGCAACCGTCGCACCGGGGATTTCCACCGGCCAGGCGGCCCGGTACAGTGCGGACAGCGCTTCCTGGATCGCAGCCGGGTCGGATGCATCGACCTGCGCGCCGGAACGGAGCCGGTCAATGGCGACATAGGGGCTGGCAAGGTCGCGTTCCAGATGCCCCGCGAAAAGACCAACCATATGGTTGCGGACGTTGACGCCATAGATGGACGTTGCTCCGCCATAGGCGCCGGCAAGACCCAGGCTCAGCAGCAGGTGTTCAAGGGCCTGGACCGGGGCAACCTTGCCATTGAAGGCGATGGTTTGCAGCAACAGCATTCCCGGTTTCACGAAATGGCGCTCGAACAGGTTGCTCGAGTTCTTCTTGCCTTCGGCGTCCCACAGCGAGCCATCTTCAGAAGCGCGGTTATGGAAAGTCAGATCGACCGCTTCCGAGTAGTCCTGAATCGAAACGGCATCGGAATACTGGGCGCTCGCCTTGACCGGAAGCACCTTGGACCCATGGTTGGCGCTGTCGCCAAAGACAAGGGTGTTAAGGTCAAATTTTGCGGAAGGCTTCTCCTTGCCATGGAAGGCCGTCTTATTCTGCGCCGCCTTGCCGCCTGCACCGAAATAGCGCAAAACTTGCAGGCCGCGGGCGCGCTCGCCGAACTTGAACTTGTTCGCCACGGCGCGGACATGCCGGCGACCGTTCACTTCGATGTCGGTGATTTCGGCTTCCGCATTGCGAAACGATGCCGGCGAGATCACCTCGCGCAGGACCACAAGAACTGCTGAGCCCAGGTTTTTCAACGCGGGTTGGGCGTACGATTTCTTGGCATCGACTTCCGTGATGGCGAGCATGGAGTTGAGATCGCCGAGGTAGGGTTTGAGGGTGTCGAGGGTCATGGTGTGTTCTCCTTGTTCCGGAACGGTCAGGTTTTTTCGGGGGCGGCGGCGGTCTCTTCAGTCTCCTTGCGTTTCCGGTAGGACTCGGTCTCGAACGCAACCTGATAGACGGCCATGGCGATGCGGCGGGCCTTGGATGCCGGCGGGCGGCCGCGGAACGCAATCGGCCAGACATGCTCAACAAACACGGTGGCCGCCTCGTGCGCTGCTCTGCGCGGGAATGGAAGTTCCTTGTCCTTGCCGCGCCACGTCAAACGCGAGGAGCGCATGAACTCGTTCTCCAACTCCCCGGCAATTGCCGCGATCAGGGTTTCCGTTCCTGTCTGGTGGATGGCACCGGCACAGCCTTCCACCGCCGCCAGCGCAACCTTCAAGCCGAGCATGCGTTCGGCGTTGCTTGCATCCCGCGCGGGCGCGGCCTGAACGCGCGTCATTGCTCGCGCAAAATCGATCAGAACATTGTCGTTTTGGTTCATGAGAATGTCGGGGCTCCTTGTGAAGTCGCGCAGAGTGAATTGCAGGTTGCCGTGGCGCTTTTGTTGCTCCTCGGGCAACCGGTTGAGTACGGCGAGCGCCTCACAGGCGGCGCCAAAACGGGTGGCGGGGTCGGCATAACGCAGCGCAACCTCAAGCCCGAGATTCGGCGTGCCACCCAACTGCTCCAGGATATGGAGAAAGTCAACGGCATCCGGGACTTGTTCCAGCCGAAGCGATGGCCCGCCAAGCCCGCGCTTTACCGCATCGGGCAGAAAGTCGAAATGCACGTAGGCGTTTTCGGGCACAGGGAGACCCTGAAAAACGTGAACCGGCCGTGACAGCCGCAGCGCCGATTGCATCATCATTCGCACCAGGGAAATGGCTTCCATCATCCTGGACGGGACCGAAAGATGCCGAGCAAACAGGATGCGCTGTCCATAGATCTCCGCCTCCGGCCAGACTTTCCTTCCCGGTTTCTTCTCCTGGCGCATCAGGTCGTACGGACTGATTTGAAGGGAATCGTCGTCGGCGCGCATGTTCAGACTGGCAAACAGGCCCATCATCGTGGGGGAGGAAACGTATGCGGGCACTTCGCCTTTTCGGCCCTCGCCCAGCAATGTGCGCAAGCGGTGCTCGGCCGCGGCCGGAGCGGAAACGAGAGTCTGCGCCTTGCTGCTTTCGAACGATTCCGGTCGCCCCTCGCGGCCGGAAAACGCACTGACGTTCACGCCATCGAGACCCGATTTGGTGTCGATCCGGCCGGCAAGGCTGACCGGCAGATTGGTGAAATGACAACGGCCTTCCGCGCCCTCGTCCCCGGCAAGAAAGCGCCGCGTCATCGCTGCACGAAGCCAACCCGCCGCAGCATCCATGAGGACTGCAGAATCCGGGATTTTCGCCAGCAGGCCGAGCCGTTCAGCCTCGTCGCCGCAAAGCCAGAGCCGCAGCAGGCCTTCTTCGCCGAGAATTCGCTCCCGGCATTCCGGGTCCTGTTCGGCAACGCCCGCGGCGAGGGCTGCCAGGAGTGTCTGACGACTTAGCTTGTGCGTCATGCCAAGCAACCAGTCTGGCGGCGGCAGCGCGCTTTGGGCCAGCACAGCCACCAACTCGGCTTCGCGCGTTGCCGCATCCGGAACCCTGGCTGCCAGGGATCGTTCCTCCGGTTCCGCACAGCCCATGGCAATCGCGATCATCGCGGCCTCACTGCGCATAGCGGTCATGGTGGGGCTGTCGTCGTCGCGCGACGGCCATGCCTGGAAATGTTGCCCCGAGAAGGTTTCGAGTCCTCCGTAATTCGGGGGGAATCCCAGAGGCGCCAGCAGCGCGTCAATCGGCTCGCGCAAGCCGGCAGCATCGGTAACGAGGCTTGCATGCAGGAATAGTGCTTTCGAGGCTTCGCGCGGGTTCTTCTCAAGAACATGCCGCAGATCCGCTGACCCGGCTCCACCATCCAGAATGTCGCGGGTGCCCTTGGGATTGGTCATCACCCGCATCGGCAACCGAAGGCGCCGGGTAGCGCGCTCGATCGTCGCCGCTATCGCCGGATCCGCTATTTCCTCGGGGATGATGGCGAGGAACTCGCCGTCGTGGTGAATCTCGATCAGCGGCGGCATTTGTGCCATGTCCTGTACGGCCGCCGACATGCCACGTTGCAACTGATTGAGCAGAAATGGGGTATGCGGGGACCGAACGCGCACTGCACGCCATCCTCCGGCGAAGACCTGGCTGCGGAAGCCGCCGAAACTTGCTAACTCCTCCACGACACCTTCGATGCCCCACTTTTCGCGACGCTGCCCATGTTCCCGGATATGAGCCGGGGAAGGATCCGGTTGCGTCTTGAGAAAAATGCCATCCAGGCGATCGGCGAGACGGACGTACTGGCAATCCCCGGTTTCCTCGGCTGAAAGCAGCCGCATCCCCGGACGCAGCGAGCCGGCGCGGCTCACCTCGACCTCCTGGATCATTGACCAGATGTCGGCCGCCGAAACGGTGATGCCCGCATCCTGAAGAAAGGCGTCCACGTGGTACCGTGAGAGCAGCCCCGCGACATCGTCAGGCGTCAGGTCCTCGGCCCGACTGCGCGCAAGGATCTTGTCCGCATCATGCAAGAAGCCGATGGCAATCAACAGGCTGATCCGGGGGCGTATGCGTTCGTCCGGAATCCCGCAAGCCCGCAGGTCCAGTTCGGCGAAGACCGCCGCGCCACGGGCGACGGAAACCATGTGATCGAGGAGGCTTACGTTTCGAAAACGCAGGCGGCGCATCGAATCCGTCCCGGCACTCACCCCCCCCTTGCCAGAGACCCGGCAGAGGTAGGGAACGCGATGATCAATGCGCCTGCCGGCTGCAATATCGCGGGCCGTCTTCTCCGCGAGCGGACCGGTGCCGAGAGTGCGCTCCTCGGCAGAGAAAGCACCCCGAATGACCGCGGTGCGCATGAAGGTCTGGAACAACTCACGAGAGAGGGTCAGCATCTTGGCCTCACTGCATCAGGGCGGGGCAGCCGTTACCGTTTCGGGTCTTGGCACCGAACCCGGCGAGGTAGGCGAAGCGGATATCCTCGGGAGCCCCGCGGAGGGTGATGGGGACAGCGAAACCTGGCAGGATCATTCGGCGGCCGGAGGAGAACCTGCGCAGTTGAATCAGGTGCTTGCGCTGGCCGTCGGTGGCGGCACTCAACGGATCGATGGCGATGCCGAGATCCAGTGAACGTCTGGCGCGACGCTCCAGGCCTGTCTTCAACGCGGCAGGTGCCTCGCTAACCGGCAATTCCTCGTGGAAACGGGTTTTTGCGCGACCATTCTTTTTCACCGGCAACAGGAACGGGCTGATGAAGCCGATCATCACTTCGGTGGTCGTCTCCGGCAGATCGTCGCAAGGCAGAACGCGGGCGCCCGTGCCATCGATAACATCACCGTTGCAGGAAGTGGTCGCGATCGCCGCTGGATCGAGATGAGCGGCGATCGCGTCAAACCGGGACGAGGGTGATGACACGACGACCGAACGTACCCGACGCTTGCGGCCCGGATGTGAATACGCCTCCATGCCGAAGGTCCAGGGTTCGGCCGATTCTCCGACGACTTCTTCCGAACACAGACCCGCTGCCACGAACGCCGCCACGAGCGCGGCATTCATGGAGTCCGTGAACTGGACGTACTGAGGGTCTCCTCCGAAATCGATTCTGATGCGCATGCCGCGGTCTCCCGATTGGAATGCGTTCAGTGTGCGGATCAGAAGCTGATTGTGCCAGTACCAATATGTGATATTTTCTCACACATGAGAAAATGGAAGATTCAATACGCACTGCTCGAATACCTGGTGTACTGGGAAGGACGCGTTACCGGAGCGCGGCTCGGTCAGTTGCTGGGGCGAACGCGCGAGCACGTGCAGCGGCAGATCCTTGCGCCATACCGGCGGGAGTTTGGCGATCGACTTGAGTTGCTGGCCGAGAGAATCGATCCCGATACGGATCGCCCCCATGTTCAACCGGAATTCGCTCCCGTTGCCCCCGGTGCCCTGATCGATATCGTGCGCGGCGAAGCGCGCTTCGCAGAAGCCGTCGGTGAATCGCCACGGTTCGGGATTCCGATTGAAGACGTGGCTGCGATCGGGTTTCGGGAGCCGCATAACCAGTACTTCCGCATGCTGCATCGGGCCTGTGTCCAACGGCGCGCCATCCCGATCGAGTACGTGTCGAAGAGGCGGACCGCCGCGATCTGGTTCAGCCCGCATACCCTCGTGCGTGACGTCGCCCGGATCCATTTCCGTGGATACGGATCGTGGAGCGATAATCAGCCGGGGTACTACGTCGATCTGGTGCCGTCACGGATCTACCGCGTGCTCGGCAACAGCGACCACTCGCGCTATGTTGGACCGGACGCAGACAAGGAGTGGAACGAGCGGGTAACGCTAACGTTTCAGCTGAACCCCAAGTTGCCGGAGAACATCCGGAAGACCCTTTGCCTGGAGCACGAGGAGAACCGAAACCGTACAGTCTTTGACACGCTGGTCATACCGGACGTCAGACGCGCCTTGAGGCGATACGTGGAACGCTCGTTGCAATACCGATTTTTCTCCGGGTCGCTTTACCATATCTGGATCCCAGACAACCCACCGGATCCTTGAATCGTGACCCCAGAGGCCAATGTCGTCAATTGTCGACCCCTGCGAACGCCAAGGGTTTAATGCGCTAGGTTTTCCGCGGGCGGATAGGACCGGCGAGACCGGATCGGTTCCACATCGCGCGCAATCCACACGGGCAGGTCGAGGCAACCGTGCGTGTCCGCGGGTTCCCAGAGCTGGAAGAAGCGCGTGCGCAGCTTGGCCAGCGTGGCGCGGAAGTTGACCTGATTAGGATGCTTGCGACCCTCGGTGCATGCCACGACCGTGGGCTGTGCCAGGACCCGCGCGATGCTGGCCAGCGTGAGCGTCAGGAAGCGGGCGTAGACCTCCTGATACACGCCGAGCACGCCCCGGGTGAGGAATTGTTCCACGCGCAGCACCGGCTTCAGCGCTTTGAACGATTCCTCGACCGCCCAGCGATGCTGTTACAGGTCCTTGAACTGGTGGGCCGGAAAGGCTTCGGCATCAAGCAGGACATGGCGCAGATGCGGCTATCGAGACTTGCATAAGTCCTCGCAGCTTTCGGGCGGTTTCATCCAGGTGGCGCACCATTGGAGTCGTTCCTAATATGCGGGTACCTTCGCAAGCATTCATACAGCCGCGCGCCTCATGCCAGCCATTATGTGCTCAATAACGGAGGTGATGTATTATAAGTACTGCCAAAGAAGAGATAAAAGCACTTCTGGATAAACTCCCTGACGATTGTTCATTGGAAGACCCCCTCTGTCAGCATAGAAGTCCGCTGGATTGGACGCAGTAAACTTAACCCTCGAGGGGGCGGAGAGAGCGGATGGAATGCCACGGTACAGCGAAGAGTTCAAAGCCAAGGTGGTCGAGAAGATGATGCCGCCCAATGCCCGGGCGGTGGCCGACGTGCACCGGGAGACGGGGGTGTCGGAACCCACCCTGTATGCCTGGCGCCGGGAGTTCCAGGACCGGGGGCATGCGGTGCCGGCGGATCCGGCGAACCCGGAATCCTGGAGTGGCCGGGACAAGCTCGCGGTGGTGATCGAAACCGCCGCGCTGAATGAGCAGGCGCTCTCGGAGTACTGCCGGTGCAAGGGTCTGTATCCCGAGCAGATCGAGCGCTGGAAGGAAGCGGCCATGGCCGGCAGCGCCGATCCCCAGCGGCTGACCCGGGACGAGCGTGCCGCCTGGCAGCAGGAGAAGAAGCGCGTGCGCGACCTGGAGCGCGAGCTGCGCCGGAAAGAGAAAGCCCTGGCCGAGGCAGCCGCCTTGCTGGTGTTGAAAAAAAAAGCCCAGGCGATCTGGGGGGACGACGAGGACGCATGATCACGCCCGAGACCCGTGCCTTGGCGCTGGACCTGATCGACGAGGCGGTCGCCGCCGGTGCCCGGCTCACCCCGGCCTGTGCGGTCCTCGGCCTGACGCCGCGCACGCTGCGCCGCTGGCGCGCCCTCGCCGGCAGCGACACCGGGCTGGTGGACCGGCGCACCTGCACCCCGCGGGTGCCGGCCAACCGCCTGAGTGCCGAAGAGCAGGAGACGATCCTGACGGTCTGTAACGCGCCGGAGTACCGTAGCCTGCCACCGACCCAGATCGTGCCGCGCCTGGCCGACCAGGGCGTGTACATCGCGTCCGAGGCGAGCTTCTACCGCGTGCTGCGGGCCCATGACCAGGTACAGCGCCGGGGCCGGGCGGCGGCCCCACGGCAGGTGCCCAAACCGGAGGGGGTCTGCGCGACTGCGCCCAATGTTTGCTGGGCGTGGGACATCACCTTCCTGGCCTCTTCGATCCGGGGGCAGTTCTACCGCCTGTACCTGATCGAGGACGTCTTCAGCCGCAAGGTCGTCGGCTGGGAGGTGCACACCGAGGAAAGCGCCGAACACGCCAGTCGCCTGATCGAACGCGCCTGTCTCGCCGAGGGCGTCCATCGCCCGGGCCTGGTGCTGCACTCGGATAATGGCAGCCCCATGAAGGGTGCCACCATGCTCAGCACCTTGCAGCGCCTGGGTGTCGTCCCGTCCTTCAGTCGCCCCTCGGTGAGCGACGACAACCCCTACGCGGAAAGCCTGTTCCGGACCTTGAAATACACGCCGGCCTTTCCGCCTCAGCCGTTTGCCAGCCTCGCCGACGCCCGCGCTTGGGTCGCGCGCTTCGTCCACTGGTACAACGAGGAACATCGCCACAGCAAGATCCGCTTCGTCACCCCCGGCCAGCGTCATCGCGGGGAGGACATCGCGATCCTGGCGCACCGGCACCGGGTGTACCAAGACGCCCAACGCGCCAACCCGACACGCTGGTCGCGGCACACGCGCAACTGGACACCGATCGATCACGTCTGGCTCAACCCACCGAAGGAACATGCCCAAACGCCAGCCCTGATGGTCGCTCAGGCGGCATGAAAAAGCGGACAACTACGTTGACAAACACCGAAGACGTCCAGTATCACCTATACGTGGCGGAGGGGATCCACCGGGGAATCGAGCGCGCCGAAAAGGAAGGGACGCCCATTATCCAGGACGAGGCCGAAAAGAAATTCGGCAAATGGACCTCGAAGTAAAGTGGTCGCCGGAGGCAATTGAGGAGCTCGAAGCCATCGCCGAATATATCGCACGGGATTCTGAGTATTACGCTCGGGCGGTTGTCACAGAAATATTGTCGGTTTCACGTGGCACCCGCGAGTTTCCGTTGATAGGCCGCATCGTCCCACAGATCGGTGATGAGCATATTCGAGAGCGACTCTATGCAGCTATCGATTAGTGTGTCGCGTCGAATTCGTAAGAATTATGATTGTCGCAGTGATACATGGGAAACGATCACTTGAGAATATCGCAGAAAGGTTCGAAGGCAGCACATAATCGGGTAAGGGCCGGTCTCTAACCCGCCCTCCGCACACCACACGGCATGCGGGTCCGCACCGGGCGGTTCATGAGAAAGGAGTACACGGGGATCCACCCGCGCCGATGCTCGAAACTGCGCCCGGAATGGGCATCCTCCCCAGACAGCTACGCCCGCCGCACACAGCGCGAGACGACATGGTACCAGGGGGTATCATCGCTCCGGCTGACCAGAATGGAACGCGGTTGCGGCACCTCCCTGCCTCCTTCTCGGTTCGATTCCATGCGAACGGCGACGCAGAAAGGCTACGGCGCGTCGCGACCTCCGTCAACTGAATGGGTGTCTTGCAGTGCCGGTTGAAGTGCCGACTGACCGGCGCAGGTCGCCGAAGGACAAGAAAGTGGGGGTGTCGTAGTGTCCCGCACCACAGCCAGCGCGAGTTACGAGCGTCGGCTGGATAGCCTGCTTAGCGCTCCCGGGACTCCCGTACCGCATTAAGTATGTCTCGCGTTGTGACGCTCGTGCTTACTCCAGACACATCAAACGGCGACTTCGACTCCTTACGCTTCGCGCGGAGAGAAAATGTGCTGCCGTCCTTTCTCCTGATTTCCACCTCTTCGCGCTGAGCCAAGGCCAGCAGTTTCGACAAGTTCTGCCGAGCTTCAGAATACGTAAATACCTTCATTAGGTTTACTCCAATACTCCGATCCCCAATTCTTTCGCCACCTGCTTCATACGACGATCGACGTTCAGCAACGGACACGCTAGCTCCAGTGTTAGTCCTTGCAAAAGTTCGAGCCGTTTAAGATCAGAGGTTAGATACCCGGCCTTACCCGATCGAGGGTCACCGCCACGGCGTAGACTTCATGCCGTGCGTTCCAACTGGGCTGATTGCTCATCCACGGCCCTAATGATGTCCTGGACACATCAACCGCCGTTTCCTCGAAATATGCCCCTCCACATTGCGGGCATACCCATGCAGGAACGTTGTCGAAGCTGACATGAACGTCTTTGCGATCGATATAAAATGGGGCGTGCCCACGCGCCATTTCACCCTGACAATACATACATTTCATGCCTTAGCCCTCGTTCTGAAATCCTCGGACCATTGATTCTCATCGGGAATATACGCCGTTATCACGGCTAGACACCCACCCTTAGGTGCACAAACTATATGTATTATAGGGCGCCGATCGTTTCCTCGCCCCAGCATCAGGAAACTGTGACCTCTGGTATCTTCAGGATAATTCTCTATGACCTCCCCTTCCTCAATTACCTTCCGAACGTCCGCTGTGTAGAAATCATTCGATCCGGTCGTGACATCTAGCGCACCGCATGCGGCAAGAAGCGCAGCCGCTGTGAAGCTCGATCACGTATCAACTGCCACAATTCCATGTTGCGGTACTAGCTCCTTAGCTACTTGCGGTATTTGACGTCGAACACCAAGCATAAGCCGTCACAAAACGCATACCGAGGAACGAAAGGGTTTTTGCGGACGGCTGTATGCCCTTGTTGGGCCATGTTCTTAAGTAGGCGCAGTTGTTTCAGCTTCCGTTTTTAACATTTAACAGGGACACACTGAAAATCTCCGTTTCCACGCTCTTTGGCGTTTGAGGTGGATAGATGTAGGGTAAGTCGGTATCTGCCCAGGCTCGCCACTTTGCGATCTCTTTCCGCTCGGCTTGTTGCCAGCTTGCGTCTTTCGGGATGCGTGCTATGACGAATATATCTGGTTCTTTACCAATAGATTGAAGCTCCCTGATCCATTTGTGAACGGGTGCGGATGAGCCCTCCTGAGCAGACTCCAAATGACCTGCTAAACGCAATTCTTTTCTCTTATGCGTTTTTCCTATATAACGCAAACATCGGTCTCGAGGATCTATGAGGCCGTAGATCAAGTACCGACCAACTCTAGTTTCCATTGTCCACGCTCGATGCCTTCAATCATTTCACGCCCAACGCTGCCCATCAGCCGCGCCGCTCTTGGCGTCGGCTGTATGGGCTTGCTATGCCACGTTAACCAGTACCTGCTCCGTTGCCTTCGGCAGTTTTACCGGAACAAAATACTCTTTCGGATAGAGATAGTCCTCACCGGACTCGTCTATTACCCTTAATTGATGATGTTTCTCGGCATCTGCGTCACGCAAATCTTCGTATATTTTTCGCTTCTCCAGCGAGGCGGGATAGTCATCAGTTCGAATACAGATCACAAATCGGTGTTCGCTCGAATGTGTCATAACTTTTACCTCAGATCTCGTTTGATCTTAAACTCCTTCTTACCAATTCCCGTGGCCTCGCACCAGTGTCGTTCGGCCGACCGAATGGAACCATCCGGCAGCTTTATTTGCGCAATTCCCTTTCGTTTTCGCCATCTCCCCTTACCGTAGGCCTTCTGAAGCCGTCCTAGTTCTCGTATTCCACTTCCAGTCGCAAACGTCTCAGCATTTTTGATCTTTTCTATTATTTCAAAATGCATGTACGTCAGCTCCTTTGGTTCTCAAAGGCATAACGCTGCCCATAACACACAGCCAATAGCGGAGCGACGAAGGAGCGTAGCTCTTGGCTGCGTGTTATGGGCTTGTTCGGCATTAATTCCGATGGGCCCAGTAGTGGGGCTCGCGATGGAGGTGCATTACCGCCAGGATAACCAATTCGTTGCCGCTTTCGTCGTGATGGTAAATGACTCCATACGGGAATCGCCGGACAAGACACCGGCGAAGGCCTTCTTCAATAGAGGGCCACATACTGGGATGTTCTGAGGTTCGCTCTATCGCCGCATACACCTCGGCCGCGAATTGGTACCCAAGTGTCGTTTCTCGCTCCTCGTAATAATCAATTGCGAGTCGAAACTCCTCCCGAGCCTCTGGATGGAACGAGAACCTCATCACGAGAACCGCTTCCAGACCTCTTCAAAGACCTCCTCTCCCGGTACGGGCTTGATCGTACCTGAACGGATCTCATCCAACCGTCGCTTGGCTGCTTCCGCCCACTTCTTGTCGATTTCCGACTCCGGTGGATTCAGGCTCTTAAGCACCGAGTCGGCTACCCGCGCACGCTCCTCCACAGGGAGTGATTCGATTTCTCGCAACAAGTCTTCTGTTTTCATGGCACCTACTCCACAGAGAGCTCCAATAGGTTAAGTGCTTTTCAGGCTTCGCACCTGACCACCCTTCTAGTTGCCGAACGCCTGCCATCACCGGTGGCAAATCCGCAGCGAAGCGGAGGGTTTGGCATCCGGTGCATGGCTTGGTTATGCAGCATTTAGCGGCTTGATCCGATCCACTTCCTCCTTGACCGACTGGGCTGCCGTCCAAAGATCAACGGATCTCTGTGCATTCAGCCAGAACTCCGGAGAGTTACCAAACAAGCGAGCAAGCCGGAGCGCCATTTCAGGACTGACAGCACGGCGCTCGCGCAGCAACTCATTGACTGACTGGCGAGAGACACCCAGAGACTCTGCCAACCCCGCAACGGTCAGGCCATAGTCCGGTAGGAAATCCTCTCTCAGCATTTCGCCAGGGTGAGTCGGCTTGCGCTGCATGCCCGATGTATTAGGTATAGCCATTGTCATCACCTCACTCAGTGGTAGTCACACACTTCGACCTCATACGCATCACCATCCTCAAATCGAAAGCAAATGCGCCACTGATCGTTTATTGAAATCGCGTGTTGTCCCTGCCTGTTTCCCGATAGCGCGTGAAGGCGATTACCGGGCGGCGCCTTCAAATCCTCCAACCGTTCAGCCAGGTTGACATATTCGAGCTTTCTGGCGGCTCTCGGCGCGACATCCGCAGGAAATTTCTTTGACTTACCTTTGGAGTAGAGCCCCTGAGTTCGTTTATCCGCGAATGTTTTGATCATGAAGTATAGCGTAGCGCGTCACGTGACGCGTGTCAACTAGAGTTGGGGATCACTGCATAACGTTCGACATGAGCGGCAGGCGATCGGCGCAGCCGGTTGACTGTCCGCTCGATGGAGGGGTTGGACGTCATACCGCTCTGCCGAAGATTTGATCAACGGGCAGATACGCGGAGGGCGTGGCTAGACGACTGCCAGCTTGACGTAACCAAGAGTCGAACCAGACGTACCAGGCCAGCAGCGCGTTCTCACCCAGGTCCATCACCAGTGCAGGGGGCAGCAGTGCCGACAAATCAGGTCCGTGCTGTGCATGGAGCTGAGCGCGATAAGCACTACCTGGCTGCCCAAGCCGGGAAAGCTCCATGTAAGAGCCGCAGGAGATCAGAACTCGATCGGGGACAACGATGAAGTCGGGCTGCTCGTTGAGCGGAACGCCTGAAAGCTCGGCCAGCACGTTTGACTTCAGGGTTTCCGGGGCTGGGCAGTCGAATCCCCATATCACGAACAACGAGTCGAAGACCCGCTGGCCTTGGCCTGCTTCACAGTAGCGGCGTTGCAGAGCCTTGAACCGTCGCCCCTTGGCAATTGAGTCCTTTAGCTCGGTCGGGCTGAGGGTCGTTTTGACCTCAAGCAGCGAGTACACGGCCTCAACCGGCCAGAGCTGATTGCGTGATGTTCCGTAGAGCGGGGAGTTGTTGAGTGCATCAACGACAACTAGGTCTGCTTGGTTTGAGAACAACCCTTCGTGGGAGATGACCATGCCCGACCCCACCCCAAAGCGCTTGGGCAAGTGGTCGGAAAGGAAGGTAGCAACCAGGTCTTCCCTGTTCTCCCCAGCAGAGAGGCGATGGGATGCAAAGTCACGCCTTATCGATGAAGACTTGGCTCGCATCTCGCGAGCGATGTCTGCCAGATATTCGGGGAGGACCACAGTTACCTCTCCTATGACGCCCAACGAACAGGGTAAGACGCGCGCGTTTTATTGCGCGTTGCTCTTGACCCTCTTGTTATATTTTTTGCTTGTACCACACCACTTTTCCCAGCAACCTTTCTGGTGCCAGCATTACCACGGCTTTTTTTGCAAGCTCTTTAGATGAAGTGGTATTTTCATGCCGCATAAACTGATGAATTGTTTTAACAGGGTCATTATCTGCATATGATTTTATTGACCTCACCAAGACATCGACCTTTCTGCCCATGTAGCCAGGAATTGATGGGTGGCGACCGAACTTGGGATTTTGATAATCCCAGTTCCAGTATGTGCGGTAAGGCAGATGCTTTTTATTGAAAGGGTAGAAAAACCATACATCAAAGTCTTTTACACCATTTGTTTTGTCGTGGTAGTGCATTGCTGCGCCCTGACATAGAGCGACGGCAAGAGGCTGTTTTATGTCGTACAGCTCCAGCCACTTTCGGCCTTGACCTACAAGGAAATATTCATGGAGCCTTTTTACGCAACCCTCATACAGCTCTTTTAGATCGCTTTTGGTTAACGGCTCCAGTGATCGCTCAATTTCCATTACTGCCTCATAAAATATAACAGCATAAATCAGAAGAAACTGGAATATTGATGATAGACAGAATCTGGGATATTCGTGATATGCAGATTCTGTATAACATGATTAGCGGTTCCTTTGTCGTAGCGACCGCACGATCGCCTCTGCCCGTCCACATTCGCCACCAACCCCTGTGGCTCGGCCGTCGTGCTCACTCTGAGCCTCCGTCGCTGCCCCATTGCTGGAATATAGCCCATGCGGTGCGGTCATTCTCTTCGCGATCGGGTTTGTAGCAGGGGGCGTGGTATTCGATGGTGCGCTCGACGGGGCCATCAGGGCGGGTGTCGTGATGGCTTTTTGCGGCCGATGGAAACTGCGGCGACAATGGTGGGCACGCATCCCTTGGACCACGGCACCCCTGTGAACTCCTCCATTACCCGGCATTCCACCACGCCCGTTCGGGTCGGCCCCGTGACCGTCGGCAGCGACGCGCCGATCGTCGTGCAGTCGATGACCAACACCGACACCGCCGATGCGGTGCGCACCGCCATCCAGGTCGCGGAGCTGGCCCGCGCGGGCTCGGAACTGGTGCGCATCACGGTGAATACCGAGGCAGCGGCTGCGGCGGTGCCGGAGATCCGCGAGCGCCTGGCGCAGATGGGTCTGGACGTGCCGCTGGTCGGCGATTTCCATTTCAATGGCCACAAGCTGCTGGGGAAATACCCGGCCTGCGCCGAGGCGCTGGCCAAGCTGCGCATCAATCCGGGGAACGTCGGGCGCGGGTCGAAGCGCGACCGCCAGTTCGAGGCGATGATCGAGGTGGCCTGCCGCTACGACAAGCCGGTGCGCATCGGCGTGAACTGGGGCAGCCTGGACCAGGCGGTGCTCGCGCGGCTGCTGGACGAGAACGCCGCGCGCCCCGAGCCGATGCCGCTGGAGGATGTGACCCGCGAGGCATTGATCGCGTCGGCGCTCGAGAGCGCGGCGCAGGCCGAGGCCCTCGGGCTGCCGCACGACCGGATCGTCCTGTCGGCCAAGGTCAGCGGCGTGCAGCCGCTGATTCGCGTGTACCGCGATCTCGCCGCGCGCTGCGATTATCCGCTGCATCTCGGGCTGACCGAGGCGGGCATGGGCGTGAAGGGGATCGTCGCGTCGACCGCGGCGCTCGCGGTGCTGCTGCAGCAGGGCATCGGCGACACCATCCGGATCTCGCTGACCCCGGAACCCGGCGGCGATCGCACCCAGGAGGTGATCGTCGCGCAGGAGATTCTGCAGAGCCTCGGTCTGCGCAGCTTCCTGCCGTCGGTGATCGCCTGCCCGGGCTGCGGGCGGACCTCCAGCGACTATTTCCAGCGCCTCGCGCAGGACATCCAGGGTTTCATCCGGCACCAGATGCCGGACTGGAAGAAGCGCTACCCGGGCGTCGAGGAGATGACCGTGGCGGTGATGGGCTGCGTGGTGAACGGTCCCGGCGAGAGCAAGCACGCGAACATCGGCATCAGCCTGCCCGGGACCGGCGAGGTGCCGGTGGCGCCGGTGTACGAGGACGGCGAGAAGACCGTGACGCTGAAGGGCGAGCGCATCGCCGAGGAATTCCAGGCGCGGGTCGAGGCCTACATCGAGCGCCGCTACGGGCACCGGGACGACGCGGTCCGGCCGTGAGTGCCCGAGGGTCCGGCGGGCGGCCGCGGCACCGCACCCGGGAAGGCGCCGCCGTTCGCGGGCATCTCGATCGACCGGCGGGGCGGTTCGCCGGGCGGCAGCAACGAACGCCGGCTTCGCATCGCGACGCCATGGCCAGCGCCGCGGGCGGGGCTCAGGCGTCCTTCACGTAGTCGACGACTTCCAGGCCGAAGCCACCGAGGCCATGGAAGCGTTTCGGGGCCGATAGCAGGCGCATCTTCCCTACCCCGACGTCCGCCAGGATCTGCGCGCCGATACCGTACATGCGCCAGTCCGCCGAGGTCTGCACCGGCGGGCGCAGGTCGGCGTGACCGCCGGCGAGGTCGTGCAGGCGCCGGATCAGCGTTTCGGCGGATTCCGACTTTCGCAGCACCACCGCGACCCCGGAGCCCGCCTCGTCGATACGGCGCAGCGCGTCGTCCAGCGGCCAGCCGCAGTCGGGGCCGGTGAAACCCAGGGTGTCACAGATCGTCTGTTCCAGGTGCACGCGCACCAGCGTCGGCTCGCTCGCTTTCGGGTGCCCGCGCACCAGCGCGAAGTGCAGGCCGTGGTCGACTTCGTCCTGGAACGCGATCAGCCGGAACTCGCCGTGGGCGGTGGGCAGGTCCAGTTCGGCCGCACGGCGCACGGTCTTCTCGTTCTCGATGCGGTAGCGGATCAGGCTCTCGATGGTGCCCATCTTCAGCCCGTGCTCGGCGCAGAAGCGCTCGAGGTCGGGGCGCCGGGCCATGCTGCCGTCCTCGTTCAGGATCTCGACGATCACCGCGGCCGGTTCGGCCCCGGCGAGGCGCGCGAGGTCGCAGCCGGCCTCGGTGTGGCCGGCACGCACCAGTACCCCGCCCGGCTGGGCCATCAGCGGGAACACGTGCCCGGGCTGGATGATGTCCTCGGGGCGGGCGTTCGGCGCCACCGCGGTGCGGATCGTGTGCGCGCGGTCGTAGGCGGAAATGCCGGTGGTCACGCCTTCGGCCGCCTCGATCGACACCGTGAAGTTGGTGGCATGCAGGTCGTTGGTGTCGGTCACCATCAGCGGCAGCGCCAGCTGGCGGCAGCGTTCGCGGGTCAGCGTCAGGCAGATCAGACCGCGGCCGTACTTGGCCATGAAGTTCACGTCCTCGGGCCGCACGTGCGAGGCGAGCATCAGCAGATCGCCCTCGTTCTCGCGGTCCTCGTCGTCCACGATCACCACCATGCGGCCGGCGCGCAGTTCGTCGAGGATCTCTTGGGTACTGGCAAATTCCATGTGTCGGTTCCGTCGGCGGCCCGCCGCAGTCAGTCGCGCGGGCCGGAATGGTTGGCAAAACCCTGCTCCGCTAGCCAGGACTCGGACAGCTCCCCGGCACCGCCCGGCTGCGCGGCACGCTCGCCGAGCATCAGGCGTTCGAGGTAGCGGGCGATCAGGTCGACCTCGAGATTCACCCGGGTGCCGACCCGGTACACCGAGAAACGGGTCAGGCTCCAGGTGTGGGGGATGATATTGACGTCGAAGCTGGCGCCGTCGACCGCGTTCACGGTGAGGCTGGTGCCGTCGATGGTGATCGAGCCCTTCGCGGCGATATAGCGCGCCAGCGGATCCGGTGCGCGGAAACGCACCCGGGTCGAACGCGCGTCCGGCTGCATCGAGACCAGCTCGCCCACGCCGTCGACATGACCCGAGACGAGGTGCCCGCCGAGACGCGTATTCAGCGTCAGCGCCCGCTCCAGATTCACCCGGTCGCCGATCGCGAGGTCGCCCAGTGTGGTGACGCCCAGGCTCTCGCGGCTCACGTCGGCCGCGAATTGCCCGCCCTCGAGCGCAGTGACGGTCAGGCAAACGCCGTTGACCGAGATCGAGTCGCCGAGTTGCGTATCGGAAAGGTCCATTCCCGGAGCCCGCACCTTCAGGCGCAGGTCGCCGCCACGCGGCTCCAGTGCCGCGATGCTGCCCAGGGTCTCGATGATTCCAGTGAACATCTAGTGGTGCCGCCTGCCCAGCGATGGGGGGATGGAAAAACCGGGAAACACTAAATCATACCGGGCAGCCGTGCGTGGGACCATGCGGAAACCGGGGTTGAAGCGCCTGACGTTGTGCAGCGCCTGGATCCGCTCCGGGCCGCCGCATCCGGGAGTACCGGCGCGGGAGGCGCCGCCATCGAGCACGGGACGAAGCCCTACACGGGCGGCAGCGGCCAGGCCCGCAGGCGCAGGGCGTCGCCGACCCGGTCGCAGGCGAACAGGTCGAGTTCGGCGCGCTCGGCCATGTGCTGCAACGGCCAGTCGAGCAGCGGGCGCGCTCCGGAGCCCATCAGGCAGGGTGCAAGGTAGAGCAGCCACTCATCGACCAGCCCGCAACGGGCCAGCGCCCCGGCAAGGCCCGCGCCGGCTTCCACATGCAGTTCGTTGACCTCGCGTTCGCCGAGCCGCTCCAGCACGGCGCCCAGATCGAGCTGCCCGTCTTCCCGTTCCGGTGCCGCCTCGACCTCCGCTCCCCGCAGGCGCAGATCCCGGGCCTTGTCCGACGCCGCGCGCTCGGCGGTGGTCAACACGAGTACCGAACCTTCGCCGTCGAGCAGGCGTGCGGAACGCGGGGTCTGCAGCCTGGAATCGACCACCACCCGCGGCGGGTGCCGCGGGGCGACATCCGCGAGCTCGGGGGTTTGGTTTGGGGCATGGCCATCATCGGCCAGCAGCTCGGCCGGCGTCAGGCGCACGGTCAGACGCGGGTCGTCGGCAAGCACGGTGCCGCTGCCCGTCAGGATTGCCCCGGCCCGGGCGCGCCAGTGCTGCACGTCGCGGCGCGCAGCCGGGCCGGTGATCCAGCGGGACTCGCCAGAGGCCATTGCGGTACGCCCGTCCAGGCTGGACGCAAGCTTGACCCGGACCCAGGGCCGCCCGCTCTGCATGCGCCGGACG
The DNA here is from genome assembly GCF_000227685.2 of Thioalkalivibrio paradoxus ARh 1. GTDB lineage: Bacteria > Pseudomonadota > Gammaproteobacteria > Ectothiorhodospirales > Ectothiorhodospiraceae > Thioalkalivibrio > Thioalkalivibrio paradoxus. The sequence goes on along the minus strand of NZ_CP007029.1, from coordinate 1,069,950 downwards.
AACCCCGGATTCAGCTGGCGAGCCTCGAACTCGAGAACCCCGGGGCGCACTTCGATACCGGCATTCCGAAGGCGCTCGATGCCACGCCCGGCGACGCGGGGGTTCGGATCCTGCATCGCGATCACGACCCGTGCCACCCCGGCCGCAATCAGCGCATCGGCGCAGGGCGGGGTCCGGCCATGGTGAGAACAGGGTTCGAGCGTGACGTACACGGTGGCGCCCCGCGCCCGCTCGCCGGCGGCATGCAAGGCGTGGATCTCCGCGTGCGGCTCCCCAGCGCGCCAGTGGGTGCCCTCGCCGATGATTTCGCCCGCGCGCACCACGACGCTCCCGACCCTGGGGTTCGGGTCGGTGGTGTAAAGGCCAACGCGTGCCAACTGCAGCGCGCGCGCCATGAACCGTTCGTCGCTCATGCGGGTGCCTTCAAGGCTCGGGCTCCGACCCCGGAGGTTCCGTGCCCTCATCGATCAGGCGCAGCTGCGAGCGGCGCATCTCCGGGGTCAGGTCCTGTTCCAGACGCTCGACCGCTTCGCGGAAGGATTGCACGTTCGCGAAGCTCAGATACACCGACGCAAAGCGGATGTAGGCCACCTGATCCAGGGAGCGCAACTCGTCCATCACCCATTCACCGATGCGGTCGGAACGGATCTCGCGGGCCCCGTAGGCGGCGAGCCGGCGCTTGATCCGCTCGACCGCGGCCTCGACCTCGTCAGTGTGCACCGGCCGCTTGTGCAGCGCCAGCGTCAGACCGGCACGGAGCTTGCCCTCGTCGAACGCGGCCCGCTCGCCGCTGCGTTTGACCACGCGCGGCATGCTGAATTCGGCACGCTCGAAGGTGGTGAAACGGGCGCCGCAGACCTGGCACTGGCGGCGCCGGCGGATCTGATCCTGTTCGGATCCGGCCACGCGCGAGTCCACGACGCGCGTGTCGTCGGCGCCGCAGGCCGGGCAGCGCATCGCCTGGGCCTATTCGCCCTGGCCGTAGACCGGGAACCGGGCGCAGACATCGAGCACCTTCGCACGCACCGCGTCGATCACCGCCGGATTCTCGTGATCGTCGAGCACGTCGGCGATCCAGTTCGCGAGATCCCGGCACTCGGTCTCGCCGAAGCCGCGCGTGGTCACCGCCGGGGTGCCGATGCGGATGCCGCTGGTCACGAACGGCGACTGCGGGTCGTTCGGCACCGCGTTCTTGTTCACGGTGATGTTCGCCGCGCCCAGCGCCGCGTCGGCCGCCTTACCGGTCATGCCCTTGTCGATCAGGCTGAGCAGGAACAGGTGGTTGTCGGTGCCGCCCGAGACGACGCTGTAGCCGCGTTCCATCAGCGTTCCGGCCATCGTGCGGGCATTCGCGACCACCTGTTGCTGGTAGTCGCGGAAGCCGGGCTCCAGCGCCTCCTTGAACGCGACGGCCTTCGCCGCGATCACGTGCATCGCCGGGCCGCCCTGCGTGCCGGGGAACACCAGCGACTGGAACTTCTTCTCGAGTTCCGGATTCGACTTCGCGAGGATGATGCCGCCACGGGGGCCGCGCAGCGTCTTGTGTGTAGTCGAGGTCACCACATGCGCGTGCGGCACCGGGTTGGGATATGCGCCCGCGGCGATCAGCCCCGAGACGTGGGCCATGTCGACCATCAGGTACGCGCCCACCTGGTCGGCGATCGCGCGGAAACGGGCCCAGTCCATCACCCGCGAGTAGGCCGAGAAGCCGGCGACGATCATCTTCGGCCGGTGCTCCAGCGCCAGGCGTTCGATCTCGTCGTAGTCGAGCAGCCCCTGGTCGTCGATGCCGTACTGCACCGCATGGTAGATCTTGCCGGAGAAGTTGACCCGGGCCCCGTGCGTCAGGTGCCCGCCGTGCGCCAGGCTCATGCCGAGCACCGTGTCGCCCGGCTCGAGCAGCGCCATGTACACCGCGGCATTCGCCTGCGAGCCGGAATGCGGCTGCACGTTCGCGTAATCGGCTTCGAACAGCTGCTTCACCCGATCGATCGCCAGGGTTTCGGCGATGTCGACGTATTCGCAGCCGCCGTAGTAGCGCTTGCCCGGGTAGCCCTCGGCGTATTTGTTGGTGAGCACCGAGCCCTGCGCTTCCAGTACCCGGGGGCTGGCATAGTTCTCCGACGCAATCAGCTCGATGTGCTCTTCCTGGCGCCGGGCCTCGCCTTCGATTGCGGACCAAAGTTCAGGATCGTAGCCATTGATGCTCATATGGATGGAAAACATGCGATGCACTCCCGGAATCGGAGGGTGAAGGGAAAAACGAGGGGCACGAATATACTGTATTCCGGCTCCGCTGGCAGACCCGCTTGCGGCCATGGGGTTTGCCTCCGGCACCCGAATGGGGTTTGAATCGCGCTTCCGAACCGTTTTTCAGACGGAGAGACCGCATGCAGAAGACCCTACTCGGACCCGGCATTCCTCTGGTGGCCGGCATCGCGCTGGCCCTCGGGCTGAGCGCCGCCGCGAGCGCCGATCAGCGCTTCATCACCATCGGCACCGGAGGCGTCACCGGCGTGTACTACCCCACCGGGCAGAGCATCTGCCGGCTGGTGAACCGCGATCGATCGGTTCACGGCATGCGCTGCAATGCCGAGAGCACCGGGGGTTCGGTGTTCAACCTGAATTCGATCGCGGCCGGGGAGATGGATTTCGGCGTCGTGCAATCGGACTGGCAGCACCATGCCTACCATGGCACCGACCGTTTCGCCGATCAGGGCGAAAACGACGAACTCCGCGCGGTATTCTCGCTGCACCCGGAGCCGTTCACCGTGCTGGTTCGCGCCGAAAGCGATATCGAGTCGTTCGACGACATCGTCGGCAAGCGCGTGAACGTGGGCAACCCGGGCTCCGGGCAGCGCGGCACCGTGGAACGCCTGATGGCCGAGTACGGCTGGAGCATGAGCGACTTCGCCCTCGCCTCCGAGCTGCCTTCGCGCGAACAGGGGCAGGCGCTGTGCGATAACCGCATCGACGTGATCCTGTTTACCGTGGGCCATCCCTCGGCCGCGATCCAGGAGCCGATCGCGACCTGCGACGCGCGCCTGATCCCGGTGGCCGGGGCGGTCGTCGACACGCTGGTGGAGGAAACCCCCTACTATTTCCCCGCCACGATTCCGGCCGGGATGTATCCGAACCAGGCGGAGGACATCGCCACCTTCGGTGTCGGCGCGACGCTGGTGAGCTCGACGCAGACCACCGACAACGCCGTCTACCACCTCACCCGTGCGGTATTCGAGAATTTCGATTCCTTCCGCGCGATGCATCCGGCCTTCGGGGTGCTGGACCCGGAGGTCATGGTCCATCAGGGGCTGTCGGCGCCGTTGCACGACGGTGCGCTGCGCTACTATCGCGAGTCGGACCTGATCCAGGATTGACGCTGCACGGCAACGCAGCATGAGCGGAAGCCGCGTCGAGGCCGGCCAGACCGGAGCGGCGGTCCTGGCCGAGCATATGGAAACCGGGGCCCGGCGCCCCGGCCGGGTCGTCGGCTTCGTGGTCGCGGCCACCGCGCTGGCCTGGTCGCTGTTCCAGCTCTGGATCGTCTCGCCGCTACCGTACAGCCTGGGGTTCGGGGTGATCCCCGAGACCCAGGCCCGCTCGATCCATCTGGCCTTCGCGGTCTTTCTGGCGTTCCTGCTGTTTCCCGCGCGCCTGCCGTCGCGCCACGGCCCGCACATCGCGGCCGGATTCTACCTGCTGCTGGCGCTGGGTCTGTGGCTGTTGGCCTGGCAGCAGCACCAGGCGGAACAACCCTGGGTGCCGGTCTACCTGCTGATCGGCGGCGTGGCGCTCGCGCTGGCCTGGCCGGCCTGGCGACCGGCACCGCTGGAACGCATTCCCTGGATCGACTGGCTGCTGGCGTTCGCCGCGGCGCTCACCGCCGGCTACCTGTTCCTGTTCCACCAGGAGCTCGCCCAGCGGCCCGGGCGCCCGATCCTGGCGGACATGATCGCGGCCGGCCTGGGAATGCTGCTGCTGCTCGAGGCCACGCGCCGCGTGCTGGGCCCGGCGCTGATGGTGATCGCCGGCGTCTTCCTGCTGTACACCTTCGCCGGCCCGTGGATGCCGGATGTGCTGGCGCACCGCGGCGCGTCGTTCGGGCGCGCGATGTCGCAGCAATGGCTGTCGAACGAGGGCGTATTCGGCATCGCGCTGGGGGTCTCGACCAGCTTCGTGTTCCTGTTCGTGCTGTTCGGCGCATTGCTCGAGCGGGCCGGCGCCGGCGGCTATTTCATCCGTGTGGCGTTCGCGCTGCTCGGGCACCTGCGCGGTGGCCCGGCGAAGGCGGCCGTGGTCGCGTCGGGGCTGACCGGGGTCGTGTCCGGGTCGTCGATCGCGAACGTGGTGACTACCGGCACCTTCACCGTGCCGCTGATGAAACGCACCGGATTCCCCGCAGCGAAGGCGGGCGCGGTCGAGGTCGCGAGTTCGGTGAACGGACAGCTGATGCCGCCGGTGATGGGGGCCGCGGCGTTCCTGATGGTCGAATACGTCGGCATCCCCTACGTCGAGGTGATCAAGCATGCGTTTCTGCCGGCGCTGATCGCCTACCTCGCGCTGCTCTACATCGTGCATCTCGAGGCCTGCAAGTCCGGGCTCGAGGGGCTGCCGCGGCGCGGCAGCAGCACCGTGCTGCGCACCGGGCTGGCGCTGGGACTTTCGGTCAGCGGCCTGCTGGTGCTGGCCGGGCTGGTCTACTTTGGCCTTGGCTGGATCAAGACGCTCGCGGGCGATCACTCGTTCTACGTGATCGGCGCACTCGTCGCAATCGCGTACCTGGGGCTGCTCTGGCTCGCCTGCCGCGTGCCCGAGTCGCAGGCGGAATTGGACCCCGAGATCCGCGAATTGCCCGCCCCCGGCCCGACGATCCAGGGCGGGCTGCATTACCTGCTGCCGGTGGTCGTGCTGATCTGGGCGCTGGTGGTGGAACGGCTGTCGCCGGGGCTGTCGGCGTTCTGGGCGGTGCTGTTTCTGATCGGGATCCTGCTGACACAGCGCCCGCTGATGCTGTTCTTCCGCGGCCGGCGCGGACATCTGCAGGCCGCAATGGCGGGCGTTCACGACCTCGGGCAGGGGCTGGTGCAGGGAGCACGCAACATGATCGGGATCGGCGTGGCCACGGCCGCCGCCGGGATCATCGTCGGCACCGTGGCGATGACCGGTATCGGCCTGGTGATGACCGACCTGGTCGAGTGGCTGTCCGGGGGGCACCTGCTATTGATGCTGTTGCTGACCGCGGTGATCTGCCTGGTCCTGGGCCTGGGGCTGCCGACCACCGCGAACTACATCATCGTCGCCACATTGATGGCGCCGGTGATCGTCGATCTCGCGGCCCAGAACGACTTGCTGATCCCGCTGATCGCGGCGCATCTGTTCGTGTTCTATTTCGGCATCATGGCCGACGTCACACCCCCGGTCGGCCTCGCCTCGTTCGCCGCCGCAGCGGTGGCGCGGGCGGACCCGATCCGCACCGGCATCCAGGCCTTCTGGTACAGCCTGCGGACCGTCACGCTGCCGTTCGTGTTCGTATTCAACACCCAGTTGCTGCTGATCGGCGTCGACAACCTGTGGCAGCTCACGCTGACGTTCTTCGGTTCGCTGGCCGGCATCCTGGTGTTCGTCGCGGCCACGCAGCACTACCTGCTGGTGCGCAACCGGGTCTGGGAAACGGCTCTGCTGCTGCTGGTGGCGCTGACGCTGCTGGTGCCCGGAGTCTGGATGGACCGCCTGCATCCCCCGCTGAGCACTCTGCCCGCGGCCGAGGTAGAGGCGGCGGCCGAGGCCGCACCCGCCCAGGGTCATCTGCGGCTGGAAGTGTCCGACTACGACCTCGACGGCGAGGAAGTCACGCGGCGCGTGATGCTGCCACTGGGGGATCCCGGCCCAGGCTCGGAGCGACTGACCGCCGCCGGCCTCGGGCTGATGGTGTTCGGCGATCAGGTAAACGTGAGTTTCGTCCGTTTCGGTTCCGCGGCGGAACGGCTCGGGGTGGAATCCGGCGCGCGCATCACCGCAGTGTTCGTTCCCGCCGACCGTCCGGCCCCGGAGTGGTTCTTCCTGCCCGCGCTGCTGCTTCTGGCCATGGTCGCCTGGGCCCAGCGCCAACGCGCCCCGGCGCTGCGGTAGGTGGTGCCGGCGCAATGCGCGACGCTGGATCGATCTCCACCGCAGGGCCCCCTAGTCTTCGAGGCGGAAGCCGATCTTGACCGTGACCTGCCAATGCGCGACGCCGCCATCGACGATGTGGCCGCGGGTCTCGACCACCTCGAACCAGTCCATGTGGCGGACGGTCTTCGCGGCGCGGGCGATCGCGTTGCGCACCGCGTCGTCGCTGCTCTGGCTCGAGGACCCGGTCAATTCCAGCATCTTGTACACATGATCGGACATCATCGTCTCCTGGTCGCTGTGAAACACTATCGGGAATGGCTGCCGGCCGGCTTGGCCCCAGTGAGTGTAGTGCGTCACAATCCGGTCCGCCGGCAGACCCTGATGACTGCGCGAGGGCTGGCACTGGCCGCGACAGCAGCACATGCCCGCAGGCCCCTTACCCACCCACCGAACCATCGACGAGGCTAAACCCATGTACGGATTCAACGTCACCCTGAAGGCCACGGTCCCGGAAGCCATCGAGCGCGTCACCAACGCGCTGGCCACCGAGGGCTTCGGCGTGCTCACCGAGATCGACGTCGCCGGCACTCTGAAGAAGAAGCTCGACCTGGAACGCCGCCCGTATCACATCCTGGGCGCCTGCAACCCCAAGCTGGCGGCTCAGGCGCTGGACGCCGATCCCGACATCGGCCTGCTGCTGCCCTGCAACGTGGTCGTGCGCGAGGAAGCGAACGGCGAAGTGACGGTCGGGTTCATGGATCCGGTCGCCGTTCTCGGTCTGGTCGAGCAGGAAGGCGTCGCCGGTCTGGCGAACGAGGTGCGCTCGCGCCTGGAACGGGTGCGCGACCTGCTGACCTCCGTTTGACCGGGCTTGCAGCGGCAAGGCGGCACGAAGCCACGGGTCCTACCCCGACCGCGCCGGCATAGCGAACGGGCAGGCCAGGATTCGCCGGAGGACACTGTGAATCGCTCGCCCGCCGATGGCCATGTTGGGTGGCACCGCGGTTTCTTCTATCATGCCGGCGACCTGCAAGCTCGCCGCGGGTACCACAACGACAAGACGACACGAGGAGACACAGATGGCCGACCTGTTCAGTGAAGAATGGATGCAGAGCTTCAAGGAGCACTGGAACTCCGAGCCCGAGCTTTCCGACGCCCTTGCGCAGATCAACTTCAACAGCGTGATCGGCTACGGTTTCCCGGGAGAGGACACGCCGCGCGGCGTCATCACCATCGAGAACGGCAAGGCCACGGCTGCCGGCGCCTACAACGGCGAAAAGATGAACTGGGACCTGCGGGCCACCGAGGAGCAGTGGACCAAGTGGATGTCCAAACCGCCCGGCATGATGGGGCTTGGCGCAGCATTCACCACCGGCAAGATCAAATTCGTGGTCGGCGACTACAAGGGCATGCTGAAGGATCCGCGCATGGCGGGGCCGTTCATCAAGAGCTTCAGCGTGATGGGCCGCGCCTGACCCGGATCGGATCGCCCCGCGGTCGCAAGCACCTCGCAGGCCCACCCGACCGGGTTCCGCGGCGGTTGCTGGCGCGCAGGGCGGAGGAGCACAGCGTCATCCGCGGTTCGGTGTCCGGCCCGCGCCAGCGCCGGCTGGCGGATGACGGCCTTTGGCCTCTTCCGCCCTACGCTTCTCCTTTCTTGATCGGGGTGGTGACCCTCATGCCCCTCAGGAAACGGGAAACGGGCGACCCCGCCGCGATCGCTGACGGGGGCGTTCGCTGCACAGGCTGTAGACCGCGCACGCGCCGACTGGCTTGCCCACTGCATTCCCACCGCGGGCCAGGCTTCGGCTGTTACCAGGCTATACCCGATGGCGCGGCCGCAATGTGCTGTGAGGAACGCGCCACCCCCGTTGTTTCATCCTCTTTCGATACAGGTACCACACCATGACGTTCACCCCTTTTTCCCCTCCTGCCCGCACCCTGATGGGTCCCGGCCCCTCTGACGTGAATCCGCGCGTGCTGGCCGCAATGAGCCGTCCGATCATCGGGCACCTGGACCCGGCGTTCATCGCGATGATGGAGGAGGTGCGGACCATGCTGCAGTCGGCGTTCAAGACTCGGAACGCGCTGACGCTGCCGGTGTCCGCTCCGGGTTCCGCAGGCATGGAAACCTGCTTCGCCAACCTCGTCGAACCGGGCGACAAGGTCATCGTCTGCATCAACGGCGTATTCGGCGGGCGCATGAAGGAAAACGTCGAACGCTGCGGCGGCACGGCGGTGACGGTCGACGACGACTGGGGGAATCCGGTCAGTCTGGATAAGGTCGAGGACGCCCTGAAGGCCCATCCCGACGCCCGGGTGCTCGCGTTCGTGCACGCGGAAACCTCCACCGGTGCGGAATCCGACGTGCGCGCCCTGTGCGAGCTGGCACACCGCCACGACTGCCTGGCGCTGGTCGATGCGGTGACCTCGCTCGGCGGCAGCCCGCTCCATGTCGATGACTGGGGAGTGGATGCGATCTACTCGGGCAGCCAGAAATGCCTGTCCTGCACGCCGGGGCTCTCGCCGGTCAGCTTCAGCGAACGCGCTGTGGAACGCATCCGCTCCCGGCGCAGCCGCGTGCAGAGCTGGTTTCTCGATCTGAACCTGGTGATGGGCTACTGGATTGGCAGCGACGGCAAGCGCGCCTACCACCACACGGCCCCGATCAACGCGCTGTACGCGCTGCATGAAGCACTGGTGATCCTGCACGAGGAGGGGCTGGAGGCCAGCTGGGCCCGACACCGGCGCCATCACGAAGCGCTCCGGGCGGGTCTCGAGGCCATGGGCCTGCATTTCCTGGTCGACGAGGCCCACCGGCTGCCCCAGCTGAACGCGGTGCTGGTACCGGAGGGCGTGGACGAAGCGGGGGTACGGGCCGCCCTGCTCGAGCGCTACGGCCTGGAGATCGGGGCCGGTCTCGGGCCTTACGCCGGCCGCATCTGGCGGATCGGCCTGATGGGGCACGCCGCGAACGAACGCAACGTGCTGGTCTGCCTCGGCGCACTCGAGGCGATCCTGGCCGAGACCGGTGCCGCGGTACCGGGCAAGGCGGTGCCAGCCGCGCGCGCCGTTTACACCGGGCAGCCGCAGCGGGAGGCGGCCTGACCTACACGGCCGGGCGCCCTACTGGCGGCCCGGCCGCCCCGGCCCGTAGTCCCGCCAGGTCTCCCGGCCCAGCTTGGTGGCCAGCAACAGCCAGGGCACGGCGTGGAACAGGAGATCGAAGATATCCAGCGGTCGGGTCAGCTCGCCGTGAAACAGCCAGCGCAGCTTCTCGACGATATGCGGCTCGGGCACCCAGGGGGACAGGCCCAGCGTGGCAACGAGCACGACGAACAGCCAGGTGGGCGTGCGGTCGATCCAGGCGATGAACTTATTCATCCGTATATTCTAACCTGCTTTTATTTCAGCGCTACAGCACCTTACAGCAGGTCGGGGATACAGTGGATCAAGTCGCCGGGCCGGTCGACATCCGGACACGGCGCCCGCCGGGACCAGCGCAAACCCTGTTCGCGGCACCGGTCCAGCGTCTGCCGCAGCACGTCCGCGCTGCCCCAGGGAATCGCCGTGAACAGTCCGGGCGCGGGTACGGCCAGGCCGATCCCGACATAGCCCCCGTCCAGCGCCGGAATCAACACCACCTCGCTGCCCTCGGCCAGCGCGGCGGCTGCGTCCTGCAGCCGTGCCGCATCGAGCCCGGGCGCATCGGAGCCGACCAGCAGCGCGGGCAGTCCCGCATGCAATGCCGCCGACATGCGTTGCCCGAGATCCCCGGCTGGCTGCGCCCGCAGCGCGCAGCCGAACTCGCGCTGGCACTGCGCGAAGAAGGAATGCCGTGTATCCGGCGCTCCCCAAAGTTCGACCGGGCCGACCGCGCTCGCGCGTGCCGCTGCAAGAACGCGGCGCACCAGCCTGCGGTGCAGTCGCGCGGCGCCCTCGGCACCCAGTGCCGGAATCAGGCGTGTCTTGACCTGACCGGGCTGCGGAGCCTTGGCAAATACCAGCAGCCTCATCGATAGCGCCGGGCCAGGTCCGCCGGATCGGCTCCGCGCCAGTAGGCCAGGCGCAGCGCCCACATCAGCAAAACGGTTCGCAGCACGCCGTGTTCCTCCCAGCGCCGGCTCGACGTTTCCAGCCGGACGGGCAGGCACACGGGCCGACCGCAGGCGCGCTTGAGCGCCCGCGACAGCGCGATGTCCTCCATCAGCGGGATCGCGGGAAAACCGCCGGCCGCAACAAAAGCCGCGCGCGTCACGTACACGCCCTGGTCGCCGGTTGCGATCCCGGTCAGACAGGAACGCAGGTTCATCAACGCGGCGATCAGCCGGTAGACCAGGGCCCGCCCCGACAGGCGAACCCGGCAGCGGCCCCAGCATTTCGGCCCGCGGAGCGACTGCAGGACAGCATGCGCCGCCTCGGGCGGAACCCGCGTATCGGCGTGCAGGAACCAGAGCACCTCGCCCTGTGCCTCGAGCGCACCCGCGTTCATCTGCCGGGCGCGTCCCGGCGCGCTGGCCAGTACCCGGTCGCAGGCGCTGCAGGCGATCTCTCGGGTCCGGTCCGTGCTGCCGCCGTCGACCACGATCACCTCGTGCCCCAGGGTTCGCAGCGCGGCAAGGTCGCCGAGCAACCGCGGCAGGCGGGCCGCCTCGTTCAGTACGGGCACGATCACCGACAGACGGGCCGGCGGTGCAGAGGGCGCCATGGGCGCTAGGCCGCCGGGGGAATCCCCTGCAGGAAGCGGCGCTCGGGCGGCACACCCAGCCGGTCGAGCACCGTGGCGGCGGCCTCGATGAAGCGGCCGGGACCCGCGACGTAGTAATCGCGGCCCGCCGGTTCTTGCACGCGGGACAGACTGCCCGCGATCAGCGCAGGCCAGGCTTCCCGGTCGCTCGCCGCGCCGACCCGCACGGGTTTGTAGCGGAAGTTGTCGAGCGCGTCGCCCCAGGAACGGCAGAGATTGTCCTCGTAGTGGCCGATCGCGCCGGTCGCCAGCCACACCAGATCCATCGCGTCGGCGATGTCCAGCGCAATCACATGCTCGATCAGGCTCTTGATCGGGGCGAATCCGGTATCGCAGGCGAGGAAGACGAGCGGCCGCTCGACCTCGTCCCCGATCACGAAGTCCCCGTAGGGCCCCTCGATTTCGACGCGCTCGCCCTTGGCCAGGCGTTCGAAGCAATACACCGCAAACGCATCGTCTCGATCCTCGGCCACGTGCAGCACCAGATTCCGGTCATCGCAGGGGCAGTTGGCCAGCGGCAGCCGACCCTCTACCCGGCCCTCGTCCAGGCGCACGCGAACGTACTGCCCGCCGAGGAAACGCAGGCGCCGGGTCCGCGGCGTCTGCACCCGGACCACCCGCAGATGGGGACCCGGCTGTTCGACGTCGCGCACCATCGCCTCGATCGTCTGCAACGGGATCTGGTCGGGGCTGCGCGCGACCCCGACCTCGACCACCAGGTCGGTGACCGGGGCCACCGCGCACATCAGCGCATATCCCTGATCGCGCTCGCTCTCGGGGATCACGTAATCGTGCGGCCGCACTGCCCGGACCTCCCCGGACACGACCCGTGCCTTGCACTCTCCGCAGTTGCCGTTGCTGCAGCCATAGCTGATCGACAACCCGGCTCTCAGCGCGGCATCGAGCACCGTGTCCGAGCCTTCCACCAGGAACTCCTGGTGGTCGGGCAGCAGCCGCACCTGCGGTGCCATCACGCTCATCCAGTGACTCCGGTCCGCGAGGGCGCTGCCAGCCAAATCCGACTCCGCCAGCCCTTGGTGCAACGCGCTCTGCATCCAGAGCTTGATGTCCTGCGCGACTGCGCGCGTGGGTCCGTCACGACGTTTCTCCAGTTCCCGCAGACGGGATTCCAATGCCTCGAACACGGCCGCGTAATGCTCGGCCTGCCAGCGGGCGCGCGTCAACTTGTGGCCGAGGATCGCCAGCCTTTCGGCCAGCACCTGCGGCTCCGGCAGGCTGCGGCCGGCGATATCCCGTCCCAGCGCGGCGGCCTTGATCCGGTCGACGCGCTCGAGCGTTCGGTCGTCTTCCAGACGGGTTCCGGGGTACAACTCGAGCAGGTCATCGACGCGCACCGTGCCGTCGAAACTGGGCAGGTCACCGCATTTGATGCGCGTCTGCAATTCACCCCGCGTGACCCCCGCCAATCGTGCCGCGCGGATCACCGACAACTGTTTGTCCATGCGTCCTCCCGATCCTCGATCAGGGCCGTGGCCTTCTGGCCGGGTACCCGGAAACGGACCCGGGCCCGACACCTGCCGGGGAACCGAATCGAAGCCTAGCAGCTGAGCGGCGATCCCGCAGTGCAGCCGCCCAAAAAAAACCGCCCCCGGGGGGGCGGCAAAGGCGCGATGGAGGAGAGTCGCGCACGCGCAAGTTCCGTCCAGAGCCGGGTGCCTCCGCACCCGCCAAGCGACAACTCATCAGAACATAAGCATTATCTATGCCACATGCAATGAAGACCGCTCGAAACAAAGCCGAAAACCCTTCTAATTGCTGTTTTTGAGAACCTTAGGAAACACATACCAGGGCGCAGCAGCGGCTGCAGCCGCGCCCCAACCGGGAGGACGGCTGCCACAACTGGCAGCGATGGCAGTCGCCCTGGCAGACACTGGCAGAGCGTGGCAGAGGATGGGCAACGGCCATCACGGCACCCGAACGATGCAGGTCGATTGCAGGGGCCGTTTCGGCCACGGCGATCCGCTCGCCTGCGTTTCCGCACGGCGGCCCGACGTCAATCCGACCCTTCGTGCTCTGAGGTACCGGCTTCCAGCCGCTGCAGTTTGCGATACAGCGTCCGTTCCGATATGCCCAGCAGCCGCGCCAGGTGCTGGCGGTCGCCCGGGTACTGCGCCACGACACGCGCCAGGTACTGCCGTTCCAGTTCATCCAGCGGGATCACCGTGTCGACAGGCGGCACCGCCTCGCCGGCCGGCTGGAATTCCAGGTCCACGATCAGGTCGGCGGGCTGGATCGAATCGCCGTCCGCCAGCAGGGCCGCACGCTCGAGCACGTTGCGCAGTTCCCGAATGTTGCCCGGGAAGCTCATCCGCTCCAGGGCCCTGAATGCCGCCGGGGTCAGATGCTTGCCCCGCGCCGAGCGCACCCGGCTCATCAGCGCCTCGACCAGCAGCGGCAGATCCTCGCGCCGCTGCCGCAGGGGCGGCAGCAGGATCGGAAACACGCCGATCCGGAAATACAGATCGAGGCGGAACTGCCCGGCGCCCACAAGCGCCTTCAGATCCCGGTGCGTCGCGCAGACCAGCCGGAAATCGGCCTCCTGGGGCACCGTGCTGCCCACGCGTCGAAAGCATCCCGTCTCCAGCAGCCGGAGCAGCTTGACCTGCATCGACAGCGGAATGTCGCCAACCTCGTCGAGGAAAAGCGTGCCACCCCGCGCCGCCTCGACCAGTCCGGTCTTGAGGCTGGTCGCGCCGGTGAACGCACCCTTTTCGTGACCGAACAATTCGCTCTCGAACAAGGTCTCGGTGAGCCCGGCGCACTCCACTGGCACGAATGGTCCATCCCGACGCGCGCTGGACTCGTGGATCGCCCGGGCCACCATCTCCTTGCCCGTGCCGGTCTCCCCGAGCAGCAGCACTGCCACCTCGCTCGGCGCCGCCCGCTGGATCATGCCCAGCATCTTCCGAAAGGCCGGCGACCGGCCGACCATCCGCGAGGTACTCGGCGTTGCGCTTGCGACCCGCGTCTGGCGCATGATTTCCAGCACGTAGTGGATGCTGCCATCGGCGCCGGGAACCGGGTGGGTTTCCACGTCGACGTGCTCGGCGCCGCGCGGCGTGTGGTGGATGTGCATCACCCGGCTCACGTCGTTCGACACGAGGCTCGCGTGCAGCGGGCAGCTCTCACCGGCCTGGTCGCAGGGCACCGCATAGCCGTGCGAAACCTCGTAGCAGCGGCGACGCGCGCTCAGCGCGGCATCGCCGAACGCCTGCAGGTAGGGCGGATTGGCGGCCAGAATGAAGTAGTCGAGATCCAGCAGCACCGCGGGATCCTGGTAGGCGTTGAGCAGCGCCAGCGTTTCCGCGGGAATCTCGGGGGCGGCGGTGTCGTTTGCTGTCATGTCAGGCTACCTGCCAATTCTGACAAGAAGCAGCATAACAGGCTCGAACCTGCCACCGGCAGCGCGCGCGCATTACACTGAGCGTATGGACACTGCGACGCTAGCTGATGCGATCGACGCGGGACGAGCCGAGCGGCTACGTTTCGAAGAGTTGGAGTACGCCCGGCTCACCGAGACGGTTGCCGGCTATCCGCGGGGCAGCGTGGTGTTGCCCGGCGGCGTGGTGATCCCCGGCTACCCGTCGATCGGGCGGGTGCACTCGCTGTCTGCCGGACTAAGGGAGCAGTTCGACGGGCCGTTCTGGGCCGAGGAGAAAATCGACGGGTTCAATGTCCGGATCCTGCGCCACGAAGATTTGCTGCTGGCCTTCAGCCGCGGCGGTTTCGTCTGCCCGTTCAGCACCGACCGGCTGCCGGACTTCATCGACCCGGCATTGTTCGAAGCCGAACCCGATCTGGTGCTGTGCGCCGAGATCGCCGGGCCGGAAAACCCGTATCTCGAGGGCTCGCCCCCGTTCGTGACCGAGGACATCGCGCTGTATGTGTTCGACCTGATGCGCCAGGGCCGGGGCGGTTTCCTCGGGCAGCAGGCCAAGATGCAGCTGATCGCATCCCATGGCCTGCCCCCGGCGCGCGTCTTCGGCCGGTTCGGACCCCGGGACGTCGACCGACTGCGGGATCTGATCCTGCAACTCGACGCGGAAGGCGCGGAAGGGCTGGTGCTGAAAGGTGAATCGGGCGGAACGCGGGCAAAGTATGTGACCGGATGCTCCAACGTGACCGACATCCGCGTCTGCAGCGAGCAATTGCTCGACCTGCCGCCCGAGTATTTCATCAACCGGCTGACGCGGCTCGCGGTGTTCGTGACCGAGCACGGCCGGCAGGGCGATCGCGAACTCGAGCGCAGCCTTGGCCACGCGTTCCTGTCGGGGCTGGACCGGGCCGTGGAGCGCAGCCGGGCGCGCGGCCGGGTCGATCACCGCTACCGCTGCCGGTTTCGGGAACGCCGCAACGCGCTGCACTTCATGGACCACATGGCGGCCACCGGCGGGCATCGGGTCCGAATGGCCCCGGGCATGCCGGTGCAGCAGGACGGCTACTGGATCCTGGAGTTCGAGCGCGTGTTCGACCGGATGACCGGCACCCTGGCCACCGCCCTTTCCGGTGCCGTGCAGTACGACTGACCGGCGCCGGACGGTCCGGTCAGCCGGACGTCTTGGGAACCCCTCCGCCCTGAGATTCCGCTAGGTTCTCCATCACCCGGCGCAGGTAGTCGGCGGTGACCAGCTTGATACCCATGCGGTTGCCGAGTTTGCGCATGCCCTGGTCCGCGCTGGCCAGTTCCGCATCCAGCTCCAGCGCCAGCAGCACCGCGTCCACGTCTTCCCGGGAATCGACCAGACCCTTGCGCATCGCCTCGCGGTAGCGCTCACGCAACTGGGTGATGAGCTCCGGCGGCATGTCCGCGGCCGCACCGGCACGCTTGGTATGTTCCTCGGCGATCCGCAGCCCGCGATCGATGCGGGTGCGGACTTCGTCGATGAACTCGTAGAGGATGTCGCTGGGGATCGTCAGCGTGAAGCGCCGAGGCGAGCGCACCCAGACCACCGTCTCGAAGTCGGGTGCCAGTTCGGCCAGATCGCGCATCGTCCGGAACTCGTCGTACACCGACAGCGGCATGTAGAACTCGGCCGGGCAGCGCCGGGCGACGCGCAGGAAGGTGCGCAAACCATCCCCTGGATCCTCGCCGAACTGCCCGAACACGTGGGGATTGGTGAAAACGCTGGTATCCAGAACGAAGCGGCGCATCGATGCCCCCGGCCAGTGCCCTGCCCAGTACGCATCATCGGGGCGCCCGGCCAGACCCGTCAACCGACTGTCGCTAGGCTGCGGCCGGAATGCGGTCGCTCCCGCCTCGGCAACCTCGCGGCGCGAACGCGGTCTACCGTCCATTCAGGCGAGCACGGGAACGATGGTGGTGCGCGGGATCGAACACATACCCTGGCTGTACGATGCGTTGATGAGCGTGATGGATGCCACCGGCTTGTCGCGCTGGCGGCGCAAACTGGTCGCCGAGGCGCGCGGTGCGACACTGGAGCTGGGCTGCGGCACCGGCCGCAACCTGCCCCACTACCCGGAGAACACGGACCTGGTGGCTCTGGACCCGGACCTCGCGGCACTGCGCCGCGCGCGCCGGCGCGCACCCGGCACGCTCCTGGTGGCGGCGCGCGCCGAAGCGCTGCCGTTCCGGAGCGACCGCTTCGAAACCGTGGTCAGCGGCCTCGTTTTCTGCAGCGTGCAACACCCGGACCGGGGACTGGCCGAGATCCGGCGGGTGCTGGCTCCGGACGGGGAACTGCGCATGCTCGAGCACGTACGCCATCACCGTCCATCCCTTGCCCGGCTGCAGGACGGCATCCAGCCGGCCTGGACCTGGGTCACCGGCGGCTGCCACCCGAACCGCGATACCGAGGCGACCGTCGCGCGTGCGGGATTCGCGATCGATCCCGTCGACCGCGTGGCGCGGGGCGTGATGCGGCGCTTCTCCGCACGAGCCAGCTCGAAGCTCGGTCCGCGCGGCTGATCGGATTCCCCGGGGTTCAGCGCCGAATGGCGACCAGCTGCACGACCGCCCCGCGCCCAGTGTGCAGGCGGCCTTCATGGACCTCGCGCTCGCATTCGCGCGCGTGCTCGAATTCCAGCCCGGCCAACTCGCTGCGCAGTTCGTCCAGGGTCATCATCAGGCTGATGTCGGGCGGACCTCCGGTTCCCAGCGCAAGCTGCGCCGGGGTATAGGCCTCGAGAATCAGGCGCCCGCCCGGGCGCAGGCCTTGAACCACCTGCCGGTGAAGGTCCTGGCGAACCTTCGCAGGCAGGTGGCAGAAGACGGAGACGATCACATCCCAGGCACTTGGCTCGATCCGGTAGCCGTCGAGGTCGGCGACCTCGGTTTCGATATGCACGCCGCGCTGCGCCGCAAGCCGCACGGCCTTCGCGAGGCCGACAGGCGAGGCATCCACCGCATGCACTTCGAATCCCTGTTCTGCGAGGTACACCGCGTTGCGCCCTTCCCCTTCGGCCAGGCATAGCGCCCGGCCCTGGCGGGGCAGGTCAGCAATCACCTCAGCGATAACCTCGCGCAGGAATTCGTTTGGCTCGGTGCCGTAGACATACTCGTCCGTCCCGTACCGCTGGTCCCAGATCACCCTTCACCTCCGGTCATGAATCCCGCTGCGACCCGACCACCGTCGGGGGCCAGTAGGGTACCGGTTGCAGGCACCCCCCGCAGCCACCGTGTCGCGGCTGGCCGGGACCGCTCGGCCCGCCACACGCCGCGCGCCGCTCCACCTTCATCGCGAGTCCACAGCCCGCGGCCGTCCACCCGGCGCCTGGACGGCCGGGCCTCCAAGGGGCTCGCCGTGACGGGCGCAAGCCCTCCAGTGGTCACGAGAGCCACGAGGCGGAGGGGTTCCATTGCCCCTGCGCCCGCTTTGCCCTACATTTGCGCGCGCTCCAGCATCTTCTGATATTCCCAATCGAAATGAATGAAATCACGACTCTCGTGCGCGCGCGCCTCACCCGCGTGGTCGAGGCACACCTGACCCAGCGGCTGATCATCGCGCTGATCCTGCTCAACGCGGTCACGCTCGGGCTCGAAACCTCGAGCACCGTGATGGCGGTGATCGGCCCGGTGATCAACGTCGCAGACAAGCTGATCCTGACGATCTTCACCATCGAGGTGCTGGCCAAGATGGTCGCGTACGGACTGCGTTTCTGGCGCAACCCCTGGCACGTGTTCGACTTCTTCGTGGTCGGAATCGCGCTGATTCCGGGCACTGGGCCGTTCTCGGTGCTGCGTGTGCTGCGTCTGCTGCGCCTGGTCTCGATGGTGCCGAAGCTGCGCTTCATCGTCGAGGCGCTGTTGCGCGCGATCCCCGGAATCGCGTCGATCCTGGGCCTGCTGGTGCTGGTGTTCTACGTGTTCGCGATCATCGCGACCGGCCTGTTCCGGGAAAGCCACCCCGAATGGTTCGGAACCCTCGGTGCGTCGATGTACACGCTGTTCCAGGTGATGACGCTGGAGAGCTGGTCGATGGGCATCTCGCGCCCGGTGATGGAGGAACACCCCTGGGCCTGGGCCTTCTTCGTTCCGTTCATTCTGGTCGCGACCTTCACCGTGCTGAACCTGTTCATCGCGATCATCGTCGACGCGATGCAGCGGATGCACGAACACCAGGTGGCGGTGGAAGAGCAGACCATCACGACCGTGGTGCACGAGGAAAACGCCAGCCTGCATGCCGAGCTGGCAGTGCTGCGCGAACAGACCGAGGCGTTGCAGGAACGCCTGGTACGCATGCAGGCGCTGCTGGAAAAACGGCAGGGCCCCTGACGCCGACGCCGGACCGGCTGGCAGGCAGGCGGGCCGAAAGGACGCAGCGTCACCCAGCGCGAGGCGTTCGCGGCGTCCCGGCGGGACGCGCGTCGCCCGCGGTCAGGCTTCCGACAACACCTTGAGGTGGGCCGCGACGCTGCGGCTCAGCGCCGAGAGGTTGTAGCCACCCTCGAGCACCGAGACCAGGCGCCCGTCGCAGTGCCGTTTCGCAAGGTCGTACAGCGCCCCGGTGAGCCACGCGTAATCCGACTCGACCAGCCGGAAACTGGCCATGTCGTCTTCGAGGTGGCCGTCGAAACCGGCCGACACCAGGATCAGCTCCGGCCGGAACGCGTCCAGTGCCGGCAGCCAGTGCTGTTCCACCGCCGCCCGCAGCGCCGCGCCATCGGTGCCGGCAGGCAGCGGCAGATTCAGGATATGGTCGCTGACCGTGTCGGCCCCGCGATGCGGATAGAACGGATGCTGGAAACTGGAACAGAAGAGCACGCGCGGCTCGTCCCGGAAGATGTCCTCGGTGCCGTTGCCGTGATGCACGTCGAAGTCCACGATTGCGACCCGCGACAGGCCGTGACCTTCCATGGCATGGGCCGCACCGACCGCCACGTTGTTGAACACGCAGAATCCCATACCGTAGTCGGCACCGGCATGATGCCCCGGCGGGCGCACGCTGCAGAACGCGGTGTGCGTCGAGTTGGCCAGCACCAGGTCCACCGCGAGCACGACCGCTCCGGCGGCACGATGCGCCGCATCGAGGCTGTGCTCGCCGAAGTAGGTATCCCCGCCGTCCAGTGTCGTCCACTCGCCCGGTCCCGGCACCGCGCCGGCCAGCGCATCGAGGTATTCGGCCGAATGCACTCGCAATAGCTGCTCGCGGGTGGCATACGGCGCCTCGCGGTGACGCAGCCAGGGCTCGATGCCGGACGCGATCAGCTGGTCGTCGATCGCAGCCAGCCGTTCGGGGCTTTCGGGGTGGTAGCCGGGTCCCCGGTGCCGGGGACAATCCGGGTGGGAAATGAAAAAGAGTTTCATTGCACGTGCCCCATCAAGCGCGGACACTGGCCCCCAGGCGCGGCACACGACTGGAGACGGGCCGCTGTGTTGACTATTAGAGCAGGAGCCGATACACAAGTCTTATTGCAGTGCAACAAACCCACTCCCCCGCGCAGGACAGACCATGGGTCCCCATTATCTCCACCGCATCCTCTCGGCGCGCGCCATCGCTGTGATCGGCGCGAGCAACCGCCCCGACTCGGTGGGCTCGCTGATCTTCCGCAACATGCTGTCGATGGGCTACCAGGGCGATCTCTACGCGGTCAACCCGAAATACCGGAAGGTGCACGGCCGCAAGAGCTATCCGAACGTCGGCGCGATCGGCCGCAACCTGGATCTGGCCGTGATCGCAACACCGGCCTCTGCGGTTCCCACCATCATCCGCGAGTGTGGCGAGGCCGACGTGCAGGGTGCGATCGTGATCTCGGCCGGGTTCGTCGAGGAAGGACCGAAGGGGATCCGCCTGCAGGAGGCGATGCTCGAAGCCGCGCGCCAGACCGGCCTGCGCGTGATTGGCCCGAACTGCCTGGGAATCATGCGACCGCGTCACCGGATCAACGCGACCTTCAGTCGCAACCATGCGCTGCCCGGACACCTGGCGCTGGTCTCGCAATCGGGTGCGATCTGCACCGCGATCCTGGATTGGGCCGAGGATCAGCACATCGGGTTTTCGCTGGTGGCTTCGCTCGGCGACGCGGCGGACATCGACTTCGGCGACCTGCTCGACTTCCTGGCACTCGATCCCGAAACCCGCAGCATCCTGCTGTACGTCGAAGGAATCCGCCATTCGCGGCGGTTCATCAGCGGCCTGCGCGCCGCGGCGCGGATGAAGCCGGTGATCGTGATCAAGTCGGGCCGGTACGCGGAAGGCTCGCGCGCCGCGATGTCCCACACCGGGGCGCTGGTCGGCGCCGACGACGTATTCGATGCCGCGTTGGAACGTGCGGGCGCGGTACGCGCCCAGACCGTGCAGCAGATGTTCTCGGCCGCGAGCATCCTGTCCAGCGGCGCGCGGGTCCGCGGCAACCGCCTGGCCATCGTGACCAACGCCGGCGGCCCCGGCGTGATGGCCACCGACCGCGCGGTGGAGCTGGACGTGGCCATGGCCGAGTTCGGCGCCACCACCATGAAGCGACTCGATGCCGCGCTGCCGCCGCACTGGTCGCATTCGAACCCGGTGGATCTGCTCGGCGACGCCGACCCTGCCCGCTACGACGCGGCCCTGGCCGCCTGCCTGGAAGACCCCGGCGTCGATGGCCTGCTGGCGATGCTGACCCCCCAGGCGATGACCGACTCCGACGAGTCCGCGGAAACCGTGATTCGCGCGGCACAGCGCGTCGCGCAGGGCAAGCCGGTGCTCACCTGCTGGATGGGCGGCAAGCAGGTGGAAAAGGCGCGCGATCGCTTCTGCACCGAAGGCCTGCCTCATTTCATCACCCCCGAGGCCTCGGTGGAGGCGTTCGCCTACCTGACCACACACCAGCGCAACCAGCGACTGCTGCTGCAGGTGCCCGGACCGCTCAGCGACCGCAGCCCCGCCGACGTGGAAGGCGCGCGCATGATCATCGAAGGGGCGCTCGACGAGGGCCGCAAGGTGCTCGGCACGATGGAATCCAAGGCCGTGCTGGCCGCGTTCCGGATTCCGGTCACGCAGACCGTGCAGGCGCACACCGCCAGCGAAGCGCTGGTCGCCGCCAGCACCTTGGGCTACCCGCTGGCGATGAAGATCGCCTCCCCCGACATCACGCACAAGTCCGATGTCGGCGGCGTGCGCCTGAACATCACCACTGCCGAGGCGGTACGCAAGGGGTTTCTGAACACCATGCAGGAAGCACGCGAGGCGCGACCCGACGCGCGTCTCGAGGGCGTGACGCTGGAGCGCATGTACCGCAGCCATTACGGGCGCGAACTGATGGTCGGCGTGCTGCGCGACCCGGTGTTCGGACCGGTGATCAGCTTCGGGTCTGGCGGCACCTCGGTCGAGGTGCTGCATGACCGGGCGGTCGCGCTGCCGCCGCTGAACGAGACAATCATCCGCGGGATGATCGGCCGCACCCGCGTCGCGCGGCTGCTGCAGCGTTTCCGGCACATGCCGCCGGTGGACAAGCTCGCGCTGGAACAGGTGCTGCTGCGCATTTCCGAGATGGCCTGCGAGCTGCCCGAGATCCACGAGGTCGACATCAACCCGCTGATCGTCGACGAAAACGGGCTTGCCGCAGTCGACGCCCGGATCGTCGTCGACTTCCGCCCAAGCTCCGCCGACCGCTATGCGCACATGGCGATCCATCCCTACCCCGGGCATCTGGTCGAGACCTGGCCGATGCCGGACGGGATCACCTTGACCATCCGTCCGATCCGCCCGGAAGATGCCCAGATCGAGCAGGCCTTCGTGCGCGGGCTGTCGGACGAATCCCGCTACTTCCGGTTCATGCAGGCAGTGCACGAACTCACCCAGGAGATGCTGGTGCGCTTCACCCAGATCGACTACGACCGCGAGCTGGGGCTGATCGCGGTCGTCGAGGGCGAAGCGGGCGAGGAAAAGCAGGTCGCGGTCGCACGCTATACCGCGAACCCCGACCAGCGCAGCTGCGAGTTCGCAATCGTGGTCGCCGACGAATGGCAGGGACGCGGCATCGGCACCCACCTGATGCAGTCGCTGATGCAGGCGGCAAAGTCGCGCGGAATCGACCTGATGGAAGGCGAAGTGATCGCCGGCAACAACACCATGCTGGGACTGATGCGCCGCCTCGGCTTCTCGATCCGACCCAATCGCGACGACGAGGGCGTCGTGCAGGTCAGCCGCCCGCTCTAGCAGCCTGTCCGACAGGCTGCTAGAACCCGACACGATTTCCAGCTCTCCGGCGGACACCACGTCGGAGCATCATGTAAATTTATATCTTTAGTCCTATATTTTTACCAACAAGAATCCCACCTTTTGTTCTATACTTCTAGTTGCTAAGGACTAGCACTTTTCGTCGAGACAAAGGTAAACCCGTCGCAAGGCGGGGACACAAAGCCGCCGGTCCCCGGATTCAAGAACGACAATGGGGGACAGCGGGGCTGCCGCTGACGGGGCATGATGCCCCGGGGTCCAAGTGGCCACAGAGCCGCCGGAACCTTCGCAACCGGTGCCTGCACCGGTTGCTGCAGGAAACCAAGTCTCCGATACGCGCAGGGATGCATCCGCGCCCGATGTGGCGGGCGCGCACTGTTCGGAGGACATAGAACATGAAACTCGTGACCACGCTTCGCCGACCGGCTGCCGTGTTGTTCGGCTTGTCCGGCGCCCTCACTCTGATCACCTTCCTGATCGTCGTGTTGTCCACGGGCCTGCTGGTCCCGGGCTCCGCGGGCGCGAGCCCGACCGAGCCGTGGAAGCCCGGCCGCGTACTCGTGCAGCCGAAGCCGGGCGTGTCCGAAGCCCGGCTGCAGCAGATCATCGCCGCACAGGGTGGCCAGGCCGTCGGCCGGATCGATGCGATCAACGTGCGCGAGATCCAGGTCGCCCCGCAGGCGGTCCAGGCCGTGGCGCATGCACTCTCGCGCAACCCGGCGATCAAGTTCGCCGAACCGGACTACCTGGTCGAACTGAGCCAGACCATGCCGAACGACCCGCACTACGACAACGCCTGGCACCTGCCGAAGATCGAAGCCCCCACGGCCTGGACCGTGTCCAAGGGCGATGGGATCGTCGTTGCAGTGCTCGACACCGGCATCGAGGCCGAACACCCCGATTTCGCTGGAAAACTGGTCACCGGCTGGAACGCGGTCAGCCAGAATGATGACATCAGCGACATCCATGGCCATGGAACGCGAGTGGCCGGAACGGTGGGTGCGGCAACGGACAACGCCATTGGCGTTGCCGCGGTTGGCTGGAACGCGATGGTCATGCCCATCCGTGTCAGCAACCGGACGGACGGTGCCGCCTATTCCAGCGACATGGCCCGCGGCCTGACCTGGGCGGCCGACAACGGTGCCCACGTGGCCAACATGAGCTACATGTCGTGGCAGCATTCCACAGTGCAGAGTGCCGCGCAGCACGTGCGCAACCACGGCGGCGTGGTGTTCGGTGCAGCGGGCAACGGCGGCACGGATGCCGGCGCCAGCCCCACTCCCTATGTCGTTGTGGTCGCGGCCACGGCCAGTAACGACAGCCGGACAAGCTGGTCCAATTTTGGCGACTACGTCGACATGGCCGCGCCGGGCAGCAGCATCGTCACAACCAGCGTCGGGAGCGGCTATGCATCCGTCAGCGGCACGTCCTTCTCGAGCCCGATCACGGCCGCCGTCGGCGCGCTGGTGATGGCCGCGAACGACCAGCTGGCACCCGCCCAGATCGAGCAGATCCTGTTCGACAGCGCGGTCGACCTCGGCGCCGCCGGCTGGGATCCCTATTACGGCTGGGGACGCGT
This sequence comes from Thioalkalivibrio paradoxus ARh 1, assembly GCF_000227685.2. GTDB lineage: Bacteria > Pseudomonadota > Gammaproteobacteria > Ectothiorhodospirales > Ectothiorhodospiraceae > Thioalkalivibrio > Thioalkalivibrio paradoxus. The sequence continues at coordinate 1,045,874 of NZ_CP007029.1, read as the reverse complement.
GGACGCCGGCGCAGCAGTGATGATGGCCTGGTCCGGTGAGGTCGACCGGGTGGCACCCGAGGTCGCGATCGCCTCCCCCGCCGATGGCGCGGTGGTGGAATCCGACGTGCTGGTAAAAGTCGCGGCCACCGATGACGTCGGGGTGTCGCGGGTCGACCTGTACGTCGGCGGGCGCCTGCTGGGCTCCGAAACCGTCGCCCCGTATGAGTTCCTCTGGGATACCGAGCAGGAACCCGAGGGCACGGTGCGACTGCGTGCCGAGGCACGCGACGCGGCGGGCAACGTGGGTGTCCACGAAATCGACGTGACGGTGCAGCACCCGGCCGAGGAACCGCCCCCGGTCGACGACGAGGCTCCAGTCGCAACGATCACCAGCCCAACCGACGGCACGCAGGTCAGCGGCACCACGCGCCTGTCCGCCTCCGCGACCGACAACGTCGGCGTGACCCGCATCGAGCTCTCGGTGAACGGGTCGGTGCAGTGCGCGAGCAACTCGGACTCGGTGCAGTGCAACTGGAACACCCGCCGGCTGCCAAACGGCGCCTACACGATCGCCGCCCACGCAATGGACGCCGCCGGCAACATCGGCAGCACCAGCATCACTGTGTACATCGGCCCATTGCCCGATGGCGATGGCGATGGCGATGGCGATGGCGATGATTCAGGCGGAGACGACGAAGGTGGCGGCGGTGGCCCGCCCCCCGGAAGAGGCTGGAACCGCTAACCCTGTCTCGACGGGGCCGGCAGGGACGCCGGCCCGTCCGCTGCGGGGTTCCTCCCCGCCTTCGCCGGCCTTCGGGCCGGTCTTTTTTTCATGCTCCATCTTCAGCGCCCTGGGGCAACGCTGAACCGTCTTCGACTAGACAACCGGGTCCGGTAGGACACCGGACCCGGTCAACTACCCAACAGAGCCGTTCAGCTCTACTGCACGGATCGGCCCGGCGTCAGTCGAGTTCGACCTCGCAGTACTCCTCCCCGAACCGGCGCACGTCGACGTGGATCCCGTAGAAGTTGTTATACGGAACATTCAGCGTGACCGAAGGCGCGTCGACCTCCGCCGTGGTCTTGTGTTCGAATCCACCCGGATTCGGGTTGCCGGTGGGCCGATCCTCATAGTCCTGGACCTTGACGTTCTCACCCGCCGGGAGGCACTTACCGTGCTCATCCGCCACACACGCGTCGAGGTGCTCAGGCCATTGCGGCGCAAACCGCCAGCCCTCGTTCATGGTGATTTTCAGATCCACCGTCCCGTCCACCATCGGATCACATTTCACCTCTCCTGCCACATAATGCTGCCCGGCCATCAGGTCGGCACCCACGTAGCAGGCTTCGTAGCTGGTGTACATCGCCCAGTTCCCTTGTTGTTCAACGTAGGGATCACCGGCACCCCAGGCCGTCTCTTTGCCACCCCAGCAGCCGATCTCCTGCGGCGGATCCGGATCCGGGTTCCAGCAGAACGTGAGATTGCTGAGGCCAGCCGACCCACCACTCGCGTTAATGGGCGCTGCCAACCCCAGGTCGGAAGCCAACTGCGGGTTGTAGTAGTACACGTTGGCAGCGGCGCTTCCCTTCACGATCACCGCGCCGATGTTGGTGCTGGCATCGAACGACAGGTAGGTGCCATCCGTCTCGACGTCGAAGCTGACATCCCGACACGCTGCAAAGGCGTCGTCGCCTTCTTCCGCATTCGGATCCGGAATCGAGGCGTCCTCATCCAACTCGAACTCGCCTTCGAACTCGGCCAAGCCCTCAATGTAGTCATTCCGATTGGAAACACACTGGAACGGCTCGACACCCCAGGCCGAGGCCACATCGGCGCAGCTGCGGTTACCCCCCTGGTTGGCGCGTCCAGTGCGGTCGCTGTAGATAATGTAGGGTGTGACGCCCTCGCCCGACACCGGCTCACTCTGGACGTTGGCGCCATCGACTAGCGGTGGCGGTACGGGGTCATCGGCCCACGCGGTTGCGCCCAGCCCCAGTGCCAACGCCACCGCGGCCGTCAGCGTTGAAAATTGCTTGGTTTTCATGTCCATTACTCCTGCACTCAGATTCGATTCACTGGAACCGCCGTACGGCGGCCCCGCCCTGTTCAGGGTTAGTGCCAAAAGTTGATCGTCAGGCTGTTCGGATACCTTGCGGATCGGTCAATTCTCCGTTCCGCCGGTCGGCGCCCTGTTGCCGCGGGCCCGCCCCTTTGATTCAGGCATCGGGTATGGGCGGTGAAGTCCGCCCGGCCTGCACTTTCCCTCACTTAAAGTGTATGAGACCTGAGCCGGAACGCTATTTGCTTTGCGATCTATTGGTATCGGCTATGCGCCATATACATTTGATAAAGGATAAACATACGACTGACGTCTCGTACTGGGCGGGCACAGGACGAGATCCTTTGGCACGCGCTTTCAGATCGGATCGTGCACGAGATAAATCAGTAAATTAGGATATTTTTCTCGCGCCGATGTGCAGAGTAGTGCCTGCGCAACCTAGATCAACAGATCTATTTCTGCCAGCGGAACCTCGTTGAGCGATGCCGCAGGCGCTATACCAAACGCCACGGGAGGATTCAGGGCGCCGTGCCGGCAGGATGGGCACGAGGTAAGAACGCGGAGAGCATCCAGGCGGCAAACACGAAGGCGGTCGACGCGATCAGGCAACCGATCAGACCGTGGGTCATGAAGATCCAGCCCGACAGCACGGTGCCCACGAGCCGCCCGCCGGCGTTGGCCATGTAGTAAAAGCCGACCTTCATCGCGACGCGGTCGGAGTCCGCGTAGTCGAGGATCAGGAACGAGTGCACCGCCGAATTGATCGCGAACACGACGCCGAAGACACCGAGTCCGATGATCAGCACCGCGCCTGGGTGCAGCCCCGCCTCCAGCGCGATCACGATGCCGATCGGAATCAGCATCAGCACCATTGCCCAGAAGCGCGCGGTCAGGCCGGTCGGATCCAGACCACGGCGCGCAATCAGCGTCGGCACCGCCGCCTGCACGAGGCCGTAGCCGATGACCCACAACGCCAGGAACGCGCCCACCTGCAGGTGGTTCCAGCCCAGCGTCGCCGAAAGAAATACCGGCAGCGCGACCACGAACCAGACGTCGCGGGCGCCGAACAGGAAAAACCGCGCCGCTGAAAGCACGTTGATCGCCGGGCTGTTCGCGAACATCTGGGTGAACCTGGGCTTGCCGCCGACGCGTCCGAGCCCGCGGGGCAGACGCAGCGCCGCCAGCGTCAGGCTGGCCACCAGCAGCGCGGCCAATGCGACCAGCGCGCCGCGAAATCCCACCGTGTACAGCAACACCGCGCCGACGAAAAAACCGAGGCCCTTCAGCGCATTCTTCGAACCCGTCAGCCAGGCGACCCAGCGGAACAGCCGCCCCTGCACGTCGCCGGCGACCAGCTTCACGCCGGACTTCGCGCTCATCTTGTTCAGGTCTTTCGCGATGCCCGAGAGCGCCTGGGCGAACATCACGTAGGCGACCGTGAGCCAGGCCTCGGGCACCGTGAGCATCAGCAATGCCGCAATCTGCAGCAGCGTTCCCGAAATCAGTGTCGTGTTCAGCCCCAGCCTTGCCGCCAGCCAGCCGCCGGCGAGGTTGGTCACGATGCCGAAGAACTCGTAGAACAGGAACAGCAGCGCGATCTCCAGCGGGCTGTAGCCGAGCTGGTGGAAGTACAGCACCACCAGCATCCGGATCGCGCCGTCGGTGATCGTGAACGCCCAGTAGTTCGCGGTGATCCGCGCGTAGGCGGCGAGGCCGAGGCTCGCAGGGTTCATCGCGGATCAGCCAACGCGCTCCGAGGGCCCGGAGGGGGTGGATGCAGCCCGGGCCGTCGGCGGCCACGGATGGCCGCCGTCGAGCGCCCACGGAGGGCTCGAGCGCGCCCGGGCTGCGTCCACCGCCTTCGGGTCCGGGCACGGCGTGCGGCAAGGTTCATCAGTTCAACACCCAGAATGCGTGGTTCAGGAAAGCCGCGAAGCCAACCCAGGCCAGGTACGGCAGCAGCAGCGCCCCTGCCAGCCGGTCGAGGCGCCAAAACAGCACCAGCGTAGCGAGGATCGCGAACCACAGCACGACGATCTCGAACAGCGCGAGTCCGATCTGCTGGAAGCCGAAAAAGAGGAACGACCAAAGCAGGTTCAGCGCCAGCTGCACCATGAACAGACCGAGCGCCCAGGGCGCGCGCCGGAAACCGTGCGCGCGCCAGATCCGCCAGGCCGCGTAGGCCATCATCACGTAAAGGGCCGTCCACACCGGTCCGAACACGGCGTTCGGCGGCGCGAACTCCGGCCGCAGCAGCTGCGGGTACCAGTCGGCGACCGAGGTTCGCGTGACCAGGCCGCCGATGATCGCGACCACCAGCACCAGCGCCAGCCACAAGACCAGCCCGCGCAACTCCCGCCAGGACAGCGCATCGCCTCGGTTCATCGGATTCCCCCCTGTCGTCGCGTTGCCCGGACCACCCGGCTGCGACATTTCGACCCGAACCGATATGGTACCGCCCCGGCGTTCCCCGCAGGAGGCAGGGCAGCTCGACCGTCAGGAGAATCGCCCCGTCGAAGCGCCAGATCCGCGAGAGGGCTAGCCTCCCGTATCCGTTCAGTCCCCCTCCCCCTCTGGGGGAGAGAGGGGCCACGAGGATTGACGTGACAGAACGTGGCGCGCGTCCCGGGTAACCCGTAGGGCGGTAGAGCGCAGCGTCATCCGCCACACAGCGTACGCGCCGTCCCGGGGGGCTGCGGCCACCCTGGCGCCGGATGGCGGATGACGGCCTTCGGCCTCTTCCGCCCTACTGCTTTTTCATCATCGGGGGGCCGACCCCGCCATGACAGTCCGGCAGGGGGGGAACGCATACCGCCTGCCACACGCGAGCAGCTCGCGCGGAGCTCTTGCGATGATCAAATTTGTTGCCGCTATGTGTCGTTTGCCCGGATACGACCTGGTGAGTAGAGTGTTAACAAGCTGAGGCTGCGAGATATGTGCCGTGACCGCACGATGTGATACCCGGGACGATGTGATCCGCATCCTGAAGCAGTCCAGGGATGAGCTGCGCGCACTGGGGGTGCGGCGGGTGGGCCTCTTCGGCTCGTTCCGGCGCGGCGACGCCCAGTCTGCCAGCGACGTCGATCTGCTGGTCGAGTTCGAACCGGGCGAGAAGACCTTCGACCACTTCCTGGCACTTTCCGGCCTGCTCGAGGAGGCGATGCAGCGGCCAGTGGATCTGGTCACGCCGGAGGCGCTGAGCCCCCATGTCGGTCCGCACATCCTCAGGGAAGTGGAGTATGTCCCGCTCGTCGCTTGAGTTTCTGCGACACATCCTCGACGAGCTGGAGTACTTGTCGGCAGAGGCGCAAATTCTCGACCTTCGGCAGCTTCAAACCGACGCCCGTGCCAAACGTGCAGTGGTACGCAGCCTCGAGATCGTCGGGGAAGCGGCGAAACAGCTTTCCGAGGATCTGCGCGCTCGCCATCCGGAGGTTCCCTGGCGAGCGCTGACCGCGATGCGCGACAAGATGATTCATCACTATTTCGGTGTCGACTACGAGATCGTCTGGGACGTTCTCGCGACCAAGGTTCCGGGCCTGCGGGCGCAGATCCGGCAGGTGCTCGAAGACGAGGGGCGACTGGAAGGCGGATAGCTGGCAAGGCCGCGATCAGGCATGGTCCCTGTGGGAGGCAAGCCCGCTCGCCGATTGGAGGCCGGGGACACCTCCGGCGACCGGGGCTTCGGCCAGTGCCGGATCGGCCAGGGGCTGGCCTCCTACAGGGCGGGGAACCGGGACGACCGGTTGCACTTTCACGCCGGGTTCAGGTCCATGCTGCACAATGGCGATGACCGCTCCCTGACGACGCGATGCACCGACCGATGTCCGCTTCTCCCGAGATCCTGTTCCGGCTGCGCCGATGACCCGCCTGCTCCTCGCTTTCGTGACGCTCGCCGCGCTGGCCGGGGCGGGGATTTTCTGGTGGCTGGAACGCGAGCCCGATCCTGCCGGGGCTCGTCCCGCCGCCGCGGCCCGGCCGGTCGCTGTCGAAACCGTGCCGGTGCAGACGCGCGATCTGGTCCGCGAACTGTTCCTGACCGGATCGCTGGAAGCCTCGCGGCGCATCGAAGTAATGCCGCGCGTCGGCGGCCGAATCGAGCGGATCCCGGTCGAAATCGGTGACAGCGTCGTTCCCGGCGACCTGCTGCTGCAGCTCGATCCCGAGGAGTTCCAGCAGGACCTGCTGCAGGCCGAGGCGGAATTCGCGGTCGCGCAGGCAAGCCTGGGCGAGGCGCGCGAGAGCCTGAACGCGGCGCGCCGCGAGCTGACCCGGGTGCGCGAGTTGCGCGGCCAGGGGATCGCTTCGGCCGCGGAGCTCGAGGCGGCCGAGACACAGGTCGCGCTGCAGCAGACGCGCGTCGAGCTGGCACAGTCGCAGCTGCGCAGCCGCGAGGCCGCGCGGCGCAATGCGCAGATCCGCGCGGAGTTCGCCCAGGTACGCGCCGACTGGAAGAACGGCCTGCCCCGGCATGTCGCCGAACGCATGGCCGACCCCGGGGCGGTGGTGGCGGCGAACACGCCGGTGCTGACGCTGGTCGCGCTGGATCCGCTGCGCGCCGTCGTCTTCGTCACCGAGGCGGACTACGGCCGGCTGCGCGCGGGACAGCCGGTGCGGCTGCGCACCGCCGCCTGGCCCGGCGACACGTTCACCGGCCGCGTGACCCGCATCGCGCCCGAATTCCGCGAGGCGTCCCGGCAGGCGCGGGTCGAGATCGAGGTGCCGAACCCGGAACTGCAGCTGCGGCCCGGCATGTTCGCCGAGATCGCGGTCGAGCTCGAGCACCGGCCCGGTGCGCAGTCCGTTCCCCGCGACGCGCTGCTGCAGCGCGACGAGGGCTTCGTGCTGTTCACGGTGGACGCCGCCGCCGACCCGCCACAGGCGCGCAGGCACCGGGTGACGCCGGGCATCCGCGACGGCGACTGGGTCGAGATCGTCGAGCCGGAGCTTTCCGGCGCGGTGGTCACACTCGGCCAGCACCTGCTTTCCGAGGACACCCCGGTACGTCTGCAGGAGGCCGGCGGGATGCCATCGCGCGGCGAAGCCGACGCGGCGCCCGGGCCATGATCAACCCCGCCCGGCTCACCGTGGACCGGCCGGTGATGACCGGCATGGCGACCCTGATCGTGATCCTGCTCGGCCTTGCCGCGTTGACCCGCCTGCCGGTGGACCTGCTCCCGGACATCACCTACCCGGTGCTGACCGTAACCACCGCCTACCCCAACGCCGGGCCCGAGGAAGTCGAGCAGCTGGTGACCCGCCCGATCGAGCAGGCGGCCGCCGCGATCACCGGCGCGCGGGAGATTCGCTCGACATCGAGCGAGGGCAACAGCAACGTCCGCGTGCAGTTCGGCTGGGGCACCGACCTGCGCGAGGCGGTGGACGATCTGCGCGACCGGCTGGCCCGGATCGCAAGCCAGTTGCCGGAGGGTGCGGAGCGGCCGCTGGTCCGGCAGTTCGACACGCAGGCTTCGCCGATCATGCAGCTCGGCGTCGGCAGCGCGCTCGACCCGATCCAGCTGCGCGCGCTGATCGACAACCGCATCGCGCCCCGGTTCGAGCGCCTGCCGGGGGTCGCCGCGGTGGACGTCCGCGGCGGTCTCGAGCGAGAGATCCGCATCGAGGTGCATCCCGAGCGCCTGCAGGCGCTGGGCATCGGGCTGGACACCGTGCGCAGTGCGCTGCAGGAGGCCAGCGTCGTGTCCCCCGGGGGACCGGTGGTCGAAGGCCGCCGTGAGTTCCGGCTGCGCACCGAGGCGCAGTTCCGGGATCTCGAAGAAATCGCGAACACGGTGGTGCGCCGCGACGAGACCGGGCCGGTGCGCCTGTTCCAGATCGCCGACATCCGCGACACCCACCAGCGCCCGACGCGGACGTTCCGGGTCGACGGCGCCGACGGGATGGTGCTCGCGATCCGCAAGCTCGCCGACGCGAACACGGTCGAGGTCGCGGCGGCGGTGCGCGCGGAGGTCCGCCGGATCGAGCGCGACTTCCCGCAGGTCGCGATTCAGATCCCCTCGGACGGCTCGCGCTTCATCTCGCGCTCGATCGCGAACCTCGGGCAGGCAATCCTGTACGGGTCGGCGCTGGCCGTGCTGGTGCTGCTGGCGTTCCTGCGCAACCTGCGCTTCACGCTGGTGGCCGCGACCGCGATCCCGATCTCGGTGATCGCGACCTTCGGGCTGGTTTATTTCGGCGGCCTGACACTGAACCTGATGACGCTCGGCGGGATCGCGCTCGGCGTCGGCCTGATGGTCGACAACGCGATCGTCGTGATCGAGAGCATCGCGCGCAACCGCGAGGAGAACCCGGGCCTCGGCATCCCCGAGGCCGCGATCCAGGGCACCGGACAGGTTTCCGCGGCGATCGTCGCGAGCACCCTGACGACGCTCGCGATCTTCCTGCCGCTGTTCTTCGCCGAGGAACTCGCCGGGCAGCTTTTCAAGCCACTGGCGGCGGTGGTCGCATTTGCGCTGGCGGTGTCGCTGGTCGCGTCGCTGACACTGGTGCCGATGCTGATGGCGCGGCGGATGCTGCATGCGGCGAGCGCGGCGACCGCGCCCCCGCACGGACTGGAACGTACGTACCTGCGGCTGCTGGAACCGGCGCTAAGGCACCCTTGGTGGGTGGTGCTCGCGAGTATCGCACTGCTGCTGTTCGCCCTGCAGGGCTTCCGCGGCGTCGGCACCGAGTTCCTGCCGGCCACCGACGAGGGCGACATCCGGATCAACCTGTCGATGGAACCCGGCACGCGGCTGGAGGTGCTCGACGCGGTGACCCGCGACGTCGAGGCGACGGTACGCGAGCGGGTTCCCGAGGCGCAGCACGTGGTCACCAGCATCGGTGCTTCGGCGTTCGGCTTCGGGTCGCCGAGCGCGTCGAACCTGCGCCTGAACGTCGGCCCGCGCGATGCCCGCGATCGCTCCAGCGACGAGATCGCGGCGGCGCTGCGCCAGGCGATCGGCCAGCCGCCCGGGGTGACCGTGCGCGTGCGCGCTACCGGCGGGATTTTCATGCGCGGCTTCGGGCGGGGCGACGATACCGAGAGTCTGTCGATCGAGGTGCGGGGGTTCGACCGCGTCGCGATGAACGCGGTTGCGCTGGCCTTCGGCGAGGCGGTCGAGGACATCCCCGGCGTCACCGACGTGCGCGTCGGCGACGACGGCGGGCGGCCGGAGTTCCTGACCCGGATCGACCGCGCGCGGGCTGCCGACCTCGGCGTCGACGTGCGCAGCATCGCACAGGCGATCGAGACCGCGATCGGTGGCTCGCGCGCCGGGCAGCTGCGGACCGGGGGCACCGAGACGCGCATCTGGGTGCAGGTGCAGGACGCGGAGCACCGGCGGCTCGACGAGCTGCTGAACCTGACCATCGCCGGCGCCGGCGGCGATCGCATCCCGCTGCGCAGCCTGGTGCAGTTCGACCCGGTGATCGGGCCTTCGAGCATCCAGCGCCGCGAGCAGGCGCGCATCGCGACGCTGTTCGTAAATGTGGCGGAGCGCCCGCTGGGCGACATCGCGGCCGACGTGCGCGCGGCACTCGCCCAGCTCCCGCTGCCGGACGAGGTGGACTACCAGGTCAGCGGCGACATCGAGGAGCAGGAGGCGGCGTTCTCGGAACTGTTCCTTGGCACGGTGCTGGCGATCCTGCTCGTCTACATGGTGATGGCCAGCCTGTACGAGTCCTTGCGCGACCCGCTGATCGTGATGTTCTCGGTGCCGCTGGCGGCGATCGGCGTGGTGCTGGCGCTGCGCCTGACCGGAACCACGCTGAACGTGCAGTCGCTGATCGGGGTGATGCTGCTGGTCGGCATCGTGGTGAACAACGCGATCCTGCTGGTCGACCGGATGGCGCGGCTGCAGCGCGGCGAGGGCCGCGCGGTGCGCGACGCGGTGCTGCTCGCCGCAAGGCAGCGGCTGCGCCCGATCCTGATGACGACGCTGACGACGATCCTCGCGCTGGTGCCGCTGTCCCTCGGCCTCGGCGAGGGCGGCGAAGCGCAGGCGCCGATGGCCCGCGTGGTCATCGGCGGGCTGCTCTCCTCGACGCTGATCACGTTGCTCCTGATCCCGTCGCTGTACCTGATCGTTCACCGCTCCGCGACGGCAGCCGTTCCGCCATCGCCAGGAACGGCCTGAACCCGACGTTTCTGGACAGCGCGGGCCGGGTGCCAACGATCATGGCGCGGGCCAACCCCGACCAGGAAAGAAGCTGACGATCAGGGCAGCTCCGCCGTGCGGCGTTCGGTACGCCCCGGCGCCCACGGCAACCTTGGCGTGGGGTCGGCGGATGACGGCCTTCGGCCTTTTCCGCCCTGTTCATTGTCGCGGGTGGTGGCTGGGCACCATGGAGGGTAACGTGAAAGTTGCACGCTGCACCCCTCTCCAACCCTTGCCCGCAACCGGGGAGCGAGACTTCTATCATCGGGCGTGGTGGCCGGCGCCATGACTGCCAGCGCTTTTGAACGGAGATTCCTGACCATGCCCGCTACGCTGTCGCCGAAGTCCGTCGCCTTGAACTGGCTCGCCAAGGCCGATCCGCCGTGGCGCGCGTGCCCGGTTCCCGGTTGGCTTCGTATCGGCGCGGGCGCCCTGCTCTTCTGTACGGCGGTGCTGGCCGTCTCCGCCGCGAACGCCCAGGAACTGCGCCTCGAGATTCCGCCGAACGACCGTGTCGCGACGGAGACGGCGGTCACCCCGGATCCGGCGGCCGCGCTGTCGCTGGAGGATGCAGTCGCAATGGCGTTGCAGAACGCGCCGGGCCTGCGCGCGGAACGGTTGGGGCCGCTGATCCAGGGCACGTTCGAGGCCCAGGAGCGCGCGGTGTTCGACCCGGTGCTGTTCGCCGAGGTCGAGCTGGCGCGCGACCGCAGTATCCGGCAGTTCCAGGAAATCCAGGTGCAGGAGGCGTTCCGCTCGGAACGCGAGCGGGCCGAGGCCGGCCTGCGGCAGACGTTGCCGACCGGCACCGAACTGACGCTGTCGCTGCGCAACACGCGCACCGAGAGCTCCCGGGCGCGCGAGCAGTACACCGGCCGCGCCGGGATCAGCCTGACGCAGGCGTTGCTCCGCGGCGGGCGGATCGAGTCGAACCTGGTCCGGCTGCGCCAGGCGGCGCTGGACGTCACTGCATCCGAGTACGAGCTGCGCGGGTTCGTCGAACGGCTGGTCGCCGACGTCGAGGCCGCGTACTGGGACACAGTGCTCGCCGCCGAGGATATCGCGATCTACGAGGAAGCCCTCGACGTCGCCGAGCGGCAGCTGCGCGAGACCCAGGCGCGCATCCGCGCCGGCGACCGGCCGGAAACCGAGGAGATCGGCGCCCGCGCAGAGGCCGCGCTACGGCGCCAGGGTCTGATCGACGCCCGCACCGCGCTCGCCCGCGCGCAGGACCGCCTGGCACGGCTGATCCGCGCGGAAACCGCAGACTGGGAGCAGCGTTTCGATCTGACCAGCCCGCCGGCACCGCAGGAATACGTGCTCGAACCGGTCGCGGATTACATCGCGCTGGGGTTGCTGTACCGCCCCGACCTCAACGAGACCCGGCTGCGGATCCAGCGCGGGGATCTCGAGATCGTGCAAACGCGCAACGGCCTGCTGCCGCGGCTGGACTTCTTCCTGACGCTCGGGGCTTCGGGCTACGCCGAGAGCTTCAGCGCGTCGCTGCGCGGCGACCAGGGCAACGGCTACGATCTCGTTGGCGGGCTGCGCTTCGAGCTGCCGTTGGGCAACCGCGCGGCCGACGCCGCGTTCAGCCGCGCCCGCCTGACCCGGGAGCAGACGCGCGCCGCACTGGACAGCCTCGAGCGCCTCGCGATCCAGGACATCCGCGCCAGCTGGCTGGAGGCCGACCGCGCCCGGGCGCAGGTGCGCGCGCGCGAGGAAACGGTCGCGCTGCAGCGGGAACTGCTCCGGGTCGAGGAGATCCGCTTTCGGGTCGGCACCGGCACCGCCCTCGCGGTCGCCCAGGCGCAGCGCGACGTGCTCGAAAGCGAGCTGAGCCTGCGCGAGGCCACGGTCCGGTTCCGCCAGGCCAGCACCGAGCTGCTGCTGCAGAGCGGCACGCTGCTGCTGCACCGGGGCATCGACAGCCCCGGCGACGATTCCGAGCAGTCGCTCTGATCGGGTTCACAGATCCTGCCGCCCCGCACCAACCAGCGACGCAAAGGCCGGGACCAGACGGATGCCTTGATTCGACCTGGCCCGGATGCCGCGGCAGGTCGATTTCGTTAAGCTTTCCGGCCAGCGAGTGCGCGGCCTCCGCTCCGGAAGGAAACGGTGGCGGCAGCGCGGGGCACAACCACGCCGACCCGAACGGCTCACCAACCCCGGGAGACTGGAACCAGCGATGAAGAACACGCTCTGGGCCGCCGTGCTGGCGGGTACACTCATGCTCGTGCTGTGGCCGATCACGGCCTCGGCTTCCGGAATCCCTGCCGGGCACAACGCCTCCGCGCTGCAGCTGGGCTCGGTGCATGCAGCGGTGGTCGACCTGGAAACCGGCGACCCGCTCTATAGCAAGTTCGCGGACCGTGCGGTCCCGATTGCCTCGATCACCAAGCTGATGACCGCGATGGTGGTGCTCGACTCGGGGCAGCCGCTGGACGAGTGGCTGGAGATCACCCAGCGCTCGGACGACCCGCCGAAGAACGCCTATTCACGCATTCGCATCGGGTCCCAGGCGACCCGCGAGGATCTGCTGCGGATCACACTGATGTCGTCGGAGAACCTCGCGGCCTATGTGCTCGGACGCAACCATCCTGGAGGCATGGAGGCTTTCGTCGCGGACATGAACGCGAAGGCGCGCGCGCTGGGAATGGAACAGGCGCGGTTCGTCGATCCCTCGGGGCTGTGGCCCGAAAACCACGCGAGCGCCAGCGACCTGGTGAAGATGGTCGAAGCCGCGTACCGGTATCCCGCGATCCGCGAGATGTCGACCACGTCCCGGTATCGCGTGCACTTCCGGAATCCGCGCTACAGCCTCGACTACGGCAACACCAATTCGCTAGTCAGCTCGGCGCGCTGGAATGTGGCATTGAGCAAGACCGGCTATCTGAAGGAGGCGGGACGCTGCCTGGTGATGGTCGCGGAGGTGGCCGGCCAGCCGCGGGTCATGGTGCTGCTGGACTCGCTCGGCACGCGCACGCCACTCGGCGACGCCGGGCGGATCCGGCGCTGGATCGAAACCGGTACCGGCGGCGCGGTGGCCGGCGCTGCGCAGGATTACGAACGCCAGCGTACCGCTACGCTCACCGCTGGCGGGGCACCGTCCCCGCGCTGACGCCGGCGCCTCGGGCCAGATTCAGGCGCGGCGGCCCGCGTACCCGCGACGCCTGGGCGCGCCCCGGCTTGGCCGCGGCCGCTCAGCAGGGATCGGTCGAGTGGTTCGCCAACCGGCGAATGAAACCGGGCAGAAACAGCAGCATCGCGATGAGCGCGAGGACCAGCAGCAGGAACTGGATCAGGTTCTCGGCGCCGCTGATCGCCTGTCGGGTCGCGTGACCCAGCCAGGTGTAGGCGGCCAGGTTCGGAATCAGTGCGATGGCCGTGGTCACCGTATAGGTGCGCAGACGGATGCCAGTAAGGCCAAGCGCGTAGTTGGTCGGCGCGAACGGGAAAACCGGAATCAGCCGCGTCATCGCGACGAAGCGCCAGCCCTCCGCCTCGACGCCGCGAATCACCCGGCAGGTTCGGGGGCCGGCGTGCGCGCGCACGTAATCCCGGGCCAGGTAGCGCCCGGTGACGAATGCCAGCACCGCGGCGATGGTCGCGCTACCGACGCTCAGCACCGTCCCCAGAGCCGGTCCGAACAGGCTTCCGCCCAGCAGCACCCAGATCGTGGACGGGATCGGGAACATGGCCAACACGACGAACCCCACCACGAAGAGCAGGTAGGACCAGACCCCGAAGCGATGGAACCTGGCCTCGAGCAGGGCGAAGTCGATCTCCTCGATCGGGATCCAGCCGAACAGGTAGATCACGATTCCTGCCACCAACAGCAGGATCGTCCCCCAGATCCAGGGACTCACGGGTTCTTCTCGCCGGTGTCACCCTGGGCTCGCCGTCGGCGGCCCAGTGCGCGCAGCCGTTCGTCCAGGATCCGCTCGGTCCCCTGATCGCCCGGCTGGTAGAAGGACCGGTCCAGGATCTCCTCCGGAAGGTAGGTCTGCCCGCGTGCGAGGCCGTCGGGCTCGTCGTGGTCGTAGCGGTACCCCGCGCCGAAACCCTGTTGCTTCATCAGTGCGGTCGGTGCATTGCGCAGGTGCAGCGGCACCGGCAGGCTGCCGGTGTCCGCGATGGCCGCCCGAATCGCACCGAGCGCGGCGTAGGCAGAGTTGCTCTTGGGGGCGCAGGCGAGTTCGATCGCGGCCTGCACCAGCGCGAGGTCGCCCTCCGGGCGCCCCAACCGCTCGACCGTCTCCCAGGCCGCGAGCACCCGACCGGCGATCCCCACCGCAGCCAGGCCGATGTCCTCCCAGGCCATGCGCAGCAGGCGCCGGCCAAGGTAGTCGGGATCGCAGCCGGCATCCAGCATGCGCACCAGCCAGTACGCCGCAGCATCCGGGTCCGAGCCGCGCACCGATTTGTGCAGCGCCGAGATCTGGTCGTAGAAGGCGTCGCCCTGGCGGTCGAACTGAAGCGCCTGCGCACCCATCACCGCGCGCAGCGCCTCGGCGCTGATCTCGCCGCCGTCGGCCAGGTCGGCCGCCGTCTCCAGCCAGTTCAGTGCCCGGCGTGCATCCCCGTCCGCGGCGGCTGCGAGGCGTTCGATCCACTCGTCGGCGAGCCGCAGCCCGCGCCCGCCGAGCCCCCGTTCCCGATCCTGCAGCGCCGCACGCAGCAGGGCGGCGATCGCGCCGGCGCCGACGGCCTGCAGGCGGTACACGCGCAGTCGGGACAGTAGCGCGTTGTTCAGCGCGAACGACGGGTTCTCGGTCGTTGCGCCGATGAAACGGATCGTGCCGTCCTCGATGTGCGGCAACAGCGCATCCTGCTGCGCCTTGTTGAAGCGGTGGATCTCGTCGATGAACAGCAGGGTGCCCTGCCCCGATCCCGACCGGCGTACGCGCGCCTGGTCGACGACCGCGCGCACGTCCTTGACCCCGGCCAGCACCGCCGACAGCGTGGCGAACGTTAGCGCCCCGGTGTCGGCGGCCAGCCGAGCCAGCGTCGTCTTGCCGCAGCCGGGCGGCCCCCAGAGGATCATCGACGGCGGCTGCCCCCGTTCGATGGCCTGACGCAGCGGCGCCTGCGGCCCCAGCAGATGTTCCTGGCCCAGCACCTCGTCCAGGCTGCGCGGCCGCATGCGCTCGGCCAGCGGTACGGTGTCGTCGGGAGTTCCGCTCGGACCCGGTGTGCCGCGCCCTTCGCCGCTACCGGTCGGGACCGGGTCGCCGAAGAGGTCGTCGCTGGCGGGCCCGGGAGTCACGGCCGGTAGATGTCGGTTCCCGGCGGCGCGGTGAACTGGAACTCGGCTGGCGCCAGCGCCGGGTTGCGACGCGCCTCGCGCAGCCGCATTTCGGTGCGCTGGCCGAACACATCGAGGAATGCCAGGGCCTGCAGTTCGCCGTCGCGGGTCAGGTCGAGTTCCAGCTGCGTGAAATCGGCTTCCCGGGCACGGGGCGACAATACCAGCCGCAGGCCGTCCGGTACCGTCTCCTCGGCGACCTCGAATCGCTCGTCGAGGCGGTGCGGTTGCGTCAGCAGCGCCAGCGGTGTCGCCTCCAGAGAATCGTCCAGCGGCCGTACCGTGGCTTGGCGCAGGTCGGGATCGTACAGCCACAGGTACTCGCCGTCGGCGATCACCCACTGTTCGAACGGGCCATCGAGTTCCCAGCGCAGCCGGTCCGGGAGCGCCAGCGACAGTCGCCCGTCCGCCTCCTGTAACAGGAAGCCGGTCTCGTCGGTCAGCGTCTGCGTGAACTCGGCGCTATAGGTGTCCAGACCCGAAAGAAAACGTTCCAGGGCCTGCCGTGCCTCACCCGATGCCGCCGCGGAGCCGGGCACGAGCAGCGCCAGCGCCAGCAGGGCGAAGAGAATCCTTGCGAAGATCGACGTCATGGTTTCACCTGGGGGCAATGGATACGGACGCCAGTATCGCCGGGTGCATTGAACCGATCCTGAATCGCGACCGCCGCCACGGGCACTGGACCGCCGCGCCGGTTCATTCGTTCCCGCCCGGCACCAGCACCTCGCGATTGCCATTCGATTGCACCGGGCTGACCAGGCCCGCCGCCTCCATGTCCTCGACCATGCGCGCGGCCCGGTTGTACCCGATCTTCAGGCGCCGCTGCACGTAGGAAATCGATGCCTTGCGCGACTCGATCACGATCTGCACCGCCTGGTCGTACAGCGGGTCGCCTTCGGCGTCGGTCTGCGGCGCCTCCAGCCCCGGGATCGCCGGCGCGCCGGCCTCGGGCTCTTCGAGGATCGAGTGTTCGTAGTCGGGTTCGCCGGTGGTCTTCAGGTACTCGACGACCTTGTGCACCTCGTGGTCGGCGACGAACGCCCCGTGCACGCGTTCGGGCAGCGCCTTGCCGGGCGCGAGGTAAAGCATGTCCCCGTGCCCCAACAGATGCTCGGCCCCCATCTGGTCGAGAATGGTCCGCGAATCGACGCGCGAGGACACCTGGAACGCGATGCGGGTCGGGATGTTGGCCTTGATCAGGCCGGTGATCACGTCCACCGACGGCCGCTGGGTCGCCAGAATCAGGTGGATACCCGCGGCCCGGGCCTTCTGCGCGAGCCGCGCGATCAGTTCCTCGACCTTCTTGCCGACGACCATGATCATGTCCGCGAACTCGTCGACCACGACCACGATGAACGGCATCCGGCCCAGCACCGGCGGTTCGCTCTCGGCGACCTGCTGTTCCGGGTCGAAGGTCGGGTCGGCGATCGGCGTGCCGGCGGCCTCGGCGTCGCGCACCTTCTTGTTGTACCCGGCGATATTGCGCACCCCGAGCAGCGACATCAGCTTGTAGCGCCGCTCCATCTCCGCGACCGCCCAGCGCAGCGCGTTCGATGCGTCCTTCATGTCGGTCACGACCGGCGCCAGCAGATGCGGAATGCCCTCGTACACCGACAGCTCGAGCATTTTCGGGTCGATCAGGATCAGCCGCACGTCCTCGGCGGTCGACTTGTACAGCATCGAGATCAGCATCGCGTTCACGCCGACCGACTTCCCCGAACCGGTGGTTCCCGCGACGAGCAGGTGCGGCATGCGCGCGAGGTCGGCGATGACCGGGGCGCCGCCGATGTCCTTGCCGAGCGAGAGGGTCAGCGGCGACTTGGCATTCTCGAACAGTGTCGAACGCACGATCTCGGACAGCGAGACCAGCTCGCGCTGTTCGTTCGGGATCTCGAGCCCGACCGTCGATTTCCCCGGGATCACCTCGACGATGCGCACCGCGATCACCGACAGCGACCGGGCAAGATCCTTCGCCAGCGCCGAGATCCGGGCGACCTTCACGCCCGGTGCCGGGTGCAATTCGAAACGGGTGATCACCGGACCCGGCTGTACCGCGACCACCTCGACATCGACGCCGAAGTCGCGCAGCTTCAACTCCACCAGCCGGGACATCGCCTGCAGCGATTCCTCGGAGTATCCGCTGACCGCGGCCGGGGGTTCGTCCAGCAGTGCCAGCGGCGGGTGTGCATCGGAGCGCTCGCCGGTGAACAGCGGCACCTGCTTTTCCTTCATCACCCGCGGGCTCGGCGGCGGGGACTGCACACGGGGCTCGACGCGCGATGGCGCGCGCTGGGCCACGCGCGCCCGCTCGCGCTCGACACGAATCTCGCGCTGCTCCTTTTCCGCCGCGCCGATCCGCTGGTCGCGGATCGAATCGATCCGCCGCCGAGTCCATTCGATCGCATCGAACACACCCTTGCCGAGCCGATCCATCAACGCGAACCAGGACAGGCCGGTAAACAGCGTGAACCCGGTCAGAAACAGCGCGAACAGCAGCAGCGTGGCCCCGACCAGCCCGAGTCCGGACGCGGCCGTGCCCGCAACGAGGTCACCGAAGATCCCTCCGGCGTGCACCGGAAGATTCCCGGGCCGCCAGTGCAGCGCAGCGAGTGCGGAGCCGGACACCAGCGCGACCAGCAACGCGCCCCCGCGCAGGCTCAGTTCCAGCGGGCTGGCGATGCGCGCATCCTTGCGGTGGCGAAACAACCACCAGCCGACGCCAATGAAGATCAGCGGGATCAGGAAAGCCAGGTAGCCCAGCAGGTGAAAGGCGACGTCGGCAAACCAGGCGCCTGCCGCGCCGCCCAGATTGCGAATGCCCTGGCCATCGCCGGTGTAGGACCAGCCCGGATCCCCCGGATGATAGGTGACCAGCGCCACCAGCAGGTACAGCGCGATCATCCCGAAGACCAGCAGCGCACCCTCGCGCAGCCCGCGCAGCAGCTGTCGGCTCAGGCTCGCCTCGGCACCGGCGGTCCTCCCTACCCTGGTTTCTGGCATCTGCGAATCCGTTGGAGTGGGTTTGGCAGGAGGCACCGACCCCGGACGGGACGGCTTCCGTGGCGGATCCGGCAGCTGGCCCGAGCCCCGCCTCCGGCCCGTTCGCCAGTCCGCGCCAGCCCCGTGTTCCTGCCGACAGCTGTTCAGGAAGCGTTCGAACTGGGAATTCTACGTGGTTAAAATGACGCCGCAAAGTGTGGCCGCTCACGTCCCGTCTGGCGTGGCGCGGTTGTGGTCGTTGGACAGCCCTGCGGCCATTCCGAATAATCACGGACGAAAATGGGGGCCGCGCGCGTCCTTCGGCGGGGCGGATGCCCGGTCGGCGCAACCGCCGTTTCCTCCACCCATTACCCTGTCTGCACGGAGATTCCCGATGAGCGATCCCAAACACTGCCGCCTGCTGATCCTGGGCTCGGGCCCGGCCGGCTGGTCGGCGGCAATCTACGCAGCCCGCGCCAACCTGAACCCGGTCGTGGTCACCGGGCTCGAGCAGGGCGGGCAGCTGATGACCACCACCGACGTGGACAACTGGCCCGGTGATGTCGAGGGCCTGCAGGGGCCGGACCTGATGCAGCGGATGCAAAAACACGCGGAACGCTTCCACACCGAGGTCATCTTCGACCATATCCATACCGCCGAGCTGTCCTCGCGTCCGTTCCGGCTGATCGGGGACAGCGCCACCTACACCGCCGATGCATTGATCATCGCAACCGGCGCGACCGCGATGTACCTTGGGCTGGAGTCCGAGGAGGCGTTCAAGGGCAAGGGCGTGTCTGCCTGCGCGACCTGCGACGGCTTTTTCTACCGGGGCCAGAAGGTCGCGGTGATCGGCGGCGGCAACACCGCCGTCGAGGAAGCGATGTACCTCTCCAACATTGCCGATCATGTCACGCTGGTGCACCGGCGCGACACGTTGCGCGCGGAAAAGATCCTGCAGGACCAGCTGTTCGAGAAGGAGAAGGCGGGCAAGATCTCGATCGAATGGAAGCACGTCCTCGACGAGGTGCTCGGCGATCAGACCGGCGTGACCGGCATGCGCCTGCGGCAGGTGGAAACCGGAGACACCAAGGATCTGGAACTCACCGGGATCTTCATCGCGATCGGGCACAAACCCAACACCGGGATCTTCGAAGGGCAGCTCGAGATGGACAACGGCTACATCAAGGTGAAAAGCGGCCTGGAGGGCAACGCAACCGCGACCAGCATTCCTGGCGTGTTCGCAGCCGGCGACGTGATGGACCAGATCTACCGGCAGGCGGTCACCTCGGCCGGCAGCGGCTGCATGGCGGCGCTGGACGCAGAGGGCTTCCTGGACGAGCACCCCTGAGCCGGATCGGCACCAGCGCGAGCTCCGCTGCGGATCCTGCCGGCAATCCGGTGCGGCCATGACTGCGAGCGCCGACCCTGGTCTCCGCATGGAGGTCCGGGACACATTGAACGCGGTCGACCCAGGCGCCTGGGATGCGTTGACGCATGGCCGGGAACCGTTCCTGCGCCATGCGTTCCTGGAGGGCCTCGAGCGCCACGGCTGCCTCGGGCGGCGCTATGGCTGGTTCCCCCAGCACCTGCTCGCATTCCGCGACGACACGCTGGTGGGCGCGGCCCCGTGCTACGCGAAGACCAACAACTACGGCGAGTTCGTTTTCGACTGGGCCTGGCAGACGGCCTGGGAACGCCAGGGGCAGCCGTATTACCCGAAGCTCGTGATCAGCGTTCCCTATACCCCGGCCACCGGGCCGCGGCTGCTGGTACACCCCGACGAGGCGGATCCGGAAGCGGTCCGGCACCGGCTGCTGCAGACTGCGGCCGCGCGCGGCGCGGAACTGGGGGCCTCGGGCGTACACGTGCTGTTTCCGACCGAGGCGGAGGCCGCGCAGGCCGACCACTCGGGCCTGGTACGCCGCATGGGCTGCCAGTATCACTGGCATAACCGCGGCTATGCGGACTTCGACGCCTTTCTGGCCGCACTGAGCACGAAGAAACGCAAGAACATCCGGCGCGAGCGGCGGCGGGTCGCCGAACAGGGGATCGAGTTCCGCACCCTGACCGGCACGACCGCCGGCCCGGAGGACTGGGCGCGGTTCCACCGCTTTTACCTCGACACCTTCGAGAAGCACATGGGGATTCCGACGCTGTCGGAGGACTTCTTCGTTGGCACCGCTGCCGCGCTCGGCGAGCAGGTGATCCTGTTCGAGGCGCAGCGGAACGGCCAGAGCGTCGCCGCCGCGCTCTGCTACCGGAGCCACGACACGCTGTACGGTCGCTTCTGGGGCTGTGCCGAGGACCTCCCCGACCTTCATTTCGAGACCTGCTACTATCAGGGCATCGAGTTCTGCATCCGCGCAGGCTTGGCCCGATTCGAACCCGGGGCCCAGGGCGAACACAAGATTCCGCGCGGTTTCCTCCCGACGCCGACCACCTCGGCACACGCGATCCTGACACCCGGGTTCGGTGCGGCGGTGCAGGACTTCTGCCAGCGGGAACGCCGGATGATGGAGGCACAATGCGCCAGCCTGATGGAACACTCTCCCTACCGCACCCCGGACTGAGGGCGTGTCGCCCGTGACACGGGACCATCGCGCGCGCGTGTTGCCGGGCGCCGGAGTTCGGCGATGAGCCGCCAGGCGCGCCGGATGATCACCTGGCTCCACGCCGGCCTCGCGGAAGAACCGTTCCCGCCAGCAACGCAGGCCTGGCAAGAGCCCAATGGCCTGCTCGCCGCCGGTGGCGACCTGTCGCCGCCGCGCTTGCTGCGGGCCTACCGCGGGGGGATCTTTCCCTGGTACGAGGCGGGACAGCCGATCCTCTGGTGGAGCCCGGACCCCCGTACCGTACTCGAACCCGCAGCGCTGCGCCTGTCACGCAGCTTGCGCAAGTCGATCCGCAACGGCGGCTTCGAAGTCAGCTTCGACCGCGATTTCGAGGCGGTGGTGCGCGCTTGCAGCGGCCCGCGGGCCGGTGCCAGCGGTACCTGGATCACGGTGGAGATGCGCCATGCCTACCTGCGCCTGCACCGCAGCGGATACGCCCACTCGCTCGAGGTATGGCAGGACGGCGCGCTGGTCGGCGGCCTCTACGGAGTCGCGATCGGCCGGCTGTTCTGCGGGGAATCGATGTTCTCCCACGTCCGCGATGCCTCCAAGATCGCGCTGGCCTGGCTCTGCCGGCACCTGGCCGAGTGGGAATGGCCGCTGATCGACAGCCAGACGCCGACGCCACATATGCTGACGATGGGTGCCCGCGAAATCCCGAGAGACCAGTTCCTGGAGCGGATCCGCAGCCTGGTCGACCAGGATCCGGGCCGGGCTTCCTGGCAGATGGACCCGCGGATTCACCCGCTGGACGACGGCTGGCGGCACCCGGAAGCACCCGTCTGAGATGCCCTCGAGCTGGAATCGCCTGCCGAGGGTCCGTCATGCCCGCGTGCTCGAGTGGACCGACCGCTCGGCACCGCTGCCCGCATCGGCGGCGCCGCTGCTCGCTCGAGGCAGTGGGCGCAGCCATGGCGACGCCTGCCTGAACGACCGGGGCACGCTGCTGCTCACCGGCGACATGGACCAGCTGATCGCATTCGACCGGCGCACCGGCGTACTCGAATGCGAGGCCGGCATGCAGGTGGGAGACCTGCTGGCCTGGTCGCTGCCGCAGGGCTGGGCACTGCCGGTGGTGCCTGCCACGCAGTCCGTCACGCTGGGCGGCGCGGTCGCGAACGATGTCCACGGCCGCAATCACCCTATCGCGGGGAGCTTTGGCCGCCATGTGATCGGGCTGGAATTGCGCCGCTCGGACGGCGCACGCCTCTGGATCGGTCCGAAACAGCAGCGCGAGCTGTTTGCGGCCACCGTGGGCGGCCTGGGGTTGACCGGGCTGATGACCCGCATCCGGCTGCAGCTGATGCCGGTCTGCAACGCGTTCATGCTGGCCGAGCGCCACCGCTTTCCCCATCTCGACGCGTTCTGGGAACTGAACGACCGTCTCGGCGCCGACTGGCCGTACCGCGTCGCCTGGATCGACTGCCTGGCCCATGGCAGCAAGCTCGGCCGCGGCGTATTCCTCGGCAGCCGGCACGCGCCGCCGCAGCCGGCATCGGCTCGGTTGCCGCGCGGGCGCCATCGATCGGCTGCGATGCGGTTCGACCTGCCCGGCTGGATACTGCACCGGCACAGTGTGCGGGTGTTCAACCAACTGTATTTCCAGCTGGGCGCAAGGCCGGGATTGCAGCTGCAGCATTACCGGCCTCACTTCTTCCCGCTCGACGGCCTGCGTGACTGGAATCGGATCTATGGGCGGCGCGGGTTCTACCGGTACCAGTGCGTGCTGCCCCCAGGCGCCGCTCGTGACGGGATCCGCACGCTGCTGCGGCGGATCGCGGCCAACCGGCAAGGCGCCTGCCGCGCGACACTCCAGTGCTTCGGCACCCTGCCCTCGCCCGGGCTGCTGTCGTTTCCCCGGCCCGGGGTTACCCTGGCGCTGGACTTCACGAACCAGGGCCACCGGACCCGCAGCCTGTTCGCCGACCTCGACGACGTGGTGAGTGCCGCCGGCGGTGCGCTGTACCCGGGTCAGGACGCGCGGATGTCGGTGACCGTGTTCCGCCGGGGCTTCCCGAACTGGGAGCAGTTCGCCACGTTCATCGACCCGGCGTTTTCCTCCAGCTTCTGGCGCAGGATGAATCCATGAACGAAGCCCCCCGACGCATTGCGATCCTTGGCGCCGATTCGCGCATCGCGACCGAAGCGGCGCGCATTTGGCTGGCGAAGGGCGTGCACCTCGTGGTCGTGACCGGAAACCCCGTGCAGCTGCGCAGGCTGACCGACGACCTGGCCCTGCGCGCCGCCGGGCTGGCCGAGGTGGACGGAGTGACAGCGGACCTCTCGGATCTGGACGCGCTGCCGGCCCTGTGGGAGGCCCTGCGCGAGCGCCATCCGGACCTGGACGCCGTGCTGATCGCCCAGGGCAGCCAGCCCGACCAGGCGCGCTGCCAGCAATCGCCCGACGCCATGCTGCAGGCACTGCGGCTGAACGCACTGAGCGCAATGACCCTGCTGACCGTGATCGCAAACGACTTCGAGGCCCGGCAACGGGGGGTGATCGGCGTGATCGGCTCGGTGGCCGGCGACCGGGGGCGGAAGCACAACTACGTCTACGGTGCGGCCAAGGGCATGCTGGCGCTGTTCCTGCAGGGGCTGCGGAGCCGCCTCCACGGCAGCGGCGTGCGCGTGCTCACGATCAAGCCCGGATTCGTGATCACGCCGATGACCGAGGGCCTCGACCGCAACCGCTGGCTGTGGACGCGACCCGAGCGGGTCGCGCGCGGCATCGTCCGCGCCTTCGCCAGACGCCGCGACGTGGTGTACCTGCCGTGGTTCTGGCGCCCGATCCTTGGAGTCCTCCAGATGATTCCCGAACCGCTGTTCAAGCGGCTGTCACCGTAGGCCCTGCGCAACGCGCCACCGACCTCCCGCCGGCGGGTCGCGACCTCCAGCCTTGGACACCATACCCGGCGGACATGGCGGGACCACGAACGTGGCGATAGCGGCGGGACAGATCATGCGCGATTCGAGTTTTTCCGTGGGCGTTTGCACGATATGGTTCGGGCGACGCCCATCGGCAATGCCTATGGGCGCCAGGAAAGCGTCCGCGAGAGCGAGGTCACCTTGCCGGGGTCCAGCATGCGGCTGTTCATCGTACGGATCACCGATCGCGCGCCAGGCGGTGGCGCGTCCACGCGCAGCGGAAACGCCAGCCAGTCCCGAACCACCATGCCGACCTCGTCGAACCCGAGCAGGTAACGGGCCGCAGTAGCGCCAGTGAAGCGCCCGTTGTATTCATAGATTGCGAGTCTTCCATCGCTCCCGCGCTGACACTGTATGTTCAGCGGTCCGCGCCAACCGGCTTCGGCAAAGGTCCTGACCCATTGCATTCCGGCCGACTCGAGCTCCGGATCCGTCGCGAGATC
Source organism: Thioalkalivibrio paradoxus ARh 1 (assembly GCF_000227685.2). Lineage (GTDB taxonomy): Bacteria > Pseudomonadota > Gammaproteobacteria > Ectothiorhodospirales > Ectothiorhodospiraceae > Thioalkalivibrio > Thioalkalivibrio paradoxus. Next base: position 1,021,406 of record NZ_CP007029.1, on the reverse strand, counting down.
CACGCGTTCGCTCCGGCCGAAACGCATCAGGTTATCGGTCACCATCAGCCCTGAAATGCGACCCTCGGGCGCAATACAGCCCTGAATCGAGTGCTTGACCTCTTCGAAGGTGTGGAAAAGCGGCACACCATCGCGCGCGACACTCTGCGCATGGGCGCGCACCCGATCCGGGTCCCCCAGGAACTTCTGAAAGATATAGTCGTTCCGACCCACCAGCCTCGCCAATTGCTCCCGGTCCAGCACCAGAACGACGCCACGCGAGGCGAATCCGCTGACGGGCTTCGCGACCAGAGGGAAACCGTGCGCGTGAACGAAGGCGTCCAGCTCGTCCCGGGCGCAATCGGCCCTCAAGGTCGGGGCAAACGGCAGGCCCAGTGCGCTCGAGAAACGCCAGCTCTCCCATTTGTCGCTCAATGCGTCTGCAATCGATCGGCTGCCGCATAGATATCGGCTGCGCGCATTCGGATCCCGCTGCGCCCTCGCCGCCAGAAAGGCGACATCGTCATCCCTGCAGGGAATCACGAGGTCGGGTGCGGCCTCTTCCACGATAGCGTCGAAGCGCTGCTCGAATGCGCCCGGATCCGAGCCAATCCACGGCGCAAGATAGACGGCATCGAAGTCGAACAGGGTAGGCTCGTCTGCCTTGCTGTTTACGGCACGGATGTCCAGTTGGTCCCGCCGTTGCGACAGAGCGGCGATAATGTTCTGGCCCACAAGGCTGCCCCCTGACAGCAGCAATAGGCGAGGCCTTGTCACCGGATTGGTTCTCCGATCGGTACCTTCGGTCATTTCAAATCGTCCGCAACTGGTGAGTGAGACTCCGGATATCGTCGAGCGCAGCGAGCGACCAAAGCGTATCGAGCAGCTGCCGGATCCGACTCATCGCCATCCGGGGTTCGCAGAGCTCAATGAACTTCGACTCAAGCTCCTGATCCATCAATGGATTCAGCGGATGGCCTTTCGGGCGAGCGCAACTCCGCTCCAGCCGCCGCCCGTCGTCCAGCACGATCTCGACGCGCGACGGCCAGCTCGGCAGTTCGCCGGCGTGGGCCCGGGTCAGACCCGGATCTTCGACGACCCGGATTTTCTGCATCAGCGCTCGGATCTGGGGATCGCCAATGCGCTGCTCGGAGAAACTCTCAAGCGAAACTGCACCGTCGATCAGAGCAACCGCGGCGAGATAAGGCAGGCTGTGATCAGCACTTTCCCGCGTTGTCGGATGCCATTTCTCCACGTGGTCCCCCTGGCCGCCCCCGATCTCGTGCCAACCGCCCCAGTGCAGTGCAATGGTGATCGCAGTGACACGGTCGACTGTCAGTTGCGCTCTGAGATCGAGCAAAAGGGCGATCGGGCCCTGTGAGCTGTATTCCGATGGGTAGGGCTTGAAACCTGTGGCCTCGATTGCACTCAGACCGTTGTACGCGCGTCCGACGCCTCCCACCTCGAAAGCTGGCAGCCCCACCAGCTCGCACAGGCCCGCAATTCCGTTGAATGGTTCAGGTGGTCCAGTGAGTCCTTCGCGTGCGAGCCGGGCAGCGAAAACTCCCATCATGGCTCCATGCGCGGTTGCACAGCCCTTCCAGTCCGAGATCACGCCGGTGCGAACGACTCGAAGTGGAATATTCGGGGTCAACGCCAAGCTGATTGCATTCGCCATTTCCGTGGTATTGAGACCAAGGATGCGGCCGGCCCCGATCGCGCTCCCGATGACGGACTGAACCTGATCGACATGCCGTTTGCGCAGGCGGTGGAACCCCCCGCGCCTGAGTGCCGCTACCACTTCGTACTGAATGAACGTTGCCAGTAGCACATCGCTGCCACTCGACAATCGCGGCTCCGCCACCGCGAGGGTAGCGGGGATCATGTCGCTGGGATGGCCGCCGATCCCTGTGTCGTTGAAATCGAGGTATCGGACCATCACTGCGTTGGCGAACGCTGCATATTCAGGCGTGGTGGGCTGCTCAAGGCCAATGACCGTCGAACCCGGAGTCCCGCCGCTCAGCGCCGCGATACTGCGCGCGATCGCCGCCGGCTTCGCGTCCAGAGCCCCGATCGCACAGCCAATCGTGTCGACCACATGGCGAACGGTCGAATCGATGGCAGATTGCGTCAGAGCACCATAATCGAGCGAGACTGCGAACTCGGCGAGATTGCGCGTAGGTTGGTCCATGTCTCGGTTGGTCCATGGTGGGTGGCATGGATCCGTGCATCCTCCAATCGGTGACGATCCATGATTTGCGGTCCGGCCCGACGTCGGCGGGCGGGGTCGACGGGCAAAGGGTGCCGTGCACTGCTACTTCAGGTCCATCCATCGATCGCGTCGGTGAAGCTGGACCGAGCTCTCCGCGTGAGAATTCGGGCTTGGAGTTCGGTGACGTGGCGACTGTATAGCATTGTTCGCCGAGGATTTGCAGCGAAGGGATGGGGCGCGGCCACACCGAGAGTGCTTCCGGGCAGCCCAGGGAACCGGTTGCCGGCGATCAGTCGGGTGAACCTGGGGTGGATCCGGCATGACGGCGCTGCGTCTATACTGTAAATATGAACAGTATAGACGCAGCGCCGGATGCAGCTCCGGCCGGCTACGCCGAGCTGACCTGCCGCAGCAACTTCAGCTTCCTGTGCGGCGCATCGCACCCGGAAGAACTGGTGCGGCAGGCAGCGGCGCTGGGGTATCGCGCGCTGGCGCTCACCGACGAGTGCTCGCTGGCCGGGATCGTGCGCGCACACCAGGCAGCGGTGGAGACGGGCTTGCACTTGATCGTGGGTACCGATCTACGGCTTTGCGATGGCCCACGGCTGACGCTGCTGGCGCGTTCGCTGGCCGGTTACCGGACATTGTGCCGGCTGATCACCCATGCGCGCCGGGCAGGGAGTAAAGGCCGATACCGGCTCCGGGCGGACGATCTGTTACGGCCCGAGTGGTCCGGGCTGCCGGGCTGCGAGGTGTTGTGGCGTATCGAGACCCGCTGCGAAGACCCGGACGCGGCATTCTTGCGCAGGGATCTCGATTGGGCGGAGTGGCTGGGTCGAGCGGTATCGGCACAGCAGCTGCACCTGGCGGTCACGCTGGTGCGCAGCCCTGACGACACGTTGCTGCGGGCCCGGGCCGAGACTCTGGCCACGGCCAGCGGAATCCCGGTGCTCGCCTGCGGAGACGTACTGATGCATCTGCGCGGACGGCGCGCGCTGCAGGATGTACTGACCGCGCTGCGGCGGAAATCCACGGTCGCCGAAGCCGCGCCGGCGCTGTTCCCGAACGGCGAACGCTGCCTGCGCCCGCGCGACGAACTCACCCGGCTCTACCCTGCGGCCTGGCTCGCCGAAACCCTGAGGGTGGCGGACCGCTGCCGATTCCACATGGACGAGGTCCGCTATCAGTACCCCACCGACGCGATCCCCGCCGGCGAGCAGCCCGGGCCCTGGCTGCGGCGGCTGGTCGAGCAGGGCTGCCTGGAGCGCTGGCCCGAAGGCACGCCGGAGAAAGTCCAGGCGCAACTCGAGCACGAACTCGCGATCATCGCCGACCTCGGCTACGAACCCTACTTTCTCACCGTGCACGACATCGTGCGTTTCGCCCGCGAGCGCGGCATCCTGTGCCAGGGTCGCGGCTCGGCCGCGAACTCCGCGGTCTGCTACGCGCTCGGCATCACCGCGGTGGACCCGGCGCGCTCGAATATGCTGTTCGAGCGTTTCATCTCGCGCGAACGCAATGAGCCTCCCGATATCGACGTCGACTTCGAGCACGAGCGGCGCGAGGAGGTGATCCAGTACCTCTACCGGCGCTACGGACGCGAACGCGCGGCACTGACCGCGACCGTGATCCGCTACCGGCGCCGCAGCGCATTGCGCGACGTCGGCCGGGCACTGGGCATCAGCCGTGCGCGCATCGACGCGCTGACCGCGAACATGGCCTGGTGGGACGACGGCATCCCGCGCGAGCGTCTGCAGGAGGTGGGGCTCGACCCGGACGGGCCCCTGGCCCGGCAGTGGCAGACACTGGCGCAGATCCTGCGCGGCTTTCCCCGGCACCTGTCGCAGCACACCGGCGGCTTCGTGATCGCCGCCGGGCGGCTGGACGAACTGGTGCCGATCGAGAACGCCGCGATGGCCGGGCGCACCGTGATCCAGTGGGACAAGGACGACCTCGACGCACTGGGCCTGCTGAAGATCGACATCCTCGCGCTGGGGATGTTCTCCTGCCTGCGCCGCTGCCTGGAACTGCTCGCGCGGCACCGGAACCAGCACTGGGGGCTCGCCGACGTGCCGGCCGAGGACCCGGTGGTCTACGCGATGCTGCAACAGGCGGATACCGTCGGCGTGTTCCAGATCGAGTCGCGCGCGCAGATGAGCATGCTGCCGCGCCTGCAACCCGAGACCTTCTACGACCTGGTGATCGAGATCGCGATTGTGCGCCCCGGCCCGATCCAGGGCCGGATGGTGCATCCCTACCTGCGCCGCCGGCAGAAACGCGAACCGGTGACCTACCCGGGCCCGGAGGTGAAACGGGTACTCGAGCGCACGCTCGGGGTGCCGATCTTCCAGGAACAGGTGATCGAGCTGGCGATGGTCGCGGCCGGCTTCAGCGCTGGCGAGGCGGACGGCCTGCGCCGCGCGATCGGCGCCTGGCGCCGCACCGGAAACCTCGCGAAGTACCGCGACCGGCTGCTGGACGGCATGCGCAAACGCGGCTACCCGGCCACCTTCGCCGAGCAGATCTACCAGCAGATCCTGGGTTTCGGCGAATACGGGTTCCCTGAGTCGCACTCGGCGAGCTTTGCGCTGATCAGCTACGTCTCGGCCTGGTTCAAGTGCCGGGAACCGGCGATCTTCGCCTGCGCGTTGCTGAACAGCCAGCCGATGGGCTTCTACGCCCCGGCGCAGATCGTCGCCGACGCACGCCGCCACGGAGTCGAGGTCCGGCCGATCGACGTGACCGCAAGCCTCGCCGACTGCAGCGTCGAAGCTGTCTTCAGCAACACGGCTGGCAGCCCCGAGGGCCGTGGCAGTGCCCGGAGTGATGGCAGTAATCGAGGCGGTGGTCAAGCCAGCGCCGGGAATCGCTCAGGGAATGCCGGCGAGCGCAGGGAAGGTCGCGATCTGGCGCTGCGCCTGGGGCTCTCGATGGTGCGCGGTCTGCACGCCGACAGTGCGAAGCGCATCGTGGCAGCGCGCGTCGAACGGCCATTTCGGGATAGCGCCGATCTGGTGATCCGCGCGCGCCTCGATCGCGCCGAAGCCACGCGGCTGGCACAGGCCGGAGCGCTCGCCCGGCTGGCCGGGAACCGGCATCGCGCACGCTGGGATACCCAGGCGGTCGAGCCGCCATTGCCGCTGTTTCCCGCTGCCGGGGTTTCGCGGCCCGCAGCCGTTCCGATGCTGCCTGCACCGACGATCGCGGAGGATCTGCTGCAGGACTACGCCGGCACCGGCCTGACGCTGGGACCGCACCCGTTGGCCCTGCTGCGCGGACACCCGGGACTGGCCGGCATTCCCACCGCGGTCGAGCTGATCGCCGGCGGCCCGCGCGCCCGCGTGCGCTACACGGGTGTCGTGATCACCCGGCAGCGGCCAGGTTCAGCGAAGGGTACCGTGTTTCTGACTCTGGAAGACGAGTCGGGCACAGTGAATGTGATCGTCTGGCCGGCGCTGGTGGAAAAGGCGCGCGCAGCGGTCATCCACGCGCGACTGCTCGAGGTGACCGGCGTTCTGCAGCAGGAAGACGGCGTAACCCACCTGGTCGCACAACGGCTGCGAGACCGCAGCGCCTGGCTGGGCACGCTGGCCGTACGATCGCGGGACTTCGGATGACGTGGAGAGACGGCGGTGTTGTGCCTGGCGGCCGCCACACGACCGGGTTCGGGATCCGGGCGGACCCCTGGACCAGAAACGCGAACGCCCCCGCGCCATCAAGGGCGCGCGGGGGCGTTCGCGTTCGGGGCGGAACTCAGATGAACAGGCAGATATCGGCTTCGCCGGCGAACTCGAAGAACGCGGCAGCCCCGGCGTACTCGACACCGTCGATGAATTCGCCAGTATCCATCTCGAACAGATCCACCGTCATCTGACAAGCAATCATGCGGACTTCCGCTTCCATGCAGAGTTCGCGCAGGTCCTCCAGGCTCGCAACCCCCTTGGCCTTCATTTTCTGCTTCATCATCACCGTCATCATGCGCTGCATGCCCGGAAGCGCCTGGAGCAGAACCGGCACGGGCATTGGCATCGGCATGCCCGGGTTACCGAGCGAGCTGACCTGCAGATCCATCTTCTTCTTCAGGAGCTGCAGCCCGTAGAACGTGAAGAACACCTCAACGTCGTACCCGAGCGCTGCCGCGGTGGAAGCCAGGATGAACGGGGGATACCCCCAGTCCAGGCTGCCCTTGGTCGCGATAATGGCCAGTTTCTTGCTGTCACTCATGTCGAATATCCCCAAACTTTGGTCGATGTACGGCGTGGCGCCCGAAACGACAACCGCCACGGAATTCCCGAAGAAACCGGCCGGCCCGCTACGGCTCCGGTCTGGGCCGGAACCGAACTGATCCCGCCGGGCCCTGGTCCTGCGATTACAGCACCGCGCCGCAGCAGGGTTGGTTCAAACCTGCTGCGGCGCGCAACCGGCGAGACCGAGAAGATCCGCCTGCCTGACGCTCAGGCGCGAATCCGGCATCTACGACAACCAGGCATTTTCTGCTCAGACACCCTTACCCTGCGGTGTCTCCAGTTCTCGATCGCGCCGCCAGTCCCGGACCAGCGCGCAACCTGCACAAACCCCAAGGGCCGCGAGGCTCGCCCATACTGAGACCGGGACCAAAACCATCGCCAGAACAAACATGATCCATGCCAGAATTGTCATCGTATCGCTCCTGCCCGATCGCGCGGGTATTCTCTAAACCCTTTATTTTATGCGCATTTAGCACCTACGGTCAACCGTTGCGAGGACCTGATGCCGCCGCTACCCCGCGGCATCGGAGCGTGCGGCACGGCCTCCCGCGTCTGGCGCCGGCTGCTCGCGCTGACCGGAAGGCGCCGCCGCATGGGCCGGCTCCGTCGCGGACGGTGGATGCCCTTCATCCATGAACTGATCGTTGAGGCGCTGCACGTAGGTCTCGGCCTGTTCACGCAGCGCATGGAGCTGCCGGATCGCGCCCCGTCCCAGCCCTGCCGGCGCCTTGAGGAAGATCGAACGCCAGAAGGCCGTGTTGCGAAGAAACGCCGCGCGCCAGTTTCCGGACGCGGTTTCGTTTGGCAGCGTCCGCGCGATGCGCTGCGCGACCCAGCCACGATTGAAATAATGGATCCCGAGAAGCACGCCTGCGAAAAGCAGCACCACCAAGGTCGAAATCACCGGGTGGTCCCGCATCGACTGGGTCAGGGTGCCATCGAACCACGGAGCGAAGCCGCCGGTCAGCGACTGGCCGGCCCAGATCGCCACCGCCAGTACCACGCCCATCAACAGCGCGTTCGCCTGCACGACGCGCCGACGCCAGCGGCCGAGTGCGCGTGTCAGCGCCGGCAGGGCGTCCATCTCGATCGACTCGGCGATGGCCTGCATCGCCCCGACGATGCGGTAGGAACGCGAAGAACTGATCTCGGCGATCTTGTGGTGAATCTCCTCCCGGTCCTGGGCCGACTTGTACTCGTAGCGCGCGCGTACCTTCTCGTCGCCGATCTCGACCGCCGCGCTCGGGTTGTACAGGCAGTAAAAGCGGCCGGTCGCCGTGCCCTGACGCACCACGGCCCGCTGCCAGGCCGATACCACTTCCTCGAGGTTGTCCTCGCGCCAGGTCGTGTCGATCTGGTTCAGGATGAACACCAGCTTGGTGAAGTCATTGCGTGCCGCGACACGATTGACGAGGTGTTCGAGCGTGTCGCGCATCGCACCGGGTTCCGGATGCCGGGCGTCGAAGAAGACCAGCACCAGATCCGACAGATCGATGATGTGGTCGGTCAGCTGCAGGATCGTCGCCCGCTGCTCGTCGGCATCGAATCCCGGCGAGTCGATCAGAATGCGCCCCCGCAGGCGCTCGGATCGAACCGTTTTCATCGCCAGGAAATGATCGACCGTGCGGCCTCCTCCGTCACTGAGCCGTTCGATCTCGTCGCTGACCCGGTAGAACGGAAACCGCGGATCGCCATCCAGCGCCAGCCCGGGAAGCTCCTGGACCTTGTCGCTGGTGCCATAGCTGATCACGGTGAAACGGTCGTCGACCGCCTGGCTCCCGCTGCGCTGTACCGTGGTTCCGATGTACTCGTTGATGAACGTCGACTTGCCGGCCGAGAAGGTGCCAAGCACCGCGATCATCGGCCACCAGGAAATGGTGAAGGCGTAAGACTCTTCCTCCGGATCGAGCAGGCCCGCCGCGTATCCGACCCGGTCCAGGGCCTGGAATGGGCTCACAACCCCTTCCAGCGCCGGGTTTTCCTCCGACAGACGGTTGCTGAGGCGACTTAGTTGCTGACTCACTCGGTTGCCGGGACGGTTGAACATGCAAGCTCCGTGTCGTAGGTCTGGAGGGCCGCCCTGGCGACGGCCTCAGTGCTGGGGAAAGAACGGGGCCGGCGATCCAGGGAACGGACCGGGATTGCCACTGAACGGGTTGAACGAATTCATCATGCCGAGCGGGCCCGACACGTTGCGGTTCAGACTCCACATGTCGCGCTGCATGTGCAGGGTCGACCCCGCCATGGTCTTCGTGTCCGAAGACATCGAGCGGATATTGACGTTCATCGTGCCGATGTCCCGGGTCATCGAGGCGATGTTGCGGTTCATCGCGAGCATATTTTCGTTCATGGAGACCATGTTCTCGTTGATGTACACCATGCGTTCGTCGATGTCGCCCATCTTCGCCGCCATCACCGTCATCTCCCGGTCGATCGTCCGGGTCATCGCCGACATCTCGATCGCGAGACGGCTCACGTCCCGGGTCAGGCTTGTGATCAGCCAGAACCCGTACACCGCGAGCACCACGAACGCGACCAGCGAAGAATAGACGATCAACTGCAGTCGTCGGGAACGTACGTCGTACTCGTCCGGATCCACGTGCCGGGCGTCGTTACGATAGTCGAATTCACTCATTACGTCAGTTCCAGCCAAAATGGAATAGGGGCTCGGCGATGCCGCCGGCCGGGTTCAATCATCACCCGCCGCAGCGCGGTCCACGATCTCCCGCAGCGTCGACTGCAGACCCAGCGCGCGCTCCTGCAGCGCGATCGGCAAGGGTCGGCCGCCATGAATCACCAGGTCGAGATTCGGCGTCATCAGCCAGAGCCCACCACGTTCATCCTCGTGCAAGATGATCCTGCAGGGAAGAAACGCCGCCATCGCCGTGGTATGGCGGATCAGGTCCGCAGCCAGCTCGGGTTCGCAGAACAGGTAGACCTTCAGGAACGGAAACCCCACGCCCGCCCGGTTCCGCACCTGCCGATCGACCGACAGCGCTCCCAGTGTGTGCAGGTCCGCCGCCTCGGCGGCCCTGCCAAGCGCAATCTCGACATCCGCAACCGTGAGCCCGGCTGCGACACTGCGCTGGTAGACGAGTGCCGCCGTCGGATCACCGGTGGCAAGTATCGTTCGTGCAACCTCGGAATAAACGCCGAGCGCAGCCTCATCGAGGCTGCGCACCTTGTGCATATAGGGCTCGAGGACGAGGATCAGGCCACCGATCGCCACCAGCGTTAGCAGCCCCACCAGGGCGAGCACGTTCCGCACCAACCGCATCCAGCATCCCCGTCGTCGGCGACCGATAAGCGCCGGGGCTCGGCCCCCGGTTGAGGCTGCCCTGCTTGCCGCCCACCATTTCAGAACCTCCTAATATTCTACCTGAATCGCTCCAGATATGCGCGGCCGGACGGATGGAAACGGTCGTAGACAGGAGCAAGACGCCGCAGCATCGACGCCCGCTCGTTCTCGGGCAGCGCCCGCAGCGCGTCATCAAACGCAGCGAGTGCGCGGCGAGTGTCTCCCGCCGCGAAATGGAAATTGCCCAACTCACCATAGAGGTCGGCCCGCTCGGGCGCATCGGGCGCGACGCCCTCCAGACCCGCTGCCAGCACCTGCGCCGCCGCACGCGGCCCGCGGCTGCGAAAGGCCGACCGAGCTTCGGCAAGAAGATCCGCAGACGCGACCACTCCGGGGGCATCGGCGTCAGCAACCGCGTCGCGCTCCTCTGGCACTGCCGGCGCCGGGGCTTCGACCGCCGCCTCGGGCTCATCCGGCACTGCCGGCGCCGGGGCCTCGGCCACCGTCTCAGGCTCCTCCGGCACTGCCGGCGCAGGGGCCTCGGCCACCGTCTCAGGCTCCTCCGGCACTGCCGGCGCCGGGGCTTCGACCGCCGCCTCGGGCTCCTCCGGCACTGCCGGCGCCGGGGCTTCGACCGCCGCCTCGGGCTCCTCCGGCACTGCCGGCGCCGGGGCCTCGGCCACCGTCTCAGGCTCCTCCGGAACCGCCGGCGCAGCGGCCTCGGCCACCGTCTCAGGCTCGTCCGGCACTGCCGGCGCTGGGGCTTCGGCTACCGCTGCGGTTTCGTCCGGACCGGCCGGCGCCGGGGCCTCGGCCACCGCGTCGGGCTCGTCCGGCACTGCCGGCGCAGCGGCCTCGGCCACCGCATCAGGCTCGTCCGGCACTGCCGGCACCGGGGCCTCGGCCACCGTATCAGGCTCGTCCGGCACTGCCGGCGCCGGGGCTTCGGCTACCGCTTCGGGTTCATCCGGAACCGCCGCCGCCTCGGTAGTCATCTCCGCTGGGGCTGAATCCGACGCAGTGCCTCCCGCCAGCCAGTCCCGGTTGGCCCAGGCAATCACCCAGAGCAGAATGACGAGCAGGATCCAGTACTTCCGCAAGAAAGTGCGTACCGCAGACATGAGTCACCTACATCGGTTGTGCATGGGAACCCCCCGGTATCACCGGCGGGACTTTCGGAAGAGCGCCCTGGCCAACTCATCCAGCTCGTGCGCTGCCTTACCCCGGCGCTCCAGCTCGTGCACCGACAGCCCCTCGCTGAACGAGCGGCGAAAGGCCATACGCTGGCGCAGGCGCGGGCGTACCGCCCTCAGGCCGTCGATCATACCCAAAGCACCAAAGGCCTCGTCCGACTCGCGCACGGCCTGGTGGGTATCGGCACGGTTGATGAACCCGACGATCTCGGGCTTCTCCCGGTCGCCGCGCAGTTCCAGGATCTTGCGCACAAAGCGCTGCGTGGACCAGACATCCGCCTGGCTCGGCGGCACCGGAATCACGACCTGGTCGGCCGCGAGGATCGCCGCATACATGGTGCCGAGGTCGGAGGGGCCGACATCGACGATGATCTCTTGATACTTGTCGCTCGCGTGCAGGGCTTCTTCTAGGCTCTGCGACAGCTCCAGCGACGGCGAATAACCTTCTTCTTCACGCACACGAATCACATCGGTCAGCGTCGCCTGCGGATCGAGGTCGACAGCCAAGACCGTACGCTTGTTGCTCAGCACCCACAGTGCCAGGTTGAACGCGACCGTACTCTTGCCGGTGCCACCCTTGAGGTTGCCAATCACTGTCAGCATGCACGGCCTCGATACGACAAAGTGGAAAGAACCTGCCCGGTCGAGACCGGGCAGGCTGCACTTACGGCGAGCTTACCAGCGCGGGCCACCGTAGCCGGGGCCGTAGCCGTGACCCGGCCCGTACCCGTAGGGTTGGCCATAGCCGTAGGCATCACCGTAGCCGCGGCCGTAGCCGTGACCGCGGCCGGTACCGCGAGCCGAGAAGTCGAAGTCGCTGAACATGTCGCCGAAGCCGAACATGTCACCCAGACCGCGACCATACCCCGGGCCGTAGCCGTAGCCGGGGCCGCCGTATCCATACCCCGGCCCACCCCAGCCGCCAGGACCACCCCAGCCACCGGGACCACCCCACTGCGCCGAAGCCATCATCGGGGCCGCGGAAAGGGCACCAAGGGACGCAGCCAGAACAACTGCCTTAACGATCTTACTCATGTACAACCTCCAATGGGAGTTCGGCCCTCGTTTGAACTGCATGCCGGCCAAGAGGGCCATCAACCAGCACGCATTATTGTTCTTCGGTCGATTGTGCTTCAGTCGCCATGCTCAATAGTGGAGTCCAAACAGCGGAACGGTGCCCAGTGGAGATCCGTAGAGCGGCGACAACAGCCCGGACGTACCAAGACCGGTTCCAGGATAGAGCATACTACTACCCGGATAGCCTCCGTACGGAAGCAGCCCCGGATAAAGACCGAGCCCCGGGTACCCCAGCGACCAGGGCGACAACAGCCCGTAGCTGTCCCCAAGCCCCGGGTAGAGCGTACCCGCAACACCCGGCGCTTGCAGTCCATACGAAATGCCGGGCGTGTGGCGCAGCATCTCGTCATAGCGCGTACCGGGCTGGGTCAGTGGAGCTACGGGGTCCCTGGGCCGACGTCGATCAAAAGTCGGGTCATATTCCGGCGGGGCAAACCGTCCATCATTATAGGGCTGATAGGTCGGTGCCGGAGGCCGATGGTCCGGGACCGCCCAGGGATTGCGATCGCGGGCCGGGACATCCCCTCCCAGCAACAGGCAGAGCGCAATGCACGGCCCAAACGCCCAGCGTGGCGCCAGTCGCGTTGCGCGATCCGCTGCCCTATCGTTCATCGCCCCCGATCTCCTGTCACGCCGCGGGTAACCGCATCGTCGCGGTCACCCGCAGCGCCAAGCGCTGCGCTTACTCGGCGGCCGGGGCGTAGCCGTACCCGCCGCGGTCCGCGCCACGCTCTTCCATTCCCTTGCGGCGCTCTTCCATCATTTTCATGATCTCTTTGCGCTGCCGTTCCATTTCTTCCATATAGGCCGCGCGCCCGGCCTCCATCGCCTTCATGCGCGCCTCGTGCATCGCTTCCATCTGCTCCATGTACTCCTTGCGCTCGGCTTCCATCTTCTCCATGTACGCCTTGCGCTCGGCTTCGATTTCCTTCATGCGCTCCTCGCGCTCGGCCATCAGCGCCTTCATCTCCTCGGACATCTCCGGCATCTCGGCGGGGTAACCCTCGCGGACCCAGGGCGGCGGTTCGAACGCCGGCCTTTCACGATCCATGAAGTCCGGGCGCGGCGGCATTCCATAGCCATGCCGGGGACCAAAGCCCTCACGCGGGCCATAGCCGTGACGCGGGCCGTAGCCCATCGGAGCCTGGCCATAGGCCGGAACGCCGTAACCGTAGCCGGCAGCGGTCTTTTCCTGCCCTTCCTCTGCCTGAGCGCCACCCGCGAGTGCGAACGCCGTGGCCACGGCCAGTGCGGTCAGGGAAAACTTGCCGAAACGCTTGCTCACTTCATGCTTCATAAGGTCGATCTCCTTGCATTGAGAGTCGTGGGTAAATCATTTCAAGCGAATGCCGCGCCGGCGGCGAGCACCGCTTGCTGCGGAACCCGACGACGCGCCTTTGGCGGCTTCATCATCGTCGGATTCTGCCTCGTGGGCCCCGGTGCTGTGGTCGGTGCTGCCCAGCCGAGCCCCGCCCTTGGACGCAGACGCCTCGGCATCTGCGTCCGCCCTGGGCTTGGCCCGCCCCGAAGCCGGTTTGGAAGCGCGCCTGGTTGGGGGCTCTTGTCCGGTAGATGCGCGGGTCGCCTTCGGTTCCTCGTCGGCGGCCGGGACGGCAGTGCCTGATGGGGCCTTTTCGGTGTTTTCGGCCCCGGCGCGTCCACTGCCGGCACTGCGTTTGCGGTCGGGTTGCGGCTCGTTTTCGGACCGATGCTCCGGCGCCTCGGCACGACCGCGCGATTCGCCGTGCTCGCCGGGTTCCGCCTGCGTCCCCTGTGCACCCGATGGCGCATCTCCGCGGGGAGTACCCCCGGCAGGGCCGCCACCACCACCGCCATCCGGAGGCGCCGCAGGACCGCCACCGCCTGGCCGCGGACCGTCACCGCCCCCCACCAGACGCAGGATCCAGCGTGCAAGCGCACGCAACAGCTGCACCACACCTTCGACAAAGCTGGCTGCCAGCGACCGCAGATAGAGACCGGTCAACCCGATGAACTTCATCACGGGGCCACCCGCCGGGTCGGTCATCTTCGTACTGGACGGGAACCTGGGGCCTCCCTGATCTGGCTCACCGTTCGGTTCGGTCTGCACGGCACACGCGGCGGCACCTCCGGAACCCCCACCGGCCGCGTTCGCCTCCAAGGTGCGTCGGGCACTGATGCAGCCGAGAGGAATGACCAGCAGAGTCAGCAGCGTGGCGACGATCGTGCCGAACATCAGCGAGATGGCCATGCCCTGGAAGATCGGATCGAACAGAATCACGCTGGAACCCGCGAGCAGCGCGAACGCGGTGATCAGGATCGGCCGAGTGCGCGCCTGGCAGGCGTTAATCATCGCGTCCATCACCGACTGCCCTTCCGCCACCTGATGCCGCGCGAAGTCCACCAACAGGATCGAGTTCCGGACGATGATTCCTGCGAGTGCGATAAAACCGATCATCGAGGTCGCGGTGAATTCGGCTCCGAGCAGCCAGTGGCCGGGAATGATCCCGATCAGCGTCAGCGGGATCGGAGCCATTACGATGGCCGGCAACAGGAAGTTTCCGAACTCCCAGACGACCAGCATGTAGATCAGCACCAGTGCGATCGCGAATGCGATGCCCATATCGCGGAAGGTCTCGTAGGTGACCGTCCACTCGCCCGCCCACTCGAACGCTACGTTGCCGTCGTTCGGGGGCGGCCCCACCCAGTGAGGCTTGAGTTCGCCTCCGCCAGGCAGGCGGTATTCCTTCAACTGCTCCTGAACCTCGAGCATGCCATAGATCGGCGCCGCCAGGCGGCCCACCGTCTCGGCGGTCACGTACTCGACCGGCCGCAGATTCTTGTGGAAGATCGGTTCGTCCTGGGGCAGGCGCACGAACTCACCCAGCTCCGATAAAGGCACCGAGCCTCCGGCCATGTTCGGCACCGGCAGCAACAGCAGTCGCTGCAGATCCGAGCGCACGACCATCGGCAGGCGGATCTGGATCAGATGCGGCTCGACCAGCGACCGGGCCTTCACGTCGCCGACGATTTGGCCGCCGACCGCGGTCTCGAGCGTACGGTTGACCGCGTCGACCGTCACGCCCCGACGCAACGCCTTGTCGCGTTCCACGATGAAGTGCCAGACGTCGTACTGCGCCTGCAGGAAGCTGTCGACGTCGTCGAGATGCGGTGCGTTATCGAACATGCGTTCGAGATCCCGCGCAACGCGGCGGCGAATCTCGGGCTCGGGCCCGTAGACTTCCGCCACCACCGATTGCAGTACCGGCGGACCGGGCGGCATCTCGACGACCTGGACCCGCGCACCGGCGGCGTGGGCGATCGGGGCAAGAATCTCGCGCGCCTCGACCGCGATCTCGTGACTGCTCCTCTTGCGGTCGCCCTTGTCGACGAGCTGAACCTGGATATCGGCCTGCCAGGGTTCCTGGCGCAGATAATAATGCCGCACCAGACCGTTGAAGTTGAACGGCGAGGCAGTCCCGACGTAGGCCTGAACGGCCGTCACCTCGGGCAGTTCGCGGAGCACCATCGCGAGATCATGGGTGAGCGTCGCCGTGCGCGGCAGTGCAGTGCCCTCCGGGAAGTTGATCACCACGTTGAATTCGGGCTTGTTGTCCAGCGGCAGCATCTTCACCGAAACATCCTTGGTGAAGAACAGCATCACGGTGAGAAAGAACACCACGACGATCCCGATCAGGAACCCCCAACCGTACACACGGTTGTGCACGAGCCCGGGGATGGCCTTGGAAAAGAACCGCCCCATCATCTCGTTCTGCTTGTGTTCCTTCTCCTCGGCCCGCTGCAGGTAGTCGATCGTCGGGCGCAGGCGCCACGCAAGCCAGGGCGTGAACAGGAAGGCCGCCACCAGCGAGAACAGCATCGCCACCGAACCCAGCGCTGGGATCGGCTGCATGTACGGGCCCATCATGCCGGTCACGAAACCCATTGGCAGCAGCGCCGCGATGACGGTAAAGGTCGCGAGAATGGTCGGGTTGCCGACCTCGGCCACCGCGTCCACCGTCGTCTCGGTGTCAACGCCGCGTTTCATCAGCCAGCGGCGATAGATGTTCTCGACCACCACGATCGCGTCGTCGACGAGGATACCGATCGCAAAGATCAGCGCGAACAGGCTGACCCGGTCGATGGTGTACCCCATCAGCCAGGCGCTGAACACGGTGAACAGCAGCACGACCGGGATCACGATCAGCACCACCACCGCTGCCCGCAGACCGAGGAAGATGAACACCAGCACCGTCACCGCGGCGGTCGCGATGAACAGCTTGAACATCAGCTCGTTCACCTTCGCGTTCGCAGTCTCGCCGTAGTTGCGGGTAACGGAAACCTCGACGTTGTCGGGAATGACCTGCCCCTTGAGCATCTCCAGCCGCTCGAGGATGCCGTTGGCCACGGCCACGCCGTTGCTGCCTTCCTTCTTCGCAATGGCGATCGTGACCGCGGCGGCGCCCTCGGGCGCCTCGTCGGCATGGTGGCCCGCGACGCCGGTGTAATAGCGCACGAAGCGGTCGACTTCGCCGGGTCCGTAGATCACTTCCGCCACGTCGCGGACGTAGACGGGACGCCCTTCCTCGACGGTAACCAGGATGCGGCCGATATCCTCGGCGTCCCGAAGGAACGCACCGGTGTAGATCGGGGTGCTGGTCGCGCCGATCTCGACGCTGCCGGCGGTCCGTTCGGAGTTCGCGGCCTGTAGCGCCTGAGCGATCTGCTCCATCGTCACGTTGTGGCCGGCAAGGCGCTCCGGCTGGACTTCCACCCGCACCATTTCCTCGCGCCCGCTGACCACGAAGCTCTGGGAGGTATTCGGCACCTCGTTCAGGTATTGCAGGCTATCCAGCGCAATCTGTCGAAGCAGCGCGTCGTCGAGATCATGCGACCAAAGGGTCAGTGTGACGGTCGGGACGTCATCGACACCCTTCGGCTTGACCATCGGCTCCGACACCCCGGGCGGCATCAGATCCCGGTTCGACATCAGCTTGTCATGCACCTTCACGATCGAGGATTCCATTTCCTCGCCGACATCGAACTGCACCGTGACCATCGCCTGACCGCGGTGCGAGATCGAGTACACGTTGTCGACCCCGGACATCTCGCTCATCAGGCGTTCCAGCGGCCGCGCGACCAGGCTGGCCACCTGTTCCGACGGAACCCCCGGGTAGGACACGAAGACGTCGACCATCGGCACCGAGATCTGCGGATCCTCCTGGCGCGGGGTGATGATCAAACCCAGCACACCAATGGCCAGCGTCGCCAGCAGGAGTAGCGGAGACAGCGGAGAGTGAATGAAGCTCTGGGCCATCCGGCCGGCGAGGCCGAGATCCTTTTCGGGTTCCTGGCCTTCGCCTGCCTGCTGAGTTTTTTGCTCGGACATGGTTGTTATCAGTCTCGTTCTTTGTGTCCCGGTGCGGCCGGGAACGGCCGCAACTCCTCCTGGTGGGCCGGCTCCCGGCCCAGCGGCTAGCGGGGGTTAGCGGAAGCGGGGGCCTGACGGGCGCGGACCGGTGCCGGGCTCGACACGTTCGCCGGAACGGATCGTGGCATCGGGCGAATCCAGCAGCCGGTCGCCCGGCTCGAGACCGGAAAGCACGGTCACCATGTCACCCTGCACGGAGCCCAGTCGCACCATCCGCACTCGCGTCGTGCCATCGGGTTCGACCACGGCCACCCTGGGAAGGGCCCCCCCCGGGACGATCGCCGACAGCGGAATCCGGACGACGCCCGGGGTGGCTTCGGTCCCCGGAATGTGCACGTCTGCATACATTCCCGGACCGCCCGGAACGCCGCGGGGCAGGTCGAATTTCACGGTGACGGTGTGCCGCTGCGGATCGGCGATCGGGAAGATCTGCGCGACCCGCGCATCCACTTCGGTCTTGCCCACGTCGAGGGTCACGCGCACCATGTCGCCCACGCGCAGACGCCCGACCAGCCGGGCTGGAATATCGGCTTCCACGCGCAGGAACTCGACATGACCGAAGGTCACGAGCGGGTGCCCGGGCTGGACCGTGTCCCCCTCCTCAACGTGCTTGTGCATGATCAGCCCGGAGAACGGGGCCACGGAGCGGGTATCGCGAATCGCGGAGTCGATCTCCTCGAGGCGCGAGCGTGCCTGCTGCCAGCGCGACGCGGCCTGGTCGATTCCGATGTAGCGCGAGTACAGATCCGCCTGCCGCTCGACCGTGGGATCGCCCATCCCCGCCATCGAACCCATCGGGCGCGTGACCAGCTGGTCGAACATCGACGGAATCCCCATGCCCGGCATCTGGCCGATGTCGCGCGCCCGCGGCGACGCAACCTCCCGGCCGTACTGCATCTGCGCCTCGCGCATCGCCGCTTCGGCCGAACGCAGTTCGGCCAGCGCCTGCCGCCGCTGGGCGGTCAAACGCTCGTCGCTGATGGCGACCAATACCTCGTCGCGGTCGAAGAAATCGCCCTCGGCACCGGCAACCAGCGTCACCCGACCGCCGATCTGCGCCGTGAGGGTGACCTCCCGGAATGGCACCACCGTGCCGCTGATCGTTTGTTCTCCCGCGGCCGCGGCCTCCGCGGTGATCACCCGCCCGTACTGCGCCTGGACGACGCCCGCGAGCGCAAACGCGGCTGCAGCCAGGGCAGCCAGAAATACTCTGCTTGGAGTCATATTCGTCTTCATGTCGAAATCTTGAGTGTAGGCGCTGGCAAATCGGTCCGCAGGCTGAATTGCGGCCGGGTCGAGACATCCGGCCTGAAGGAAAGTCCTTTTTACCATAACCCACCGCGCCCGTGTGCCGGATCGATGCCTCGGCCAGAACACGCCGCCCGGATCGCGCGGAGCTTCCGCGGGCCACCTGAATAAGTATAACCTAATATATAAATTAGTGCGTAATCGATGATCGACACGTTCAAGGCAGCAACCCACTGTTGCAACAGCGGCCGCGCCACCGATAACGACCGCCTGTCTTCCTCTCCCGCAAGGCGTTCAGCCCCGTGAATCGGATTGCAGATGTTGCAGCCGCACTGGCAAACTGGCAACAGCCTGCAACGAGCCAAGCGCCGTGTCCACCGATCCATACCTCGCACTGATCCAGGGTTTCGTCGAACAGTTCCGCGAGGCCTCGCTGGTCATAGACGAACTCGGCCGCATTGTCACGCATAACCGGGCGCTGGCCGAACTCCTTGGACAGCCGGCGGACAGCAAGTTCGACTCGACCCTGCGCCTGGGATCGGTCAACCTTCAGCAACTGCTGATCCGTGCGGCAATCGACGCCGGCGAGCATGACGCCGCTGGCAGACCCTCCTCGCGCGCGCTCGATTTTCATGCTGACCTCGTGGTCCGCGAACGGCCGGTGCGCGCGCGCATCGTCACTGCGAACCTCGCGGATCCTCAGCGGCAACGCCAGCTAAGGCTGGTCCGGCTACAGGTCGTCTCCGCGGGCGACCCAGAGGCCCCTCCAGGGGGCTACGCGCCCGATTCAGTGCTCGAATCGAGCGACCCGGATACCCGCACTGCCTTGGACCTCGCCCGTCGTGCCGCAGGCGCCGGCAGCCCCTTGCTGATCCTTGGCGAAAGCGGCACCGGCAAGACCGCGCTGGCGCGCGAACTGCACCGGATCGGTCCACGCCGCCATGCCCGGCTGGAAGAACTTCATGGCGCGACGATTGCCGACGCCGGCCTCGTGTCCGAATTGTTCGGCCACGTTCAGGGCGCGTTTCCGGGTGCCGACGCGGAGCGCATCGGCCGCCTGGAATACGCGCACGGCGGCACCTTGCTGCTGGACGAAGTGGCCGCCATGTCGCCGCGCCTGCAGGCGGCGCTGTTGCGGGTACTGGATAGCGGCCGGTTCGAACGCGCCGGCGAAAACCGGATCCGGCGGGCTGACTTCCACCTGATTGCGACCACCAGCGCCGACCTGTCTGCAGGATCCCGGTCCGGCCCCGCATTTCGAACCGACCTCTACCACCGGCTGGCCGGCATCACCATCCGCCTGCCGCCGCTACGCGAACGCCTGGCCGACCTCGCCAGCTGTCTGGACCGCTGGTCATCCCATCACGGGATCAAACCAGATTCGGCCGTTCGCGAACGCCTCGTACAGCACCGCTGGCCCGGCAACTTCCGGGAACTCGGACACGTGCTGGAATGGCTGCGCCTGCAGGCGGATGCCAGCGGACATATCGCCAGCCACGCCCTGGCAGGGGTGCTGCCATCGACCGACGCTCCGGCCGCAACCCCCGACGCAGGTGCGGCAACGGAGGGTCTGTCGTTCTCGGCAAAGGAGCGGAAAGAGCGCGAGATGCTGGAGGCGGCCCTGACCGCACACGACGGCAACCGGACGCTGGCCGCACGCAGCCTGGGTATCGACCGCACCACGCTCTGGCGCAAGCTGCACCGCCTGAGGCTGATTCCGGAAGACAGCCGCGGATGACGAAGCCTGTGCGGGACGCCGGCGGTTGTACATGCGATCTCCCGCCAGCGCGCGCATCACGGGCTCGCGGCTCAACCGAGGTTGTCCAGGATCGCCCGGGTGACCGCATCGAGTTCCGCCGCGACCTTCAGCGGCGCGGAACCGGCCTGGGCAATCGCGGCATCGGGATCCTTCAGACCGTGGCCTGTAAGCGTACAGACCACACTGGATCCTTCGGGGATGCGCCCCGCCTGGATGTCGCGCAACGCACCGGCCACCGATGCGGCGGAAGCCGGCTCGCAGAACACGCCCTCCTTCTCCGCCAGCAGCTTCTGCGCTGCCAGGATCTCGTCGTCGGTACACTCGTCGAACCAGCCGCCCGATTCCTTCTGCACTTTCCACGCGACGTCCCAGGACTGCGGATGCCCGATCCGGATCGCGGTGGCGACCGTTTCCGGATGATCGACCATCGCCCCGCGCAGAAAAGGCGCGCTGCCGCTGGCCTGGTAGCCGACCATCTTCGGCCGCTGCCCGGCCACCCCACCGCCGGCAAAGCGGCAGTGGCCCTTGCAGAAGGTGCAGGCCTCGGTCACGTGTTCGCCCGAGCTGGCCGAGAGCTCGCAATAGCCGATCCAGTGCGCGGTGATGTTGCCCGCATTGCCGACCGGCAGGCAGTGGTAGTCCGGAGCGCGCCCGAGTTCCTCCACGATCTCGAAGGCCGCGGTCTTCTGCCCCTGGAGCCGGAACGGATTCACCGAGTTCACCAGCGTGACCGGGGCGGACTCGGCGACCTGCTTCACCAGGCGCATGCCGTCGTCGAAGTTGCCCTCGATCTGGATCACCACCGATCCGTGCATCATAGCCTGCGCCAGCTTGCCCATCGCGATCTTGCCGTCGGGGATCACCACGAACGCGGTGATCCCCGCTCGTGCCGCGTAGGCCGCCGCGGACGCCGAGGTGTTGCCGGTCGACGCGCAGATGATCGCTTCCGAGCCCTCCTCCACCGCCTTGGTCACCGCCATGGTCATGCCGCGGTCCTTGAACGAGCCGGTCGGGTTCAGGCCCTCGAACTTCACGTAGAGCTCCACGTCCCGGCCGATGTGACGCGGGACATTGTTCAGCCGGATCAGCGGCGTATTGCCCTCGCCCAGCGAGATGATCCGGGTGTCGTCGTGCACCGGCAGGCGGTCGCGGTAACGCTCGATCAGGCCGGTATAGCGGTGTCCGAAAGCCATGGCGAAACAAGTCCTCAGATGGTGGGCGGGATCAGCGGCCGAGAGGCTCCATGCGGATGCGGGTAACCGGCGAGGTCAGATGCTCCAGCGCCTCGAGCTCGGCGATTGCCGAATGCATGTCGCCCTCGCGGACCTGATGGGTCAGGATGATGATCGTGGCCTCGCCCCGATCGGGATCCGGCTCGCGCTGCAGCAGCGCCTCGATACTGATCGAGTGCTGCCCGAGCACGCGCGCGATATCGGCGAGCACGCCCGGTCGATCGCAAGCGCGCAGTCGCAGGTAGAACGAAGTGCGCACCTCGGCCATCGGCAGGATCGGCTGATCGGAAAGCGCGTCCGGCTGGAACGCAAGATGCGGCACGCGATTCTCGGGGTCGGCAGTCAGCGCGCGCACCACGTCGACCAGATCGGCCACCACTGCGGACGCGGTCGCGTCGGCACCGGCACCGGCGCCGTAGTACAGCGTCGGGCCGACCGCGTCGCCCTTCACCAGCACCGCGTTCATCACGCCATCGACATTCGCGATCAGGCGCCGTTCCGGGATCAGGGTCGGATGCACACGCAGCTCGAACCCGCCCTCGGCACGCCGGGCGATCCCGAGATGCTTGATCCGGTAACCCAGCTCACCGGCAAAGGTCACGTCCTCGCGGGTGATCCCGCTGATGCCCTCGACATGGACGCGGTCGAACTGCAGCGGGATCCCGAACGCGATCGCCGCCAGGATGCAAAGCTTGTGGGCCGCGTCGATCCCCTCGACGTCGAACGTGGGATCGGCCTCTGCGTAGCCCAGCCGTTGCGCCTCGGCCAGCACGTCGGCGAAGTCGCGCCCGTGGTCGCGCATCTCCGTGAGGATGAAATTGCCGGTGCCGTTGATGATGCCGGCGACCCACTCGATGCGATTCCCGGCCAGCCCCTCGCGCAGCGCCTTGATGATCGGGATACCTCCGGCGACCGCGGCCTCGAAGGCTACCATCACGCCCCGCTCGTGGGCGCGCGCGAAGATCTCGTTGCCATGCAGTGCGATCAGCGCCTTGTTGGCGGTGACGACGTGCTTGCCCGCGGCGATCGCACGCAGCACGAGCTCTCGGGCCGGCTCGGTGCCGCCCATCAGTTCGACCACCACCTCGACCTCGGGATCGTCGACCACGGCCACCGGGTCGGCCGTCAGGCGCACGCCCTCCAGCGCGCAGCCGCGCGGACGCGCGAGATCGCGCACTGCGGCCGCCACCACGGCGATACCGCGCCCCGCCCGGCGCGCGATCTCGCCGGCGTTGCGGTCGAGCACATCCACCGTGCCGCAGCCAACCGTACCCAGGCCGAGCAATCCGATCTTGACGGGCTTCATAGACTGCCTTCCTCAACGTAAAAAAATCCGCCGCTCACTTCCCCCCGGCGCGGGGCCGGCAAATCACGGCTTTCGGCCGCTTCCGTCGCAAGCTTCGCTCACGGCCGCAGATGGCCACCGGGCACCCTGGACGCGAACGTGGCCGGGACACCGACGAGAGCGACACCTGACCGGATCCCATCGGTTATGGGTCGCCTGGAATGCCATGATCGTACCCTCGATTGGGCCGGCCAGGACCGGACCCGAGATCAGGTGGCCGCCCGACCGGATGCGGGCTCGTCCGCGCGCGCACTGGCGAGGATCGAGTCGGCCCGGAACATGGCCTTGATGCCGCGCAGCGCCTGACGCGTACGCTGTTCGTTCTCGATCAGGCTGAAACGCACATGCGAGTCGCCATAGTTACCGAACCCGATTCCCGGGGAAACCGCGACCTTCGCATCCCGCAGCAGCTTCTTGGAAAACTCGAGCGACCCCATCTCGCGATAGCCAGGGGGAATCGGCGCCCAGACGAACATCGTCGCCTTCGGCTTCTCGACCTGCCAGCCGATGGCGTTCAGCCCGTCGCAGAGGACATCGCGACGGGCACGGTAGGTCTCGCAGATCTCCTGCACGCAATCCTGCGGACCCTCCAGCGCGGCAATGGCCGCGACCTGGATCGGCGTGAAGGTGCCGTAGTCGAGGTAGGACTTCATCCGCGCCAGCGCCGCGACCAGCGTCGGGTTGCCGCACATGAAGCCGATGCGCCAGCCCGGCATGTTGTAGGTCTTCGAAAGCGTGTAGAACTCGACCGCGATCTCCTTCGCCCCCGGAACCTGCAGAACCGACGGCGCCTTGTAGCCATCGAACACGATCTCGGCATAGGCGAGGTCGTGCACCAGCCAGATATGCTGTTCCCGGCAGATCTTGACCACGCGCTCGAAGAAATCCAGATCCACGCACTGGGTGGTCGGGTTGGCTGGAAAGTTCAGGATCAGCATCTTCGGCCGCGGCCACGAGTCCTGGATCGCACGGTGCAATTCGGCGAAGAAATCCACATTCGGCGTCAGCGGAACGTGGCGCACGTCGGCCCCGGCGATCACACAGCCGTAGGGATGAATCGGATAGGCGGGATTCGGCACCAGCACCGCGTCGCCCGGTCCCAGCGTCGCCAGTGCCAGATGCGCGAGCCCCTCCTTGGAACCGATGGTCACGATCGCCTCGGTCTCGGGGTCCAGGTCGACGTCGTAGTGAGCCTTGTACCAGCGCGTGATCGCACGGCGCAGACGCGGGATGCCCTTCGACACCGAATACCGGTGGGTGTCGCCACGCTGCGCGACCTCGACGAGCTTGTCGACGATATGTTGCGGCGTCGGCTGATCGGGGTTGCCCATTCCGAAATCGATGATGTCCTCGCCCCGGGCTCGTGCCTCGGCCTTCAACTGGTTCACGATGTTGAAGACATAGGGCGGCAGGCGCTCGATGCGGGGAAACACGTCGGTCACGGGGAATTCCTGGTTCGGTAGTTGCGGCAGGTCGGGCACAGCGAACCCCTCCCCACCGAAACGGAACAAAGTATAACCGGCACCTGCCGCTGTCAAACAGCGTATAGGGAACATCGACCACCGCGCCTCGGCGAAAACCATGGCGCGGGTGGCATCCCCTTGTCGCCCGCAAGCGATGGCTTTACCTTCAGACGATGCAGTTCACCCAGATTACCGGAGACGACCGCAACCTGATCACCGGCTATGCGCCGGATCACGTCGCGGTGAACGGGGTACGCCACACCTCAAGCCTGATCCTGCGCCCGGACCGCCTGCTGGCCGAATGGCCGGTGACCGGGATCGAAACCTTGACGCCACAATCGCTCGAATGGCTGCACACGGATCCGCCCGAGATCCTGCTGATCGGCACCGGGAGCGGTCAGGCATTCCCGGAACGCGCGCTGTGGGCACAGCTGCATGCGCTGGGATGGGGGCTGGAGTTCATGGACACGGCCGCCGCATGCCGCACCTATAACCTGGTCATGGCTGAAGGCCGGACGGTCGCGGCGGCCTTGATCGTCGAATCAGGGGCGCGGTAGCAGTTCGTCCTCTGACAATCCCCGCGTCTTCAGCAGACGCCGCAGGCGCTTCAGCGCCTCCATCTGGATCTGACGCACGCGCTCGCGGGTCACGCCGATTTCGGCCCCGACCTGCTCCAGCGTGCAACGCTCGAACCCGTGCAGCCCGAAACGCCGCACCAGCACCTCGCGCTGCTTCTGGTCGAGCTCCTCCAGCCAGGCCGCGACCAGGTTGCGGATATCCTCATCCTCGAGCAGTGCCGACGGTCCGGCGGAATTCTCGTCGGGCAGGATCTCGGTCAACGAGCGGTCACCGTCGGGCCCGACCGCGATATCGATCGAGGTGGACGGCTCGGACATGGCTCTCAGGCGCTGAATCTCCGCCACCGGCTTGCCCAGCCGAGTGGCCAGCTCATCCTCGGTGGGCTCACGCCCGAGTTCCTGCATCAACCCCCGGGCCACCTTGTTCTGCGCCCGGAGTTCCTTGCTGACATGCACCGGAATCCGGATGGTGCGGCCCTGGTTCATCAGCGCCCGCTCGATGGTCTGGCGGATCCACCAGGTCGCATAGGTCGAGAAACGGAATCCACGCTCGGGGTCGAACTTTTCCACCGCGTGCATCAGGCCGAGATTCCCCTCCTCGATCAGGTCGAGCAGCGCGAGGCCGCGATTCATATAGCGGCGCGCGATCTTCACGACCAGGCGCAGGTTACATTCGATCATCCGCTGGCGCCCGGTGGGATCTCCGGCGCGCGCAAGTCGGGCGTAGTAGACCTCTTCCTCGGGCGTGAGCAGGGGGCGGAACTCGATATCGCGCAAGTAGAGCTGAATTGCGTCCAGCTCGGCAGGGCCCGCGTCGTGCTGCCGCCGGGTTACGGCCCCTGCGACCACGGGATCGAGTTCGATTTCCTCCACCTCCTCGGCAGCTTCGACCTCGGAGGATGCCTCTTCCGTCTCCTGCAGGGCGTCCAGTTCCGGGTCCGTCAGATCGATGGAGGCTTGCTTCAGGAAGCGGTTTTGTGGGGGCATGGTTCAGAAATTCTCCAGCTGGATGCCAACTTCTACCGCCGCGGCAGGAGCCGTATCGGGTCGACCGGGGTGCCGTCGACCCGGATTTCGAAATGCAGCATGGGACGTTCCGCCCCGGAGTCGCCGAGGCGTGCAATCCTGTCACCGCGTTGCACCCGGTCGCCCTCGCGCACCAGCAATTCCTCGTTGTGCCCGTAGGCACTGATGAAGCGGGCGTCGTGCTTGACGATGATAAGCCGGCCGTATCCGACCAGTCCACTGCCTGCGTATACCACCTCCCCATCATTGGCGGCCCGGATCTCGTCGCCACGTTCTCCACCGATGGCGATTCCCCGGCGGCTCGCGGAACTGTTGGAGAACGCGCGCAGCACCGGACCATCGGCCGGCCACTGCCACTGCGGGGTAGCTGCCGGCGACGCGGCTGGACGGGGCGGGGGTTCCGGTGCAGCCGGCGCGGCCGCTTGCCGCTGCGCAGGCCCGGCCGGCGGACCGGCATCGCGGGATGTGGTCGGAGCGGATGGCTCGGAGGCCCGTGCTGGCGGCGGGCGCGAGGCCTCGGGGGTCTGTGCGACGCGCGGGGCCGGAGTAGCCTCGCGTGCCGGCGCCGGTCGGCTCGCCAGCGGAGCAGCACCGGCCAGCCGCAGTCGCTGCCCCGGGTAGATCAGGTACGGCGGCCCGATTCCGTTGCGCCGAGCCACGTCCCGCCAGTCGAGGCCGTTCCGGGTGGAAATCCGATACAGTGTTTCGCCCCGCTGGACCACGTGACTATCGGCCGCAGGCGCCCGCGGTTCGGGGGCCCGCGCCGCGCAGCCGGCCAGCCACACGGCGAAAACGCCGATCGCGATCCCCCGGGTGACAGAGCCGCTGCGCATCAGTCGATGAAGGTCAGATAGGCCATGATCGACACAAGTACGAAGACCGACAACCAGCCCAGGCGTTCCATATACGGCCGCAGGTGGCGATCGGCATGCGGTCCGAGCCAGGCCATCAGCAGGCTTACCGCGAAGAACCGGGAACCCCGGCCGATCACCGACGCCAGGATGAAAGGCAGCAGCGGCATGGCCAGCGCGCCAGCGGTGATGGTGAACAATTTGTACGGAATGGGAGAAAACCCCGCGATCAGCACGATCCAGACGCCCCAGACCGCGAACCATTCCTTGGCCAGCTCCATGCGTTCGCCGTAGCCGGCCTCGACGATCCAGGGCGAAACCAGCTCGTAGGCCAGCGCGCCGATCAGGTAGCCCAGCACGCCCCCGAGCACCGAAAAGAGCGTCGTCAGGGCTGCGAGACGCAGACCCTCGCGCGGACGCGCGGCGGCCATCGGCGCCAGCATCACGTCGGGCGGAACGGGAAAGAACGAAGACTCGGCAAACGACAGTGCCGCGAGATAACGCGGCGCATGGCGGTGGCGCGACCAGCCCATCACCCGGTCATAGAGCGGCTCGAAGATCTTCATGACTCGGCCCCCGACAGCATCGGCACGAAACAGACCGTGTCGAGCAGGTCGCGCACGTAGGCCTCCTCGGTATGCGTGTAGCGGACCAGTTGCTGGCGCCCGTCCGGCCCTTCGACCGGAGCGACCAGTCGCCCCCCGGGGGCCAATTGGGTCAGCAGCTGGTGAGGGATGTCGCGTGGTGCAGCGGTCAGCAGGATGCCGTCGAACGGCCCCCGGGCCGGCCAGCCTTCGCCACCGTCGCCGTGACGCAGGCTGACGTTGTTGATCTTCAGGCGACTGAGCAGCTCCCGCGCGCTACGGCTCAGGGCCAAAATGCGTTCGACCGAATAGACGCGGTCGCACAATTGCGCCAGCACCGCGGCCTGATAGCCCGAGCCGGTTCCCACCTCGAGCACGGTGCGCAGTGGCCCGTGCTCGAGCAGGGCCTCGGTCATCCGGGCGACAATGTAGGGTTGGGAGACGGTCTGCCGGTACCCGATCGGCAGCGCGATGTTCTCGTAGGCTCGATGCACCAGCGCCTCCTCGACGAACAGGTGCCGCGGCACGGCGCGCACCGCCTCGAGCACCGCCGGATTGCGGATCCCCAGTTGCGCGAGCTGCGCGATCAGGCGGTCGCGCGCACGCTGCGAGGTCAGACCCGCACCGGCGACATCAAGATCCACTCGCGTCTCCCTCCAGCCAGCGTCCCACGGTATCGATCGCCTCGAACTGCGTCAGATCCACCTGGATCGGAGTGACCGACACGAATCCGTCGCGCACCGCAAAGAAATCGGTTCCGGGGCCTGCATCCTGCTCCGGGCCAGCGGGACCGACCCAGTAGATCGGTCGCCCGCGCGGATCCTGGGCCGGTACCACGGGCTCCGACTTGTGTCGATGTCCGAGCCGGGTCGCCTGCACGCCCCGGATCTCCTCGTGAGGCAGGTCGGGCACGTTCACGTTCAGGATCGTGGCCGCCGGCAGCGGCACCAGACGCAGACGGTCGAGCAGATCCAGCACGACCCGGGCCGCCGCCTCGTAATGCCGCAACTCGGGGCCGACCAGCGATACCGCGATGGCCGGCAACCCGAGAAACCGCCCTTCCATGGCCGCGGCCACGGTCCCCGAATAGAGCACGTCGTCACCCATGTTCGCGCCGGCGTTGATTCCCGAGATCACCAGATCCGGCTCCTGATCGAGCAGCCCGGTGATCGCGAGATGCACGCAATCGGTGGGCGTGCCATCCACCGCGATGTCGCCATTTTCGAACTCCTGGATGCGCAGCGGATGAACCAGCGTCAGACTGTTGCTGGCACCGCTGCGGTCCCGGTCGGGTGCGACCACGCGCACCTCCGCAACCTGGCGCAGGTACCGGGCCAGGCACTGGATGCCGGGTGCATAAATGCCATCGTCATTACTGACCAGGATGCGCATGGGCGAACAAATGCGGGAGCGGGCCACCTAATATACTGGAAACGGCCGCGCCTGCGCCCCACCCGTACCCGATGCGCCACCGCCCGCCGGCATCGGCCGACGCGCCGGGCCGCGCGCACCGATGCTGCGCAGGCCTTCAGCGGCAATCGTCCGGCGGACGCCGGCCCATGCACGCGACCCTGGATTTTCGGCGGTTGCAGGCCAGGAACAAACGATGACCTCGGAAGAAGATCCCAACGACATCGGGCACTTTCTACGCGCGATCGGAGACGTGCGGCGCCTCGACCATGATCGCGCGGAGATTCGCCCGCCTTCGCCGCGCAGCGTCGCGCACAAGCGCCGGGAGGATGAGCAGGCGGTGATGCACGACCTGCTGAGCGATCCGGTCAACGCCACCGACCTCCAGCCCGGCGACGAATTGCGATTCGTACGCCCCGGTGTCAGCCGCCGGGTATTCCGCAACCTGCGGCGCGGACATTACCGCATCCAGGACGAGCTCGATCTGCACGGCCTGTTCGCCGGTGAAGCGCGGCGCACGGTCGCGGCATTCCTCAACGAGGCCCGAGCCCACCATCGTCTCTGTGTCCGGATCGTGCACGGGAAGGGCCTGAGATCGCGGCAGCAGGGCCCGGTCCTGAAAGGGCTGCTCGATCACTGGCTGCGCCAGCGCGACGACGTGCTGGCGTTCTGTTCGGCCCCGCCCGCAGACGGCGGCACCGGTGCAGCCTATGTGCTCCTCCGGCGCCCGCTCAAGCCATGATCGCGCGCATCGTCGGCCCCGAACCAAGGTCCCGCGCGCTTGGCAACCATTGCACCGCGTTCCCCATCCCCTTAGTGTAGCCATGCCCGCGGCGGCAAGACCCTGGGACATCGCCGACGGCTCGAACGACCGTCCGGGTGGGAAAGGAGTCACTCGCCGCCGCAAGGATTTTCGATACCGCATCCGCAGAAACGGATACAGTACAGATGACCGCATTCAGACAACCAAGGGTGACCCCGATGAACACCGACCGCAGCAGATGGACCCTCGCACCCCTGACGCTGGCGCTCTTCGTAGCCACCTCCGCACACGCCGGCCAGGACATCGACGACCGTATCCAGGCAAGTCAGTCCGCGATCCAGAGCTTTGCGGCCGCCCTGCAGGGCGAGATGATGGCGGGCATGGAGGCCGGCGGCCCGGTGGGCGCGATCGATGTGTGCCGCGAGCGGGCACCCGAAATTGCAGCCGAGATTTCCGCGGAAACCGGCTGGGAAGTGGGGCGCACCAGCCTGAAGCTGCGCAACCCCGACAATGCACCCGACGAGTGGGAACGCGCGATCCTGGAAGACTTTGACAGCCGCCGCGCCGAAGGCACTCCCGCGGCCGAGCTTCATCACCACGAGATTGTCGAGGACGGGGACGAAAAGACCTTCCGGTTCATGCGCGCGATTCCGACCGCCGGTCTCTGCCTCACCTGCCACGGCGAGGTGGGGGGCGACATCCAGCATGCGCTGGAACGGCTCTACCCCGAAGACCAGGCCACCGGGTACTCAGAGGGTGACGTCAGGGGCGCCTTCACCATCATCCAGCGCATGTGATGCGCAGCCCGCACGATCACGGCAAGGGCTTCCCGGGACCGCGGCGACCGCGGTCCTGACGCGTTGCACCGGCGTCGTGCGCCTGCCCGTTCAGGATTCCGCCGGTGACCCGCGCCCGCCCCCGGACACAACCGGCCGACCCCGGTCGGCAGCCCCGGAGCGCCACGCAGCATGACCCGAACGATCGACGCTGAATTGCTTGCGCTGGCCGTCGACGCCTCCAACGACGGGATCGTGATCGCCGAGCAGGAAGGCCACGACAACATCCTGATCTACGTGAACCGCGCGTTCGAGGAACTCACCGGCTACGGCCGCGACGAGATCCTGTATCGCGACTGCCGGTTTCTTCAGGGCACGGACACCGACCAGGACGGCGTGCGCGAGATCCGCGCGGCCCTAGACGCTGGAACGCCCTGCCGAGTGGTGCTGCGCAACTACCGCAAGGACGGCTCGATGTTCTGGAACGAACTGTCGATCACGCCCGTGTATAACGACGACGACCAACTCACCTACTACATCGGGATCCAGAAGGACATCACCGACCGGGTCCTCGCCGAACAACGCGCCGAACGCGCGGAGAGGGCGCTCGCTGCTGCCCGTGGCAGGGCCGACACCGAGGACTGATTCGGGCGGTACTGGCAGGCCACATCCGCCGTGCTACTGGGTATATTGACGGCATGCCTGCGCGTTCCGGCACCCAGCCGGCCTGGCGCGTCACCCGTGCGTTCCTGCAGCTGTCGAAGGCCGATGGCGCGGCACTCGCACGCGCCCATGCCGCACCACCGGATCCGTGTGGATATGCCGCCCGAGCCTGCGGCGCCGCAGGCAGCGGCGGCACTCCGGTCGGCACGCGGGTGCCCGTCGCCCGTCAGGGGCAAACGGGCAGATTGTCGTCGTGCGCGTCGGCGCGGCTCCCATCGCGCTCCTGGGTGTCGTTCGAATCGCTCGCCACCAGGTGCACGACCAGTGCAGCGATGGCAACCGCCGCAACAACGCCAATAAGGGTAAAATTGTCGAGATACATGATGACTTCTCCTGTAACGGTTCCGATTCGCTATCGATGCAGACGGCGTCTTCGGCGATCTCCGGCGGTGCCAACGTGGCGGGCCGCCCGGTGCGGGCCGAAGGCATCCTGCACAGGCTCCACAATACGGGCGAAGCATTGCATGAGAATGTCGCGTTGTGCTGAATTTGTAACAGTGTGTTTCAATAGCTACACCACGGTCGCCACATGCGCACAATAGGCCAATGGATACGACAAGCCCCGCCCGCATCCTCGTAGTCGACGACGACCCGGGTCTGCGCGACCTGCTCCGGCGCTACCTGGAGGAGCAGGGCTACGAAGTGGTGGCCGTGCGCGACGGCGTGGAGATGGATCGTGCGCTGGCAGACGCGGCGTTCGACCTGCTGATCCTCGACGTGATGCTGCCGGGCGAGGATGGCCTGTCGCTGCTGCGCCGGACGGTGAGCCGCCAGACGCTGCCCGTCATCATGGTTTCCGCGCGCGGTGAGGATGTCGACCGCATCGTCGGCCTCGAAGTCGGGGCCGACGACTACATCGCCAAGCCGTTCAACCCGCGGGAACTGCTGGCGCGGGTACGCGCGGTGCTGCGCCGGCATTCGGCGGGCACCGAGGACGAGGCCAGCGCAGATCCCGAAGGCGTATACCGCTTCGGACCCTTCGAGATGCATGTCGCCTCACAGCGCCTGCTGCGCAACGGCGAAGAGGTACCCCTGACCACGGGCGAGTTCACCCTGCTGCGGGTACTGACCGAACACCCCCAGCGCGTGCTGGACCGCAACACCCTGCTGGACCTGATCAAGGGCTACGAACACCAGCCGTTCGACCGCAGCATCGACGTGCGAGTCGCCCGGCTGCGACGCAAGATCGAGGACGACGCCAGCCACCCACGGTACATCCGCACCGTCTGGGGGCGCGGCTACCTGTTCGCCCCGGATGGAAACGAGATTCCCACATGAAGTGGCTTCGGGCCCTGTTGCCCAGCTCGATCTTCGTGCGCACCACCGGCATCCTGCTGATCGCGTTCCTCAGCTTCGCGATCCTGATCCTGGGCACCGTGGCCCACTTCACGATCCTGCCCCTTGCGCGCAGCGCCGGCGACGATCTGGCGGCACTCATGCTGCTCTCGGCACGCAGCTGGGCAGAGATCCCTCCTCCTGCCCGACGTGAATTCAACGACCGGCTGCTCCGCAACCACGGCCTGCGCATCACGGAACTCAGGGAAACCCTGCCGCCGGCCGACAAGCTGCCCGCACCCTACCTCGCATTCGTGCAGGAATCCCTGTCGCGCCGGGTCGGCTTCGACGTGCCGCTGCGTCCACAACTGCGCAATGGCGAACGGTGGTACTGGGCCGACCTGTCCATCGGCGGCCAGAACCTGCGCATCGGGCTGGCCCACGATCGCATCGTGACCCGGCGCCTGGAAGGACTGCTGACGGTCGCGGTGATCACCGTCCTGCTGGTGCTGATCACCTCCATCTTCATGGCCGGCGGCACCACCCGGCGCATACGCCGCCTGTCAGCCGCGGTCGCCGATGTCAGCCAGGGGCAGCTGCCCGAACCCCTGCCTGAGAACGGGCCGCGCGAGGTCCGGATGCTGGCCCGGAACTTCAATACCATGGCGCACGAGGTGCGCGAACTGCTCGCGAACCGGACCACCCTGCTGGCCGGGATTTCCCACGATCTGCGCACCCCGCTCACGCGCATGCGGCTGTCGCTGGAGATACTGAAAGAGGCACACGATCCGAAGCTGATCGATGGCGTCTGCGACGACCTCGACGCGATGGATCGGATCATCCGGCAAACGCTGGCACTGAGCCGGGATCTGGAAACGCGGGAGGAACAGACTGTCGATCTCGCCGCGCTGCTGGAGCAGATCATCGCCGATGCCTGCCGCAGCGAAGGCGACATCCGCTGGAGCAGCACACCCGAGTCCTGCAGCCGGCACCTGAACCCGGTGGCCTTGCAGCGTATCCTCGCCAACCTGGTGGAGAACGCCGTCCGCTATGGCGACGGACAGCCGGTGGAGGTAGCGCTCGAATGCGCTCCCACGGTCATCATCCGGATCCTCGACCGGGGGCCCGGAATCCCCGACGACCAGCTCGAAGCCGTGTTCCGCCCCTTCCATCGGCTGGATGCGTCACGCAGCGCCCAGACCGGGGGCAGCGGCCTTGGACTCGCGATCACGCGCCAGCTGGCCAAGGCCAACGGCTGGGATGTCTCGCTGCGTCCGCGCGAGGGCGGAGGCACCGAGGCACGCGTGATGCTGCCACCAGACCCGCGGAACTAACCGGCCGGGGATGCTCGGGCCGCGGCCGTCCCACCCGCCCCAACAGTGCGATTCCGCCGCGTGCGTGCGCCGAGCCGGCTCAGGCCCACTGGATCACGTCTTCCACCGGGCGCCGCGGTGCTGGCACGGCCGGCTCCGCCGGGTACCCGAGGCGCAGCAGGATCTGCGGGGAACCGCTTGCCCCCACCGCGTCGAGCAGCTTCGGGCGCAGCGCGCCCACCTGGATCGGCTGGTTCAGGTAGGACGCCTGCAGATCGCGCGCACGAGCAGTCAGCAGTACCCGCTGCAGCGCCTGCCCGGCGACCAGCCAGTCCCGAGTACGGTCGCCTTCGGTGCCCAGAACCGCAAGCAGAGGCGAGGCCTCGGCGATGTCGCGATCCTTCGCGCCGACGCCGCCGCCGATATCGAAGGTGCGCACCACGGCCTGAGCGACGACCCCCACCAACGGCGGCACCGACAGCCCGTCGCCATCGTGCGGGGGGCGCATCCAGGCCGCGAGTTCACGCCGCCACTCGGGATCGGCCCACTGAATCGCATCGCCTTCGGCCACCAGCCCGGCCACGCGGTGTCGCGCCTCCCGGCCCGACACCGGACGCAGCCAGGCTCCTTCCGCCTCGGCGGCCGCCACCAGCTCGCCGACCACCTCCGCCGCCACCTCCCGCGCCTGGAAACGGCTTCGGTAGGTATGTCGAGTGACGATCGTCCCCGCGAGCATCGCCAGCCCGGCGTCCTCCGCCACCTCGCCCCGGGTCACGGCTGCGCGCGCCAGCCAGTCCGGATCGTTCGCATCCGGTACCAGCAGGCCCTCGGTTCGAAACCCGCGAGCGGCTGCCGCGGCGCGCAGGTTCAGCAGCGCACAGCCACAGCTGATGCTGAGTTCACGTCCTTCGGGATCGTTCGCCAGCAGCGCCCGCGTGCGATCCGCGAACAGGTCCACCAGCGGCTCCCCGAGCAGGAAGACCCAGGGCTGCGTGTTGTGGCTCGACGGGGCCAGCACGGCCTGCCCCACCAGCGCGACGGCGTCCTTGTCCCAGGGGGTCAACTCCGCCATGCCCGTGCCTCCGTCTGTCCGAATCGCATCACCGACACACCATCCCCAGAGTCCAGTTCATGCCATGAACCGCGCCACGAGCCGTGCACTCAACCAGTGTACCCATAATGCACCCAGATGCGGCCGGAGGACACGCCGTGAGCCTGCACTGCCCCAGCGCGAGCGCCACACCGCCCATGATGGAAGAAGCGTAGGGCGGCAAGGGCCGACGGCCGTCCTCCGCCATTCCCGCGTCTGCCGGCCCGGTTCGTTCAACCGCTTCGGTCATCTCGGGTCACGAGGGTCGATCGGGCGGCGTGCTACGAAAAACACGTAGGCGTAGAAGTCGGAATAGCGCCGGTGCATCTCGGGCTCCTCGGAAAGTTGGTCCAGTACGGCCAACGCCTCAGGGTCGTTCGCATATTTGCCGCGCAAATCGGCAATGCGCAGCTCCATCGGACCATAGAAATCGTCCCACCACGCCTCATCGGGCAAGGCAAAGTGCCCGATGAGGTCGAATCCGCAATCCTGTATCGCTGCCACGTCGTCGTCCAGCGATCCCATACTCGGATCGTCCAGATCGAAACTGGCCTGTACTGCGGCCGGCGGATTCTTCTTGCGCCAGACCGCGTCGGTAAACGCAAGGTACCCGCCCGGGCGCAGCAAACCGTGACAGACGTTCAGGGCGTTCCGCAGGCCAATGTTGTACAGCGCACCCTCCGACCAGATCAGATCGAAACTTTCAAGCGGTTGCTCAATCCGGGCCATGTCTCCGACGACCGCGCGGACCCGCCGCGAAAGCCCACGTTTCGCAATCGCTGCCTGAAGCCGTTCGATGCTCTCCGGGTGGCTGTCGATTGCTACGATGGAGCCCGACGTCAGTTCCGCGAGTTGGAGAGTCTGTCCGCCGACACCACACCCGAGGTCGAGTATCGCCGGCGATTGCGGCAGCTCCTGGCACAGGCCAAGAGCCCTAATGGCGCATTCACGGTTGCCAGGGCCTTGCCGGGGCAGGCTTTCGTAGACCTCGAAGAAAATTTCCCGAAAACGGGAGTTGAACTCGTTCATTGGTTGAGCAGCCCCCTGACGGTCGTCGGAATGTCCGAGAGGCCCGCAGCGTCCAGTTCGTCCCGAGAGAGGTGCTGCCACAGCACAACCCCGACGTCCCGTCCATCCGCTTCGATGATGGCCCGCCATGCGCCATCGGCTGCTGGCTCGCTCAGCAGAACGAGATTGGGAATCGGATCACCCCATGCCCCACGGACATGATCCGCATGCAGCCACTGCTCAATGAGCGGCAAATCCTCGCGCGTAATCTCTCGAAGCCGCAGATTCATGGCCACCCACCTCTCGATACGGTCAGCGTTGGCCGCGCGTCAGCCCCACAGCATTGTTCGGCCTATTCGTTCAGTGACACGACCATCGCTGGACAAGCTCGGAGCGTTTGAAGAACAACACAGTACCGCTCCGTGACCGAGATAAGCTTGTTCATTGTCGCCGTGTCTGCATCCGACTCGACCTCGAATCTCAACCGTATTTCCTTAAACCCAACAGGAGCGTCTTTGGCGACACCAAGCGTCCCACGAAAATCAAGATCACCTTCCGCCACAACCTTGCTGCCGTCTCGAATTTCGACACCAAAGGCAGTAGCCACTGCTCTCAGCGTGACACCTGCGCACGCCGCAAGCGCTTCCAGAAGCATATCCCCCGAACACGCCTGAGAGCCGTCACCCCCAGTCGCGGGATGCAAACCCGCTTCGACCAATGAATGCCCCGTATCCACCTTGCAGGCGATGCCTTCACCAATTTCCCCTTCCACCCGCAGCGTGACCATGGCAGCACCGGGATCCTGCTGATATCTTTCCTTCAAGGGCGCCTGGAGCGCTCCCAATTCATTTGCATCCACATCCGCCTCCTACATATCTGATACCGTATGCTGACGACCACACCCCTTTCAGGGCCAGTCGGCCACTGCAGCCGACTGTCATACGACGTTCTCAACCTTGTAGCGTTCTTGGACAAACCCATTATCGGACGCTGTCACCTCCAATAGCGTCAACTTCTGTGCCGGAGCAGCACCCCCAAAAAGGGGAAGGCCGACACCGAGCAGCACGGGAATGCGGGTGATCGTGAGCTCATCAATCAGTTTCTCTTTCAGAAATCGCCTGAATCGTAACCCCGCCGTCAATATAAAGGTGTTGCATACCCGCCCTAGCTAACCGCTCAACAATCTCTTTCGGGCTCCCTGATTCACGCCTGACCACATATCCAAGGTGCGCTGGGGTTTCCAAATCAGAAGTGGAAAGAACCACCACCATGGGCACATCGAGTCCGACATTGTCCAGCCGGACCTCTGTCCGGGCCGGACAGGGTAAAGCACCCAGCGGCCCTCCGGATCGAGGCGAAAAATTTCGATGTCCATCTCGTCGTGGTCCCCCGCCCCAGCCATCGTTCCGTCCTTGCACGCGTGGAACTGCAGTATCCCGCCACATATTGGCGGGGATCAACAGCCCTGCCCCACGGGTCGTCCAACAGCCGCAGGTGCTTGCGGGACAACAATGACCCCACGGGAATCCCGGGGACGGTACACCGCGATCACTGTCTGCCGACGCTGGCCGCGCTGTGCCACATGATGGGGGGTCACGAAATGAACCCGTGCGATCCTGCCGCGGCAGCCCATTGGGTGCGTCATAATGGCCAGCATGGCTCGCTTCCGATCACAAGCTCCCGATTCCGGCTGGATCACCTTCCTCGCCCACCTGCTTTTCGTGCTGGCGGCGTGGTCGGTGTTCATCAAGTACGTCTTTCCGATCACGTTTGCCCTGTTCACGGGCGAGGCCTGGCACGCGAACATCTTCTGGGACTTGTGGCCGATCGCGCATGTCTGGCTGGGCTGGGCGCTGCTGACCCAGCCCTGGTACACGCGCTGGCTGGCCGTGAGCATGTCGGTCATCGAGATCGCGATCATCCTGACCCTGTTCACCCTCTTTCTGGCCGAGCCGGACTGGACCCTCTGGAGGACCAACTGGTTCGTCAACAAGGTCTTTGTGCTCTCCGCATTCGCACTGATTCTGGCGACGGTGGTCGTAAGACCTGAGCTTTTCCGGACGAGGTCGTCTTCATGAGCCATCGCCACTCGCGCCGAAGCGCCCTGAAACTTCGGTGGGCGCCTGATCCGGAACCTCAAGCGCCGGCATGAAGTCCCTGCATGGGCGGCTGACGAATTCGATTGCCGCAACTGGCCCGACTTCCTGCTCAAGTTCGTCGTCAGCCATCCGGCGCTGACCTGCGCCATCCCGGCAACGACCCGCGTCGAGCACGTGATCGAGAACATGCGCGCCGGCCACGAGCCGATGCCGACGCAAGCGACGCGGGAACGCATGATCCGCCACATCGCGTCGCTGTAATCGCGCCATGAACGGCTGGCAGACCTACCGCCTCGAAGACTTCATCCCGTTCACCCCGGATATCTACTGGCGGCTGCTGGAACGCATCAACGAAGCCTTCTGGCCACTGCACGTTCTGGCCGTCGCCATCGGCCTGACTGCGCTGCTGCTCGCGCTGCGCGGCCTCACCTTCTGGCTTGCCTCGCTCATTCCCATCCTGTGGTGCGTGATCGGCTCGCTGACCCTGATGGCGATCGACGCAACCGGGGCACTGATCCCGCTGGCCGCGGCAGCCATCATCGCCGTGACTTCGGTCGCGCGCTCGATCCAGTCAGCGGCGCGGCCACACGAGTAGCGGCATCGAACCGCAGCCGCCTGGCGCGGGTGGCGCACGAGACCGGGGTGCGGCAGTTGGTGCTGATCTCCGGGATCGGAGCGAGCCCGTCCTCGCCGTCGCCCTACGTCCGGGCCCGTGCCCGTGGCAAGGACCGGGTTCGGGCGGCGTTCCCGCATGCGGTCATCGTGCGCCCCAGCGTGCTGTTCGGGCCGGGCGACGCCTTCCTCACCAACCTGACCCGCCTCGCAAGCCTGCCGGTGATCCCGCTGTTCGGCCGCGGCGACACCCGCTTGCAACCCGTCCTGGTCGACGACGTAGCCGAGGCCGTGACGAAGCGGCTCGAATCGACCGACTCCGAGAGCTTGCTGTTCGAACTCGGCGGCCCTCGAGTTTACCGCTATCGCGAGCTCGTGGAGCAGGTGGCGATCGTCACCGGAGGCGCGAAGGGCATCGGCCGGGGCATTGCCCGCGTGCTTGTGCAGGCCGGTGCCCGGGTCGTGATCACCGACATCGACGAGGCCGAGGGCCGGCAGGCGGCTGGCGAACTGGGAGTGGAGTTCGAGGCGCTCGACGTGAGTTCCCGCGACTCGTGCCGGCACGCCGTACAGGCGATCCAGGAACGTTTGGGGCCGGTGGGGGTGCTCTGCTCCAACGCCGGCATCTTTCCGCAGGCGCCCCTGGACACGATGACGGAGGACGACTGGGACACGATGATCGCGGTGAACCTCCGCGGCGCCTTTTTCATGACCCAGGCGGTACTGCCCGGCATGCGCGAACAGGGATACGGTCGGATCGTGCTCACGTCATCGATCACCGGACCCGTGACCGGGTACCCGGGTTGGGCACATTACGGTGCCAGCAAGGCGGGCCAGCTCGGCTTCATGCGCTCGGCGGCCCTCGAATGTGCACGGGACGGCATCACGATAAACGCCGTGATGCCGGGGAACGTGCTGACTGAAGGGCTGAAGGCACAGGGCGAGGACTACCTGCGCGAGATGGCGGAGTCCATCCCTACCCGGGCGCTGTGCGAGCCGCAGGACATTGCCTTCGCCGTGTGTTTCCTCGCGTCTCCCGAGGCCCGGTACATCACCGGGCAGACACTGATCGTAGACGGCGGCCAGATCCTGCCCGAATCGTTCGAAGCCCTGAAGTGACCGGCTCGGCCGCCGGTTTGCCCGAGGCCAGCCGGTGGCTCCGGAAGCTCTCGCAGGAGCTCCACCCGCGCCCGGTGGCTGGCGTCGCCGAGAATGGGCAACGGACCTCCGCCGTGAGAAAAATAGACAATCCGGGCCTGCGCCTCGGAAGAACTGGGTGTCGCCATGTCGATTCATTCCTTGCCGACTCGCGGCGGCTGGCCGACCTGCGGCGGCGGTCAGGGCTGCGCGCGCGGCGCGTGTCTCCGCGTCCGCCGCTCGTCAGAGCGCGTCTCTCGGATCACGATCGCGCTCCAGGGATCCCCGGTCCCAGTGCGCCAGATCCGCTGCGGCGTCATACGTGGTTTGCAGAAAGTCCAACAGCATGCCGTCCGGATCCGGTGACTGCCGAACCGCATCGTAGGGGAGAACGAACTCGCGAAGATCGGTACTGAAGAAGGCCTCGGCCGGCTGGATCGCCGCATCCGCGAACCCCTGCGGCTCGGGATAGGCGTACGAGTAGAAGGCCGGATACGGAACGGGCCCGCCGCCTGACCAGAAACCGCAGCTGCTGACCTCGTGCGAATAGGCTTCCCGCGTCACCCAGTCGGGAAGATTGGGAATCCCCCCCGGGTGTTGCGGCGCCGGCCGCCCCGAAAACCGCGTCACCGCCAGGTCGGGGGCGCCCCAGAAGTAATGCACGGGGCTGCACTTCCCGATGAACCTCGCGCGGAACTGCTTGAAGACCCGGTCCACCTGCGCCAGAGCGCGCCAGTACCTGTTCACAAAGACCGGATCGTACGATCGGGGGCGATCATCCCGATCGAACGGAATGGCCTCGGTGACCTCGTTCGGTTTCCTTTGGATCGTCACCGGCAGGTTCAGGCGGCCCATCTCATCCATCAGCCTCGCGTAGAAGCCCGCGACGGATTCGGGCCTGAGCGCGAAGCCCCCCGTTTCCCCTTCGCTCGTACGCACCGAAAGGCGATGCGCGATGAAGTCGAACTCGATCTCGAATACCCGGGCGCCGTGCGGGACGGGCGACGTGGTCAGACCGCGGGCCGTCACGTACAGCGTCGCATTCCATGAGTGATTCACCCATGGGCTCTGCGTCAAGCGGATCTTGCCCACGATCTGGGTCCACAGGTGGAGGGTCGCGCAGGTGTCGCTCCACGCCTCCAACGGCACGGACGGCCACTGCTCCGTCCCGGAGCTCGACTGATTCGTCATCCGATTCTTTCCCTGGTCAACCGTCAACCGAGTGCCTGACGGAATCTGACCTGTTGGTGATGGACAGATTCTGTATAGCACGCTCCGGCACTCGTGGCCCGGGCATCCCGCGCGCCACGATCGGGCCGCCTGTTCAGGAAGGGCCCTTTCAGCACCGCTTCGATGTGGCCCTTCGGTCGCTCCCTCAAATAGTCGCGGTCCAGCATGTTCCGGCACAGGTCGTTCATGTCGGTCGCTTCGATCGCCTGCCGGACCCCGCGGACGGCGTCGAAGTAGTCCGACTGCTCCGTTTCGTTGAGCTCGAACAGCGAGACGACGTGCCGCCGGGGAATCACCAGTGCATGCCCCGGATTGACCGGGTTGGTGTCGAAGATGCCGATGAACGATCGGTTCTCGAAAATGAACGGGTCGGCCAAGCCGGCGGAAACCCGGCAGAAATAGCAGTTCTGGTCTGGTTGAGGGCTGGTCATCGAGGAACCTGGACGGGCCTGCGTCAGAATGGAGGCACCCGATTCAAGTGGATTTCGGCGCCGCGGTGCGCCATGCCGCTATGGCTGCCGAACCCCCGAATCGGCGCGCAGGTCCCGGCAGACCAAGCCAAGAGACATCGATCCGCCGCGCGAGCTGCGGCCCTCGGCTGCATGGAATCACTCGCTATTTCCGCAACGCGCAAACAGGCGCGTCCAGCCGTCATTCCCGTTCCGACGGCGCCGGCACTCTGATTTCCGGTACCGAACGCGTGCGCTGCTCCGGCAGGGTCCAGAGCCGCTGCTGCCGGGGTTCCCACCTGAGGGCATTCATGGTCGCCTGATCTTCGGCGGTACCGAATCCGGGCAGGCGCCCGATCCGATCGAAGAACTGTTCGGTGTGAAGCAGCGTCATCTGCACCTCGTTCCAGTAGGTCGAAGGCTGGTCCCGCCGGTAACTCTTCGCTGCCTCGATGCCGCTGAATCGACCTTCCGATACCAGATAGGCGTCGATTTCCTCTTCCTCGTAGCCGGCCAATACGACGATTGCGGGCACATCCAGCCTCAAGGACACCATACCCGGGACACGTGCATTCCGGCGGCACGTCTCCGCGTTCAGATCCGCTCCCGACAGGAACAGCGTGCTCGCCGACCGGACCTTATCGCAAGGCTTTTCGTTTCCCGAGCCTTCCGCCACCCACGCAAAGCAGGTGCTGCGATTCAGCGACACCTGGCTTCCCACCGAGCCGAATGCTCCAGCCCTCAAACTACGAGGATGGATGAGATAGCAGGGCTTGATCGATTGAAGCTCATTGGCGAGAGCGACGTACTGGTACTCCAGTTCAACGGGCTGCCGTTTTTCGCCGAAGTAGAACGTCTCGTCCGCGTCACTGACGAGCCCGCACCCACTCATGGGTGCGGCCAACAGCACCAGGATCGCCGGCAGGTAAGGTCTCGCCATGTGCTCAACCCCGAGGCCTGAATTTCCGTTCCCCGGCCTCCTCATGAGGCCGTGATCAGACACGCGGACGTAGCCGCGTGATGGGAAACGTCCTTGCCACACCGCGGCGTCACATGTCCAGATTGAGCCGCTGCTCGAGGCCTGGCAGGTCGGAGGGCCTCGCCTCCCGCATTCCAAAGCCATCCATGAGTCGGCACCCTCATTCTTGCCAACGCTCGGGCTCAGCGGCGGGGCTTGGGCTCGTCCGCCGAGACCGTCTGTTGGGCAGTAGCAGGCCTTGCCTGGGCCCGAACGGCGCCCGGCGCGACGCCGATGAAGCGCTTGAAGGCGCGGCTGAACGCGGCCTCGGACTGGTAGCCGAGGCGGGACGCCAGATCGCAGAGCGGCGTATCCTCCTCCTTCAGTTGCGTGAGTGCGAGATGCATTCTCCAGCGCGTCACGTAACGCATCACCGGCTCCCCGACGAGTGCGGTAAAGCGTGCCGCAAGTGCCGAGCGCGACATGGCCACCTCGTCCGCGAGCGATGCCACCGTCCACTCGCGCGCCGGGTCGCGATGAATGTGCGCGAGGGCGCGACCGATCTGCCGGTCCTGAAGCGCTCCGAGCCAACCCTTGCGCGCAGCGGGGTCCTGCGCGATCCAGGACCGGATCGCCTGGACCACCAGAATGTCGGAGAGCCTCGTG
The DNA here is from genome assembly GCF_000227685.2 of Thioalkalivibrio paradoxus ARh 1. Taxonomy (GTDB): domain Bacteria; phylum Pseudomonadota; class Gammaproteobacteria; order Ectothiorhodospirales; family Ectothiorhodospiraceae; genus Thioalkalivibrio; species Thioalkalivibrio paradoxus. Next base: position 978,395 of record NZ_CP007029.1, on the reverse strand, counting down.
ATGACCGTCTCGCCTCCCGGGAGGAGCGCCCTGGCTTCGTCAGCCATGAGGCGCAGCGTGCTCTGGGTCCAATCCGCGTGAGGGGAACTCGAGGCCTCGACCACAACCATCTTCGGAAGCAGCGCGACCAGGCGCTGCGCGGCCGGGTGCTCGAAACGGACGACGCCGCACACCACGCTCGTTGCCTCCCCGCCGCCACCGGTCCGAAGGATCTCGTAGCGCTCACTCACGAGTTCCCGAGGAAGATCGAAAAGCTTCGCGGCAGCAATGCCGAACTCGCTCCGCAGGGTGTGGCCTTCGCCATGTGGCACGAGCGCGAAATCCCCGCGCTGCAGCATCCGGCGCTCGGCGCCCTCGACTTCCAGCCAGCACTGGCCCGAAGTCACGACGTGGAACATCAGGCAGTCCTCGAACGCGGGAAGCTCCAGAGCCCAGGGTGCCGTGAACTCGGAACGGCAATAGAAGCTGCCGCTCATCCGCAGCAGGTGCAGCGCTTCGCCGAGCCGATCCAGCGGGCTCCACAGATCCTTTGCCTTCATGCGACCGAGTGTGCGCTTCGATCCACACCGCCGTCCAGAAGAAATGGACGGATAGGCATGAAATCGAGCTAATCGAGAATTGTTCGTCCGGTTCTCAGCAACGAAACTGGACGTACAGCGAAACTCACAACGAGGGACCAACCATGAAGCGGACCGGCCTGACGACAGAAACGACCCTGGTTCTCAGCGGCACGGGCAAGACCGGCCGGCGCATTGTGGAGCGGCTCTCGGCGCGCGGTGTGCCCGTGCGGGTTGGTTCGCGCTCCGGCCGGCCTCCATTCGACTGGGAGGACAGAGAGACCTGGGCGCCTGCTGTGCTCGGCGTGACCTCCGCGTACCTGGCGTACTTCCCGGACCTGGCAGTGCCAGGCGCTGCTGCAACCGTCGGGTCTTTCGCGGAGTTGGCGGTGGCGAGCGGGGTTCGGCGTCTGGTACTGCTTTCCGGGCGGGGTGAAGAAGGCGCACAGCTCGCCGAACACGCTGTGCGGCGCTCAGGCGCCGACTGGACCGTCCTGCGCTCCAGCTGGTTCTGCCAGAACTTCAGCGAAGGCAGCTTCCTGGACATGGTGCTCGCCGGTGAAGTCGCATTGCCGGCCGGGAGCGTGGCAGAGCCCTTCGTCGACCTCGACGACGTCGCAGACGTCGCGGTCGCTGCGCTGACGGAGAGCGGGCGCGCCGGGCACATCTATGAACTCACCGGTCCTCAGCTGCTGACCTTCGCGGAAGCGGTCGAGCAGATCGCCAGAGCCACCGGCAGGCAGGTTGACTACGTGCAGATCTCCATGGAGCAGTTCGTGTCCGCGCTGGCCGAGCAAGGTGAACCGGAGGCGGCCGTGGCCCTGCTTTCCTACCTCTTCTCCGAGGTCCTCGACGGCCGCAATGCTCAGCTTGGCGACGGGGTCCAGCGCGCCCTGGGCCGCGTGCCACGGGCTTTCAGCGACTACGCGCGCGACGCCGCAGCCTCCGGCGCCTGGCGGCACGCCCTGACCCCAGCCCACCGTAGCCGCGTCGCCGAATACCGCGACGGAAAGGAAGCTCGTCTGAGAAGGCCCTTGTGACCTGACGCACAACGTCAGCGTTCAGCCGCGCGCTTTCTCCGTCGGCTGGAACGCTTTGTTAGAGGCCTCTTATGCGCCAGCGTATAGGCATCCAGCAACCGGCGGATCATCTTCTGGTACTGGGTATGATGCTTTTCAGCCTCATGCTTGAAAAACTCAACGCTCTCCTTGCTCAGAGCAATCGTCACTTTAACCGTATCTTCCTTGAATACGAGCTCCTCCGGAGCGGGCAGGAAATCGGATACGACCTTTAAAGGGCCGACGGGCTCATCAGTGTATTTAATTTTCGCGCTCATAAATCTGCTTACCTTTGCGCCAATAGCCCGCCCCGATAATCCGGATGACACCAAGGCGGAATGTGAATCGGACAGTCAATATGCCGTCCCCGGCCTTCCCGAAACAGTAATACCGTTTCTCAGTGTGACTGTGGGACAGGTCTTCAGCAATAACACGATCCGGATCAGCGAAAGCCAACTGCGCTTCAGCGAAGGAAACGCCGTGCTTAGCCTGATTGAGAAGATCCTTCTCCGGATCCCATTCAAAGCTTTCCATGCTCATGCGGAGAGCCTAGCAGACGTATGGCGCGATTTCCATATCTTAATATGGTGGCAAATATGGCGACTGGCCAAGTTGGCCTTCAGGATCCTTGAAGTAGCCGCTGTAGCCACCCCAAGACATCTTCCACGGCTTCCTGACCAGCGTTGCGCCCGCCCCCACCGCCTGCGGCGTCATGTCGGTACGTCCCTGATCTTGCCCCACAGCCCTCAGCCTGCGGCGGCCCGAACCCGGGGTTCCAGCGATGCCAGGGTCTGGAACACGGCGTTGATCACGTTCGCCCTGCCCGCGAACAGTTCGTCCGGGCCGCCCGCGTGCAGGCTGCTGAACGGCGGCTCGTAGAGCGCGGACGCGTCCATCACGCCGCGCGCGGTGAGCTGGTCGATCACCATCTCGACGAAGCGGATCTGCTGCGGCGCAAGGCTGCGGTCGTTCAGGAACCGGGAGAACGCCGCCTGGGCGGCCGTCCGATCCAGGCCGACCAGGCTGCGCACGAAGTGGGCGAGCGAGGGCGACGCGCTGCGGGCCAGCAGAGCGGACAGCAGCGTCTCGCGATCGCCCTCGCTCAGCCGCTCCCAGGCGCCCCGGTCCTGAAACCGCTCGACCGCCTCCAGGTGCATGCGCACGATGAAGTTCTCCCGGTTCATTGCGGCGACTTCGCCATGCAGCCCATCGGCGAGCGAACCCCGCAGCACGGCGCCCGGGTCGAGTTCGGGATGGTTCTGCACATGGCCGAGCAGTTGCACGCGAGCTCGGAACAGCCGGGTACCCAGTGGCGCTCGGAAGCCGTTTCATGAGCATCGCGATCCTTTACCGCTGGCGCGTCAGGCCCGGATATGAAGCGCAGTTTCGGCAGGCCTGGGTCGAGGGCACGGCGCTGATCCATCAACGTTGCGGATCCTTCGGTGCGCGCCTGCATGAGGGCGAGGACGGCCTGTTCTGGTCGTATGCCCTATGGCCCGACGACGAATGCCGCCAACGCTGCTTCAGGGGGAGCGGTGTGCTGGACCATCCCGCCTTCCCACTGATGCAGGAGGCCGTGCCCGAGCACTTCGACGAAATCCGACTTGATCCTTGTGACGACCTGCTCCAGCCACTGCCCGCCACACCCCTTGCCAACAAGCACTGAACTGGCTACCCCTATCGATACGGCACGTTGTTGGCCTCCAGCCAGTCCTTCGCGATTCGCTCGAACGCCAAGTCCCGGTGTCGGTACCAGTCGCTTTCGATCCCCAGCCGCTCGATCGTGGACCGGAAACGGCGAAATGCACCCGGGCCCCGCAACGCGTCCAGCACATCCGCGCGTGAATCCTCGTCGCTGAGACCGTCGGCGAATTCTTCCATGATCGACCATTCGTGGATATCGAACGGTTGGGGAAGTGCCAGGAAACGGTCCGACTCCAGGGCCTCGCGAGCCTTGGGCAGCGCTTCGCGCTGCCAGGCTGGCACGTCGTCCAGATCGACATCGCCTTCGATCAGACGTTGATCCTCATCGGTCACGGTCACGATCTCACCCGTGTCGACGTTAAGGTATGAACACCAATCATCGTTCGGAAGCTGCATGGCATCCACGACATCCTGGATCGAAACTGGCAGTGCCATTTCTTGGTCCTCGATCTCGTTTCAGGGGACAGTGCACGGTACCGCTGTCTGCCGGCGATTACCGCGCTGCGGAAGATGATCGAGCAGCCTCGACTGAACACGGGTCGTCCCAGCCAGTGCTCACGCAATCAATGGGTGTACTGTCCCCGAAAATCCGCAACGCTTAGCTGGGAACTCTTCTCTTTTCATAGGGCACGAGCACTTCCCTGAGCATGGGGAAATGCTTGCGATTGAGCGTTACGAGAACCGCTTCCTGGCGCTCCGCAGAGGCTGCGATCAAGGCATCCGCCAGGCCGGTGCCATGGCTCTTGCCGTAATCCCGCCGAAGCAGGCCACCTCGCTCGGCCAGAGACGCATCCAGCACAACGATCTCAAAGGCCCCCATGAATGCATCCAACGCTTTTCGCTCGCGGCCCTCGCGCACCCCAGCATAGAGTTCGCCGACCGTAACCGCCGAAATCAGAAAAACCTCCTTTCGGCTTTCAAGGTAGGTCACGGCCTCGGGAACGCCCCGGAGATAATCAATCAGAACATCCGTATCCAGCAGCAGACGCGCTGCCATTAGCTGGCATCCGGACCAGAACGATCAAGCTCACGTCGAAGCGCCGCGAAGTCCGGCAGATCCTCTCGACCCTGCCAGATACCCCGTGCCTGCTGCAGTAGCGCTTTCCGGTCCGGCTTCTCGGACTTCGCGATGAGTTGATCCACGGCCTCACGGATCAACTCGCTCTGGGAGCGCCCAGTGCGCCGAGACAGCACACGCAGTGCCTGCTGCTCAACCTCCGTCAGGTAGATCTGCGTGCGAACCATCTGCACACCTCCGACTTCGCCATGATGTACAGACGCAATGTATACGGGGCCACTTCGCCAAGCAAGCACATCTCCTATAACGGATTCCGGGGACAGTACACCTATAGCGCGCGCTCTCGCCGACTGATGCGCTCCGGCACTGATCATGCGAGCAGCCTCGACTGAACACTCGTCCCGGCCATCGCACACGCAATCGCACCGTCCCCCGAACGGCTCTACGGCCGCTGCAGCGGGATGCCGTACTCACTCCATCGTCCATCCGATGAGACCGCCACCAACCCCTCGACACGCGCCTGAGCGATGATCAGCCGGTCGAACGGATCTGAATGAATACCAGGAAGCCTTGCCGTCTCGATGACATGGGCGTCATTGATCGCGAGCAGCGTTGCGCCTGCGGCAAGGCTTTCGTCGCGAAAGCTGGCTGGGTCGACACTGAGTTTCCCGAGTCGGTGCTTGATCGCCACTTCCCAAATGCTTGCTACGGAAACCACGCAGGCGCTTTTCCCCATGAGGTCGCGCGTCTCCTGCCGCAGCCGCGAATCGCCCAGCAGCCACCACAGCATGATCTGGGTGTCCAGAAGCAGCTTCACGGGGTACCGAAGAGCCTGGCGACCTCTTCGTCGACCTGCTCGTCAAAGGCGGCATCGACATTGACAGGGCGGTCTGCCCAGACCCCCCAACGCTTTAATCCCGGGCTCGCCGCGCAAGGAACCAGCCGCACCTGGGCCTCACCATGGCTGGCGATGATGACCTCCTCACCCGCAACAGCCGCCTTCACCAACTTCGAGAGCTGGTTCTTCGCTTCAAGCATATTGACTTGCATGACCAGCCTCCGGATCAAGCCTTGCCAGACTTGACATCATAACCAGGCTGGCCAGGTTGGCCAAGCCTTCCCCGTTCCGGGGGGCGGTCCACCGATATCACTGCCTGTAGCGATTGCCGCGCTGCGCGACATGATGCGAGGACCACGCGGAACCCGCGCCGTCCTGCCGCGTCAACAAGGTGGGTGCGCCATAATGCGCGACATGACTCGATCCCGACTACAAGGTCCCGATTCCGGCTGGATCACCTTCCTCGCCCACCTGCTTTTCGTGCTGGCGGCGTGGTCGGTGTTCATCAAGTACGTCTTTCCGATCACGTTCGCTCTGTTCACGGACGAGGACTGGCACGCGAACATCTTCTGGGACCTGTGGCCGGTTGCGCACGTCTGGCTGGGCTGGGCGCTGTTGACCCAGCCCTGGTACACGCGCTGGCTGGCTGTGGGCATGTCGGCCATCGAGATCGTCATCATCCTGACCCTGTTCACCCTCTTTCTGGCGGAGCCGGAATGGTCCATCTGGAGGAGCAACTGGTTCGTCAACAAGGTCTTTGTGCTCTCCGCCTTCGCACTGATTCTGGCTACGGTGGTCGTAAGACCTGAGCTTTTTCGAACGAGGTCGTCTTGATGGGTCATCGCCACTCGCGCCGAACCGCCCTGAAACTCCTTGCTGCCGGCATCGCCGCCTGGTGGATGCCGCATCTGTCCCTTGCCCACTCCGGCGCGCTGCTCCGCAAACCCATCCCCGGTGGCGGGCAGTTGCCGGTGATCGGTCTGGGTACCTGGCGGACGTTCAATGTCGGCCGCGATCCGCAACTGCTCGACGCCCGGACCGAGGTGGTGCGGGCTTTCTTCGAACACGGCGGCGGCCTGGTCGATTCTTCGCCGATGTACGGCTCCGCACCCGACGTGATGGGCTACGCACTCGACAAGCTGGGCAAGCCGGACTCGCTTTACACGGCCGAGAAGGTCTGGAGCCCGGCCGGCGGCAGTACGCGCGAGCAGATTGCCGATCTGTCACAGCGCTGGGGCGTCGACCGCTTCGACCTGGTCCAGGTCCACAACCTCACCGACTGGCGCGAACACCTGGACGTTCTGCAGCAGATGAAGGCCGACGGCGAGATCGCTCACGTCGGCATCACCACCTCGCACGGTCGCCGGCACGACGAGGTCGAGCGCATCATGCGGGAACGCGACATCGATTTCGTGCAACTGACCTACAGCATCACCCACCGCCGGGTCGAAGATCGGCTGCTGCCGCTGGCGCAGGAAAAAGGTATTGCCGTGATCGCCAATCGCACGTACGACGGTGGGCGCCTGATCCAGAACCTCAAGCGCCGGCATGAAGTCCCTGCATGGGCCGCTGACGAATTCGATTGCCGCAACTGGGCCGACTTCCTGCTCAAGTTCGTCGTCAGCCATCCGGCGCTGACCTGCGCGATTCCGGCAACGACCCGCGTCGAGCACGTGATCGAGAACATGCGCGCCGGCCACGAACCGATGCCGACGCCAGCCACGCGCGAACGCATGATCCGCCACATCGCGTCGCTGTAATCGCGCCATGAACGGCTGGCAGACCTACCGCCTCGAAGACTTCATCCCGTTCACCCCGGATATCTACTGGCGGCTGCTGGAACGCATCAACGAAGCCTTCTGGCCACTGCACGTTCTGGCCGTCGCCATCGGCCTGGCTGCGCTGTTGCTCGCCCTTCGCGGCAACCAACGCATCGTCCTGGCCCTGCTCGCCCCCGCCTGGCTGACCAGCGGGATCATCTTCCACTTCACCTATTACGCCGAACTGAACTGGGCCGCCCCGTGGTTCGGCTGGGGCTTCATCGCCCAGGCTGCCATGTTGCTCGCCCTCGCCTTGTTCGCCGGATCCGGCCCGACGCAAGGGCCTTCCAAAGCGCTTTCGACCGGGATCGGTGCGACCGTTGCGCTGGTTTCCCTGCCTGGCTATCCGCTGATCGCCGCAACCATCGGCCCCGGCCTGAGCCAGGCCGAGACCTACGGCCTGCACCCCGACCCCACGGCCATCGCCACGCTCGGCGTGCTGCTGCTCATCCTGCGCGGCCCCAGCTTCTGGCTCGCCTCGCTCATTCCGATCCTGTGGTGCCTGATCGGCTCGCTGACCCTGATCGCGATCGACGCAACCGGGGCACTGATCCCGCTGGCCGCGGTGGCCATCATCGCCGGGACTTCGGTCGCGCGCTCGATCCAGTCAGCGGCGCGGCCAAACGTGTAGCAACACCGAACCGTAGCCGCCTGGCTCGCCCGCCAGCCTTGGGGACCCCCGTCGAGTTCATCCCGCATCTCTGAGCGATCATTGAGTCCGCATCTCGGGTTTCCCCTTGCGGGCCTCAATAACCGCATGCCCTGTCGGTGGCAAGTCCGTCCAGGAGCCCATCGGGGCTTCCCGAGTTCTCCGACGTATCTCTTGCCTCGCAGCCACGGCCTATGGACTCCGCCGGACCTCCACACCCTCGCCTTGACGGGTGCTTCTGTGTTGCCTTCGGTGCAGTTTAAACCCTCAGCGGCCGGAACTGAGCTTGTCGAAGCTGTACCAGCACTTGAGGGTGCGCGATCACCCCTGCGGCCTACAGGATTCTATGCCTACGCTTAACCTGCCTTGTTCCATTCCGTTTCACAGTAACTTGATGAACTCAGCAACATCCAAACGCGCCTGTTTCAGAATATGTGAAAGAGTCGATCTCTTGATGGGTCTATGAGCTGGAATGGTGATCTTCAATACCTCTTCCCTGGTATGCTTCTGCAACCGGATATGGCTACCCCGCTGCCGTACAACTACCCATCCATCACGCCTCAAGGCGCCAATGACCTTATCGAACGGGAGGCTCGGTACCTTGCTCATACCGCGATATGAGTAATTTCAGCATTCGGATTGTAGCCGGTGTCGTCCTCAACAGACTCGAGGTACAGTTCGATTGCCTCCCGGATATTGACCAGGGCTTCTTCTTTTGACTCCCCTTCACTGATACATCCAGGCAGGCTCGGCGCATAGACCGTGTATCCGCCTTCTTCGCTTGGCTCTAGTACTACTCGTATTTTCATTTCCATTTTCCTCCATCGGATGCCGTGGGCATCGGGCCCGATACGCACTTCAAATCATACAAGTATGCCGCGTTCCCCGCGTTCTCGCCAACATTCGCCGGATTACCCGATACTTACTACTTGCTGGACGAAGCCGCTACGCGGAGAAGGGCGACTCCGCCGGGTGAAATCTAGAATGCAGCCTCACCCCCCTCATCGCTGAGGGGCCGTTCCAGCAAGAACCGTGAGGCTGCACGACCATGAGACCAGCAACCCCGCCCGACTTCAACCAACAGTACGAGACCCACCTCAAGCACCTCAAGCTCAAGGCCCTCCAGCCCAAGACCATCGAGGCCTATGCCCGCGCCGTTCGGCGCATCGGCGCCTACTTCGACCACCGTATCGAGGATCTCTCCGAGGCCCAGCTCACCGAGTACTTCACCGATCTCCTGGAGAGCCACTCCTGGAGTGCCGCGAAGCACGATCTCTACGGCCTGAAGTTCTTCTACACCCACGTGCTGCGCAAGCCCTGGGTGGCGGTGGGGCTGATCAAGCCACCCAAGTCCCAGCGTCTGCCGGACATCGTGACCGTCGCCGAAGCCGCCCGCCTGTTCGATACCACCCGCATTCTCAGCTACCGCGTGTTCTACTTCACCCTGTACAGCCTCGGCCTGCGCCTCGGCGACGGCCTGCGTCTCCAGCTCGGCGACATCGACGCCGAACGGGCGCGGGTGCATGTGCGCGACAGCAAGGGCAACAAGGACCGTTTCGTGCCCTTGCCCGACACCACGCTCACCGTACTGCGCGACTTTTGGCGCACCCATCGCAACCCGGTGTGGCTGTTCCCCAGCCGCCAGGGCGGGCTGCGCGCCGCGGCCCGGGCCACCACGCCGCTGGACCGCCCGGCGAAAAAGCGCTCGTCTACCTCGGCCGCTATCTCTATCGCGGCGCGATCCAGGAGAAGGACATCCTCGCCTGCAATGACGGCCAGGTGACCTTCCGGTACCAGGACAGCAAGACCCGCAAGGCGCGGACCCGTACGCTCTCCGGTGCCGACTTCATCTGGCACCTCCTGCGCCATGTCCTGCCCAAGGGCTTCCGCCGCGCTCGGACCTACGGCTTCCTGCATCCCAACCGCAAACGCCTGATCCACCTGCTGCAGGTGCTGCTCAGGTTGCGCCCCGTACCGATGCCGGCGCCCCTGCGTGCGCGCCCGGCCCTGGCCTGTCCCTGCTGCGGCGGGAACATGAAGATCCTGCGCACCCAGATCTCCCCGCACGAGGGCTATACCCGCATCCAGGATGCCGTCGCCGGAGCCGCGGCTATGTAAACGCCTTCGCCAGCACGGGTCCCCTCGGCGTTCGGTGCCTTCGAGCCGAGGGGTGTGCGCGCCCGGAAAACGGCTGTCGCCGCCCCAAATCCCCCGTCTTGGCGCCCGCCTTGCCGGAACCACGGACCGACAAACCCTCGAGCGCGCCCATGACACGTTGACCATCGGCAGCGACACCCGCCTGCCGAAAAGCTGTTTTCAGAACCCCCGCCACTTCCCTTTGAACCACGCTTGTCCAACAAACGGCTCAGATCGTCGCTCGCTTCGCTCACACGATCTAGCCTTATCCGTTATGTGCTTCTTCAGGCGGTGACAAGCTTTTTAACCTTGAGCTCTTTACGGTGCTGCTCAGCATGCCAGAGCTCATACTGGGACTGCTGGTTCAGCCAACTCTCTGCCGAAGTATCAAACGCAATGGATAGTCGAATGGCCATCTCTGGACTAATGCCGGCCTTACCGTTCAATACGGAACTCAGGGTTTTTCGACTTACTCCCAGCGCTTCTGCAGCGGCCGTTACAGAGAGACCCATGGGCTCCAGACAAAGCTCACGCAACACTTCACCAGGATGGGGGGGATTGTGCATCAACATCGACGGCACCTCAGTGGTAATCTTCATAGTTCACTATCTCGGCGTCTCCGTCCTCGAACCGGAAGGTCACTCGCCAGTTACCGCTAACTGTTACCGACCAAGTCCCGGCGCGACCCCCAGAGAGCTTGTGCAGCCGAAGGCCTGCCAAGTCCATGTCTTTGATTTCTGACGCTGCATTTAGCCTGCCGAGAATCAATCGAAGCCTCTTCGCATGAGCAGCCTGTATCCCTGCGGTGTAAGCGTCCTGCGAAATACGTTCTTCCGCCGCCCCGGCGGCCTCCGGATGATAGCCGCCAGTCCAGGATAACCGGAGGGCGGGATCATGTGGGGCGTGCGGCGCAGTCGGCAGGAGTGGGAGCGGCTGGTGCGGGGCTGGGAGCGCAGCGGTCTGTCGCAGCAGGCGTACTGTGAGCGGCGCGGGATTTCGGTGGCCAGCCTGCAGCGCTGGCGGCGACTGCTGGCGCCGGAGCCCCGGACCGAGTCGCCGGTGGCGGCCCCGGTGCCGGAGTTCGTGCCGGTCACCCTGGTCGATGACGCGCCCGGGACGCGGGCTGCCGATCTGACGCTGGTGCTGGCCGGTGGTCTGCGTCTGGAGATCGGGCCGGGGTGTTCGGCCGAGACGCTGCAGCGGGTGCTGGGTGTGCTGCGGGAGCGCGCATGATCGCCTTGGACGCGCACACCAAGGTGTATCTGGCGCGCGGCCACACCGACATGCGCTGCCAGATCGACGGTCTCGCGGCGCGGGTCGAGGACGTGCTGCAGGCGGATCCGTTTTCCTCGCACCTGTTCGTGTTCTGCAACCGGGCGCGGGACAAGATCAAGGTGCTGGTGTGGTACCGGAACGGCTTCTGGCTGTGGTACCGGCGCCTGGAGAAGCAGCGCTTCTGGTGGCCGGCGGGCACCGAGCAGAGTTCGGTTGAACTGTCGGTGCGCGAACTGCAGTGGTTGCTGGAGGGCCTGGATCCGACCGCCGTGCAGGGCCATCTCAAGGCGTCTTTTTCTCTGCTTTAGTCGCTGATTCTGCAGCGTTATTGGCTGGGTTTTGGTAAACTTCCGGGTATGCCCGAAGCCGCTCAGAAGCTCCCCAAGGACCCCGCGGAGCTGCACGCGATCATCGCCCGGATGGCGGCCGAGAAGGTCGCGCGGGAACAGCGCTTCGAGGCCGAGTTGCAGGCACGCGATGCAGAACTTCGGGTGCGGAACGAGACCATCGATAAGCTCGACCGCAAGATCGAGCTCCTCCTGGAGCGCCTGGATCTGCTGCGCCACCAGCGCTTCGGACCGAAGGCGGATCGCGTCGCGCGGGAGCAGCTCGCGCTCTTTGACGAAGCCGAGCTGAACGTCCTGATCGAGGAACTGGACGCCCAGATCGCCGAAGCCAAGGCGCCGCCACGCTCGGAACGTACCGAACCCAAGAAGCAGACCCCGAAGCGCAAGCCGCTGCCGGCGCACCTGCCGCGGGTGGAGCGCATCCTGGACCTGTCCGAGGCGGAACAGGCGGCGCTCGCCGAGACCCACGTGCGGATCGGCTTCGACGAGTCCGAGCAGCTGGGGGTGCTGCCCAAGCAGTACTACGTGATCAAGATCAAGCGCGCCAAGTACGCGCCGATCCACGCCGACGTACCCGGCGCCGAGGCGGGGCTGCGGATCGCACCCCGCCCGGCGCAGATCCTGCCGAAAGCCATCGCGCACAGTTCGCTGCTCGCGGAGGTGGTTACGGGCAAGTTCGTCGATGGCCTGCCGCTGTACCGCCAGGAGAAGGTCTTCGCCCGCGAGGGCATCGAGCTCTCCCGCCAGACCCTGTCCGGCTGGATCGTACAACTGGCCACCCCGCTCGCCCCGGTGCTGGCCGCTTTGAAGCAGCACCTGACCCAAGGCCCGGTGCTGCAGATCGACGAGACCCCGGTGCAGGTGCTCGATGAACCGGGCCGGGCCAACACCACCAAGTCCTATATGTGGGTCTACCGCGGTGGGCCGTCTGGAAGACCAGTGATCTGGTTCCAGTACGCCCCGAGCCGCAGCGGCGAGGTGCCGATCGACTTCCTGTTCCCGGAAGGAGACGGCCGGCCTCCGGAACTCCGGTTCTATCTGCAGACGGATGGCTATGCGGGCTATCACGCGCTGGCAGAGAAAGAGGGCATCCGGGGCCACATGGGGTGCTGGGCCCACGTCCGGCGCAAGGCCGTCGAGGCGGCCAACAGTCGAACCAAGACCGGGGCCGCGCATGCCTTCGTGGCCTTGATCGGCAAGCTCTACGAGGTCGAGCGCCGGATCCGCGGCACGGCCCCGGAACACCGCCACGCGGTGCGGCGGGAACAGTCGCAGCCGATCCTGGATGAGATCCAGGCCTGGCTCGACGACAAGGCGCAGAAGGTGCTGCCCAAGGGCCTGCTGGGCGAGGCGATCCAGTATGCCCGCAGGCAGTGGCCGATCCTGATCACGTTCCTGCAGGACGGTCACCTCGAGATCGACAACAATCTGGCCGAGAACGCGATCCGGCCATTCGCCCTGGGGCGCAAGGCGTGGCTGTTCAGCGGCAGCCCGCGCGGTGCCGAGGCCAGTGCGATGCTCTACACCCTGGTGGAGACGGCGAAGGCCAACGGCCTGGAGCCGCGCGCCTACCTGCATTACCTGTTCGAGACCCTGCCGGCGGTGACCACCCCGGGCGGCATCGCGGCCCTGCTGCCGCATCGGCTCACGCCCGAGGATCTGAAAATCCCGGCGCCGGAACTGTAAGCGGAGAACCCGGGGTTCCCCGGACGCTTACCCTGCGGTGCTATCGGACCTGAAAAAGCTGGCCAAACCCTTGTGCTTGAAGCTTCGGATCATACTCTGAGTGTAACCTGTAACGCCTCGGGTTTCAAGCGCACCTAACGCTGCCAACACGGGCAGCTTTGTAGTGGAGGCAAAGCCGCAACGAAAAAGCTGTCCCCGTGCTTGACCTGGTTATGTGTTTATGCATTCATTAAACAAAATTCTGTTTGAAAACGGATCTATCACCTCAAATACCCTATCACCCCAAGGTGCAGTCGTAAGTTCTGGCCGAGAGTATCTGTAACCTCGCGAGGTAATTTCACCGTACAGGGCCTCAAACTCGTCAGTATTCACAAACGTTTTAGCACCGGGAGAACAATCTCCATAGTGCTCACTGAGGTGAAAGACCAGACCACCCTTGGAAACCTGCATGTAGATAGGAAAGCCCGGCTCAAAGCGGTGCTCCCAATCCAACGACATACCAAGAAATTCCAGATAGAACTCCTTGGCTTTTGATTCATCGAAAATTCGGATGATTGGAATAGCTTGAAATCCCATCCATGCTCCCCTTACACATAACGCCGCATTCACCGGCTTGTCCGGTGAAATGCATTGTTATGCCTAATCATGCTTTCTCATACTAATGATCTGGTTCAAAACCCATGGCTCTAGCTTTTCCCTTAGAAGCCCCATTAGACGGTTGTGTTGCTCTTCGGCTATCACTTCTCCCTCTTTCGAACCGCAGTTTGAGAATGCGTACCGAACCGCCTCATCTAAGACCCTGCCTCTTTCTTCTTTATGCTGTTTTTCCAGTGTTGGACCTATAACTGCACCCATGGCCTGCTGAACGGCTTTACCATCCCATTTCTCATAGTTGTATGCTTTCCGTATATCCACCAAATCCAGATCAAGGCCAACAGATAGGTTCAGCTCCTCGCCTTTAGTTGGATCAATTGCATACGTTGCCGAGAATGCATTTCCTGAATAGTTACTAGACAAGCACATGACAACTCGCATTACGCCGAAGTATTCGACATACCCACGTATGAGTTTGCTATCCGGGTCACCATTGACATGGACACAGTGAACTGGAGTTCCGGCGGGTCTTCCACCCACCAAGTCTTTCTCGTAGTAGTAGCCAAAGCATGGCTCAGATTCTTCTTCTTTTAGAAACTGAATAGCATGCTCACAGTCTCTCGCGCTTACTCCAATAGTAGAGAGCAATGCTAGCGCTGTTTTGACAAATGAGCGACCCGCATCTAACCCGCCGAAGGATAAGTTGAAATGAATCGGTTCTTGAGAATAGGTGGATTGCATCTTGGTTTCCTCAAGCAATTCATCAACGTTAAGTCGCGGGTATTTTCGGGCGACACCTCTCAGCATCTTTTTTGCCTCAGTCATATCTCTAGCAGAAATTTTTATTTCTACTCGTGTGTCATTCTGCTGTTCTTTGAAGACAGGCTTTGGCAAGTCCATTGATCCATCTGCATTGAGAACCAACTCACGACCACTGGTGGTTTTAAACTTCTGAGAAGGCGCATCACCACGTTCTCTGTTTATCCGGAAAAACAGACTCAACGGGTTCATTTGGTGCGCAAGCGCAGAATCCCAGCTATCACCGGATTTTGAATTGCATGGCACACACAGGAATCCTGAGACTTTTTTTCTCCCTCCGATAGAGTTGGGTATTAAATGTTCACGCGAGTCAGTTTCTGCGGAAATTAATTCTTCACACAGCAAACATCTTTTTTCCACATTACCGCTCACAGGGCTAACTCCGTTTTGCATCCGCCGTAGGGACGCCGGTTACCCGGCGCCCCCGGCACAGTCCCGAACGTGCGGTTTTCCCGCATCCGGTTCCTCGGTTGTACTCGCTTTCGCAACGGACGTTCCCTTACGTAAAGGCCACATGCGCGCGCTGTCTCTCCGTGGTTCGGGGGAAGGCGACACCCAACCGCTTCAGCGCCCGGTTGAACTGGGCCCAAGTGAAGCTGCTCCGCTTGCCACCGCGACGATTCAGCCACTTGAAGGCACAGCCGATCGCCCATTGGTGGAAGCTGTGCAGCGCCTGTTCGTTGCTGCGCAGCCCGTAGTAGTTGTAGTGCCCCACCAGTCTCCGGTTCAACTCCCGGATGAACCGGCGCCCCGGCAAGTGCCGATGGCCCTTGATCCACTCCTTGATCCGCTGCTTGGCGCGTTGCAGACGCTTGCGCGCCGTGCGCTTCATCACCCGCAGGTCTCCGCGGCGATCCCGACTCGAATACAGCTCGAAGCCGAGAAACGCAAACCCCCGAGGCAGCCCGGGATGAAATCGGCTGAAGCGCAGGATGCGGGTCTTCTCCGGTGCCACGGGCAGGCCGAACTTCGCCAGCCGTTTCGGCAGAACCCGGTAGAACCCCTCGGCTTCCTCGCGATACTGGAACGCGCAGACGTAATCATCCGCATAGCGGATGAGTAGCGCCTGGCCGCGACAACGCGGCCGCACCACCCGCTCGAACCAGAGATCCAGCGCATAGTGCCGGTACACGTTGGCCAGAATCGGAGAACTCTCCCCATTGCTCGCCAACATTCTGCTGGACGATCTCGATCGTGAGCTGGAACGGCGAGGACAACGATTCACCCGCTATGCGGATGATCTCGTGATCCTCGTCAAGACGCTCCGCGCCGGGGACCGGGTGAAGGCGAGCGTGACTCGCTTTCTTGCCCGCAAGCTGGCGCTGCTGGTCAACGAGCAAAAGACCCGGGTGGTCAAAACCAACGACTGTCAGTTTCTCGGATTCACCTTCCGGGGAACGAAACTGCGCTGGTCTGACCGCGCCTTCGAGGACTTCAAGCACAACGTTCGGCGATTGACCGGACGATCTTGGGGCGTCTCGATGCAATACCGGTTCATGAAGCTCGCCCAGTACGTTCGTGGTTGGATGGGCTATTTCGGCATCTCGGACTACTACCGTCCGATCCCCGAGCTCGACCACTGGCTGCGCCGCCGGGTGCGCATGTGCTACTGGAAACAGTGGCGCCATGTGCGCACCAAGGTCCGCAACCTGCTCGCCTTGGGGACGTTCAAACGCCAGGCGATCCTGACGGCGCTCAGCAGCAAGAGCTATTGGCGCTTGTCGCGGACGCTGGCGACACAGAGCGGAATGACGAATGAGTGGCTGCAACGCCAAGGGCTGATCAGCGTCCGCGATCTGTGGATGAAGGCCCATGGCTACGCTTGATCTCCCCGTGTGCTCCTTTCTCATGAACCGCCCGGTGCGGACCCGCATGCCGGGTGGTGTGGGGAGGGCGGGTTAAAGACCCGCCCTTACCCGATTAGGCTACTGTTCATGTTGACCTTATGCCAATTCTTCATCGTAGGTCTTCCAGTACTTCTCATGGTAGGGCGAACTCTTCATTGGAGCCACCGCCCAATGGTAGCGAACCCCGCGGCCTATCATCAGCGCTGCCCGAAGCTCATCCTTCGGAACATACTCATAGCTAGCCCGACGACGCTCCATCTGAACATTTTTTAAAGGAGCGCAACCGTATATTTCTTTAAACTCCTGAAGGAGGTAGGCCTCTAGATCTTGATATGCACGACGGTTATTTCTGACTCTTGGGATGCATATGCCAACCTGAAACGAGAAGTCTCTAACGAGATCAGCCAACTCACCCAGCCAGTTCTTATGCTGGATTATCCTACTTTTGAAGTTGCCCTCTCCAATGTATAGAGTCGGCGAGATCCCGAGCGGATACTGAATGGCAAACAATCCGTTTACTCGAATGACGTAAACGCAGCGATCGAGTTGTCCCTCCCTAAGGTTCAGCTCGACGAGCTGGGAGACGATGTCCTTTGACCATGTGTAGCCCGGCTCCCAATCTAGCCATCTCCACTTTACTGTAACCTGCGTGCTCACCCCTACCGTACTCCTTTGCCTAACAGTATAATCAGAAGAAACTGGAATATCGGAGGTAGACAGATTCTGTATAGCATGATGCGGCGCTTGCGTCTTGCGCGCTCCGTGCGGCAGGATTGGGCGGCACTTCGTCCATCGGCTTACAGGAGGTTGGCTCATGGCGACAGGAAGTCGCGGCGACGCGGAGCGTCGTTTCTGGGAGCGCTACCGGAATCTGCTTCTGAAGCAAGGCGTTGAACCCACTGCCGTGCGCTGGTACGTACTCCGTGCAGAGCAGTTCATTCAATCGCTTTCGGTGCGCCGGTTGGCCGAGCTTTCTCGCCAGGAGGTGGACGATTACCTCAGGCGTGCGGGGGCGAACACCGCTCTGCAGCCGTGGCAGTTCCGGCGTATAGTCAGCGGTATACGGGGACATTGCCCCTCCATGTATCGCTGCCTGCCGGCGATTGCCGCGCGCCGGAGCGTGAGCTGGCTACCGCGGAATGCACACGAGGCATTCTGATATTTCTACCCTTTCTGTGAGTCCGTCAGATCATGCCAGCGTGGCGGGCCGCCGAGAAACCGCTGCACTGTTCCCCAAAAGAAGACCAATGCCTACACGCACCGCCTTGGGCGACAAGCGCCGGCCACCCGGCGCACTCCACTCGCCGTTTGAACACACCCACTAGCGATACGGCACGTTGTTGGCGTCCAGCCACTCCTTCGCGATCCGCTCGAACGCCGAGTCCCGGTATCGGTACCAGTCGCTTTCGATCCCCAGACGCTCGATCGTGGACCGGAAATGGCGAAATGCACCCCGACCCCGTAATGCGTCCAGAACCTCCGCGCGTGAATCCTCATCGCTGAGGCCGTCGGCGAATTCTTCCATGATCGACCATTCGTGAATATCGAACGGTCCGGGAAGTGGGAGGAAACGGTCCGACTCCAGGGCCTCGCGAGCCTTGGGCAGCGCTTCGCGCTGCCAGGCTGGCACGTCGTCCAGATCGACATCGCCTTCGATCAGACGTTGATCCTCATCGGTCACGGTCACGATCTCACCCGTGTCGACGTTAAGGTATGAACACCAATCATCGTTCGGAAGCTGCATGGCATCCACGACATCCTGGATCGAAACTGGCAGTGCCATTTCTTGGTCCTCGATCTCGTTTCAGGGGACAGTACCTCGATACCGCTGACTGCCGGCGATGGCCGCGCTGCGGCACATGATGCGGGTGCCCCGGAAGGAAATCCAGTCATTCCAGCCATCGCTCATCTCCTTGCGATTCCGGTAGATGATACCGCCCGCGGGCCCCGTAGAGAAACGGGGGTACTGCTGTCCCCGGAAATCAACTGGTCTTGTAAACAGCTTTTCGGTCGCCCACCTTCACGACCGTCACGGTCAGAAGCTCGGCGGTTACCTCGTACAGGATTCGGTACACACCCTGTCGGATTCGGTAGCGCTCTTGCCCGAAAAGCCGAATCGTGCGACAAAAAGCACTATAGCGTCACGAGGTTACAACATGAAAGCGTCCGTCGCCGGATAGGCGAATCAGTCGGCTTGCTCGCAACTGGGTCTGACCCGTGCTTACTTGAGCTTCACCACGTTGCCCGCCCCGGGGGTGATGTCCTTGGGTTCCGCATGGCGGAGCAGACCGGGCGACACGTTCCACTGCACCCCTTCGTCGGTCACCACGCTGACCGTCTTCTTGTTGTACTTGACGAGCACGCCCGTCACTTGCGGCTGCCCGGGCGCGTCGAACACGACCCGTTGCCCGATGCTGAACCTCATCATCGCGCTGTGCGCGCGCATGTGCTGCAGGAATTTCAGCCGTTCGACGACTCTGCGGTTCAGGTCGATCAGTTCCGCCTCGGTCAGCTGGTCGATATTGATTCGGGTCATGGGGGGGCTCCTCAGACACCTCGTTAAAGGGCTTTCTCCGCGCCTTCCCTTCGGCCGAGACTCTCAGAGAGGAAGGCAGAGACCAAAGCGTTCATGCTGACCCCCTCTTGCTTTGCACGGGCAGTCAGTCGCGCGTGCAAGCTGCGCGGAATGCGGGCAATGAACTTGCCACTGGGCAATTCTCCTGGGCGGGGAATCTCTCGGCCCGCTTCCTTGGCGGCCGCCATCCAGGCGGCAACCGCGTCACGACCGTTGACAATAGCTTCTTCGGGAGTTTCTCCGTCCGACATACAACCCGGCAAATCCGGGAAGACGATTAACCAGCCTCCGCCATCCTCCTTCTCGAGGGGTCGCAGTTCGAAGGGATAGTCAAAATTCGGTGCCATCATTCAGCTCCAATGTCATCCAGCAGAGCAAGAAACTGGGTGATGTAAATCGGTTTGATCGGACGTTTGAAGGGGATCGTGACCGCCAGTTCGGAACCGGAATGCATGAAAACGTCTTCGCGGTCCGGTTGAGCCCATAGTCGGCCGAGGACGCGATTGACGGATAACCGTAACGGCACCAAAATGGTTTCGAGGAGGTGCCGATCATGCCCACGTCCCTGACTCTGAAGAATATTCCCGACGACGTGTACCGGCGCCTGAAGGCGTCCGCTGAAGCACACCGGCGCAGTCTGAACAACGAAGCGATCGTGTGCCTTGAGGCGATGCTTGTGCCCAGCAAGCGGACACCGGGCGAGCGGCTTGCCCGAGCACGCGCGCTCCGGGCGGAACTGAAGGCTGGCGAGTTTCGGGCACACGACACGGAGGCGTTCAAACGGCAGGGTCGTCCATGATCGTCGTGGATTCGGACGTATTGGCCTATCTCCACCTTCCAGGCGAGTTCACCGACGAAGCGGAGCGCTTACTGGAGGCAGATTCGGACTGGCACGTCCCGATTCTCTGGCGAAGTGAGTTCCGGAACATATTGGCCGGGTACCTGCGTCGAGGCGTCCTGAGCTTCGACCGGGCATGCGCGATACAGCGAGAGGCCGAGGAGCTGCTGAATGGGGGTGAGCACGAGGTCGACTCGATGCAGGTACTGGAACTCGTGAGGGCCAGCGATTGCTCAGCATACGACTGTGAGTTCGCGGCAGTTGCACAAGCGCTTGGAGCCACCCTGGTAACGACGGACGCCAAGCTTCTGAAGGCGTTTCCCGCAATCACCAGATCGCTCGTTGCGCGCTGATGCCGAACGCCGAACCGCGTGTTGGGACCCGCCCCGGCGGCCCACCGCGAGTGCCTGAATCATCACCGTAAGTGCGCGCCGGATCCGGTTCGCGCGGCTCACGGCCACCCTGCGGATGACCCTGGAGGGCCGGCAAGCCGCCCGACGCCCCCACGATCAGAAACAGGGTTCGACTCGAGGCAAAACGCAGAATGCGTTCAGCCCCCGTCCGCATCCTCGTCGCCCCCCTGCCCAGGAAAATGCGTCATCGCGAGGAGCGAAGCGACGTGGCGATCCATAAGGCGGTGATTCATTTTGCGTCGTTTGGATTGCCGCGCTTCGCTCGCAATGACAATGACAGGCGCTTTCCTAACCCTCGCACTCGGATTTGGGAGGGGGGACTGAACGGATACACAACGCAAGGTCTGCCCCCGGTATCCCCTCACCGCGCTGGAGTGTCACGGTAGCGTTGCCAGGAGCCGCCTGCCCGGTCTTGCAAACATGGCAAATGAACCCTGCCACGCCGCCCCCGACTACGCCCCGACCGCCGGTGCCGGCGCCCCGCGCAATAGGCCCTCGGTGCTCAGATCTTCATCCAGCTCGGGCCAATGAATCCCATAGCCGCCGCCGCAGATCTCCCAGACGGCGAGTTGGTCCGGAGTGGCGTGCGCCAGGCGCGGGTACCATTCAAGTGGAACGGAGATCCGCCGCCCGTCCATCAAGCCGACGACCAGAGAGTCTTCCGTGAATTCCACCGAGGCGACACGCTCATCGGCGTTCGCTGCCAAAGTACCCATGCCATGCCTCCAGGAGGTCTTGCTGCCGAGCCTCGACGATCCGGCGGATACGCCGCAGGTCCTGAGCTGAATAGCCTATGTTCCGCGCCAGCGCCACGGGGCGCAACCAGAACTCGGGGCCGAGTAATCGCCATGGTCCACGTAGACATGTGGCGGCTCCCCCGGCTCGTGGCTGTACCAGTAGAAACGGTAGGGCCCTTCCCTGAGCGCCGTCGGCATGGCTCAGTTCCGGCTCAATCCCAGCTCAGCGCCCCACCGGTCTGATACTCGGTGACCCGCGTCTCGAAGAAGTTCTTCTCCTTCTTCAGGTCGAGGACTTCGCTCATCCACGGGAAGGGGTTGTCGGCGCCGGGGTAGAGTTCGGGCAGGCCGATCTGGGCGCAGCGGCGGTTGGCGATGAAGTGCAGGTATTCCTCGAACATGCCGGCGTTCATGCCGAGGACGCCGCGCGGCATGGTGTCGCGGGCGTACTGGGCTTCGAGTTCGACGGCCTCGCGGATCATGTCGGCCATTTCCTGCTTGAACTCGGGCGTCCACAGCTGCGGGTTCTCGATCTTGATCTGGTTGATCACGTCGATGCCGAAGTTCATGTGCATCGACTCGTCGCGCAGGATGTACTGGAACTGTTCGGCGACGCCGGTCATCTTGTTGCGCCGGCCCATCGACAGGATCTGCACGAAGCCGACGTAGAAGAAGATACCCTCGAAGATCACGTAGAACGCGATCAGCTCGCGCAGCAGCTTCTGGTCGTTCTCGGGCGTGCCGGTGTGGAAGTGCGGGTCGGCGAGGTGGCGGGTGAACGGCAGTGCCCACTCGGCCTTGCGCGCGACGCTCGGCACTTCGCGGTACATGTTGAAGATCTCGCCCTCGTCGAGGCCGAGGCTCTCCACACAGTACTGGTAGGCGTGGGTGTGCAGTGCCTCCTCGAAGGCCTGGCGCAGCAGGTACTGGCGGCACTCGGGGTTGGTGATGTGGCGGTAGACGGCGAGCACCAGGTTGTTCGCGACCAGCGAGTCGGCAGTGGAGAAGAAGCCGAGGTTGCGCTTGACGATCTGGCGCTCGTCCTCGGTAAGGCCGTTCGGGTCCTTCCACAACGCGATGTCCGCGTTCATGTTGATTTCCTGCGGCATCCAGTGGTTCGCGCAGCCGTCGAGGTATTTCTGCCAGGCCCACTTGTACTTGAAGGGTACGAGCTGGTTCAGGTCGGCGCGGCAGTTGATGATCTTCTTGTCGTCGACGCGGATGCGCTCGGCGCCCATTTCCGGGTCTTCGAGGCCGATGTTGCCGGCGGGGGCCTGGTCGTCCGCGGTTGCCGGGGCCTCGGTGGCGTGGAATGCGGCGGGGTCCGGGTTCACGCTCGGGGCGGCGCCGGCGGTCTGCATCAGCGCGTCATTCTCCTGCAGGCCCATGCCGGGGCGCACGGCGGGCTGCTTGTTGGTGGCGGCAGCGGCGATGGGGTCGTCCCAGTTGAGCATTGGCGGTTCCTCCGAAAATCGTTTGTTCGTCGTTCGTAGGGCGGAAGAGCGAAGCGTCATCCGCCGTTTTCGCGTTTTTTGAGCCCGGGGGTCGTGGCCAACCCGGGCGCCCATCGGCGGATGACGGCCTTCGGCCTTTTCCGCCCTACGTGGGTGGGCGAGCCGTCATTGCGAGCCCCGCAGGGGCGCGGCAATCCATACCACCGCCTGGATTGCCACGGCCTTTGGCCTCGCAATGACAGGCCCTCGCAATGACGGAGGTGGCCATCAGCCGAGGTTCGCCCTATCGGTCGAGTCGGTCATTGGCAGGCCTCGCAGTCGGGGTCGAGGATCGAGCAGGCTTTCGGGGCCGAGGGCTCCGCGGGCTGGGCGCTGCCGTTGGCCTTGCCGTTGCCGTTCACGGCGTTGAGCTTGTTCGCGCGGCTGGCGTCGGCGACGGTGCTCTTTTCGACGTGGGTCGCGCCCATCGAGCGCAGGTAGTACGTCGTCTTCAGGCCGCGCACCCAGGCGAGCTTGTACAGGTTGTCGAGCTTCTTGCCCGACGGCTCGGCCATGTACAGGTTCAGGCTCTGCGCCTGGTCGATCCACTTCTGCCTGCGCGACGCGGCCTCGACCAGCCAGCGCGTGTCGAGCTCGAACGCGGTCGCGTACAGCGCTTTCAGGTCCTCGGGCACGCGGTCGAGCGGCTGCACCGAGCCGTCGTAGTACTTCAGGTCGTTCACCATCACCTCGTCCCACAGGCCGCGCTCTTTCAGGTCGCGCACCAGGTAGGGGTTGATCACGGTGAACTCGCCCGAGAGGTTCGATTTCACGAACAGGTTCTGGTAGGTCGGCTCGATGCTCTGCGACACGCCGCAGATGTTGGAGATGGTCGCGGTGGGCGCGATCGCCATGGTGTTCGAGTTGCGCATGCCGACGGTCTGCACCCGCTCGCGCAGTGCATCCCAGTCGAGCGTGGCGCTGGTGTCCTGCTGCAGGTACTGACCGCGCGCCTCGGCCAGCCGCGCGATCGAGTCGATCGGCAGCACACCCTGGCTCCAGAGCGAGCCCTCGAAGCTGGTGTAGCGGCCGCGTTCCTCGGCGAGCCGCGTCGAGGCCTGGATCGAAAAATAGGAAACCGCCTCCATCGAGGTGTCGGCGAAGGCCACCGCGTCCTCGCTCGCATACGGCAGGCGCATCGCATAGAGCGCATCCTGGAAGCCCATGATGCCGAGGCCAACCGGGCGGTGGCGCAGGTTCGCGCGCCGCGCCTGGGGCACGCTGTAGTAGTTGTATTCGATCACGTTGTCGAGCATGCGCATCGCGGTGTTCACGGTGCGCTCGAGCTTGGCGAGATCCAGCGCGCCGTCGGTCACATGCGCGGCGAGGTTCACCGAGCCGAGGTTGCAGACGGCGATCTCGTCGTCGGAGGTGTTCAGGGTGATCTCGGTGCACAAGTTGGAGCTGTGCACCACGCCGACGTGCCCCTGCGGGCTGCGCAGGTTGCAGGGGTCCTTGAAGGTCATCCAGGGATGCCCGGTCTCGAACAGCATTGCGAGCATCTTGCGCCAGAGGTCGACGGCCTTGAGCTTCTTGAAGACCTTGATCTCGCCGCGCGCGGCCTTCTCCTCGTATTCGGCGTAGCGCTTGGCGAACGCGGGGCCGACGAGGTCGTGCAGGTCGGGCGTTTCGCTTGGTGAGAACAGCGTCCAGTCGCCCTCCTCCACCACCCGCTGCATGAACAGGTCCGGGATCCAGTTCGCGGTGTTCATGTCGTGCGTGCGCCGCCGGTCGTCGCCGGTGTTCTTGCGCAGCTCGATGAACTCCTCGACATCGATGTGCCAGGTCTCGAGGTAGGCGCAGACCGCGCCCTTCCTCTTACCTCCTTGATTGACCGCGACGGCGGTGTCGTTCGCGACTTTCAGGAACGGGACCACACCCTGGCTCTTGCCGTTGGTGCCCTTGATGTGCGAGCCCATGCCGCGCACGCGGGTCCAGTCGTTGCCGAGGCCGCCGGCGAATTTGGACAGCAGCGCGTTGTCCTTGATCGCCTCGAAGATGCCGTCGAGGTCGTCGGGCACGGTGGTCAGGTAGCAGGACGAGAGCTGCGGGCGCAGGGTGCCGGAGTTGAACAGCGTCGGCGTCGAGCTCATGAAGTCGAAGCTCGACAGCAGTTCGTAGAACTCGATCGCGCGCGCTTCGCGGTCGATCTCGTTGATCGCGAGCCCCATCGCGACGCGCATGAAGAACGCCTGCGGCAGTTCGAAGCGGGTGCCGCCTGAGTGGATGAAGTAGCGGTCGCACAGCGTCTGCAGGCCGAGGTAGGTGAACTGCAGGTCGCGTTCGGGCTTCAGCGCCTTGCCGAGTGCGTCGAGGTCGTAGCGGGTGAGCTGCGAATCGAGCAGTTCGAGTTCAGCGGCGCGCTTCACGTAGGCGCGGAAGTACTCGGGGTAGCGCCCGGCCATCTCGGCCTGCGTCGCCTCCTGCGGCATGCCGGCCAGGAAGCTCAATGCCTCGCGGCGCAGGTTGTCCATCAGCAGGCGCGCGGTTACCTGCGAGTAGTTCGGCTCCTGCTCGATCATCGGCCGCGCGGCCATCACCAGCGCGGTGCCGACGTCCTTCTCGGCGACGCCGTCGAACAGGTTGCGCCGGGCCTCGGCCAGCACGCGCGCGCCGTCGACCTCGTCGAGCCCGCGGCAGGCCTCGTCGACCAGCGTGGCCATGCGCGCCTCGTCGAGTGGCGCCCGCGTGCCATCGGCACGGGTTACGTGCAGCACGTCCGCGGCGGCTGTGGCCGGCTTCTGTTTCGCAGCCTCGGCGGCGCGCTTCTCGGCCTGCTTCTCGCGGTACAGCACGTACGCGCGCGCGACCTTGTGGTGGCCACCGCGCATCAGCACGAGCTCGACCTGGTCCTGGATGTCCTCGATGTGCACGGTGATCGCGCCGCTGCCCGCGCGCCGGAACAGGTTCTCGGTCACCTGGCCGGTGAGCTCCTGCACGATCTCGTGGATGCGCCGGCTGGCGGCTGCGCCGCCGCCCTCCACGGCCAGAAACGCCTTGGTGATCGCGACACTGATCTTCGCGGCGTCGAAGCCGGTGACCTTGCCGTTGCGGCGGATGACCTGATGCTGCCCGGGCGAGGTCGCGAGCAGCTCGGCACGGGTCCCGGCGTCGGGGGCATGGCGGATTTCGGTCGGGACCGACGGGGAAACGGGCGGGGCTTCGCTGTGCATAAGTGACCTCACGCTGTACCGGGGGTTACGGCAAACTACTATAGGACGGGTTTCGAACTATTCCCAGGCACAAGATATTGTGCCTAGGCTGTATAAAGGCGCTGGGCAAGCTGTGGAAAAACTGGGGGAGAATGGCGCCAGCCCTTGCCGCTGCTCGACACCGGCGCACCGCCTGCCGGGGCACAAAACCGAGGGTTCTAGTGCCCCATTTTTTTCTGATGCGGCCGATCATATTTTTTTATGGGGATGCTTTGGCCCATCCGCACTGGGCCAACCCGACCGGCTGCTAGTCGAGCACCATGTCGATGGTCAGCATCACGATGAAGCCGAGCAGCACGCCGAAGGTGGCCTTGCCCTCGTGGCCTTTGCGATGCGACTCGGGGATGATCTCGTGGCTGATCACGAACAGCATCGCGCCGGCGGCGAACGCGAGGCCCCACGGCAGCAGCATTTCCATCACCGTGACCGCACCGGCACCGATCAGGCCACCCACCGGCTGCACGAGCCCGGTAAGCAGCGTGACGCCGAACGCGGTCCAGCGGCTGTAGCCGAGCGAGAGCAACGCGACCGCAACCACCAACCCTTCGGGGATGTTCTGCAGCCCGATCCCGATCGCAAGCGCGACGCCGTCGCTGAGTTCGTCGCCGCCGAAACCGACACCCACAGCCAGCCCCTCGGGCAGGTTGTGCAGCGCAATCGCGAATACGAACAGCCAGACCCGGCGGATCTTTTTCGGGTCGGCCCCGCTCTGCGGGCCGGTCACGAAGTGCTCGTGCGGCACCAGCCGGTGCAGCGCGAGCAGGAACCCACCCCCCAGCGCGATGCCAGTGCCAACGAGCAGCGCAGCGAGCCAGGGGCTGCCGAGATCCGATTCCGCGATCCCGGCGGCCGGCAGCACCAGCTCGAAGGCCGTGGCCGCCAGCATCACCCCGGCCCCGAACCCCATCAGCGAGTCCTCGACCTCGCGCGACAGGCGGCGCATGAAGAAGATCGGGATCGCGCCCACCGCGGTGAACATGCCGGCGACGAAGCTTGCGAGAATACCCAATTGCAGCGTGCTGAGGTCTGCCAGCCACACCTGCAACGCCGGCCAGATCGCACCGGTCGCGGCCACGAACACGGCTAGCGCCAGCAGCGCTGCCAGCATGCCAAGGCTCAGCATGCCGGAGCGGGACAGGTGGTCGTCGTTCATCGCTGCATCCCCCTGCACGTCGAGTTTCGAGAACACGAGTCTACCGGGTCCCACCCGCGTGGACCGCCACGTACCGGCTCACGCCCCCGTACCGCCGGCATGCGCGTGGGTTCGATCAAGGTCGCCGTAGGTCAGCACTCGGATGCCCGGTTTGCCATCGCGGTTCCGGAGCACGCCTCTGCGCGATCAACGGCGCAGTGCCGCCGCGGACCTTCTCAGAGCGCGGAGAATCCGCTATACAGGGAGCCTTGAACCCCGTGATGCAGGGTCCGCGAGCGACGGCCATCGGCGCCGGCGGAACTGGGTTCAACCCACTCGACTACGGGCAGGGGCCTGGGACATGCGAACTCCGATCGACGGGATTTTCGATTCGACCGTTGGCTGCCACCGCAGCAACGTTGCGCCGCACCCGCCGGCGGAACGGGTGCGCGAGCGTAGCGCGATCCGCCCGGCAAGCAGTCCCGCCGCCGACCCTCTCCTGCAGCCATGAACAGGACCACGCAGCGCAACGCCAGCCGAGTGAAGGATCCGTTCGGCGAACCTCTCGAGCCCCCGGATCCGGAAACGATCCATGTCGCAGTCCAGGCAGCACTGCGTGAGGATCTCGGCTCAGGGGATCTCACCGCAACGCTGGTTCCGGCCGAGCAGAAGGCACGGGGCGAGCTGCACCTGCGCGAACCCGCGGTTGTCTGCGGACAGGCCTGGTTCAGTGCCTGCTTCCGCGCACTGGCGCCCGGGGTCCGCGTTCAGTGGCGGGTGGCGGAAGGGGAACGCGTCGATGCCCCGGGCGTGGTGGCCGAGGTCAGCGGGCCGGTGCGCGCGATCCTTTCCGCCGAACGCAGCGCGTTGAACCTGTTGCAAACCCTATCCGGAACCGCGACCGAAACCGCCCGCCTGGTGGCCTTGCTGGCCGGCGGCCACTCGCGGCTGCTGGACACCCGCAAGACGCTGCCCGGCCTGCGTGCCGCGCAGAAATACGCCGTGCGTTGCGGCGGTGGCTACAACCATCGCCTCGGGCTCTGGGACGCGGTGCTGATCAAGGAGAACCACATCCTGGCCTGTGGCTCGATCCAGGTTGCAGTGGAACGCGCGCGGACACTGGGCAAGGGCCGCTGGATCGAGGTCGAGACGGAGAACCTCGACGACGTCGACCAAGCGCTGGACGCCGGAGCCGACGTGGTGATGCTCGACAATTTCGCGCTGGAGGATCTGCGCGAGGCCGTCGGGCGAATCCGCGGGCGTGCGGTGTCCGAGGCCTCCGGAAACGTGACCGACGACAGCCTTCCGGAGATCGCCGCGACGGGCGTCGACTACATTTCCGTCGGAGGGCTCACCAAGAACCTGCGCGCAATCGACTTCTCCTTGCGCCTCGTCTGACCGGCCCGGCACCCACCCCGGTGATGGAGGTGATGGAAAAGAAGTAGGGCGGAAGAGGCCGAAGGCCGTCATCCGCCATCCGGCGCCAGGGTGGCCGCAGGCGCCCGGGGCGCGTACGCCGTGTGGCGGATGACGCTGCGCTTTTCCGCCCTACGGGTTACCTGGGACGCGCGCCACGTTCTTTCACATCAATCCTCGCGGCCCCCCCCTCCCCCAGAGGGCGGGACTGAACGGATACGCTCGTCGTGTGCGCCGCGCCCGGGAATCCTCGCGGGCGCGGTGCTACCACCACTTCTCGTAGTGGAGCTGGGCTTCGGGGATGCCCCACTCACGCAGCAACTCGGTCATGTCTTCGATGAACTCGCGCGAGCCGCAGTAGTAGTGGAGCGCCTCCCGGGGCAGGTTCAGCGACTCCAGCAGCCGGTGGCTGATGCGTCCGGTGTGCCCCAACCAGTCCTCGGCGTCCCGGGTCACGGTCAGTGTCACGTCGATGTTCGGCGCGTGCGACAGCTCGGCGAGTTCCTCCGGAAACAACACCTCGCGGCGCGACGCGACGCTGTAGACCAGATGCGCCCGCACCTCCGGTGCCTCGGCATGAATCAGGCGCAGGATGCTCACCAGCGGCGTGACCCCGATGCCGGCGCCGAGCAGCACGACCTCGCGGCCCATGCCGGGCTCGAAATAGAACGGCCCTTGCCCCGCCGTCACGAACACTTCGTCGCCCGGCCGCGCACGCGTGTGCAGGTGATAGGTGGCCGGATGGTGATCGGCATATTTGATCGCGAGTTGCAGAAGACCGTCGCCACTTGGCGCGGACACGACCGAGTAGCCGCCGACACAGGGCTCTCTCCCCTGCTGCGGGATCGCGAGATCCAGCCATTGCCCGGCACGGGAGTGGAAACGTAGCGGGTCGGTCCGCAGAAGGAAGACCTTGATCAGCGGAGTCACCTGGTCGATCCGCTCGATGCGCGCGGGAATGAAATGCTCGGGCACAGACGCGAAATCCGGCATGGACGTTCCTTGGGACACCAATTTGCGCTGCGTCGTTGCGCTGCGTCTTCGGGGTTGCTGGAAGCGGCTTCGGTTCGCCAGCTTCAGTGGGTGATGGACTCCGAGCGCTTGATCTCGGACCACAGGGCCTCGAGCTGCACCGAACTCAAGGAGGCAAAGCGCTGGCCGCGTTCCGTGGCCAGCGTTTCCATCGAGCGGAACCGGCGCTCGAACTTCCGGTTGCTGCCGCGCAGGGCAGTCTCCGGGTCTACCCCCAGGTGCCGCGCCCAGTTGACCACGGCAAACAACACGTCGCCGACCTCGTCGGCCAGGCGCTCGGGCTGCGCCCCCCGACCCTGCTCGACCTGGACCTCGCGGATCTCCTCGCGGATTTTCTGCAAGACGGCGGCGGGCTCGTCCCAGTCGAAGCCGACCCGGGCCGCGCGCCGCTGCAGTTTCAACGCGCGTGCCAACGCGGGCATCGCCAGCGGGATGTCGTCGAGCGTGCCGTGGCGTTCCCGTTCCCGGCGCTCGTGCGCCTTCGCGGACTCCCACGCGGCTTCGCGTTCGGCGTCGTGGGCGAATTCGGTGTCGCCAAACACATGCGGATGCCGCCGAACCAGCTTGTCTGCAATGGCCGAGGCGATGTCGTCGAGGTCGAAGCTTCCGGCCTCTTCCCCGAGGCGGGCCTGGAACACCACCTGGAACAGCAGGTCGCCCAGCTCGGCGCGGATCAGGTCGGTCTCGCCGCCGGCGATCGCCTCGGCCAGCTCGTACGCTTCTTCGAGGGTGTAGGGAACGATCGTCTCCGGCGTCTGTGCACGATCCCAGGGGCAGCCGCCCTCCGGATCCCGGAGGCGAGCCATGATCGCGCGCAAACGGCGAATCGGATCAGGGTCGTGGATATCCATCGCGCCAGTGTAATCCGCAAAGCTGCAGAGGGGAATTCTTGAGCAATGGACTGGGGTTAAACCCCCGCTGCGACCGAGGTTTCATTCCCTTGCGGCGGCCACGCACGCGTCAGGCCCCGATGGGCGGTGTCGACCCAAGCAGGAGAGACAACACCGGGCACCGACTACGCTGCCGGTGGCGGGCGCCGCGCGGTCTTGACAAGACGCAGCCAATCCTGAACGACGCTTCCCGCGGGCCCCGCCACGGGCTACTATCCCAAGGCACGCAGCGGGCCGCCGCAACGACCTGCCGGCTGACAGAACACAGGCTGGATCAACCAACAGGGGGACACCAAACCGATGATCCATTCGCTCGTGCTGTTCAACGACTGGCTCAACAGCATCGTCTGGGGCCCGCCTTTCATGATCCTGCTGGTGGGCACGGGCCTGTACCTGACCATCCGGCTCGGGTTCTTCCAGTTCACCCACATGCGCTTTGCCTGGCGGCATACCTTCGGCCGCCTGCTACGGCGCACCGTGCACCACGAAGTCGGCGCGATTACCGGATTCCAGGCGGTCACCTCGGCGATGGCGGCGACCATCGGCGTCGGGAACATCGCCGGGGTCGCGACCGCGATCGCGCTGGGCGGGCCGGGCGCGGTGTTCTGGATGTGGGTGGTCGCGCTGGTCGGCATGGCGACCAAGCTCGGCGAGGCCACGCTGGGCCTGAAGTACCGGCAGATCGACGCCGACGGCAAGGTGTCCGGCGGCGTGTTCTATTACATCGAATACGGCCTCGGGAAACGCTGGAAGTGGCTCGCGCTGCTCTACGCCTTCCTCGCCGGGCTCGCGGCGTTCGGCATCGGCAACATGGTGCAGGCCAACACGATGGCCCATGTGCTGGAAACCGGTGTCGGCATCCCGAACTGGGTCACGGGCCTGGTGATCATGGTGCTGGTCGGCGTCGTGACACTGGGCGGCATCAAGCGCATCGCGGTCACCGCCGAGCGCATCGTGCCGACGATGGCGATCATTTACGTGATCGGCGCGATCGGCGTCCTGATCAGCTTCTACGACCAGATTCCGGCCGCATTCGGCATGATCTTCGCCGGTGCGTTTACCACGACCTCGGCGATCGGCGGCTTCGCCGGCGCGACCGTCGCGATGGCAATCCGCTACGGTTTCGCGCGCGGCATCTTCTCGAACGAG
Organism: Thioalkalivibrio paradoxus ARh 1; assembly: GCF_000227685.2. Classification (GTDB taxonomy): domain Bacteria; phylum Pseudomonadota; class Gammaproteobacteria; order Ectothiorhodospirales; family Ectothiorhodospiraceae; genus Thioalkalivibrio; species Thioalkalivibrio paradoxus. Next base: position 947,160 of record NZ_CP007029.1, on the reverse strand, counting down.
GCCGGCCTCGGCTCCGCGTCGATCGTGCATGCCCAGGCCAAGTCCAAACCCTACAACCAGGGTCTCTGGGGCATGTGGGAGGTGTTCATCGACACGCTGGTCGTCTGCACGCTGACCGCGCTGGTGATCCTCGTCACCGGCGTGATCCAGACCGGCCAGACCGGCGCCGAGCTGACCGCCAGCGCGTTCAGTACCGGGCTGCCCGGCCTCGGCGGCTGGATCGTGCTGATTTCGATCGTGCTGTTCTCCTACAGCACCATGCTCACCTGGAACTTCTACGGCGAGAAGAGCTGGGAGTATGCGTTCGGATCGCGCGTGGTGACCCCGTACCGGATCATCTTCATCGGCTTCCTGTTCCTCGGCGCGATCGGCGGGCTGACCACGATCTGGGACGTCGCCGACACATTGAACGGGCTGATGGCGGCGCCCAACCTGCTCGCACTGATCCTGCTCGCCGGCGTGCTTGCGAAGGAGAAGGTCTCCTACCTCAAGGAAATGCGCGAACGCGCCGAGCGCGAGAAGAACGGGGAAAACGAGGATCCGCCGCCACCGCCCATTTCCTGATTGATAAACACAGGAGCCGGCTGCGAACGCGCAGCCGGCGACGGTGTCTCGTTTTCGGTACCATCCCGGACGTCATGGCTCGCATTTCGATCGATCTGCATCAATGCTTTCGCGACGGACGGAAGATCGACGCGGCGCTCGAGGGGGCGATCGACGATGCCTGCGCGAAGCGCATCGCGACGGTTGAAATCATTCACGGCAAGGGCAGCGGCCAGTTGAAGAAGCGCGTTCTGCGGTTTCTGCAACGGCCCGACATCCGCGCGCGGTACCACCGCGTTGATAAGGACTCCCGGAATCACGGGCGTCTGTTCGTCCATTTTCGCCACTGAGGCCGGCTTGCTCCCCGAACCGCCCTCCTCCCACCCCGGCCGTCTCCGCTCTTGTCGCGCCCGGACGCGTTGACTATCGTGTCGGCAGCTTTCGGACCACAGGGGCCCTCGCCCAGTCACGATGAACCGATTCTTGCTCGCCGCGGCCGTGCTGCTTCTTGCGGGTATCACGGCCATGCTGTTCCTGCGCCCGGCGCCCGATCCCGGTGCGCCGGCGGCCCGTGGCGCGGACCACGGGGCGCCCGGCGACCCGGCGCAGCGCACCGGGGCACTGGTCGATCAGATCGTGTTCACGCAGGAATCCGATGTCGGCAAGGTGACCGGGCTGATCGAGGCCGGCACGCACCACGTGTTCGGGCAGGGCGTCACCAGCACCACCGTGTTCCAGCGCCTGCGCGACTCCGAGCGCGCGGCCTACGATCTCGCGTTCGGCTCGTCGATGGAACTGACCGTGAACCCCGCGGGGCCGCATTTCGCCAGTGGCGAACTCAACCCCTTCCACGTGCGCGAGGTCCGCGAGGCGCTGAACTGGCTGATCAACCGCCGCTACGTTGCCGAGGAGCTCTACGGCGGGCTGGCCGTGCCGCGTTACCTGCCGCTGAACACGGTATTCCCGGACTATGCGCGGCTTGCCGAGGCGGCGCGCGCGCTGGAACTGCGCTACCAGCACGACCCGCTGCGCGCCGAGCGCGTGATCCAGCGCGAGATGGAACGGCTCGGGGCCACGCGCGAGGACGGCCGCTGGCTCTACCAGGGGCAGCCGGTCCGGGTGAGCGTGCTGATCCGCACCGAGGACGCGCGCAAGCGCGTCGGCGATTACGTGGCGAACCTGATGGAGGATCTCGGATTTCGGGTGGAGCGCCTGTACCGCACCGCGGAGGAAGCGTCGCGTATCTGGATCGCCGGCGATCCGCACGCCGGGCGCTGGCACCTGTACACCGGTGGCTGGATCTCGACCGTGATCAACCGCGATCTGGCCGAGAACTTCAGCTATTACTACACGCCGCGCGGGCGCCCGGACCCGCTCTGGCAGGTCTACACGCCCGATCCCGAGTTCGACGAGGCCGCTGACCGGCTGCAGCGCCGCGACTACGCAAGCTGGGACGAACGCGAGACGCTGATGACGCGCGCGCTGGAGCTGGCGATGCAGGACTCGGTGCGGGTCTGGGTCGCCGATCAGCTGAACGTGCTGCCGCATGCCCGGGAAGTCGAACTCGCGGTGGATCTTGCCGGCGGCATCTCCGGATCGCGCCTGTGGCCCTACACGATCCGGTTCCGCGACCGCGTCGGCGGTCGCGTGGTGTTCGCGGTACCGAACCTGTTGACCGAGCCCTGGAACCCGGTTGCGGGCAGCAACTGGATCTTCGATACGATGATCATGCGCGCGCTGGGCGACATCGAGCTGATCCCCGATCCGTTCACCGGGCTGTACTGGCCGCAGCGAATCGAGCGCGCCGAACTGACCGTCCAGGAGGGCGTTCCGGTGGTGCGCAGCCATGACTGGCTGAGTCTCGAAACCGCCGAGCGCATCGAGGTGCCCGAAGACACCTGGATCGACTGGGACAGCGCCGCCGGGCGTTTCGTCACCGTCGCCGAACGTCATCCCGAAGGCGTGACCGCCCGCACCCGCACCCGCGTACACTACGAGCCGGGATACCTGGACCGGCAGTGGCACGACGGTTCGCCGGTCTCGCTCGCCGACATGGTGCTGCCGTGGATCCTGAGCTTCGAGCGGGCCGATGAGAACAGCGCACTGTTCGACCCCAGCCATGTACCAACCTTCGAGGTCTTCCAGCGCCATTTTCGGGGCTGGCGCATCGTCTCGCAGGATCCGCTGGTGATCGAGATCTACAGTGACCAGATCTATCCCGACGCGGAGACCATCGTCGCGGCGCGCACGCCTTCGACCTCGCCGTGGCACACGCTGGCGCTCGGCATCCGTGCCGAGGCGGCCGGCGATCTCGCGTTCTCCTCGCTGAAGGCCGACCGGGAACGCCTGACCTGGATGAGCCTGGTGGCCGGCCCGAGCCTCGCGATCCTCGACCGGCACCTCGACGCGGCGCTGCACGACGGCTTCATGCCATTCCCCGAGACGCTGGCCGATTTCGTCGGCGCGGACGAGGCCGGCGCGCGGTTCCGGGCGCTCGCCGACTGGCGGGAAGCCCGCGGTCACTTCTGGGTGGGCGACGGTCCGTTCTACCTGCACTCGGTGCATGCGCTCGAGCGCACGCTGGTGCTGCGGCGCTTCGAGGACTTCCCCGACCGCTCCGACAAGTGGCTGCGCTTCACCCGACCGGCGATCCCGGAACTCGAACTCGACGGGCCGATGGTCGTGGAAGCCGGCGCGGCGGCCGAATTCACGCTGCACGCGACCTTCGACGGCGAGCCGTACCCACTGGACGACATCGAAAACGTGCAGTACCTGCTGTTCGACGGCGGCGGCTCGCTGGTCCGGCGCGGGTCGCCGGAGGCGGACGGGCCGGGCAGCTGGCGCCTGCGCCTGGAGCCGGACACCATCGCCGCGCTGGGCACCGGCGCGAACAGCCTCGAGTTCGCGGTGATTTCCCGGCGCGTGGCCCTGCCCTCGTTCGCGTCGCAGGTGTTCGCGACATTGCCGGCACCGTCGGCCGCGCGCAACGGAGGCTCGCGATGACCGGCCCCGCGGCGGCACCGGCACGGGGCCTGCTGCGCGATATCCGCCAGCTGGTGCTGTTCACCTCCAAGCGGCTGATCGCGCTGTTCCTGACCGTGCTGGTCGGGGTGTACCTGACGATCCTGATCGCGAACATGGGCGGGCAGGTCGACGAGCTGCGGCTGGTGCAGATCCAGAGCACGGTCGCGGAGCAGGTGCGCGCGGACCCGGCGTTCTTCGACATGAGCCTGCAGGAGCGCAACGAGCTGATCGAACGCCAGGCGCAGTTCGAAGTGGAACGGCTGCGCCTGGACCAGCCGTTCATCGTGCGCAGCGTCGACTACTTGCAGCAGGCGATCCGCCTCGATCTCGGCCGCGCCGAACACATGCACAGCGACCGCGGCGCCCGCGAGGTGTACTGGATCATCGTCGAGCGGCTGCCGGCGACGCTGCTGCTGTTCGGCACCGCGAACCTGCTGGTGTTCTTCACCTCGGTGTTCATCGCACTCGGGCTGTCGCGACGCTACGGCAGCGCACTCGACCGCAGCGTGATCGCGCTGGCCCCGACGTCCGCGGCCCCGGGCTGGTTCTACGGAATCTTCCTGATCCTGATCTTCGCGTTCCTGATCCCGGTGCTGCCCGCGGGCGGCATGGTCGACGTGCCGCCTCCGGAGGGTACGCTGGAGTACGCCGCGAGCCTGCTGCGGCACATGCTGTTGCCACTCGCGGCCATGTTCATCTCGACGATCTTCATCTCGATCTATTCGTGGCGCACGTTTTTCCTGATCCACTCGAGCGAGGACTACGTGGAGATGGCCCGGGCCAAGGGGCTGCCTTCGCGGCTGATCGAGCAGCGGTACATCCTGCGGCCGACGCTGTCGCCGATCATCACCAGCTTCGCGCTGATGCTGATTGGGCTGTGGAGCGGCGCGATCATCCTCGAGCAGGTCTTCAACTGGCCGGGGCTCGGCACGCTGCTGTTCCAGGCGATCGGACACCGGGACACGCCGGTGATCATCGGCACGGTCGTGATCTTCGCCTACCTGCTCGCGATCACCGTCTTCCTGCTCGACATCCTCTACGCAATGCTCGATCCGCGTGTGCGCGTGGGAGCGGGACGATGAGCCGCGCCGGCACCATGGCGGAGGTGGCAGCATGAGGCCGATCCTGGAAGGCCTGCGCCAGCTTGCGCGCTATCCGTCGGCGCTGGTGGGGCTTCTGATCATCGCGGCGCTGGTCGGGACTGCGGTGTTCACCGTGGTCACGATTCCGTACGGGCAGGCACTGGAGCTCTGGCGCGGCGGCGAGGTCTGGCGCATGCACCCGGTGAACGCCCGGCCGGTCTGGGTGGACCGGATCGCGGGCGGCGACCTGCCGCGCACCCAGGTCATCTCGAGCCGCGACGCGGCCATCGACCACGAACCCTTCGAGGGCGGCAGCCGTGTGCGCATTCCGCTGGAGTTCGACTACGCCCACAAGGGCTTCCCGAGCGAACTCAACCTGTTCCTGACCTCGGAATTCGCCGAACGCGAGCCGTTCGTGCGCCTGACCTGGGAGACCCCCGACGGGCGCGAGTTCATTCTCGGCGGGCGCCGGCTCGCACGCGACGAGCGCATTTCGATCTCGCAGGACTGGGGCCTCGAGCGGCGCCTCGGCCGGGTTCCACACGTGGGCCTGTTTGCCGAACCCGGGGCCGAGGATGTTCCGGAAGCGCTGCCCGGACGCTACCGGCTGGTGCTGGACGCGATCGTGTTCGAGGAACAGGCCACGATCGACGCCGACCTGGTCGTCTACGGGCGGGTGCACGGCCTCGCCGGTACCGACCATCAGCGCCGCGACCTGATGGTGGCACTGCTCTGGGGGATTCCGGTCGCACTGGCGTTCGGCCTGCTCGCGGCCGTGGGCACCACGGTGACGACGCTGGTGATCGCCGCCGCCGGGGTCTGGTACGGCGGCTGGGTCGACGCGGTGATCCAGCGGCTCACCGAGGTGAACATCATCCTGCCGCTGCTGCCGGTGCTGGTGATGGTCGGCACGCTGTACTCGACCAGCATCTGGGTGATGCTCGGCGTGGTGATCGCGCTCGGCATCTTCAGCGCCGGGATCAAGATGTACCGCGCGATGCTGCTGCCGATCCGCGAGGCACCGTACATCGAGGCCGCCCGCGCCTACGGCGCCGGCAACGCGCGCATCGTGCTGCGCTACATGATCCCGCGCATCCTGCCGGTGCTGATCCCGACGTTCGTCACGCTGATCCCTTCGTTCGTGTTCCTCGAGGCGTCGCTCGCGCTGCTCGGCCTTGGCGACCCGGTTCTGCCCACCTGGGGCAAGGTGATGAACGACGCCCAGACCCAGAGTGCGCTGTACCACGGTTTCTACTACTGGGTGTTGTCGCCGGCGGCACTGCTGATGCTGACCGGTCTCGGCTTCGCGATGCTCGGCTTCGCGCTGGACCGGGTCTTCAACCCACGGCTGAGGGCGATGTAGACAATGGCCGGCGAACCCCTGCTGCAGGTCGAGGATCTCCGGCTGCATTACCGCAGCGGGCGCGGCGTGGTGCGCGCGGTCGACGGCGTCAGCTTCGACCTGCGGCGCAACGAGGCGTTGGTGGTGCTCGGCGAGTCGGGCTGCGGCAAGAGTTCGCTGGCGAAGGCGCTGACGCGCGTGCTGCCGCGCAACGTGCAAAAGTTCAGCGGCAGCGTAAAGGTCGACGGCACCGAAACCATGGGCTACTCGGAGGAGCGGTTCCGGCGCGAGGTGCGCTGGGTGCGGCTGTCGCTGGTGATGCAGGCGGCGATGAACGCGCTGAACCCGGTCGTGCGGGTCGGCGAACAGGTCGCCGAGCCGCTCCGAGTACACCGGGGTTGGCCGCGCAAACGGGCGCTGGCCCGCGCAGCCGAGGTCTTCGGCCTGGTCGGCATCTCGCCGGACTTCCTGCAGCGCTACCCGTTCGAACTCTCGGGCGGGATGCGCCAGCGCGCGGTACTGGCAATGGCGCTGGTGACCGAGCCGGATCTCGTGATCATGGACGAGCCGACCTCGGCGCTCGACGTACTGACGCAGGCGGGGATCATGAATGCGCTGAAGCGCATCAAGCGCGAGCTCGGCACCAGCTTCCTGCTGATCACCCACGACGTGGCCACGTCCAGCGAGATCGCCGAGCGGGTCGCGCTGATGTACGCGGGCCAGATCGTCGAGTTCGCCGATGCGCGGGACTTCTTCCGGGAACCGGCACACCCCTATTCGCAGTTGCTGATGGCAAGCGTCCCGCGCCTGCACCAGCGCCAGCGGCCCGAGCACATTCCGGGACAGCCGCCAAGCCTGCTGAATCCGCCGGAGGGCTGCCGGTTCGCCGAGCGCTGCCCCTCCCGCTTCGAACGCTGCGGCCTCGACCCGGTGCCGATCGCTGTCGGCGACCGGCACCGGGTGCGCTGCTGGCTCCATGCCGCGGGGACACGACGATGAGCGCCGAACCGTCCACGATGCCGCCGCCACCGTCCGGCCCCGTGCTGGCCGTGCACGATCTGCACACCTGGTTCGACCTGCGCCAGTGGGGATTCCTGCGCGTGGGTTCGGTGCGCGCGGTCGACGGAGTCAGCTTCGAACTCGGCCGCAGCGAGTCGGTGGCCTTCGTCGGCGAGAGCGGCTGCGGCAAGAGTTCGCTCGCCCGGACATTGCTGGGCCTGCACCCGCCGACCCGCGGCGAGGTGGTGTTCGAGGGCCGCCCGCTGCAGGCCATGCGCCCCTCGGAACGCAACGATTATCTCGCGCGCGTCGGCTACGTTCAGCAGGATCCGTACGGCGCACTGCCGCCGTTCATGGACGTCCGCCGCATCCTGCACGAGCCGCTGATCGTGCATGGCGTGCGTGACCGCAGCGAACGCGACCGGCGCGCGTTGGAAGTGCTCGAGGAGGTGCGCCTGACACCGCCGGAGGACTTCCTGGCGAAGTTCCCGCACATGCTGAGCGGCGGCCAGCAGCAGCGCGTGGTGATCGCACGGGCGCTGATCCTGCGCCCGCAGGTGATCATCGCCGACGAACCGGTGTCGATGCTCGACGCGTCGGTGCGCGTCGAAATCCTGCAGCTGCTGCGCCAGATCCAGCAGGAATACGGCCTGACTCTGGCGTTCATCACCCACGACCTCTCCACGGTACGCCATTTCGCGGAACGGATCTTCGTGATGTACGCCGGGCGGATCGTCGAGCAGGCAGCGGTCGACGATCTGCTGAACCACCCGCAGCATCCGTACACACAGGCGCTGCTCGCCGCGATCGCCGATCCCGACCCGGGCAACGCGGAGACGGAGCGCGCAGTCCCGCCGGGCGAAGCGCCCAGCCTGCTGAACCCGCCCGCCGGCTGCCGGTTCCACCCGCGCTGCGCGCAGAGGATCCAGGGTACCTGCGACCGCGACGATCCGCCCGACTTCGAACCACGCCCCGGGCACCGTACCGCCTGCTGGCTGCATCGCTGAAATGCGGCTGCTGATCGGCGGAATGGCCCTGGCGTTCGCCGGGCTCACCCTGCTGCTCGCACAGGCAACCCGCGCGCTCGACCCCAGCCTGGCGCTATCGCTGCTCGCGTTCGCCGCCACGTTCGGCGGCATGCTCGTCGGCATCGCCGGGGTGATCCGGGGATTCCGGGGTCACCGTTGACTTCCATGGCGCCGCACGCCCCCTGGTGAGAAAGGAATCGGGGCGCCCGGCAGGCACTGGCTTCGGGCTCGCGCTTCGGTCTACCGACCACGGGGCGCGCAAGGGCCCACGACTCGCGGGGCTATTCTTGACTAATTTACTCGGGTATTTAGATTAGTGTTCAGCAATGTACTGAATCGCCCCGTCCCGGGGCGGTATCAAGCCGAGGAGGCAGTCATGAGTCAGCTCATCAGCAACTTTCCTACCGATGGTGTCGTGACCCTCAACCGCGTGATTCTCAAGCCGGAATACACGGTCGACGATCTGCAGGAGCGGGTCGCGGTACTGTGCGAGAACGTGAAGACCTACCACTCGGACACCGGGTTCATCGGCGGCTTCGTCGCGCTGAATTCGGGCGCCGTATCGAACGAGGGCTCGACCGTCGGCCAGGCGGTGGACAGCCCGCTGAAGGACCGCGAGGCGCTGATCATCACGTTCTGGAAATCCTTCGAGGACCACGAGGCCTCGCACCGGAGCGAGACGTTCCAGCCGCTGTTCCGCGAAGTGCTCGAACTGTGTGAGAACGGCAACGAGGAAATCGCGTACGAAATGCTCTGGTCCGGCAAGGCCTATTCGGCCGAGGAGGCCGAGGCGGCCCGGGAGGCCAAGGCCCGCTACGCGGCCTGACCATCGCCCACGATCGCAGGGGCGGCAACTGCCGCCCCTGCCCCGTGACACTCACGATTCCGAACGCTTCCCACTCGCCCCCTGGTCCCGCTGGGCAGACCCCTTCTCGCCCGACGAGGCCAGGGTGTGGGTTTCCTGATCGTAGCGGCCTTTCAACTCATCGGTGTGCGTCTTCGACCAGAGCGGCACTCCGACGAAGTAGCCGGCGCGGCCGATGGCATGTGCGGCCACCGGAGCGGTGAGAATCAGGAATGCGACCACCGCAACCGCCTTCACCACCACCGTCAATTGGCCGATGTAGATCGCGGCACCCACCATGATCAGCCCGGCACCGAGCACGCCCGCCTTGGTCGTCGCGTGCATGCGCGTGAGCAGATCCGGCATGCGCAACAACCCGAGTGCGGCAATCAGCATGAAGCCGGCTCCAGAGACTAGAAACACCGCAGTCAGTAACTCAATCATCGAGAATTCAATCATCGACGCGGTGCCCTCCCTTCTCGAGATAGCGTGCGAACGCGATCGCTGCGAGGAATGCGGTCAGCGCCAGCACCAGTGCCACGTCCAAGTACGCGGATCGACCCGTGGCCACGACCGCAACGCCGATGAAACCGACGGTCAGCGACGCGAGAAGTTCGAGCGCCACGACGCGATCGGGTAGCGTCGGCCCGAGGACGAGGCGTATGAAACTCAACACCAGTGCCAGACTGAGGAGCGCGTAGGCGAGAAAGATCGCGTAATCGAACATACCGGTCCCTCAGCGCAACACCTGGAGCGCGCGGGCCTCCAGGACCTTGATGCTCCGGATCACCGCGTCGCGGTCGTCCAGGTACATCACGTGGATATAGAGCACCTTCTTGTCGCTGGACACGTCCAGGCTCAGTGTCCCGGGCGTCAACGAGATCAGGTTCGCGACGATGGTGATCTCGCCGTCGGTCTTGGCGTCCAGCGGCATCGCGATCACGCCGGGGCTCATGTGATGCGTCGGCGTCAGCACGTCGTAGGCGACCCGGAGATTCGACAGCAGCAGTTCCCAGAAGAAATAGCCGACGAACCCGAAAAACCGCGGCACCTTCAACAGGTATTTGCGAACGTCAGGCTTGCGCCCCAGCGTCAGCGCGAGCACGAGATAGCCCAGGACGAAACCAAGGAGGAGATTCGCGCCGGTGAAGGAGCCGGTAAGCGCCATCCAGATCAGCGCCAGAGCGATGTTCCAGATCAGCGCAATCATCGCCGCATCTCCTGCAGGGACTCGACGTAGTCGGCACCGAGCACCGCGTCGATATAGCGCGAGGTATCCAGCAGTTGCTCGGCGGACAGCTCGGCCATTTCGAAGATCGGCTGGCCATAGAGCCCGATCATCACCGTCATCAGCGCGAGGCCGACGATCGGCGGCCACATCCAGAACAGCGACCCGGCCGGCGCACCGCTGCCGGCGGCACGGCCGGCAGGCTCGGGCTGCGCCTTCCAGAACACCTCGTTCCAGATCTTGACCATCGAATACAGCGTCAGCAGACCGACGACCAGCGCCACCGTGACCGCCAGCCAGGCTTCGACCTCGATGCCGGCGCGGATGATGATGAACTTCGCGAAGAATCCGGATAACGGCGGCAGACCTGCGAGCGACAGCGCGGGCACCATGAACAGCACGCCGAGCATCGGATGCGAACGGTACAGCCCGCCGAGTTCCTTGAGTTCGTGCGATCCCTTCAGTTGATACGTCAGCCCACTGATCAGGAACAGATTCGCCTTCACGATGATGTGGTGCATGATGTAGAACACCCCGCCGACGATCGCAAGCGGCGTGAACAGCGCGAGGCCGAGAATCATGTAGCCGATCTGGCTGATGATGTGGAACGACAGGATCCGCCGGAACTCGAACTGCGCCGCTGCGCCGAGCACGCCGGTGAGCATGGTCAGCATCGCGATCCACAGCAGGATTTCGTGCGTGTAGTTGACGTCCTGGTTGAAGATCAGCGTGAACACCCGGAACAGCGCGTACACGCCGACCTTGGTCAGCATGCCCGCGAACAGCGCCGAGACCGCGACCTTCGGCGTGTGATACGACGCCGGCAGCCAGAAGAAGAACGGGAACGCCGCGGCCTTGATCCCGAACGACACCATGAACAGCATCGCGATCACGGTCACCAGGCCGGTGTCTTCCACCTCGGCCAGTCGCACCGCGATGTCGGCCATGTTCAATGTGCCGGTCAGGCCATAGAGCAGACCGATCGCGGTCAGGAACAGCATCGACGAGACGAGGTTCAGCGTCACGTACTTGATCGCGCCTTCCATCTGCGCGCGTTCGCCGCCGAGGATCAGCAACGCGAACGACGCGACCAGCATCACCTCGAACCACACATAGAGGTTGAAAATGTCGCCGGTCAGGAACGCGCCGTTCACGCCCGCGAGCAGCAGGTGGAACAGCGGGTAGTAACCGAAGCGCTCGTGCCGGCTGCCGATGTCGGACAGCGAATAGATCGCGGTCGCAAGACCGATGATCCCGGTCAGCACGACCATGATCGCGGAGAGCATGTCGGAAACCAGCACGATGCCGAACGGCGCCTGCCAGCTTCCCATGTGCATCACCAGATGGTCATGCTCCCAGGTCTCGAACAGCAGGTGCACCGACACCGCCAGCAATGCCAGCGTGCCGAACACACCGAGCAGCTTCTGCGCGGCATGCGAGCGCCAGAGCGCCAGCGACAGTGCCCCGATCAGCAGCGGGAGGATGACGGGAAGCGCAACCAGCGCGTCCATGTACGCGCTCATGTATCGGTATCCTTCATCTGATCCATGTCATCAGCACCGACCACTTCGTAGGCGCGGTGAATCAGCACCACCGCGAACGCCAGCACCCCGAACCCGATCACGATCGCGGTCAGGATCAGCGCCTGCGCGAGCGGGTCGGCGCTGACGCCGGGCGGCAGGAGTTCTCCCGGGTAGATCAGCGGGGGCGCGCCGCGCACCATGCCGGCAGCCGTGAAGATCAGCAGGTTCGCCGCGTTCGACAGCAGCACCAGGCCGATCACGAGCTTGACGATTGAACGGCGCAGCATCATGTACAGCGCCGCCGCGTAAAGAAAGCCGACGGTGACGGCCATCACGATTTCCATCGTCAGTCCTCCGCCTCGGCCAGGTTGAGAATGATCGTCAGCACCGCGCCGACGACCACCAGATATACGCCGATGTCGAAGATCAGCACCGTGCTCAGCTTCAGCTCACCACCACCGGGCAAAGCGAACTCCCACCACTGCGCGGTGAAGTACGGCTGACCCAGAAACGCCGCGGGCGCGCCGCTCAGCACCGCGATCACCATCCCCGCGCCGAGCAGGTCGCGCGGATCGACGCGCAGCAGCCGGCGCGCGGACGCGATGTCCATCGAAAAGACGTACAGCACGATCGCACCGGCGGCGACCAGCCCGGCGATGAATCCACCACCCGGCTCGTCGTGGCCGCGCAGCAGCAGGAACACCGAGAACAGCAGCAGCAACGGCAGCAGGAAATTCCCCGCGGTGCGCAGGATCAGCGAATACATGTTCATCGACGGTCCTCCGCGCGGAAGCGGATCATCGCGTAAACGCCCACGGCCGCCAGCGCCAGCACGAAGATCTCACCCAATGTATCGAGCGTCCGGAAGTCGACCAGGATCACGTTCACCACGTTGCGGCCATAGCCCTCGGGCACCGACCACTCGATCAGTTCCCACGCAATCGGTTCGAACTCGCGCGCGCTGTGCGTGCTGAGGATGAGGAGCGTCACCATACCGCCGGCCGCAAGCGCGATCGTCGCATCCCGCAGCCTGACCCACCACGGCGACAGCCCGAGGAAGCCGGGCAGGCGGAACAGCACCAGCACCAGCAGGATCACCGTCAGCGTCTCGACCAGGATCTGGGTGATGCCCACATCCAGCGCGCTGTACAGCACGAACACCAGTGCGACGGTGAAACCGAACGAACCGAGCGCCGCGACCGCGCCCAGACGCGAGCGGGTAAGAATCGCGTACAGCGCGGACAGGGCCATGATCGCGACGATCGCCATCTCATAGAGGCGCAGATCGGCGATCGCCAGGGGGTCGACCGAAACGCCAAAGATCTGCGCAGTCACGCCGACCATCAGCGCGGTGGAGACGATCACGAACATGATGTAGAAACGCAGATAGCCGCTTTGCAGCACCCGCGTCTGCCAGTCCGAGACGCCGACGATACCGTCCATCATCTTGTCGTAGCCGCGCTCGGGACCGTAGCGCGACGCGGTATCGACCCAGGCCAGCTGCTCGCGCACGCGGTCCCAGCGGCTGTACAGGAACAGCCCGCCCACCAGCGCGAGCACGCTGATCGCAAGCGGCCAGTTGAGCCCGTGCCAGAGCGCCAGGTACGCATCCACCGGCACGCCACCGTTGACCGCCTGCGCCGCGGCGGCGAGGATGCCGTCCTCGGCCAGGCCCGTGCCGAGACCGAACACGAGACCGAGGCTCGCCAGCACCGCGGGACCCGCGATCAGCGCGAGCGGCGCCTCCTGCGGTGTCTTCGGCGTGTCCACGCGCGGACCGAACCACGGCCGAATGCCGACAATCGCCGCGACGCCGACACCGAGGATCGCCGAGGCGATCGCGAGCAGCGCCAGCAGCGGAACCAGCCCCGGCGCATCGAGCACCGACTCGAGCATCAGCTCTTTCGCGACGAAGCCGAACAACGGCAATACACCGGCCATCGACAATGCCGCGAGAATCGCGAATGCCGATGTGATCGGCAGCGCCGCTCGTAACCCGCCGGTTTGCAGGAAGTCCTTCGCGCCCGCCTTGTGGTCGAGAATGCCCGCGACCAGGAACAACGCGCCCTTGTACAGCGAATGCGCGAGCAGGAACGCCATCGCCGCGAGCAATGCGGTATCGGTGCCGATGCCGATCAGCATCGTCAGCGTGCCCAGCGCCATCACCGTCGAATACGCCAGCACGCTCTTGATGCCGGTGCTGCGGAACGACAGGAACACCCCGACGAACATCGTCACCGCACCGAACAGCGCGAGCAGCGTGAACCAGACCTCGGTGCCCCCCAGCGACGGATTCAGGCGCGCCAGCAGGTACACGCCCGCCTTCACCATCGTCGCGGAATGCAGATACGCGGAGACTGGCGTCGGCGCGGCCATCGCGTTGGGCAGCCAGAAATGGAACGGCACCTGCGCCGACTTGGTGAACGCTCCGAGCAGGATCAGCAGCAGCAGCGGCAGGTACAGCGCGTGCTCACGGACCACATCGCCGGAATTCAGGATCTCGGAGAGCTCGTAGCTGCCGCTCGCAATCGCCAGCATCACGATCCCGGCCAGCAGCGCCAGCCCGCCGGCAACGGTCACGATCAGGCCCTGCAGCGCGGCCTTGCGCGCCTTCGCGTCCTCGTGGTTGTAGCCGATCAGCAGATAGGAGGTGACGCTGGTCAGCTCCCAGAAGATGAACATCGCGATCAGGTTGTCGGCGAGCACCAGCCCGAGCATCGAGCCCATGAACGCGAGGATCACGACATAGAAGCGGCCGAGGTCGCGGCTCTTTTCCAGATAGCGCCCGGCGTAGCTGACGATGAAAAAGCCGATCCCCGAAATCAGCAGCGCGAACAGCAGCGACAGGCCGTCGACCAGGAACGACAGCTGAATCTCGAGACCCGGCATCCAGAGCATCCGACCCAGCGCCGCGTCCAGCCATGCCGGCGCCCATCCTCCGGCCGACGGACCCAGCACCACCGTACCGCCGGCGGCCACCTCGGGCAGAAAGCTCAGGAAATAAACGAACAGCGACGCCGGAAGCAGCGCGAGCACCCAGCCGCTGTAGCGCCCGGTCAGCCGGTGCACCCAGGGCGCGAGTGCAGCCAGCAGGAAGGTCGACAGTATCGCGTAGAGCATCCAGTCAGGATTCCTTGGTGATGGACCCGGGCCTCATCCGGCAGCAGCGGCAAACGCTACCCCGGCGGCAGCGCAGGGGGACACGACCGGCCCCGCCAGAACCCCGCGAAGGCTAGCGGTGGATCCGCGCCCGCGCAAGCCACCCTGCGGCAGCTGGGTCCGACCGGCTCACCACTCGCTGCTGCGGCGCCGCCGGGGAATCCGCGTGACCAGGATGCCCAGGATCAGCGAGCCGACCGTCACCAGCGCACCGGTCATGAACCACTTGCGATGGTTGTCCGCCCGCAGCACCTCGACTTGCCGGCGATAATCCTCGGCCGAGTCCTGCGCTTCCAGCAGCGCACTGCGCAGCTGCGCATTTTGCGCGCGGATCTCCTGCGGCCGTGCCGCAACGTCGCGCAATTCCTCAAGCTCGTTTTCCAGACCCGCGA
The DNA here is from genome assembly GCF_000227685.2 of Thioalkalivibrio paradoxus ARh 1. GTDB lineage: Bacteria > Pseudomonadota > Gammaproteobacteria > Ectothiorhodospirales > Ectothiorhodospiraceae > Thioalkalivibrio > Thioalkalivibrio paradoxus. Next base: position 931,996 of record NZ_CP007029.1, on the reverse strand, counting down.
CGTGGCCCTGCAGCGACTCGCGTTCCGCCTCCAACTCACGCCGCGTCTCCAGTAGCTGGGCGATGCGTCCGGCCTGGTCATCGGAACCCGACCGGATCTCGTCGAGTTCGGCCTGGACCGCGGCGAGCCGCTCGCGCGAGTGGGGCTCGTCCTGCAAATATCGGGTCAGAATCCAGCCCTCGGTGCCATTGGCAAGCCGGATCTGCGAGTGTCCGTCCTGATCCTGTTGCAGCACCGTCACCTGCTCGCCGCTGCGCACGCTGCGGATGATTCGGTGCTGCAGCGTCTTGCCCGAACGCACACCGACCTCGAGTTCCTCGCTGACATAGCGCGTGGTGTCCTGCGCCGCTGCCTGCGTGGAAAACGCCACGACAAGCCCTGCGACGATCGCGACGACGGCGAACCTGAAACCCATGGTACCCCTCTCCCGGCTGTTGCCTGCCGTATCCAGTCAATCGCGCGCCAGTTTACCAGCCATCGCGCTCGCGCGCGGCCCGCGCCGGTCAGGCACGAGCGCCCGCCTCCCGGGAGCGCCAGCGCCGGACGGACTCGGGCAGGAAGATCAGCAGGTCGAAGCCTGCCGGCAACCAGCGGCGCAGGTGGCAGGAGACGCCCGCCAGCCATCGCAACAGACCGGCCAGCAGCGCGAGCAGGAACCAGAGGGCGGCACCGAACAGCACGCGGGTCGCCGCCATCAGCCCGACCAGCCAAAGCGGCGCGAGCGCGACCACCAGCGGCAGCACCAGCCCCAGCAGCCCGCCGAGCAGTTGCGCCACCCAGTTCACATCGGGGATCGGCGGGGCGTCGTTGCCCGCCATCAGCACGTCGAACAACTCCGCGCGGTAGATCAGCCACTCGCGCAGATAGCCGTTTACCATCGATACGATTACCGTGGCCAGCAATACCCCTCCGGCCAGTACACCGACCACCGTGCGCGGCAGTGCCGCCAGGCGCCCGATCGGGGTGAGCCCGGACGGCGTTGCGGCGCGCGTCTCAGCCAGGATCCAGCCGCTCAGGCCGGCGGTGCCCAACAGGGCCCAGATCGCGAGATCGGCGGTCCTCCCTTCGGGATCGCGAGGACCCTGGAACAGCAGGTCGAACGAGCCTGCAAACACCTGCTGGTACACATACACGGCCAGCCCGGCGAGCGCGAGTCCTGCCGCACTCAGCACCCACTGACCACCGGAGTGGGCATAGACCGGAAGGCGCAGGGAGCGACGCCCCCGGTGGCGTTCGAAGCGCTGCAGCGTGCCATCCAGGCTCTGCGCCTGCCGTTGCAGCTGAACCAACCGTTCCTGCAGCGACGCCAGACGCGACACCAGTTCTGCCAGCGGCTCCTGCAGCCGTCGCCGCGTGTTGACGAGTTCCCGCGCGTGCTGGCGATGCTCCTCCAGTGCCAGGCGCGCGATGCGCAACACGGTCTCCTGCATGTCCCGGGCAAGCCGCTGGCTTTGGGGCTGGTCGCCGGCGGGCGTCCGGGCCAGCACCTCGAGCCGCTGCACCCACGGGGGCTCGTCGGTAAGCCCCGTTTCCTCGCGGGCGTAGGCTGCCTCCAACTCTCTGACTACTTGGTGGGTGTCCTGCCGCAATGCCGGCAACTGGGCGAGGTCGTGGCCAATCAGGCGTGCGTAATCGCGCTCGAGCGCGTCGATCGCGTCCGCCAGCTGAGCCGCCTCCAGACGCGCGAGGTGGGCGCCATGCCAGCGCCCGACGCGGTCGCGCAAGCGCACGAGCTGGGTCCGCAGGCCACAGGTGATTCGGGCGAGCAGCGTTGCAGTCGCGATCAGGAAACGCCGCATCGGGTGGCGCGCCAGGTCCAGCAACACGATCGCGGCCACGATCACCGCAGCCCAGATCAGCATCGTTACCGTCACGCGACCTCCTCCCTCACCCTGGCGATCCCCCGAACGCGGAAGTATGGCCGATCCGCGATCCCGATGCAGACCCTCCGGCGCCGCAGCCGGCGATGCACCCGGCCGCCCCGGACACCCCCTGGGATTGCCGAGTTCGACACGGGCCACGAACGTCGGTCGGCCACTGCGAATGCGCAGTCGATCAGGTAATCGCGGATGCCCGCATTGCTTTTGCTGCCCGGTTTCGGTCCAATATCCGGTTTCCGCCAGGATCAGCCATGCAAAAGGACCAATACGACCGCGACGAGCTGCTGGCTTGCGGCTACGGCAACATGTTCGGACCGGGCAACGCCCAGCTGCCCGTTCCGAACATGCTGATGATGGACCGGGTGCTGAAGATCAACAGCGACGGCGGGCAGTACGGCAAGGGCGAGATGGTCGCGGAACTCGACATCCACCCCGACCTCTGGTTCTTCGCATGCCATTTTCCCGGCGATCCGGTGATGCCGGGATGCCTGGGCCTGGACGCGATGTGGCAGCTGGTCGGGTTCTACCTGGCCTGGCTGGGCAACCCGGGGCGCGGGCGTGCGCTGGGCGTCGGCGAGGTGAAGTTCACCGGTCAGGTCCTGCCCAGCGCGAAGAAGGTCACCTACCACGTGGAAATGAAACGGGTGATCACGCGCAAGCTGGTACTGGGAATCGGCGACGGGTCGGTGCGGGTGGACGACCGCGAGATCTACGTCGCCAAGGATCTGCGCGTAGGCCTGTTCACCTCGACCGAGAATTTCTGAACCCGCCGCCGGAGACCGCGGCCCGAGAACCGGCTGCTCGCGGTCGCTGGGGAAATCGCGGACGCGGCGCGCCGGGATGGAGCGCTGCGTTCGCCCCACGGGCCCGCCTGTGGCTACCGCAGGCGCTCTGCGCGTTCAGGTCTTGGGAAGCGTCACACCCCGCTGCCCCTGGTACTTTCCCCCACGGTCGCGGTACGAAGTCTCGCAGACCTCGTCGGACTCCAGGAACAGCATCTGCGCAATTCCCTCGTTGGCGTAGATCTTGGCCGGAAGCGGCGTGGTGTTCGAGAACTCCAGCGTCACGTGTCCCTCCCACTCGGGCTCCAGCGGGGTCACGTTCACGATGATGCCGCAGCGCGCATAGGTCGATTTGCCCAGGCAGATCGTCAGCACATTGCGCGGAATGCGGAAGTACTCGACGGTGCGCGCCAGCGCGAACGAGTTCGGCGGGATGATGCAGACGTCGGCCTTCACGTCCACGAAGCTGCGCTCGTCGAACGACTTGGGATCGACGACCGAGCTGTTGATGTTGGTGAAAATCTTGAATTCGTCGGCGCAGCGCACGTCGTAGCCATAGCTCGAGGTGCCGTAAGACACGATGCGGTGATCCTCGCGGAACCGCACCTGCCCCGGCTCGAACGGCTCGATCATGCCGGTGGATTCGGCCATGCGCCGGATCCACCGGTCCGACTTGATCGGCATCGATCAGGTGTTCTTGATCACGATGTTGGGGAACTTGCCGCTGTAGTCCTTGCTTTGCTCGGCCAGCTTCGCGCCGGTGCGGCGCGCGATCTCCCGGTAGATCTCGGCGATCCGGCTCTGCGGTTCGCGCACCACCGTCGGCTCGCCGCCGTCGGCCTGCTCGCGGATCTGGATATCGAGCGGCAGCGCGCCGAGCAGGTCGACTCCGAAGTCCTTCGCCATCTGCTCGCCGCCACCGTGACCGAAGATGTGCTCCTCGTGACCGCACTTCGAACAGATGTGGATGCTCATGTTCTCGACGATCCCGAGCACGGGCACGTCCACCTTTTCGAACATCTTCAGACCCTTGCGCGCATCCAGCAGCGCGATGTCCTGCGGCGTGGTCACGATCAGCGCACCGCTGACCGGGATCTTCTGCGACAGGGTCAGCTGCACGTCACCGGTACCCGGCGGCAGGTCCACGACCAGGTAATCCAGGTCGTGCCAGTTGGTGTCGCGGAGCAGCTGCTCGAGCGCCTGGGTCACCATCGGGCCACGCCAGATCATCGGCGTGTCCTCCTCGATCAGGAACCCGATCGACATCGCCTGCAGGTCATATTTCTGCAGGGGCTCCATGGTCTTGCCGTCCTGCGACTCGGGCTGGCCCGAGATGCCAAGCATCCGCGGCTGGCTCGGACCGTAGATGTCGGCATCCAGCACCCCGACCCGGCCACCCTCGGCGGCCAGCGCCAGCGCCAGGTTCACCGCGGTGGTCGACTTGCCGACGCCGCCCTTGCCGGAGGCGACCGCGATGATGTTCTTGATTCCGGGCATCGGCTTCAGGCTCTTCTGCACCGCATGCGAAACGACGCGGCTGGAGATCTGCACCTCCGCGCCTTCGAGTCCGCGCACGGTCTGCAAAGCCCGGTCGACCTCGGCACGCAACTCGTCGAAATATCCGGCAGCCGGATAGCCCAGCTCGATCACGACCGTCGCGCGGGCGCCGTCGATCTGGATATCCTTGACCGCGCCGGCGGCCATCAGATCCTTCTCGATGTACTTCTCCTGCACCGTTTTCAGGGCCGTTTCGATCTGCAGACGCGATAGCTCGGACATGGTTGCGTGGTTTCCTGATTTTTGTTTAGGACGCGCATAGTACCGGGCGTCAAGGGCGCCGCCAAATCACGCACAGGCCGGGGCAAAATCGGGGTCCGACGGGCACAACCCCAGGCCGGAACGGGGCACCGCAAACCCACGCCTCGACAAGACGGCACGCAGCCCCGAAAATATCGGGCTGCGCTCAGCGCCCGCCCGCTTCCACCTAAGGATCAGCCCCCCGCGATGACGCCCGTAGATCCCCCAACCCCGCGCCGGATCCTGATCACCAGTGCGCTGCCGTACGCGAACGGCCCGATCCACCTGGGACACCTGGTCGAGTACATCCAGACCGACATCTGGGCCCGCTTCCAGCGCGCCCGCGGCCACGAGGCGATCTACGTCTGCGCCGACGACGCCCACGGCACGCCGATCATGCTGAAGGCCCGCGCCGAAGGTATCGAGCCTGAGGAACTGATCGCGCGGGTCCGCACCGAGCACGAGGCCGATTTCGCCGAGTTCCTGGTCGGCTTCGATCACTACCACAGCACGCACTCGGAAGAGAACCGCTCCTGCGCAACCCGGATCTACGAGGGCCTGAAGGCTGGCGGCCACATCTCGGTGCGCACGATTCAACAGGCCTACGACCCCGAGGCGGGGATGTTCCTGCCCGACCGTTTCATCAAGGGCAGCTGCCCGCGCTGCGGCGCAGCCGACCAGTACGGGGATTCCTGCGAAGTCTGCGGCGCGACCTACAGCCCGACGGACCTGATCGACCCGGTCTCGGCGATCAGCGGGGCCCGGCCGGTCGCGCGCGATTCCGAGCATTACTTCTTCCGCCTCGCCGACTTCGAGGACTACCTGCGCGACTGGACCGGCTCCGGGCGCCTGCAGAGCGCGATCCGCAACAAGCTGAACGAGTGGTTCGAGGCCGGCCTCGCGGACTGGGACATCTCGCGCGACGCGCCCTACTTCGGTTTCGAGATCCCCGACGCGCCGGGCAAGTTCTTCTATGTCTGGCTCGACGCGCCGATCGGCTATATGGCCAGCTTCCAGGCCTACGCGCAACTGAAGGGCCTCGATTTCGACGCCTGGTGGGGCCCGGATTCAGACACCGAGCTGTACCACTTCATCGGCAAGGACATCGCCTACTTCCACACGCTGTTCTGGCCGGCGATGCTGCACGGCGCGGGCTTCCGCACACCGACCGCGGTGTTCTGCCACGGCTTCCTGACCGTGAACGGCCAGAAGATGTCCAAGTCCCGCGGCACCTTCATCCGCGCCCGCGACTACCTCGACCACCTGAACCCCGAGGCGCTGCGCTACTACTTCGCGGCCAAGCTCGGGGCCGGCGTCGACGACATCGACCTGAATCTGGACGACTTCGTGCAGCGCGTGAACGCCGACCTGGTCGGCAAGGTGGTGAACATCGCCAGCCGCTGCGCGGGATTCCTGACCAAGCGCTTCGACGGGAAGCTCGCCGACACCCTGCCCCGCCCCGACCTGCACGCGCAGTTCGCGGCGGCAGGCGACGAGATTGCGGCACTCTACGAAGCCCGCGAATACGCCCAGGCGATGCGCCAGATCATGGCGCTGGCCGACCAGGCCAACCAGTACATCGACGAGGCCCGGCCCTGGGTGCTGGCAAAGGACCCCGAGCGCGCCGACGAGGTGCAGGCGATCTGCACCCAGGGGCTGGACCTGTTCCGGATCCTGGTGATCTATCTGGCACCGGTACTGCCGCGGCTGGCGACCCGCGCCGGCACGTTCCTGAACCGCGCCGAACTCGACTGGGCGTCGCGCACACAGCCGCTGACCGGCGGCCGCATCCAGCCCTATCAACCCCTGATGACCCGGATCGAGCCGGCTGCGGTCGAGGGACTGCTGGCGGCCTCGAGTTCCAGTCTGGCACCGACGGCACCCACATCCCCACCCCGCGCCGAAGAGGCTTCCGCCATGGACCCGATTGCCGACACCATCGATTTCGAAACCTTCGCCAGGGTCGACCTGCGGATCGCCCGCATCGCAGCCGCCGAATACGTCGAAGGCGCGGACAAGTTGCTGCGCCTGACGCTGGACCTGGGCACGGAGCGTCGCCAGGTGTTCGCCGGCATCCGCTCGGCGTACCGGCCCGAGGATCTCGAGGGCCGGCTGACGGTGATGGTCGCGAACCTGGCACCGCGGAAGATGCGCTTCGGCGTTTCCGAGGGGATGGTGCTCGCAGCCGGCCCGGGCGGCGGGGATCTGTTCCTGCTCGCCCCCGACGAGGGTGCCCAACCCGGCATGCGCGTGAAGTAGGGTTCCGAATCGAGCCGTGTGACGACCCGGATGCGGAAATCGGTATGGGCAACGCCGGGCCGCGCTGCGATTTGCGGCGTTTCCGCGCCGCTGCGGGGTTGGCCGGCTGCGGGTGAGTGTTTTCTTACGTCCCGGGCTCGCGTAAGCTTCTGCCTTTTTCCGGCATATGCATGATTGAAGATTCCCTGGAATACAAGGCGCAGGTGCGGCTTCTCGCCGACGCCGGCCGGCTGTTTGCGCAGCGCGGATGGGTGCCCGCAACCGCCGGAAACTTCTCCGCGCGCCTGAACGAGGAGCAGATCGTGATCACCGTCTCCGGGCGCCACAAGGGGCATCTGGACGACAGCGGGTTCATGGTGGTCGATCTCGAGGGCAACATCCTGTCGCCCGGAAAGACGCCGTCCGCCGAAACCTTCCTGCATATCATCATGTACCGGCGCGACCCGAGCATCGGGGCGGTGTTGCATACCCACTCGGCAAACGCGACGGTGCTGTCCCGGCTGCTCCCCTACGGCCTCACGCTGAGCGACTACGTGGTGCTCAAAGCGTTTCCCGCAATCACGTCCGACGAGACCTCGCTGCATGTCCCGGTGTTCCCCAATACCCACGACGTGCCACAGCTGGCCGCCCAGGTGGACGACCACATGAACCGGCACCCCGGCGTCTCCGGCTACCTGGTCAGCGGCCACGGGCTCTACACCTGGGGGCGCTCGGTGGAAGCGGCAGTGCAGCACGTCGAGGCCTTCGAGTTCCTGTTCGAGTGCGAGATCCTCTCCAGGAGGCTGAGCCCATGACCACGCTCCACGCATACCCGGACACCGACCCGCACCCGTGCGCCCGCGTTGCCGACCCGGCCGGCATCATCCGGCGCTTTCCGACACGGGGCCAGCCCCCCGGACCGATGTCGTGATTCGTGCGGTGCTGCTGGACATCGAGGGCACCACGACCAGCCTCTCGTTTGTCCACGACACGCTGTTTCCGTATGCGGCCGAGCACCTCGGGGACTACGTGCGCAGGCACCGGAACGTGCCCGAGGTCGCCCGGCTGCTGGCAGATGCGCGCGCCTATGCCGGTGGCGACCTGGACGACGACGCGCTGGTCGAGCGGATGCGGGCATGGATCGTGGCCGATCAGAAAATCACGCCGCTGAAGAGCCTGCAGGGCCTGATCTGGGAAAACGGCTATCGCCAGGGCCACTTCCACGGACACGTTTATCCCGATGTTCCCGAAAGCCTGCAGCGCTGGGCACAGGCCGGGATTCGCCTGTACGCGTTCTCGTCGGGGTCGGTCCACGCCCAGAAGCTGCTGTTTGCACACACCGCGGCAGGCGACCTGACCCCGCTGTTCTCCGGGCACTTCGACACCCGAATCGGGGGCAAGCGCGACGCCGACAGCTACCGCCGCATTGCTGCCGAGATCGACCTTCTGCCGGAGCGGATTCTGTTCCTGTCGGACCTCCCCGAGGAATTGGATGCTGCGGCACAGGTTCGCATGGCAACGGCTGCCGTGCTGCGCGAGGGCATGCACGGGCCGGTCGGGAACCATCGAACCGCCGCCGACTTCACGGAACTGGACCTCCGCGCCGACCCGATGCATTAGAATCACGGGTAGCGCCCGGAGCGAGACCCCGGGCAGCACCTACCGGTGCGGGGCCAGGGTGGCCATCCCCTTGGACTCCCGGGGCAATCCCGGAATAGGCACGCAGGACGCCGGGTTGAGCCCGGCCTGCGGGCTGGCCGATACTATTGTTGAGCTACCCACTCGGAATTGCCGTGGAATATGCCCTGATCCTCATCAGCACGATCCTGGTCAACAACTTCGTGCTCGTGAAGTTTCTGGGCCTGTGCCCGTTCATGGGCGTGTCCCGGAAAGTGGAGACGGCGACCGGAATGGGCCTGGCTACCACCTTCGTGCTGACGCTGTCGGCGGTGAGCAGCTACCTGATCAACGAATACCTGCTGATCCCGCTGGGGCTCGAATACCTGCGCACGATCGCCTTCATCCTGGTGATCGCTGCGGTGGTCCAGTTCACCGAAATGGTCGTGCACAAGACCAGCCCGCTGCTCTATAACGTGCTGGGCATCTTTCTGCCGCTGATCACCACTAACTGCGCAGTGCTCGGCGTCGCGCTGTTGAACGTGCAGGAAGCGCACGGGTTCGTCGAATCGGCTCTGTACGGTTTCGGCGCTGCGGTGGGCTTTTCCATCGTGCTGATCCTGTTCTCCGCGATCCGCGAGCGCATCGCCGCCGCCGACGTTCCCGCTCCGTTCCGCGGCAGCGCCATCGCGATGATCACTGCCGGCCTGATGTCACTCGGGTTCATGGGCTTCTACGGGCTGGTGCGCCTCTAGCGATGCTCGCCGCCATCCTGACCATCGCCGGCCTCGCCACCGCCTTCGGGTTGATCCTGGGCTATTCCGCGCAGCGCTTCCGCGTCGAAGGGGATCCGATCGCGGACCAGGTCGACGCGCTGCTGCCGCAGACCCAGTGCGGGCAGTGCGGCTATCCCGGCTGCCGGCCGTACGCCGAGGCCATCGCCGGGAACCAGGCGGACATCAACCACTGTCCGCCGGGCGGCGAGGCCACGGTGTTGGCGCTGGCCGACCTGCTCGGCCGCGACCCGAAGCCGCTGGAGGCCGAGGCGCGCGAAAAGGCCGTCGCGGTTATCGACGAGAACACCTGCATCGGCTGCACGCTGTGCATCCAGGCCTGCCCGGTGGACGCGATCGTCGGCGCGGCGAAGCAGATGCATACCGTGATCGAGAGCGAATGCACCGGCTGCGAGTTGTGCCTGGAACCCTGCCCGGTGGACTGCATCGAGATGGTCCCGCTGCACCGCGACATCCGGGACTGGCGCTGGGCGCAGCCGTCCCCCTCGCCGATCGAGGCGCCGCGGCCCTCGCGCAGGTCCGCCGAGGCCGGGAGGGAATCCGCCTGACGGCGCGATTCCCCTAGCAGCCTGTCGGACTTGGGCTGCTAGAATGCGATCCATGCACCTGCACCGTTTTCACGGCGGCCTCACGCTGCCGGACCACAAGACCGAAAGCACCACCCGCCGCCTGCTGACGCTGGACATTCCGCCGGTCCTGTACCTGCCGCTGACCCAGCATATCGGCGAACCTGCCGAGCCCGTGGTCGGTCCCGGCGATACGGTGCTGAAGGGCCAGCGAATCGGGCAGGCCAGCGACTACATTGCCGCCCACCTGCATGCGCCGACATCGGGCCGGGTGCGCGAGATCGCGGACCATCCAGTGCCGCACCCGTCCGGTCTCTCCGCGCCCTGCATCGTGATCGAAACCGACGGCGAAGATCGCTGGCACGACGACCGGCTGCCGGCCTGGCCGGACTGGCAGGAACACGATGCCCGCAGCCTGCGCGAACGCATCCGTGATGCCGGCATCGTGGGGCTCGGCGGCGCCGCCTTCCCGACCGCAGTGAAGCTGAACCCGCGGCCCGGAAAAACCATCCACACGCTGGTGGTCAACGGCGCCGAGTGCGAGCCCTACATCAGTTGCGACGACACCCTGATGCGCGAGCGCACCGAGGCCGTGCTGGCCGGCGTACGCATCGTCGCGCACCTGCTCGGCGTGGAGCAGGTGCTGTTCGCGGTCGAGGACAACAAGCCCGACGCCCTGCGCGCCTTGCGCGACGCCCTCTCCAGCGACGATCGCAGCCGGATTCAAGTGGTGGCGATTCCGAGCATCTACCCTACCGGCGGCGAACGCCAGCTGATCCGGGTGCTGACCGGGCGCGAGGTGCCCAGCGCCGGCCTGCCGGCGGACCTGGGCATCGTCTGCCACAACCCCGGCACGCTGAAGGCCGTGGCGGACGCGGTGTTGGACGGCCGACCGCTGATTTCGCGGATCGTGACCGTGACCGGCCCCGGCGTGCGCGAACCGCGCAACGTCGAGGCGCTGATCGGAACCCCGTTCGCCGACCTGGTTGCCGCAGCCGGCGGCTATGCACCCGAGGTGAACCGGCTGGTGATGGGCGGCCCGATGATGGGCTTCGCGGTCGGCGACGACGCAGTGCCGGTGATCAAGGGCACCAACTGCCTGCTGGTGACGCGACCCCAGGATACGCCGGAGCCGGGACCGCTGATGCCCTGCATCCGCTGCGGCGAGTGTACCCAGGTCTGTCCGGCCAACCTGCTGCCGCAACAGATGTACTGGTTCGCGAAGTGCAAGAACTTCGACGCGATCCAGGAATACGGCCTGTTCGACTGCATCGAGTGCGGCTGCTGCGCGCAGGTCTGCCCCAGCAACATTCCGCTGGTGCAGTATTATCGCTTCGCAAAGAACGAAATCTGGGCGCGCGAGAAGGAGCGCCAGAAAGCCGACCTCGCCCGCGAGCGCTTCGAATTCCGGCAGCTGCGCCAGCAGCGCGAGGAACAGGAGAAGGCCGAACGGCTCGCGCGCAAGAAAGCCGCGGTCGCGAAACAGGCCCCCAAAGGCGAGAAGAAGGCAGCGATCGATGCCGCGCTGGAACGGGCGCGCGCGAAGAAGGCCGCCCAGACCGGTGAGAATCCGGCGGACAACGGAAGGCCCGACAGCTGATGCGCTTCGATACCCGCACGTCCCCGCACCTGATTCCCGGCCACAGCGTGGGCGGCGTGATGCGCCAGGTGCTCTACGCGCTGATCCCCGGCACGCTGGCGATGACCTGGTTCTTCGGCTGGGGGGTATTGGTCAACGTGATGCTGAGCGTGCTGTTTGCGGTCGGCTTCGAGGCGTTGATGGTGGCGCTGCGCCGGCGCCCGGTCGGAGCAACGCTGGCGGATTCCAGCGCCATTCTTGCCGGGTGGCTGTTCGCACTCGCGATTCCGCCGCTGGCGCCATTCTGGGTGCTGCTCACCGGCACCGCGTTCGCGATCGTGGTCGCGAAGCACCTCTACGGGGGACTCGGCTACAACCCGTTCAACCCGGCGATGGTCGGATACGTCGTGGTGCTGGTTTCGTTCCCTCGCGAGATCTCGCTCTGGCCCGCACCCGAAGGCCTGCTGCACGGGTCGATGACGCTGCTGCAGACGCTGCAGACCTCGCTGACCGGCCGCCTGCCGGACGGCATGGAGTGGGATGCGATTACCCGGGCGTCGCCGCTGGACCTGATGCGCGACGGCCTGGTGTCCGGCCAGACCGTGAGCGAGGTGACCCGCAGCCCGGTGTTCGGGTCCTTTTCCGAAACCGGCTGGGAATGGACCGGGAACCTGTTCCTGCTGGGCGGGCTCTGGCTGCTGTACCGGCGCGTGATCACCTGGCACATTCCGGTCGCGATGCTGCTGACGCTGGCGACCACGGCGGGAATCTTCTGGGTCATCGATCCCGATCAGTTCGCGTCGCCGACCTTCCACGTATTCAGCGGCGCGGCGATCATCGGCGCGTTTTTCATCGCCACCGACCCGGTGTCGGCCGCGACCACCCCGCTCGGACGGATCCTGTACGGTGCCGGGATCGGCCTGCTGACCTATGTGATCCGAACCTGGGGCGGGTACCCCGACGCGGTCGCGTTCGCGGTGCTGCTGATGAACATGGTCGCGCCCACGCTCGATCATTACACGCGCCCCCGAATCTTCGGGCACTCGCGGGACCGGCATGGCTAGGATCGTTGCCCGGGACGTGATCATCACCACCGTGCTGCTGGGCCTGTTCGCCGCTGCCGGCACGGGTCTGGTGGCCTGGGTCCATTCGGGCACCGAGGCCCGGATTGCCGAGAACCGGATCGCGGTCACGCGCATGCGCATCGCCGACGTGCTGGAGAGCCTCGACTACGACAACGATCCGGTCGGCGACCACGCGACGGTGAGCCATCCTCTCCTCGGCGGCAAGGATCTTCCGGTCTGGTTCGCACGCCGGGGCGACGAGGTGGTGGGCCTGGTGCTGTCGGCAGTCAGCGCGCAGGGCTACAGCGGCAACATCCATCTGCTGGTCGGTCTGGATACCGGCGGCAACGTGCTGGGGGTCCGGGTCACGCAGCACCGCGAAACCCCGGGCCTCGGCGACGACATCGAGGCCGACCGTTCGGACTGGATCCTGGGTTTCCGGGGTCGGTCGGTGGAGAACCCGCCGCTGGACCTTTGGCGGGTGCGTCGCGACGGCGGCATCTTCGACCAGTTCACCGGCGCCACCATCACCCCGCGTGCGGTCGTGACCGCCGTGCGCGACGCCCTGCTATATTTCCAGGAGCACGGCGACGCATTGCTGGCGACCCCGCCTCCGGAGCGTCCCGCCGAGCCGCAGCCGCTCGAACCGGGGAACGGAACCGATCCGATGACGCCGGCAGGCGCCGCCGAGCCGCCGGGCGCGGCTCCCGTTCAGCACCCGATCGAGACGACCCCGCCATGAACGAGCGCTATACCGATATCCTCCGCGAAGGACTTTGGACCAACAACCCGGGACTGGTGCAGCTTCTGGGACTGTGCCCATTGCTGGCGATCTCCGGCACGGTGGTCAACGCACTCGGGCTCGGCATCGCGACCATCGCCACGTTGGTGCTGTCGAATTCGCTGGTCTCGCTGCTGCGCGAATACGTGCGCCCGGAAATCCGGATCCCGGTCTACGTGTTGATCATCGCATCGGTGGTCACCGCAATCGAGCTGGTGATGAACGCCTACTTCCATGGCCTGTTCCTGGTGCTCGGCATCTTCATCCCGCTGATCGTGACCAACTGCGCGATCATCGGCCGCGCAGAAGCCTTCGCCTCGCGCAACTCGGTGCCACGCGCGGCGCTGGACGGGCTCGCGATGGGCGTCGGCTTCACCGGCGTGCTGGTTGCGATCGGGGCATTGCGCGAGGTCGTCGGCCAGGGCAGCCTGCTCGCCAACGCCCATCTGCTGTTCGGGGAATGGGGGCGCGGACTGCGCATCGAAATCTTCCCCGAGGAACACGGGTTTCTGCTCGCGTTGCTGCCGCCCGGCGCATTTCTCGCGATGGGCCTGCTGATCGCGCTGAAGAACCTGATCGATTCGCGTCTGGAGCAGAAACCGGCGGGATCGCCGGCACCGGAACCCCGGCCTGCGGAATCCGCGACCTGAGCGACACGGACGCAAGTCCGAACGCAGGAGAATGGCATGTCAGGATGTTTCCCCTGTTCCGGCGCCGCGCCGAGGGAGCCATGAACGCCGCAAAGCGGCGCGCGATCTACGAGCGCCTGCGCGAACACAACCCGGCACCCACGACGGAACTCGAGTACCGCAGCCCGTTCGAGCTGCTGGTGGCGGTGATCCTGTCGGCGCAGGCGACCGACGTCGGCGTGAATCGCGCAACGCGCGGGCTGTTCGCCGTCGCGAACACCCCCGAGGCATTGCTGCGCCTGGGGCTCGACGGGCTGAAGTCGCATATCCGCACGATCGGGCTGTACAACAGCAAGGCCGAGAACATCCTGAAAACCGCGGAGATCCTGCTGCGCGATCATGGCGGCGAAGTGCCACGGGACCGCGCGGCGCTGGAGGCCCTTCCCGGGGTAGGCCGCAAGACCGCGAACGTGGTGTTGAACACCGCGTTCGGCGAACCCACGATCGCGGTGGACACCCACATCTTCCGGGTCGCGAACCGGACCGGCCTGGCACCGGGCAAGACACCGCTCGAAGTCGAGCGCAAGCTGTTGCGGTTCACGCCGGCCGAGTTCCGCAAGGATGCACATCACTGGCTGATCCTGCACGGCCGCTACACCTGCCGGGCCCGGCGCCCGCTCTGCGGCCGTTGCGTGATCGTCGATCTCTGCGAATTCCGGGACAAGACGCCGGCCGAGGCGCCTGCCGCCTAGGCCAGCCGGCACCCTACGCCTGCACGATCAGGAGGCAACATGTTCGGCAACCGGGACCAGCTCCGCCGGCAGTTCATCGAAGCCTGGGCGAAGGCCCGCGACGGTCGGCCGCTGGATGGCCTCGACGCGCAGCTCGCACAGATCATCCGCGAGCACCCCGAGTACCACGACCTGCTCGCGGATCCCGAGCAGGCACTGCAGGCCGAGTTCCCCCCCGAGGCAGGGCAGAGCAACCCGTTCCTGCATCTGGCCATGCACCTGAGCATCCGCGAACAGGCGGCAACCGACCGCCCCGCGGGCATCCGCGAGATCCACCGGCGCCTGGGCCGGCACCTCGGCGTGATGGAGGCGGAGCACCGGATGCTCGAATGCCTGGGGCAGGCGCTCTGGGAAGCGCAGCGGGCCGGTTCGATGCCGGACGAAAACGCCTACCTGGAGTGCCTGCGCCGGATCGAGGGCTGAACGCGGCTCACGCGGGGAACAAGGCCTGCCACCAGCGGCGGCGGCTGCGGGTGGGCGGCATCGCGGCTTCCAGGTCGACCGGAGTGTCGCGCGACAGCACCCAGCCCGGCAACACCCGCAGCCCGGAGGAGCCGCAGCTCGAGCCGAGATTGTTGGGATCGAAGATCTTCACCAGACGTGGCGCGTCGGTGGAATCGACGTAGACCACACCGCAGTAGTCCTCTTCGTGTTCCGCGCGCAGCAGGGTGTCCACCTCGTGGATGAAACGGTCGAGTTCCGCGGCGCTGACCGGCCGGACCGGCGGTGGCTCGCCAATCGCGTAGACGTGCCAGGTGCCGTCCAGCTGCGCCCGCAAGCGCTCCCACAGGGCGTCCAGCTGATGCCAGTGCAGAATGCCGGTGAAGCCGCCGTTGAATCGTTCCAGGAATTCGTCGCCGATCCCGGCCTCGACGGAGGTCGTCATGCCGTTCTGTCCTTCTTTGAAATCGGCCGCGATTATCCCGCAGCCCCGGCGCCGGTGCACGTCCCCGCCGCGCACCAGCCGCTTCCCGCAGCGGGACGCGGCACCGGATGCGCGAGCCCCGGCAAACGCTGCGACCCCATCGTCGGCTCAGTCGTCGCTGGCGACGAGCAGGATCAGGCCCGCATGCGGCATCGGTTCGGCCTCGATCTCGCGACCGGGCCGCGGGTCGAACGCCGCCAGCCGCTCGTTCAGCGTTTCGCTTTGCTCGCGGTAGCTGCGCGTCAGCGCCAGCAGCGTCGTGGTGGGCGATGGCTCGTGCACGCCGGGATGGAAACGCCGGGACACCATCCCGGGCAGCGGTTGATCGCGCGCGGCACGCCAGCCGTGCGGGTCGGCGAAGGTTTCCCAGGCCGTCTCCAGCAACGGGATCACGACCTTTTCGACGCCTTCCTCTCCAGTGGCACGCGCCCAGTCGTGCAGCCCCTGCGCAAGCCAGGCGTAGTCCGCGAGTTCGGCCGCGCCGGCAACATCGGCCGGGGCATCCAGAAGCCGGGAAAGGTCCTGCGGGGGCCGTGCCTGCTCGCGCAGGCGCTGCGCAAGCGCGCTGCCCGCGCCAGCGAACGCAGGCTCCCCCGCCTCCTCGGCCAGCGCCGACAACAACAGCCCGTGCAACCCGGTCACCTGCTTGTCGTCACGCGGACGGCCGCGGGTGCCGCGAGCCTCGAGCAACTGGGCACGCCCCTGCTCGAGCTGCTCAGCGGCCTCGGCCGCGGTCAGGTCGAAGCGCCCGGCCAGTTCCGCCACCGTTACCTGGCGCATCGGCAGGTGGCCATGGTCGAAGGTCGGAACCCCCTCCAGCCCGAAGTAAATCGTGACCAGCGCTGGTTCGGGATGTCCGGCGAGTGCCGCTTCGACCTGTTCCGGGGTCCACAAATACACCCCGCCCTCGCGCCCGTCACCATCCAGCGCCGAGAGCCCGGATGCGTAGGCCGCCGGTGCATCCAACGCCATCTCGCGCAACACGAACTGCAGTGTCTCGCGACCGACACGGATCCAGTCCGGCCGATCGAAGGAAAGACCGGCGCGCAGATAGAGACGCGCCAGTTGGGCCTGATCGTCGAGCATGATCTCGAAGTGCGGCCGGCCCCAATCCGGCGTTTCCGAGTAGCGGAAGAAACCGCCGCCGATCACATCGCGCAGGCCGGCCCGCGCCATCTCGTCGAGTGTCACCGCGAGAAACTCGTCGGCCCACGGTGGCGCGTTGCCCTGGTCGCGGGCCTGCAGCAGCGCCGCCAGGGCAGGTGCACGGGGAAACTTCGACTGCGTCCCGAAACCACCGCCGAGCAGATCCGCGTCGCGCTCCATCGCGGCCCAGAGCGCCTGCGGCAACCGCGCCGCCCGGGAGGCCGACAGCGGCTCTTCGCCCGCGCGCATCCGCGCGATCAGTTCCACGCGTCCCTCCCGTGCGAGCGCGGTCAGTGCCTCGCGCTCGGCGCTCACGCGCGCACTGATTCGGTCCAGGAATGCCGCGAAGTCGTCACGGGGCGCGTACACCACGCCGGTCAGCGCATCGCCGGTCGGCAACACCACGACGTTCAGCGGCCAACCGGCGCTGCCTCGGGTCGCCCGCAGAAACTCGAGCAGGTAATGGTCGAGCGCTCCGTGCAACTCGCGGTCGATCTTCACCGGGATGAAGTCCCGGTTCAGCCGATCGGCGATACCCGTGTCCTTGAAACTCTCCTCGTGCATCACATGGCACCAGTGGCAGGCATAGTAGCCGCTGGAAATCAGCAGCGGACGGCCGGTGGCCCGCGCCTCGTCGAGCAGCTCCGGACTCCAGTCGCGCCAGCGTACCGGGTCATCCGCGTGGAGGCGCAGGTAAGGCGAGAGGCTCTCAGCCAGCGGTGACCGGGCTTCGGCCAGAACGGCCACCGGTCCTCCCAGCGCCAGCACGATCAGCAGCGCCAGCAGGGTCCGGCCTGCGGGCAGGTAGCTGCCCGTCGATGCCGGAAGGGTACGGATCTCGGTCATGCGGGCGCTCCTCGAAGGCTTGCTGGTATGGATTCTCCGCGATCCCGAAAAATTCCGTTTCGGCGGATGCCGCCGGGAATCCCAGTCCGACGGCTGCACCGGCGCTCGGGCCGCTCCGGCACGCGGATGGAAATAGTGTACAAATGTTATACACTGGTGCACATGTCCCGACCATCCGATCCCGACCTGCCGCCGAGCGATGGCCTTTTCCCGATCCGCCATGTGTGCGCGGAAACCGGTGTGAACCCGGTGACCCTGCGCGCCTGGGAGCGTCGATACGGGCTGATCCGGCCGCTGCGCACCCCCAAGGGCCACCGGCTATACAGCACCGAGGACATTGTGCGCATCAAGCGCATACTCGCGCTGCTCGACGAAGGAGTGGCGGTGTCGCAGGTGAGCCGCGTGCTCGAACGCGAACCGCGGCCCGCCCCAGCGGCACCGCCTCACGCCGGCCCGCGAATCGGCAGCGGGGAGGCTGCTGGCACAGCGCCGAACAAGGGCGCGGCGATACCGCTGCAGGATCCGGTCGCCAGCGTCCTGGTCGAAGCAAGCGCGGAACTGAGCACGGTACGGCTCGAACGCAGTTACGCACGCCTGGTGATGCGTCATGGTTGGGAAGGCGTGCACGAACACGCCTTTCTGGAGGCCTACGACGCGCTGCGCGAGGAGGCGCGACGCGATCCTGCCGCGGAAGCGCGGCTGGCGGTGTTTGCGACCTGGGCCACCGCCTCGTTCGCCGAGCAGCTGCGTGCCGCCCTGCTGCTCTGCGAAGGCCCGACCTGCCCCGCCCTGACCCCGGGCAACGGCCACCGGCGGCTTGCCGGGATGTTGTTCCTGCTCGCCAGTGCGCGCCAGGGCCTGCGGGTGCTGCCGCTGCTCGACGTCGTGTCGCCACAGGCGCTGCAGCAGCTAACCGACAGGGTCGCGGCACCGGCCATCTCGGTCTATCTCCCGTCCCTCTCCGCTCAGGGCATCGAGCGGGACCGGGTCCGCCAACTTCTGGGCCAGGACGGCGTCCCCTGCTTCGCGGCCGGTCCGGGGGCCCGCGAGCTGTCGCCGCTCCAGACCGACCGACGGCTTTCCGTGTTGCCTGAATCCCCGTTGGAGGCAGCCGATGTGCTTACCCGCGCGCTTCTGGGCCCGACACGCGCCTGACGGCCGCGGTCAGGGACCGCAGTCGGTCGCGCCGCGGAACCGGACAGGCCTCCGGTCCGGGTGGCGCCGATGACCGCGACGCTGGTCTGGCTGCGCCGTGATCTGCGCCTGGCGGACCAGCCGGCGCTGCTCGCGGCCGTGGAACGCGGGGCACCGGTGGTTCCGGTGTTCGTTCACGCCCCGGAGGAAGAAGCCCCCTGGCAGCCCGGTGCCGCGTCGAACTGGTGGCTGCATCACAGTCTTGCGCGCCTGTCCGAAGCGCTGGAGCGCCGCGGCAGCCGGCTGATCCTGCGCCGCGGCCCCACTCTGGAGACGCTGCGCGAGCTGGTGCAGGAAACCGGGGCCGACGCGGTGTTCTGGAACCGCCTCTACGAGCCCGCGGTGATCCGGCGCGACCGGCAGATCAAGCGCCGCCTGCGGGAATCGGGTCTGCGGGTCGAGAGCTTCAATGCCGCGCTGCTGCACGAACCCTGGTGCATCCGGTCCGGCAGCGGCGACCCCTACCGGGTGTTCTCGCCGTTCTGGAAATCCTGCCGGCAGGCGGGCATCGACGGCACGCCGCTGCCGGAACCCGAGGCCCTCCCGGCACCTCCCACGGCGGCAGCACGCCCCGGTGCCGCACCCTGGCCCGGGTCGGAGTCGCTCGACGCGCTCGGCCTGCTGCCCGAGCTGCGCTGGGACGCCGGCCTCGACCGGACCTGGACACCCGGGGAAGCCGGAGCGCACCGCCGCCTGCACGACTTTCTCGAAAACTCGGCGGAGCGGTACCACAGGCTGCGCGATCTGCCCGGGCAGCCGGGCACGTCGCGGCTGTCGCCGCACCTGCACTTCGGCGAGATCTCGCCGCGCCAGATCGTGCGCGCGCTGCGCGACGCGGGGCTCGACCCGGATTCGGGCAGTGCTGAGCCGTTCCTGCGCGAGATCGGCTGGCGCGAGTTCGCGCATCACCTGCTGTTCCACTTCCCGCACACCACGGAAGCGCCGCTGAACCCGCGTTTCGAGGCGTTTCCCTGGCGCGAATCGGAGCGGGATCTGCGGGCCTGGCAGCAGGGCCGGACCGGGATCCCGATCGTCGACGCCAGCATGCGCGAACTGTGGCAGACCGGCTGGATGCATAACCGCAGCCGGATGATCGTTGCTTCGCTGCTCACGAAGAATCTGCGCATGCACTGGCTGCACGGCGCACGCTGGTTCTGGGACACGCTGGTCGATGCGGATCTCGCCTCGAACACGCTGGGCTGGCAGTGGACCGCCGGTAGCGGTGCCGACGCCGCACCCTACTTCCGGATCTTCAACCCGGTGCTGCAGGGCGAACGGTTCGACCCCGACGGCCGCTACGTGCGCCGCTACGTTCCCGAACTGGAACGGGTGCCGGCCAGCGCGATTCATACCCCCCGCGGCGGCCGGGGACGGGCGGCGGACCCCGCGCTGGCGCTGGGCTATCCGCCCCCGATCGTCGACCTGCGGGAGAGCCGGCAAGCGGCCCTGGAAGCCTTCAGGCGATTGCCGACGCCCGGTGCCGGCCGGTCTTGACGTGCCGGCGCTCGCGCGCCGAGCGTTCGCACCCGCCAGCCCCTCTCAGAAGCTGCCGAACAATGTGCCGAGGGTGATCAACACGATCAGCGACAGGAACGGCACCAGCATCGCGGTCATCGCAAGGTCGAAGTAGGCCTGGCGGTGGGTCAGACCGGTGATCGCGAGCAGGGTGATCACCGCGCCGTTGTGCGGCAGGGTGTCGAGCCCACCGGTCGCGACCGCGGTCACGCGATGCAGCAGTTCCGGGCTGATGCCATGCGCCTGGGCCATTTCCAGGTAGGTCTCGCCCAGGGTCGACAGCGCGATGCTCATGCCGCCGGAGGCCGAGCCGGTCATGCCCGCGAGCACGTTCACCGAGATCGCAAGCGAGATCAGCGGGTTATCGCCACCGATGCCGACCACGCCATCGCGGATCGCCAGGAACGCACCGAGCGAGGCGATCACCGCGCCGAACCCGACCAGGCTCGCGGTGTTGAAGATCGGCAGCAGTGAGGCGTTGGCACCGTTGTCGACCGACTGCTTCAGCGCCGGCAGCCGATGCCAGTTCAGCGCGATCAGCACCAGCAGCGACAACACCAGCGCGGCCACCACCGACCAGATGCCGCGGACCTGCTCCACGCTGGTCTCGCCGTACAGCGGCAGCGCGAGGTACGCGGTATCCATACGCGGGATCACCAGGAAGGTGAACACCAGGTTGATCGCGATCACCAGCACCAGCGGCAACACCGCGACCGCGAAGGGCGGCGGACCGGCAGGGCGCTGCTCGACCGGCAGTTCCATCAGGTCGAAGCCCTCGCCGGCGGCGCGCTCGCGCAGCTCCTTGTCGGGCGCGAACCCGGCATCGGCGTGGTCGCCATAACCCTCGGCGGCGAGACGGCGGGCGCGGTACTGCAACCACAGCATCCCCAGGCCGAACATCACCGCGGCGGTGACGATGCCCAGCCCCGGCGCCGCGAATGGCGAGGTACCGAAGTACGGCATCGGGATCGCGTTCTGGATCGCCGGCGTCCCCGGCAGCGCGGTCATCGTGAAGGTGAACGCACCCAGCGCGATCGTCGCCGGGATCAGCCGTTTGGGAATGTCGGCCCGCCGGAACAGTGCGGCCGCGATCGGGTATACCGCGAACGCAACCACGAACAACGACACCCCGCCGTAGGTCATGACCGCGCAGGACAGCACCACCGCCAGGATCGCCCGGGTCGCACCGAGTTTCGCGATGATCGCGTTGGCCAGCACTTCGGCGCTGCCGGAGTCCTCCATCAACTTGCCGAAAACCGCGCCGAGCAGGAACACCGGGAAATACAGCGCGATGAAGTCCGCGGTGCTGCCCATGAACACCTGCGTATAACTCGCGAGCACCCTGCCCTCGAGACTCGCCACCACGGCAAAGGTGGCCAGCGCGGGCGCCAGAATCAGCAGGCTGATGCCCCGGTAGGCGAGGTAGATCAGCAAGGCCAGCGTGATCAGGATCACCAGGATGCCGAACATCGCATCAACCCTCGGTGGCCGGCGCCGGATCGTCGAGCGCCGGGGGCCGGAAGCTATCGGTGAACAGACTGGAGAGGTCGAAGGTGGACCGGACCCCGAGGTCGTCGAAATGGCGTTTCAGGAAGCGGTCGGCCCAGGCACGGCCGCGGTCCCGCAAATGCACCAGGTAGCCCCATTCCGCGTTCAGCTTGCTCGACGCCGCCAGATCCTTCAGTTCCTCGTGCGCATGGATCAAATGCACGTAGAGATCACGGTACCGCTCGGACTCGAGGCGCTCCGCCTCGATCAGCCGGTGCAGCAACTCGATCGCACGCAGTTCCTTGATCAGGCTGGCATTGAAGGTGATCTCGTTGATCCGGTTGATGATCTCTCGGCCGGTCCGGGGCAGTTCCTCGCGCACCAGCGGGTTGATCTGGACCACGATCAGATCGCGCGTGGCGGTGTCCTCGACCAGCGGATACAGCGCCGGGTTGCCGATGTAGCCACCGTCCCAATAGGCCTCGCCATCGATCTCCACCGCCTGGAACAGAAACGGCAGGCAGGCGGAGGCCATCACCGTCTCCACCGAAAGCTGCGGCTGGGTGAAACTGCGGCCACGGCCGGTGCGCACGTTGGTCGCGGTCACGAACACCTTCAGGTCCGGGCAGTGGTTCACGCGCTCGAAATCGACCGTTGCGGCGACCAGATCGCGCAGCGGGTTGATGTTCAGCGGGTTGAGCTCGTAGGGCGAGAACTGCCGCGTCAGCTGCTCGAAGAACAGGTAGGCGGGGGAATGGTCCAGGCTGTAGTGCTGGGTCATCCGGTCCCAGAGCGAGCGCTGGATCGGCGAGAACAGCGCCGCGTTGCTGACGGCCTTCCAGAAATGCGCGAGCGCCTCGCGGGCACCTTCGCGGCCGGCCCGGTCCAGCCCATCGGCCATCACCACGGCGTTCATCGCTCCCGCGCTGGTTCCGCTGACGCTGGCAATGCGAATGCGCGCGTCCTCCAGCAGGCGATCCAGCACCCCCCAGGTCAACGCCCCGTGCGCCCCGCCCCCCTGCAGTGCAAGGTCGACCGTCTTGCAACCGGATGCCGAACCCATAGCCGCCCTCCCGTAACAGGCAATGCCATATTGCACTGCACCAAGCACATTCCTGTCCAGTCGACAATCCGGTCGGCACGATGTACTGCAGCCCACCTGAGCGCCACGGAACATCAATTCGATTATCACAAACAATTCGCAACTATATGTTTTTTGGCCCCCTAAGTCGACGTTTAAGGTTTTACACGAGCCGATGACAGCAACTTGCTGATCCCATGAACGAATCGCTTCATACCCCGGTCATGTTCAGCGCAGCAGTTCCAGCACCCAAGACGTTACAGCGTCGATTGCTCGAGAAAGGTACACCCGTCGAAGCCCCCCCCGGAAGACCACGACGCCTCGGACCGTGTAAGATGGGCCGCGCTACCGGCGGACCGGGAACGCTACTGACTTGGCTCGGGCATTGTCCCAGGTGGCACGGATCCGCCAGCGATCATGACGATTCGCGGCGGCCCGAAAAATGAGACTCGGTCACGCAGGACTGTGCCCGTTCCCTCTCCCCAGCCCTCCCCCGCAAGTGCGAGAGAGCGTGATCATGGTAGAGGTGCACGCGATTTTCACTTGGACGGACGAACCCGCCGGGAACATGCACCATACGGAGCCGAGCCGATGAGTCGCATCACCTCCGCTTCGGGCCCGATCGGCCCGATGCTTCAGGGTGCGCTCGTTGTGTGGGCGGCATGGCTGCTGCTGATGTGGCATGGCAACCATTGGCACCTGTTTTCCGAAGGATGGTTCATGTCGGTAACGATGGCGCTGGGCTCGTTCATCGCCGGAGCGACCAGCGAAGGCGGCGGCGCAGTCGCGTTCCCGGTGATGACGCTGGTCTTCGACATCGAGCCCGCGACCGCGCGCGACTTCTCCCTGATGATCCAGTCGGTGGGCATGACTGCAGCGTCGTATACGATCATCCGGCTGGGAATCCCGGTGGAATGGCGGGCGGTGATCTTCGCAGCGATGGGAGGGGCGTTGGGCGTAATCCTGAGCCTCGAGTACCTTTCACCGCTGCTCCCGCCGGCACAGACCAAGCTGTTCTTCGTAAGCACCTGGGTCGGATTCGCCGCCGCGCTGTTCTGGATCAATCGAATCCCCCAGCGGGAAACCCACGCGCGGATCCAAGTCCCGGGATCGCGCGATTCGCTGCTGCTGTTTCTTTTCGGATTCGTCGGAGGCTGCATCAGCGGGCTGGTGGGCAGCGGGCTGGACATCATTACCTTCTCGCTGTTGGTGCTCGCCTTCCGTGTCTGCGAGAAGGTGGCCACGCCGACATCGGTAATCCTGATGGCGAGCAATTCGCTGGTAGCCTTCGCCTGGAAAGAACTGTTCGGGCCCGGCATGGCAGCGGACGCCTGGGCCTACTGGTACGTCTGTGTACCGATCGTCGTAATCGGCGCACCCTTGGGCGCACTGTTCATCCGCAACAAGTCGCGGGAATTCGTCGCGCGTTTCCTGTACATTTCGATTGCCATTCAGTACCTCTGGGCATTGATCGTCATCCCGATGAATCCCGTCCTCGCTGCCTTCAGTCTGTCCATGACCACCCTGGCTCTGCTGTTCTTCGGCTCGATGGCCTGGTTGGGCGCCAGGCGCCTGCAGGGTTCCATGGGTGCGGGAGGTTCAGCGCGTCTGGCGGCACAACGACAACGCCCGGATCACCTTTCCTGAACCCGATGGCGAGCTTCGACAAGCAGTCTGTAAAGCGCCTGCTGTGCCGCGTGCTGCCCTACCCTGCAGCGGCGCGCACCCTCGGGCTGGTCCTGAAACTCCCGGTTACTGAACAGCTGTTTCGGCGGCGCCTCCGCGCGATTGATTCGCTGCTCCGCCACATGGTCCAGCCGGGGCTGGACAGGGATGAGGCTCGCCGGCGCCAGCTGGGACTTGCCGTGCTGGGCTCCTGGCGCTACTGCGCCCTGACCCGGGCTCGGCGTTCAGTCTGGGAGCGGTATGTCACGCTCTCCGGCGTGGAGCGGGTCAACGAGGTCCTACAGAGGGGAAAGCGCCTGATCGTGCTCAACTCGCATTATGGACAGGGACACGTCGCCAACGTAGCGCTGGCTCGAATGGGACTTGACCATATTTCGTTGACGACCCGCGACCTACTCCGCTCAACGTACGGACTCTCGACGACCGGTAGTGGAGAGACCCTGCACTTCATCGAACTGGGCACAGACTCGCACCAGCTGCGCGCACTAGCCCAGGCCCGGGAGGCTCTCAATCGCGGGCAGGTATTGCAGATGGCTGGCGATGGCTTTCGCGGAGGCAGCACGATTTCCATCCCGTTCCTGCAAGGCCAGCGTGATCTGCGCATCGGCTTTGCCTACTTGGCATTGCTGATGGACGCCGAGGTGATTCCGGTGTTTGCGACTCTGGAACCTACCGGCCAAGTCCACGTCGATTTCGAGCATCCGCTGGCCAAACCAGTTCCGTACGAGGTTGGACGACAGGCCATAGAATCCATGGTGAAGGAATATGGCGCACGCCTGGAGGCCCGCTGGAAACAAGACCCGGGACAGGTCTCGGCGGACCAGATCCGCCAGTACCTAGCCGCGTTCAGCCCAGTCTCACGCGATGCAGACCAAGAGTCGCGAAGACCACGTGCGCAACGAGCCGCAGAGCCGACTCGGCGGGAATAATCCGCGGCAGGGCACACCGGACGTCATCATCCCTGGCAGCGCTGATCCGGAACGAACTTTCCCAGAAACCCGGTGATGCCCTCGATGGTACGAAAGGCCTCGTAATCGAGATCCGCATCACCGAGTTCAATTCCGAAGGCTTCTTCAAGCTCGGTGATCAGCATCATCGTCGCCACGGAATCGATATACAGATCAGCAGCGTCGTCGAGATCCGACACACCGGTCTCCATCACCTTGGCCACGGCCGAGCGGACCTTTTCACGAATCGTGTCGTGGGTCATAAATCCATCCCTTGCATTTTTAGCAACATGTCCGTGGAAACCTTACCAAGAGCGGTACGGGGTAGCGCGTCCAGGACATGGATCCGGCGTGGCACCTTATACGGAGAGAGCCGCTCGCGACAATGGCGGACCAGTTCCTGCTCGGGAACGCGAACAGCACCCGCCACGAACGCCCGCACAAGCTCACCGGCACTGGCATGGGGAGTACCGACGACGACAGCCTCGTCGATGGCGGCGTGCTCGCACAGCACGGCCTCCACCTCGGCAGGGTCGACCTTGTGGCCCGCACTGACGATGAACGGACGCAGCCGCCCCAGGATGCGGACGTCGCCATGGGCATCGCGCCGCGCCATATCCCCGGGTAGAAACCAGCCGTCGACGAAGCGTTCGCGGGTAAGCACCGGGTGGTCGGCGTAGCCCGTGGCCATCGCCGGACTGCGCAGCGCAATCTCGCCGTCGGCCTCGCCTTCCGTACACCCACCGATGCGGACTTCGCAACCGGGCAACGGCTGGCCCACCGACTCCCAGTTGTCTCCGGCCTCGACCGCCAGGTTGATCGCAACCGCGCCGGTCTCGGTCGAACCATACAATTGCCGCAACGCAACGCCGAAACCGGCGACGAAACGATCGTGGATATCGCGCGCCAGCGGGCTGCCTGCGGTAAAACAAAGCCGCAGCGAGTGTTCCGGACTACCCCGCATTGCCGCATCGCACAGGAGCGAGAACAGTGCCGGTACACCTGGCAGGATGGTGATACGTTCCCCAAGCACCAGGTTCAGCAGCTCCTTGCGACGCAGAGGCAGAGGTACCTCCCGGTTGTTTCCCGGCATCACCCGAGGCGGCAGAATGACGAGCCGGGCCCCGTTGCACAGCGCCAGCAGCAGGCAGTTGCCCAGCCCATGAGCATGGCACAGAGGAATCGCCGCGAGGGTTGCGTCGCCGGGTCCGACCCCAGCGGCCGCGGCCAGCATCTTGGATTCTTCGACGCAGTGGCGCTGGGTCCGTGTCACGCTTTTCGGTTCACCACTCGATCCCGAGGACCGCTGACACAGCAAGGGTCCGTCGGATCCGCTGACCGTCCGCAGCGGCGGCGCGACCGGAAGTTCGTGTGGAGCCAGGCACCGGGGGGGTCCGTCTGCGACCAGTGACCCTGCGAAATCAAGCGGGTGCTCGGTCAGCACCAGCCTGACCGGTCGCACCTGCGCCAACCGCAGGATCTCGTCGGCCGTCGCATCTGCGGCCATCGGCATCGCCAACGCGCCGAGCGCCGACAGCGCCAGAAACCCGATCACGAAATCCGGCCCGTTCGGCAGCCGCAGCACGACCGCATCGCCTTCCCTGACTCCGGCCCCCCGCAGGCGTCCGGCTTCCCTTCGCACTTCTGCAATCAGGTCCGCGTAGCTTAGCCGCTGCTCCCCGCATACCAGCGCGGTCGCGTCAGGCCAGGCACCGGCTCGGTGCGCGATGTAGTGGAACAGCACTGTTCAGCCTCCCACCACTTCGCTCTCGAGGAAGCGATCCAGCACCGGCGCCCGGATCATCGAGAGCAACGGGCGCAGCATATCGTCGAGGTCGTGCCGGGGATTGTCCCGGGCGAGCAGCCCGTCGACTTCCCAGCGCCCGGGGTCGAGCCCGACCGCCCAAGCGTTGAGCCGCAGATCGTCGGGCACCCGTGCGAGCAAACCCGGCCGGCAGTCGGCCAGCGCGAGCAGGAAGATGACCAAGGTGAATCGCTCCATCAGGGCGAGGCTATCGCGATGATGGGCAAGCAGCGTGGCCGCGTCCATCTCCTTGCGGAAACCGGCCTGTCGCGCGGCCCGGAAGAAGGGCAGGCGGGTGAAATCCAGGTACTCGAGCCGAACCATCTGCGTCTGCGCCCGCGACCACTCGTTCATCAGCCTGCGCAGGCGTCTGCTGAGAAAATAGAAACGCCCCGTCTCGGCCCGCAGACGCAACCGCATTTCGGGGTCGTCGTACAACGCATGCGTCAGCAGCGGTGCATTGAAGAGCCAGCCCGCCAGCGTGTCCCAGAGAACCTTCAGGGTGGCAATAACCGGATGTCCGAAGTAGTCGTACGACGACTGGATGGCGTCGGTAAGCCCGAGACAATACTGTGTGAAGAAGCGGTTGGCTGCATCGATTTCGCGTGCGCAAGGCGTGCCGCGGAAATCCTTCTCGATGAAATTCACGGTCATCGAGTTGGACAATGCGATCACTTCGAAACCGGTGCCATACAACGGGTCGGGGAATGCGGCGGCCTCCCCGATGCAAGCCCAGCGCGACGCCGAGAACGCCTGCCGAGTCACGTAGCTGTAGTTGGGCATCTTGGCGAAGTCGCAGAGCTCATGCCCCTGCAGCGCTGCCGCGAGCAGCGGCTCGTTGCGCTCGATCCAGCCCATGCACTTGTCTGGGGTGTTAAAGCTGGTATAGGGATGATCCTTTCCGTTCGAGACAATGCCGATGCTGGTGTATCCGCCCGGCAGGGCGATCAACCAGACCCAGTAGCCGGGTCCCACGAGATGGCAAGTCGCATGATAGCGGCGGGCCCCGTTGCCGGCCCGTGAGTGCCACGATTCCGATTCTGGCGCCACCCAGTCCTCAACGTCGATCTCGGTGGCGACCCGAAACCAGACCGAGCCATACCCGGGGTTGTGCTGCGTGAGCCCCATGCGCCGGCGCAACAAGGCCCGACGCCCCGAGCCATCGACAAGCCAGCGGGCATGCAGCCGCCGCATACCAGTCTTGCTTTCGATCCGGATCTCGTGCCAGGCACCATCATCTGCCGCCAACTGGAAGTCCGCGACGTTGCCCCCTTCGATCAAGTGAATCGCGCGCTCCTCCAGCAACCCCCTCAGATCGTTCTCCAGCCGGCCTCGGTCGACAGAATACGCATACGGCGTCAGGAACCGCGATACGCCGATCTCCGGGCGGGCATCGAGCGAGTGGCCGGGAGTATCGCCCTGGAAGTACATGCGCAGGCCGAGCTTGCGCACGTGCCGCTGCTCCAGATAGTCACCGATCCCGATGACCTCGGTGAGATACCAGGCACCCGCCTCCGTGGTAGCCTCGCCCACCTTGAACGCGGCCCGGGGCAGCGGCCGTTCCAGCCGGTCGACCACGGCAATCGAGACCCCGGGAAGCCGCTGGCGCAGTTGCAAGGCGAAGGTCAGACCGGCAACACCCGCACCGCAAACGACCACATCCCACTCGGACGCAACCTCGTGGACTTCGATAGCGGATCTGGTGCGAGAGACGGCTTCATTCATGACCTGCGCTCCCTGAAGCGGCAGCCTTTACTGTGCCCCGTCGGCACCCGCCGGTCGAGCCCCGACCCGCAGCTGCATACGGTCTCGCCCGACCTGTACACACTGAGCGAGAGCCCCGGACCGTTCGCGCCGACTCCGGCCCATGGTAGGTCACCGGCCCGGCCCCGCGCGCCAGAGCCACGGAAGGAAGAACTCACTGACCAATAAAGGCTGCCGCTGGAGGGTAAAAACCGAACGCCGCCCCCACAGCACCTCGTCCCCAGCGGCGCCACTCTGGGCATGAAGGAAATGACCCGGGGTTAACCGAATAACCTCCACCTCTCCGCGGGTCATCGTCGGATCCGCGAACAACACCTCGCCGAGTGGACGCGCACCGAGGCGCGTCAGGCGCCTGAGACCCCGTTCGAGTGAGGGAAGCGGGATCACTGTGCGCGCATGCACCCACACCACCCCCTTACAACACAACCGCACCTGCCGCACCATGGCCACTTCATGGCTCGGCCTGCCCAGCGCCAGGGCCTCGTCGCGCAGAGGCCGCATCAGGCGCTGCTCCAGCAGATCAAGGTGAAAGCCATCCGGGCACCCTTGCCGCAGGCGTTGGGTCAACGAACCCGGCTCCAGCAGCCACCCGCGCACGAGGCCGGGCACCGATGAGCGGTGCAATCGACAGCCCCGGTACCAACGGGCATGCCGCAAGGCCGCGGAGCGGGAAATGCTCATGACGATCGGTCGATGCAAGCCCCCGATGACCTTACCGTTTTCCGGAAGCGTTCGGGAGATGGCGCATCGGCAAGCACCTCTTCCACTGCACACCCAATAGCGCGCGCGGACCACGGTTGGCGAGCTGCCGGCCAGCATCGGGCGCTTGCCAGCGGATTCCTGTGCATTTTGGATAGTCACGCGACACGTTGTAACCTAATCTGATCATGATTCCCATAAATCGCACCCCTGCTCTCATGCGTCCAACCATCGTTGACATTCGTGGCCCAGGTCAACTCGCTGCTACCAGGCATCGCGTGGGCACATACTCGCACGACCCGACCGATTCTTCGGGCGAAATCGGACGCATGATGGGGCGGCGCTCCCATCCTTGGCCCTAAAGCACCCGATGCGGCGATTCAACAAGGATTCCGCAAAACGGGTGCTTTGCCAGAAGCTACCCTATCCGGCCGGAACCCGGTTGCTCTGGATGGCCGCCCAACTGCCCGGCGTTACCCAGATCCTACGCGCCCGCCTGCGCCCAATCGCCACGTTGACACAACTCCTGGGTCAGTCGCGCATGCATCCCGATTCGATTCAGCGGCGCCACCTCGGACTCGCGGTCCTGGGCTCCTGGCGCTACTGTGCACTGACTTGCGCCCCCCGGCAGGTATGGGAGCATTGGGTCACCGTCTCCGCGCTCGAACGAATCACCGATCCTCTGAAGAGCGGCAAACGTGTCATCGTGCTGAACTCCCATTATGGACTCGGACATATCGCGAACGTTGCCTTGGCACGCGAGGGGATCGATACGGTATCCCTGCTGACCCAGAATCGCCTTGATTCCACCTACGGTGTGTCCACCACGGGCAGCGGGGAGCCTCTGCACTTCATCGAACTCGGGCGTGGAGCCTTCCAGTTACAGGGGCTTGCGCGGGCCCGCGAAGCGCTCGAACAGGGTCGGGTGCTGCACCTGGCCGGAGATGGTGGGCGTGGGGGCAACCCGATGACCCTGCCATTCCTGCACGGAACGCGGGATCTGCGTGGTGGCTTCGCATCCCTTGCCTTACTGACGGGAGCCGAAGTCATCCCGGTATTCTCGACCCTGGAACCGAGCGGCAGGGTTCAGATCGAGTTCGAGCCCGCACTGGCACGACCGGACGCCAAACTAGAGCAGCGCGAAGCAATCGCGACGATGGTCCGGGCATACGGAAAGCGGCTGGAGGCAAGGTGGCGCCGGGATCCGAGCCAGGTTCTTGCTGACCAGATCCGGCAATACCTGGACACGCTGGAATAACGACTACGAGTTCGACCGGGGGGTGCACGTGGAATTCGGATGGGATGAGGGACTGCGGCAGCTCGCCGCAGACATGCGGGCCTTTGCCGAGACCCACTGGGCGTCTCCTCGCACGCCGAACGGCTTCGATCGCTCGGCTTGGCAGGCGCTGGCGGCCACCGGGCTGCCTCGATGGCCGTTGCCCGCCGAATGGGGTGGGCGGGATCTCGGCTTTCTGGCCTTGGTACGCGCACTCGAGGCGCTCGGCCAGGGGGGTGCCGAGCGCGGATTCCTATTTGCACTGGGTGCCCACCTGCTGGGCGTTACGATTCCGCTGGCCCGCTATCTGAACGACGACCAGCAGCGCGAGTGGGTCGAGGCATTGGCGTCGGGCCGGACGCTGGCCGCGCTCGCAGTCACCGAGACGAGCGGTGGCTCCAACCCGGTCACAATGTCGACCCGCGCGGACGCCGACGGCGACGGGGGCTACCGGATCTCCGGCGAAAAGGTCTTCATTACCAATGCACCGGATGCGGACCTGTTTCTGGTGTTGACGTCCGAGAAGCCCGACCGCGGAGG
Source organism: Thioalkalivibrio paradoxus ARh 1 (assembly GCF_000227685.2). Classification (GTDB taxonomy): domain Bacteria; phylum Pseudomonadota; class Gammaproteobacteria; order Ectothiorhodospirales; family Ectothiorhodospiraceae; genus Thioalkalivibrio; species Thioalkalivibrio paradoxus. Next base: position 900,567 of record NZ_CP007029.1, on the reverse strand, counting down.
CTTCGGTCTGACTGCGTTCCTCGTTCCCAAGGATACTCCCGGACTGCGGGTAACCCCCCACCGGGGGACGCTGGGCATGGAGGGGGCCCCTATGGGCACGGTGGCGCTCGACGACTGCCGTGTTCCGGCACGCGCCGTGGTCGGTGGATCCGGAGCCGGCCTGCGGGTGTTCTCCACCTGCATGCAGTGGGAGCGGACCGGCATCCTCGCCGGCCTGCTGGGTGCGGCCGAGCGGGACATTGCCCGCGCCACAGCACGCTTGCGGGAGAAACGCGACGGGCGCGGCGCACTATTTGAGCACGAGACCGTCGCGCTGCGACTGGCACGCATGCAGGTCCGGCTCGAGGGTGCCCGTCTGCTACTGTATCGGGCTGCCTGGGAAATCGACCAGGGCCGGCGCGATCTGGCCGGCGCCGCCACGGCCAAGTTTGCGGCCAGCGAGGCACTGGTCGAGATCGCGCTGGACCTGATGCGGGTGACGGCCGGCGAAGGCTGGACCGATCCCCAGGGCCTCGGCGGCGGCCTTGCCGATGTCGTGGGAACCCTTTCCGCGTCCGGCACCTCGGACGTACAGCTCGCGATCATCGCACGCACACTTGGGCGGGGAGGCCCGGCCTGATGTCCACGTCGGCGCTGTTCGACGCATTGGACCACGCGACCCGGCCGGCCACAGCCGAACGCCCCTCAGTGGTCTTCCGAGGCCAGGCGACCAGTTACCGCGAACTGGCGGAGCTGGCACAGTCCACGGCGACCTGGCTGCTGCGCCAGGGAGTTCAGCCCGGCGACCGCGTCGCGCTATGCCTGCCGAAGTCGGTCGACGCAGTCGCACTGATCCTGGGAACCCTGGCCGCGGGCAGCGCCTACGTACCGCTCGACGCCCAGATTCCGCCCGAACGGGCTCGGCGGATCCTCGAGGATGCCCGGCCAAAACTGGTCGCGGGCACCGACTCAACCCTCGGCCGCCTGCAGCCGGCCCTCGAAGACTCGTCGGTAGCCACGCTGGCGCTGCCCCGGGTCGCACACGGCGAAGCGCTGCGCGCGCGGATCGGGGACACGCCGTCCGGCCCGCCCCTGCCGCCTCCCTCCGGTGAGGCACTGGCCGCACTGCTCTATACTTCGGGTTCCACGGGAACCCCGAAGGCCGTGATGCTGAGCCACGCCAACATCAGCGCCTTTGTCGACTGGGCCGTGCATGAAACCGGACTGACGGCCGATGACCGGGTCAGCAGCCACGCGCCGTTTCATTTCGACCTCTCCACCTTCGACCTCTTCGCCACGTTCAGCGTCGGCGCCGCGGTCCACCTGCTGGATGAGGTCGCGGTGAAGTTTCCAGGATCCGTCGCGCGCATGCTCGAGACCGAGCGGATCAGCGTCTGGTATTCGGTCCCCACCGCGATCCGGATGCTCGTGGACCGCGATGCACTCGACGCGACACGCCTGCCGGCACTGCGCCTGATGATCTTTGCCGGCGAGGCCTACCCGCCGCGGCGGCTTGCCGCCGCGATGCACGCCCTGCCCGGCGCGCGATTTCTGAACTGGTACGGCCCCACCGAAACCAACGTCTGCACCAGCTACGAAGTGCCCGAGCCACCCATGCCCGGCTGTCGGTCGATCCCCATCGGGCAGGCGTGCGCGCATCTCGAAGTGCGTCTGCTCGACGAGCACGGAGACGACGTTGCTGACGGCACCACCGGAGAGATCTGTGTCCTGGGACCCGCGGTGATGCAGGGCTACTGGGGGCGCCCGGCGCTGACCCACGCAGTCCGCATCGCCGGGCGTCCGGATTCCTACCGCACCGGCGATTTCGGCTTCCGCGACGCACAGGGACGGCTGACCCTGGTCGGGCGCCGAGACCACCAGGTGAAGCTTCGCGGCCACCGGATCGAGCTGGGCGACGTCGAGAATGTACTGGGTCTGCACCCGGACATCACGGAGGTTGCCGTAGTCGTCGCCGGTGACAGTGAGCCCGAACTCGTGGGCGCGGTGGTCGCCCCGGACGAGACCGGCGACGACCAGCTCCGCAGCCACGCCGCAGGGCACCTGCCGGCCTACAGCATTCCAACGCGCTGGATGCGGTATCCTTCGCTGCCACGAACCGCCACCGGAAAGGTCGACCGCGGGCTGTTGCGCGAGCACGCCCGTTCCGACCATCGGGTGGCCGAAGAATCGGCCCTGCAAGAGTAACAAGATGAGCGATATCACCGAAAGCGTGATCGGCTGGATCCGCCAGAACTGCGCCAGAGGGGGGCAGGCGATCCAAGTCGACCCGGACACCCCCCTGCTTGCCGAGAACCTGATGGACTCCCTCGATTTCCTCAACCTGGTCGCGTTCCTCGAGGAACGTTACGGGATCAAGATCGACAGCGACGCGCTGACACCGGAAAACTTCGAGACTCCGACCACGATCGTCGCGCTGGTCGAACGCAGCACGGAAACCTGAGCCATGACCATCCCTGTGCGTGCCGACGTCGTCGTCATCGGGGGCGGACCTTCCGGGAGCACTGCCGCGACGATGCTCGCAAGCAAGGGCTACGAGGTTGCGCTGCTCGACCGCCAGACCCATCCGCGGGCCACCGTGGGCGAGAGTCTGCTGCCCCAGGCGTGGCGCTTTTTCGACCTGCTCGGCGTCACGGACACGATCACCGACGCCGGGTTCGTCGTGAAATCGGGTGGCACCGTGATCTGGAACGACGAGATCAACCAGATCGCGTTCCGCGATTTCGGCTACACGCGCCCCGGCCTGCACGTCGAGCGCGACCGGTTCGACTGGCTGCTGCTCGACCACGCGCGTCGGCAGAATGTTCAGGTCTTCGAACAGGTCGCCGTACGTAACGTGGATCTCGATGCGCCGACGGGCCCGCGGGTGCGCTACTCGGGGGCCGACACGGGCACAGGCGAGATCCGCTGCCGCTTCGTCGTCGACGCCAGCGGCCAGGCCGCGGTGCTTTCGCGGCAGATGGGTACCCGGGTCATCGACGAGGATTTCCGCTTCGTCGCGATGTGGGGCTATTTCGACGACTCCCGATACGTGGCGGGCGACGGCTGTGCCTACCCGTTCGAGCGGCTGCGCGAGATCCCGCCAACCACGCTGGTGACCTCGCTCGGCGACTGGGGATGGTCCTGGCACATCCCGCAGAGAGACACCACGAGCGTGGGCCTGATCCTTCCGCTGGAACAGTTCAAGGCGGCGAAGGTGGCGGGCGACCGGCTCGAACAGTACTTCCTCGATACCTGCACGCGCACACCCTATCTCGGACGCCTGCTGGAGCAGGCGCGTTACCGACAAGGCAGTCTCGGCGTGATCCGGGACTATTCCTATGTGCCAACCCGCCTGACCGGTCCCGGATACTTCATCGTCGGCGATGCCGCTGCATTCGTGGACCCGATCTTCTCGCTCGGCGTAGTGCTCGGCATGTATTCGGGGCACGCGGCCGCCTGGGCGATCGACCGGTCCCTGCGCCAGCCTGAGAACACGGAACACAACCAGGGCATCTATGCGCAGCAGTTCAGGGGCCGTTACGAAGTGGCCCGCGCGATGGCGCTCCCCGGGCGCGACGCGGGCGATACATCGCTCCAACGTGCCCGCCGTTTCATGGGCTTCCAACCGAGCAGGGAACAGGAGCTGACCTACACCGCCGCGCTACTGACGACGCGTGCCCGCAACTTCCAGGCCGTGGCCGACCTCGACGATGCGGCCGTCGCCCGCTGGAACAAGAGCCGGAAGCTGGATGCGATCCGCTTCTGAGATCTGGGCTCGCCTGCGCGGGCGCATCGCTCGGCTACGCAGGCCGCCCCTTCCCGGAATGCATTGGGGTCCGTACCGGCAATCTTTGGATGATGTCGACTGGGTCGGCGCGACCGAAGCCATCCACCTCGCCCCGGACGATCCAGTCCTCGGACTGGTACTGGATGGTCGATCCTGGGCGCTACCTTGGTCACAGGTATCCGCACCGCATATCGCGAATCTGACGCTGGGCGCTGAGCCGGTCCTCGTCACGCTCTGCCCTGCGTGCAGCCATGCCGCGGCCTTTCGACCCGTGGTGGACGGTCAGCGGCTTCGCTTCCGGGTCGCGGGTATCCATAACGGGGCGATGATCATGGCCGACCGGTCCCAGGGCAGTCTCTGGCTCCCGGGGACCGGGACCGCCGTCACCGGCCCCTTCGAGGGACGTGAACTGGAACATCTGCCCCTGTACCAGTGCCGCTGGCGCGAGTGGCACACGCTTTGCCCGGATACCCGGGTGCTGTCACCTACGGCCGCACCCGTGCGCGTTGAACAGACTCGGCCAGTGGCTGGAGAGCATCGCCGCTATCCTCGGGTCAGCCGCACGCTGCTGCGTGCGGACGCACGGCTTGCCTCGGAGACGCTGACCCTTGGCGTGACCGCCGGGGCATCGCACCTCGCCATCCCGCTGTCCTTGATCCACCGGCATGGAGGCATGCTCCACCTCGATGTAGACGGTACGACCCTGGTGGCCTTTTCCCCTCCCGGCACCTGGCTTGCGGTCGCGTACGACACCGCGGTCGACGGTCGAAGTCTACGATTCGATCCAGACAGCTTCCGGATGGTGGACCGTCAAACCGGAAGTCACTGGGATTTCACTGGACGGGCTGTGTCCGGCTCACTGACCGGCACACAACTCCGTCTCCTTGCCTCGCGACTGGAGGAATGGCAAACATTGGCGGCCCGCCATCCGGGCATCGTGCTGGCCAGTGAAGCCTCTGCAACCGAGAACGCCGGACAACATGGAGAGGGCGCACATGCCGGGGGTCGGTGACGAACTGCGGGCCGACAACGCCAACTGGTCATTTGGCGGTGATGTCAGCGAACACTTCGATGAACACGTGCAGCGGTCGGTTCCGTTCTACCGAGCGGGCCACGAATTGGTTACCCATGCGACCGACTTCTTCCTGCCCAACGGCTCGCTGCTGTACGAACTGGGTTGTTCGACGGGCTCGCTGCTGACCCGGCTGGCTGCACGGCACCGGCGCAAGGACGTACGCATCGTCGGCATCGACCGGGAACCGGAGATGGTCGCCAGGGCACGGGAGAAATGCGCCGGCCACCCGAACGTGGAGGTGATCGAGGGCGACATCCTCGAAGTACCGCTGGAGAACGCCGATGTCATCATTGCGTACTACACGGTGCAGTTCGTGCTGCCGCGGGTGCGCCAGCAGTTGATCGACCGCATCTACCAAAGTCTGAACTGGGGCGGCGCCTTCTTCCTGTTCGAAAAGGTGCGCGGGCCGGATGCCCGCTTTCAGGACATGCTGAATGCACTGTACACCGAGTACAAGCTGGAACAGGGCTATCAATCGGAAGAGATCGTGGCCAAGATGCGCAGTTTGAAGGGTGTGCTGGAGCCCTTCTCCTCCGAAGGCAACCTCGGCCTGCTGCAACGGGCCGGGTTCACCGACATCACCACAGTGTTCAAGTACATCTGCTTCGAGGGATTCCTTGCAATCAAATGAACCGACCAGCGGGCCAGACCGCCCGCATACACGCCCGAACACAGTCCAGCCCGCACGACAGGATGGGCTGCTGCGCCTGCGGCTCAGGCTCGTCAACACCGTGCTGAAATACGTGCGCCGAGTCTCGCCCCGTCTTGAGCGGAAAATCCACCGGCGCAAGTGGGAGCATCTCTGGCATGTGGAATCCAAGCGTCCCCATGGTGCCCTGGCGACCACCGTTCCGGAGGAACTGGTCGAAGCGGTAGAAACCGGCTGGTTCCCCCAAGGCTGCCGTGTGCTCGACATCGGTAGCGGGCGGGGGCAAATCAGCGCCTGGCTGACAGAAAGGGGATTTTCCGTGGTTGGCGGTGACCTGGCGGAGGAAGCGGCGCAACTGGCGCGGCGGGAGTTTGGTGAGATTCCCGGCCGGCTGGAGTTCCGCCGATTGGACATCCTCCACGATGCGCCCGAACCCGGGAGCTTCGATGCCCTGCTGGACCGCGGCTGTCTGCACACCATCCCCACCGAGTTCCGGCGCACCTATGCCCGGAACGTCGCAGCATGGTGCCGCCCCGGGGGCCGGCTGCTGCTGCTCCATCGCCAGGAAGGTGAAGCCAGCGTATTGATCGACAGTGTCCGGGACCTTCTGGGAAGCGATTTCGAACTGGAGCGCCACGCACGGACCCGCCAGGACCTGGAGCGCTCTGCTGGACCGTTGCCACGCCAGACCGCTCCCGGCATGGCCTTCTGGTTCGTACGCCGCTGATGGTACCGATGCGAGCAAGACCTGCGCAGGCCATCTCCCTGTGCGGGGGGCATGGCGTGCCATCCTGTGCTCGCTGCCACTGCGGATCAATTCGATGAGGTCCGAAGAAGAATCCATGGGATCCGGTCTCGGGGGTATCTCTCACGGCGCGCGCCCCAACCTGTTCATCGTGGGTGCCCAGAAGTCGGGTACGACCACTCTGGCCAACTGGCTGATGCTGCATCCGCAAGCCTTCATGGCCTTCCCGAAGGAACCGGGGTACCTCGCATTCGGGGAACGCGGCTATCGCTTTCCCGATGGCCACGGCCGCACATCCCCCGCCCGCGAGTGGGTCGTCACCAGCCATGGCAAGTACCTCGGGCTGTTCCAAAAGGCGCGCGCCGACCAACGCATCATCGGCGAAGCCAGCACCTGGTATCTGGCGGTTCCCGGAACCGCGGAGCGCATCTGCCGCGAGTTCCCCGACGCACGGATCGTGGTCATCCTGCGCAACCCGGTCGAGCGCGCCTACTCGGCCTGGTGCCACGCCCGCCGCGACGGGCTCGAGCCGATCGAGGATTTCGAGCAAGCACTGGATGCGGAACCGGCCCGCGGGGAATCCGAGTTTCTGCTGCGATACCTGCACATGGGGCGCTACGTTCGCCAGCTCAGGCCGTACCTCGAATCATTTCCGCGCGAACGGCTACTCGTGCTGCTGTTCGACGACCTGCGCAGAGATCCTCAGGCAGTCTGGCGCCGCCTTTGCCTGTTCCTGGACATCGATCCCGAACTCGCGTCCATCGCCGGCCACGCGCGCAACCGATCGGGCATCCCACGAGTCCGCCTATTGCAATCGTTGGCGACCTCGCACCGCCTGAAGCACCACTTGCTACGGATGCTGCCATTCGACCTGCTCAGCCAGCTGCGCCACTGGGTCGAAAAACGCAACCTGCGTCCGTTTCCACCACTGCCTGTCGCTGCGCACGAACGGCTGCGCAACGAATACCGCGACGAGATCGTCGAACTCGGCCACCTGCTGGGGCGGGATCTCGACCACTGGCTGATGCCCTCGCCACAAGCTCGCGACGACATATCCCTGCCGGCCCCCGGATCGGGTTCAACCGACTACTAAACCGGCCTGTCCCGTATAGCGGATCTCATTCGTGCGTGGGCCGCCACAACATACCGAGGATCCCCGGGCGAATTCCCAGCTGGCGCCGTGTAATCAGCGAGCCCACGACCACCCAAGTGGTCCAGACCAGCAGGTGTGCGAGCGCGGCACCCACAGCCCCGTACCAAGGGATCAAGATCAGCAGCAGGAACAGATTCAGGATCGCCGTACCGATCTGCAACCTGAGTACACTTTGCTCTGCACCGGCCATGTTGAGCAGGGCCTGCAGACGGCCCGCGCTGGCCAACACGAGTCGCGCCAGCAACAACAGGGCCAGTATCTCGGTACCTGCCCGGAACTCCTCGCCGAACCACGCCAGAACCCATTCCCCCAACCAGAACATCAGCACGACCCCGGCAAGGGTGGGCCAGAACGACGCGTGTGCGGAGAGCGTGACCAGGCGCTGCAAACCGTGGTGGTCATTCATCTGCCGGCGGCGTGCATAACGCGGCGCAATCACGGTGCCGACGGCTGCACTGGGCATTGACAGCAGTTCCGCGATCCGTGAAGCGGCGAAGTAGATGCCCGCGGATGCAGGGCCCACCATGAGCCCCACCAGGATCACGTCGCTGCGCCGGACCACGACATCCAATATCGACTGCGCGCCGAACACCGCGGACACGCGCCACAACGAACCGGTGAAGGCGACGTCATTCCCTGGGCCCGGCTGCACAGATGCCCGGGCACGCTGACGTCTGCCGGTCACGAACCCCATCGACAGAGCCACGACGACACTGGCGACGACAAATGCCAACAGCGCCTGTGCAGCCACCAGTGGCGGCCATAGCCACCACTGAAACAACGCCAGCAACAGCACCAGCAGCGGCCGCCAAAGCCGGTCCGGAGCCACCGACAGGCCAAACCAGCCGTAGGTCCGGGAGAACCCCGTATACAGCCGGCTCAGCGCCAGGAAAGGCGCTGCCAGCAACGCCAAGACCAGCACCAAGACGATCTCGCCGGTCCCGCCCGATGGCCAGAAATACGCGCCCGCCGCCAGAATCAGCGCCGGCACCAAGACCAGACCCGTGGTACGCATCAGGGCCGCCGATCCCAACCGGCGCAGCGCGAGGATGGCTTGGTGTTCCCCTGTCGCGCTGAGCTGGGACGCCCGCCGCATGATCACCATCGGGATACCGAACGCCACCAGCGCCGCCAGGATCTGGGCGACATTCTGTCCGACGGCCACCCAGCCGTACTGCCCGGGATCGCCCATCAGACGGGCCAGCATCACATGAGTGATGAACCCGGCCGCCAGCCCGAGTACCTGGAGCCCGAACACGAGTGCGATATGCGATGACGAGCGCCGACCCTGGTGCCGGCGTCGAGTGGTTTCGGATTCTGACATCGGTGCTAGTATGGCCTTTGCCCACCAGGGGCGATGCTGTTGGTGGCAGATTCAAGTCCTGCAGGGATCCGAGTTCGTATTCTCCTGCGCCCCCAAGCTCGCCGGGGATACGCAAGCGCGTTGGAGCCGGCGCCCCAAACCCGGCCGCGCCCCATCGCGAGCGCAGCCCGCATAACGAGCCGACACGGTAAACGATGGCAACGCAGGAAGACACTCCCACAAGCGCACCCAAGCTCACACTCCGTCTCGTGGATCCGGCCACCTGGTGGGGAGTACTGGTGCTGACCCTGATGTTCCAGGCCATCGTACCGCGTCTTGCGCGAAGTCCGGACGCCCGCTGGTTCCAGATGTCGTTCGACGCGATCGAGATCCTGCTCCACGCCGGTGCGTTCCTGATCACCGGTGTGCTGCTGTTGCTCGCACGCCGGGAGGTTCTGCACTGGCTCCGATCGCTACCCAGGCTTGGACTGCTCACCATCGGCATCTTCCTGGCCTGGGCGCTGCTGTCGGTACTCTGGTCGGATGCACCGGGTCGGACCCTATTCCAGTTCGGGGGCATAGCCGGTGCGACGGCTGTGGCGCTGTGGCTGGCATGGCGCTTCGGCGGCCAGGGCCTGCTGGAACTGCTGGCCCTCTGGAGCCTGGTGATCGGCACGGCAAGCTACCTGGTGGTCACGTTCGCGCCGGAAATCGGCATCATGGGGGCTGGGGAAACCGGAATCGCCAACACTGACGTCGACCGCTGGCGCGGCGTCTTTCACCACAAGAACCTCCTGGGCACCTTCGGAGCGCTCGGGGCCGCGGTATGGGTGGTCTATACCGCCGGTCTCAAAGGGGTTCGCCTGCTCCTCGGTCTGGGGGTCATCTTCGCGCTGAGCTACCTGATGGCACGTGCCGAGGCCGTGGCACCGCTGGTCGGGCTCGGTGCCTTCATCGTGGCGTTCGCGCTGTTGGCCTTCTGGCGCGGCCTCTCCCTGGGCCGCATCACCCTGCTGACGGCGGCCCTGGCAGCGGGATTCTACGCAGCCATCTCGCTGCCGCAATGGCCCACGATCCCGCTCGATGAAAAACGGGCCGCCGTCGAGCAGGCACTCGCCCAAGCAATGCAACGGCAGGAAGCGACGCGGGATCCGGCACGTATTGGAGGGATCACACGGGACATCCGGAAACTGGAATCCCGTTTGCGACAGATCAACAGACAACTCGAGACCGCTGTACCGGATCTGCAATCCCGCCAGGAAGCAAGGCGAGAGATTCGGACCGAGGCCCAAGTTGCGGAGCAAGGCTGGCGGGATAGAAGGCAACAGCCGCAACCCGACGCATTCCGCGCCTACTCGCGCAACCCTGACGGGCGTACCCGCATCTGGGACGCGGCGCTAACCGAGGCTTGGAACCGCCCGATCCTGGGCCACGGTCTGGGTGGATTCTGGCGCGGGCAGGACGGACCCTCGGCAGCCCTTCGGGAGACAATGCCCCATGGCTGGATTCCACGGTTCGGCCATGCGTTCTGGGTCGACGTGATCCTCGACCTCGGCGTGATCGGGACGGCGCTGTTCGCACTCATGCTGCTGTGGCCGGGGGCAACAGGCCTGCGCCAGCTGCATGTAGCGCGAAAAGAACCGATCGATGCCGACGGCATCCTGTTGGCCGGTATCCTGGCACTGATGGCGCTGGTACTCGTCCGATATTCGGCCGGGGGATACCTGTTCCACTCCGGGCCGTGGGTGTTGGTGGTCGTTCTGGTGCTGATGTTGCACCGACTGGTGGGCAAGAGGGTGGTACAGCCGGAGACCGCATGAGCAGAAGGTCCACCAAACCCGCCCGGATCCAGCCTCGACTGATGAGTGGTGGCTCCGGCAGCCTCGTCCGAAACCTTTTCCTGCGCGGACGCCAGCACTTCCGGGAGGCTCGGCACCAGGCCCGTTACCTGCGCCGCATGCACCTTGGGGATCCAGGCGTGCTTCCTGACTTTCTACTCATCGGAGCGATGAAGGCGGGCACCACGTCACTCTACGATTACGTCCGCCAGCATCCTGGGAAACTCCCGGCAACCACCAAGGAGATCCAATATTTCAACTCGCCCCGGCACCAGCGACAGGGGGAACGCTGGCACCGTGCACAATTCCCAACGCGCGCCCGGATCGACCGGACCAGTGAGCAACTGGGCTATCGGGCACTGACCGGCGAGGCCACACCCCAGATGCACCTGCCGTCGTATGCACCCCTAGCCGCAGAGCTGGTTCCGGATGCGCGCATCGTGATGATCTTGCGGGATCCGGTAAGCCGGGCCTACTCGCATTACCGGCACTGGTATCGACATTCGCTACGATTCCCAAAGGAATCCTTTTGGGAAGCATTGCAACGGGAGGGGGAACGGGTAACGCGGGAACTTGAACGTCTGGTCAGAGACCGGGGCCTTAGACCCGAGCAAGCGCTCCGGTACTCCTCTCAAACCCGGGGGCGTTATGCGGACCAGATGGATGACCGATGTCGGCGCTACCTGACAGAGCACTTCCGCCCTTACAACCGCCGCCTGTTCGAGCTCATCGGCGAGGACTGGGGCTGGCCCAGCTGATGGTAATGGCCGCAACGCCATCTGTGCCGCGATTGCAGATCAGCGTAATCGTGAGCAACTACAACTACGGCCGTTTCCTGGCAGAGACGATTGCGAGTGTGCTTTCGCAACTGGGTCCGGAGGACGAGATCATCGTCGTCGACGATGGGTCCACAGACGAGTCCCGCGAGATCCTGAAATCGCTAGCAGGCGCCTCCCGGCTTCGCATCATCCTGCAACGGAACTCGGGCTCCTTGGACGCACTTGCGAATGGACTAACCCTCGCACGCAACGAGATCGTAACCTTTCTCGACGCGGACGACTGGTATCTAGAAGGCCACCTAGAGCGCGTGCGCACCCTGTTCGAGGAACACCGCGAGATCGACTTCGCCTTTGCCAGGGGGCGCATCCATGCCGCTCCCGGCAGCGATCCGCGTGCCTCGGCAGCCATCCTCCGGCGCATGGAGTACCCGCCGGGCCCGGTCGGTTCCAATGCACTCGTCGCCGCGCTCGCATCGGACTGGGTCGGCAGCCCGACCTCCGGGCTGGCGCTCCGACGCCCCCTGGCACGGGCCATCTTCGAACGGGTTGGCGTCCCTGCCCCGGGACTGGCGATGTTCCCGGACGCCGTCCTGGTGCGCGGAGCGGATCTGTTGGGGGCCCGCAAGTATGCACTCGCGGAAGCAGGGTTCGGATACCGCATTCACGGCGCAAACCACCACCGTTCCCTTCGGGAGCCTTTCGAGCGCTGGCGCCAGCGGCGCAACAGGACGCGAAGCATCCGGAACCGGTGCCTGCAGTCGTCCGCCCCCGATAGCGACCCGCCCAGTGCCAGCGCTCTGGCGGACGAGGCCAAGCTCCGGGCCTGGCCGTGCAGTGGGCGGGCCCGTATTCAGCTCGCGTTGATCTACGTCCTGCTCGCCGTGCGGCGCTGCCGCGGTTCGTTCAGGCAACGCGTTGAACTCGCGATCGCTGCTGCGCGCCGAGCTGTCAGAAATGGGCCTGCTCGCGTCCAAGATCCGTGAACCGATCGCGCAAAAAGCCCTTAGACCACCGTGATTCTGTGCTCAGCACCTGAACACCGTCTGCAACGACACGAGCCGTCGGCGCGCATAGCGCAGTCGGATAGATGAACGTACCCGGCGACCGCATCCGGAAAGATAAGCTGCATAGTCCTGAAAGGTCGACTCGATGGGCTCCCGGATCATGGACGGATCGAACACGCCGCGATACTCGTCGCGATAACCCGCCAGGAACGCCGTTTCGCATTCGCTGATCCAGTCCTGGCGAATCAAGGGAAGCAACCAGAGCGGGTGCACCACTCCGAGATTGAAGAGGAACGACGCCAGATCAGACCAAGGGTCGCTCATTAACTCAGAGGCACGGGCATGTCGCCGCTTGGCAACAACGGGGTCATGGATCCAGATGCGCCCGTCCGCGGCGACCCAGACGTTACCTACCCAGAAATCGCCGTGCGCCCGAAACGCCCCAGATCCGGCAGACGCAGCACCGCTGTAGCTCGAAAAACCTTGCCGTCCCCGGGCACCGATATTGTGGATACTGGCCAGGGCGACTCCGGCATCCCGGAAGCCGGTGCCCACGAGACGTCTGTCCGTCAGCCCAAGTGCCGCACGGGCAAACGCGTCTCTCAATGGCAGCCCAGGAGGCAGGCGCTCGAGCTCCAGGGCCCGCGCCGCTGTATCGGCACGCAACGGCTGCGGGGCCGAGAAGGCCCTGCTTTCCAGGCTCAACTGGTAGAGAGCGAGCGAACGCTGGTATTCGAGGAACGCATTTGCCACCTCCGTCTTCCGGTATCCCATAACAGCCACGACTTACAGCTCAGCGCCACTGCGGCCCGGGATATCCACAGTCTGCAGCGAGAAAAAATCGCTGCCGACCGATTGCCGCGCAAAACGACTCACCAGCTTCATGAACCTCGGAAGTGTGGCACTCAGGGCGTAGACGCTCGCCGCACGCTGATTCGCTCGGCTATTCCAGAGTCCTCGACGAACCAGATCGCGACACGATCGCCAACCTTGATGTCACCCGGCGTTGCAGGCTGGGCACGTCGCCCATCGCTTTCTGTACCGCGCATCCGCACCCGGGTGGCCGCAGAAAACTGGACCGTTGCAGTTTCACCCGACCAGGTCATCGCGGGTTCCCGGAGCTCCCGTTGCCTCGCCGGAGCGTAGTCCCCGGTCGCTGCGCGATCGGCAAGCCGAAGCACGATCCAATCTTCGCCGACCTCGGTTACCTCACCGTTCAGATCCGCCGCGGGGGCATGTTCGCCGCGAGGTGAATCCCGCCCTTCGGTCGCATTCTGAGCGCGACGATCGTCCCGGGGCCGGACCCGCTCATCCGCGAGCCCCGCCTTGGAATCCGGAGACGCAGAATCGTGCGCCTGCGGGTCGGATTGCTCGACCGCCGCCTGTTCCCGGGAAGCGGATTCCGGATCGTCACTTCCGCACGCCCAAAGGGCCGTCGCCGCGGCCAACGCAACAACCATCGACGCTATTCCGCTTTTCATACTTTTCATACTTTTCATACTTTTCATACTCCGGATATTGTTGCGAACCTGAAACAATACAATCGTAGACGGTGCCCCCTATACACCCGGCGCGCCTGAGTATCCTACAACCAAGGGTTTCCACGTCCCCGTGCAGCGGATTGCACACCGGGTTCGTTCGGTCCGGATGGATCGCGGCGCGGTGCGCTAGCAGATCATCGCATGAAGGTCCTCGGAAGGGATACCCGCCGAATGCGAATACCCCGAGCGAGTCTTTATTGCTTCCGGGCAGGGAGCTAGACTCAACGCAGACTCGTCAATAAACCGAGCCTGCCATGCCCCACCTGCCCCGCAGCCTGCGAGCCTACGGAACCCCCGGGTTCGAGGCGACGCTGAAAAAGGAACTCGCGGCCCTCGGCCCGGACGTGCTGGGCCTGCAGCAGGGGCTGGCTGCGGGCAGCATCAGTCTCGGGGAGAATCTGGGCGTGATGCTGCTGCGCGTGACCGAATCGCCGGCGGCCATTCACCTGCGTGCCGGCATCTTCTTCAACAGCGTTCTATCGGGATGCGCCTGCGCCGACGACCCCACGCCGGAGAACGAGAACGCCGAGTATTGCGAGATCGACCTGGAGATCCACCGGGGCACCGCCGAGCTAAGCATCGCCCCGGTTCCGGACTAGACGCAGCACGGCTGGCCGCGACGCCGCGGTGCCTTGAGTTGCGCCTGGTGGACGCAGCCCAGGGGGCTTGCAAGCCGTGGACAGGCCGCGTCGGGCGTGTACCCCCGGCAGCCCGGTCCCGCGCAAGGGGCCCGGTCGGCTATAGTGCCCACGCATGACCCTACTCACTTGGCTGCTCGCCGCCCTGCTGGTGATCGCCGGCATTGCCGGACTGGTGCTGCCCGCACTGCCGGGCCCGCTGCTGCTGTTCGCCGGCCTGTGGACGGCCGCCTGGGCCGAGGGGTTCGCGTACGTGGGTATGAAGACCCTGATCGCGCTGGGGGTCATGGCGGCGCTGGCCTCGCTGGCGGATTTCATCGCCGGCGCGTTCGGCGCGCGCCGTTACGGCGCGTCGCCGCGCTCGGTGGCAGGTGCAGCCATCGGGGCCGTGGTCGGCCTGTTTTTCGGGCTGGCCGGCCTGCTGCTCGGGCCGTTCATCGGCGCCGTACTGGGCGAACTCTCGGCCCGCAGGGATCTGCTGGCCGCGGGCCGTGCCGGCTGGGGCGCAACCATCGGACTGGTGCTCGGGACCGCCGCCAAGGTTGCACTGGGTTTCATGATGCTGGCGCTGTTTCTGACCGTGCGGTTCCTCTGAGCGGTGCCTGCGTCGCTGCCAGCCGGCTGCGCTCGACCCTGAACGCGCGGCTGGCTGTCCGCGGCGGGGCTTTCCCCAACGGTCGGCTCCGGACCACCGGGCCCGGCCCGGCGGCGCGGGCCCACTGGTACCCGGCCCTGCCGGCGGCTCAGCGGGCGCGAGTGCCGCGCGGCGGGCCACCGCGGCCGGCGCCGCGTGGCGGGCGCCGGCCGGCCGCGTTGCCGCTTCGCCCCCCTTTGCCGGGATTGCCGGTCCTGGGACCACGGGGCGCGGCCTTCGGGGCGCCACGACCGGCGGTGCCGTTGGAACGGTTCGCGGCGGCCCCGATCGACACCGCGGGCGCCACGAAACCCTCGGTCTGGATCCGGTCGATCGGACGCTGGATCAGGCGCTCGATACCCGAGAGCAGCTTCAGTTCACCGGCATCGACCAGCGACAGCGCAGAACCGGCACTGCCCGCGCGGCCGGTGCGGCCGATGCGGTGCACGTAGTCCTCGGGCACGTTCGGCAGTTCGAAGTTGACCACCTGCGGCAACTGGTCGATGTCCAACCCACGTGCGGCGATATCGGTGGCCACCAGCACCGGAATGCGGCGGTTCTTGAACTGGTCCAGCGCCTTGGTGCGCGCCGCCTGGCTCTTGTTGCCGTGGATGGCGGCCGCCGGGATGCCGTCTTTCGCGAGCTTCTCGGCGAGGCGGTTTGCACCGTGCTTGGTCCGTGTGAACACCAGAACCTGGTCCCAGCGGTGCTCGCGGATCAGGTGACTGAGCAGTTCGCGCTTCTGGTGCGTTTCCACCAGGTGCACCGACTGCTGGACCAGTTCGGATGCGGTATTCCGCGCCGCGACCTCGACCTCGGCGGGGTTGTCCAGGATGCCGCCGGAGAGGCGGCGGATCTCGTCGGAGAACGTCGCCGAGAACAGCAGGTTCTGACGCGTCGCCGGCAGCAGCTTCAGGATCCGCCGAATGTCGTGAATGAAGCCCATATCCAGCATCCGGTCGGCCTCGTCCAGCACCAGGATCTCGACGCCGGACAGGTCCACGGTTTTCTGACCCACGTGGTCGAGCAGACGCCCGGGGGTCGCGACGACGATGTCCATCGGGCTCCGCAGCGCCTGGATCTGCGGGTTGATGTTCACGCCGCCGAAGACGACCATCGAGCGCAGCTTCAGGTAGCGGCCATACTCGGTCACCGACGCCTGAACCTGGGCGGCGAGCTCGCGGGTCGGCGTCAGCACCAGGCAGCGCGGGCGGCCGGCACGGGCGGACGCTGCCGGCCGCTCGGACAGCCGCTGCAGGATCGGCAGCGTGAACGCGGCGGTCTTGCCGGTGCCAGTCTGAGCGGCGGCGAGCAGGTCACGGCCGTTCAGGATTTCGGGAACGGCTTTGGACTGGATCGGCGTGGGCGCCTCGTAGCCGGCATCGGCGAGCGCGCGCAACAGGGGATCGGCCAGCCCGAGGCCGGCGAACGGGGATACGACAGACATGAACATCTCCAACGGCGGCCCGCCGCTCCAGCAAGGAGAGGCGCCCATCGAGGCAGACGTAATCAGGGGGATCGGTGCGATCGGATGAACGGACGCCGACGGGCGGGGCGTTCGATGCGGCGCAGCATACGGGGAATGCTCGGGAAAAGAAAGAGTTTTCAGGATTTTCATCCTGACTCGGATCAACGACGCTGCGGTGCATGGATTCGAACCGGGTCGGGAAATGCGACGAGTGCCCTGCCGCGACGTAGAATCGGGGCCAGTCATGAACCGGAACACCGCGGTGGAACACGATCATCGGGACGTACTCGATTTCTGGTTCTCGGAACCGGTGCGGCCACTGTGGTTCCGATCCACGCCCGCATTCGACGAACAACTGCGCGAGCGGTATCGGGCAGTCTGGCAGACCGCCGCGCGCCACGATCTGGACGGCTGGCGGGAGGCTGCCGACAGCGCGCTGGCCTTGGTGATCGTGCTCGACCAGTTCCCGCTGAACATGTTCCGGGGGCAAGCCGAAAGCTTCTCGACCGAAGCGATGGCTCGCGAGGTGGCCGATCACGCGATCGGGCAAGGCTGGGACACCGAGTTCGACGACATTCGCAAGGCGTTTCTGTACCTGCCGTTCATGCACAGCGAGTCGCTCGCGGACCAGGAACGCTCGGTGGCCCTGTACCGTGCGGCCGGCCTGACCGACAGCCTGCGCTGGGCCGAACACCATCGCGAAATCATTCGCCGTTTCGGCCGTTTTCCGCACCGGAACGCGGCCCTCGAGCGCAGGGACACCCCGGAGGAGACCGAGTGGCTGAGTTCGAAGCAAGCCTTCCGCGGATGAGCCCCGCCGACAGGCCATTGGTGATCCTGAAAACCGGGCGCAAGATCCCCTGCCTCGACGGCGTGCCCGGCGACTACGAGGACTGGATCGCGTCCGGCATGGGCTGGGCCCCGGGGCAGGTCTGCGTGGTCGACGCGGCGGCAGCGGCGGCTTTCCCGGAACCGGGCGACGCGGCCGGGATCGTGGTAACCGGTTCGGGCGCGATGGTCACCGAGCAGACGGACTGGATCCGGCGTTCCGCTGCATGGCTTGCGGATGCGGTCTCGCAGGAGGTGCCCGTACTGGGCATCTGCTTCGGCCACCAGTTGCTTGCCCATGCGCTCGGGGGCGAGGTGCATTACAACCCGGCGGGCGTCGAGGTCGGCACGGTCGAAGTCACGCTATCGGCCGCTGCAGCCGCGGACCCACTGTTCTCCGCGCTCCCCGAGCGGCTGCCCGCGCAGCTCAGCCACCGCCAGTCGGTGCGCAGCCTGCCTGCGGGAGCAAGGGCACTTGGCCGCAGCGCGATGGAACCGCACCAGGGCTTCGCCTACGGCCGAACGGCCTGGGGCGTCCAGTTCCACCCGGAGTTCGATGACCGGATCATCGCGTGCTTCGTCGGGTACTACCGCGAAATCCTGGCCGAACAGGGACGTTCGGCAGGCGAACTGCAGGCCGCAGTCCGGCCCGCACCGGAGAGTCAGCGGGTATTGCATCGCTTCGCCGAACTCGTTCTCGAAGCCGGGAGGTAAACGGGATCCCCATCCTGCGCAACGGAGCAGAAGCGGCTCACGAGGGTGGGACCCGCTGGCCCGACTCGGAACCGCCGCCGCACCGCGGATGACGGCCTTCGGCTGCTTGCGCGCTAGCTGACCATCTGCAGGTCGCAAGACCCCAGCGTCATGCGCCGATCGGCGCCGGCCGACCCCCATCCGCCGGGGCAACCGCCCCAAAATGGCGGATGGCGGTCGTGTCGGCGTTTTCCGCCCGACCCTGGGTCCGGATGCGACGCCAGGAATCGGGCGGCAGTGTGGAGGGAATCAGTGGTAGAACTCGGCCACGCCCTCCAGCATGCTGCGCAGTTCGTCGGCGACGACCTTGATCGTCTCGCGTTCCTCGATACCCAGCAGGTCGGCCTCGTGGATCGGGTTGGTCACGCCGATCACGATCTTGCCCCCCTCGGCGCCGGGACCGGCAGCGCGGCCGGCGTAGTCGACCCGGTAGATCGCGATGCGGCAGGGCACCAGCAACGTGACGTTCGGGTTCTCCTTGATCGCTTCCGCGAGGTACTTGGACCGGCAGGCATAGATGACCTTGTTCTCGATATCGATGCCATAGTGCTCGCGCAGGCCATCGTCAATGTCCTGGACCCGCAGCACCTCCCAGCTCTGCGCCTCGATCTCGGTGTACAGGCGCTCCAGCACCTCGCTGAACTCGACGGCGGGGGACAGGTACACGTAGAACGCACCGCCCCGCGTCTGCACCTCGCTGGCCACCGCCTGGGCACCCCATACAAGCAGCAGCATCGGAACCAACAGCAGCGTCTTCAGATGTTTCATTCGTGACATCGTTTTCCTCCTCAACCCTGGCGGTACGACACCGCCTGTCCACGCCCTTGCGGCGATTTCTTGCAGATGGTCGATTCGCGAACCCGTTATACTCCCTGAACGTAGGCAACCCCCGGACCATGGTCAAGGCAAACCGCCGCAATGACGTACCGGCCTTGATCTACCGGCTTTGCCCGCAGGGCGGTCCCACCCATCAGAGATCGCGCAGGAACTGCACCACCAGCAGGCCGGCCAGGAGCCACAGCAGGCGGCGCAGCCAGTGGCGGTAGACCTCGGCGGAGCATCGGTCGCTCAGCCACATGCCGGCACGCAGCCCGGCCAGCGCACACACTCCCAACGGCAACGACACGAGCAGCAGCACCGGGGTCAGCTCGCCCACTGCGGCAAACGTCGCCGCCTGAGTGGACTTGCCGAGCAGGAACGCTAGGTTGATCGCTTGCACCATCACCAGCGCAGGCACCCGCATCTCGAGGAAATAGATCATCAGTGCCGGCCCGCCCACGTTCACGGTCCCACCCAGAAGCCCGCCCAGCATGCCGGCGCCGGCTCCACTTGCCCGTGGGTAACGAGGGATCCAGCTCCAGTCGACCCGCTTCAGGCGGTCGCCCATCAGGTACAGCAGGATCACCAATGCCAGCAACAGCCGGAATGGATTCGGATCCAGCGCGACCAGGACCAGCGTACCCACGGCCGATCCCACCAGCATCCACACCGCCACGAACCAGAAGCGCCCGACACTCGCCGCCAGATTGCCGCCCCGCAGCATGGTCCAAAGGTTCACCGCCATCGTCGGCGCCAGCGTCAGCAGGATCGCGGTCTGGACATCGGTCAAGAGCGCCAGCACCGGCGTGGCCACCATCGGGAATCCGAGACCGAAGGTGCCATGCACCGCGCCGGCGAAGGCCACGATCAGCAGCGCAACCAGGATTTCGTTCAGCGAGTAGGCGTCCAACGCAACGGGGCCGGGGTGGAAAGGGATGGCCCATCATACTGCCCGCCAGGACGCAGAGGGGCTCAAAGCACCCCGGCTGCGGTGGCACGGACCTGCCGGTGGACCGAGGGACGGTTCGCGCAGCCGGGCCGAGATCAGTGGCCGCATTGGGCATCAGGCCCTGTTATCCTTGTCCGCATGCGCGGACTCGTACCCCCTGATCCCGAAGGCGGCGTCTCGGCCCCCAGCTACGCGGTGGTGTTCATGCCCGGCCGCACCCGCAAGCGCTTCCCCGCCGGATGCGTGCGTGTGGTGACATCACGCGAGCAGGCACTGGCCGAGGCCGACGCCGTCCAGCGGCAGTTCGCGGCCGTGGTGCTCGGGCCGTCGAAATCCTCCGAGGGCCAGTATCTCTACTACCTGCTCGAGTGGCTGGACGAAGACGCCCTGCCCTGAGACCCTAACCTCTCATGGCTACGGGCCACCCCGAACGATGAAAAAGGTTGGCCACGGATGAACACGGATAGGGTTTCAACCAAGAAACATCCGTGTTCATCCGTGGCAAAGAACGCCTTCCGGCCCTTGTCCGTGCCTTCCGTGGCTGTAATTTCACGCTAACTGTCATGGTGTAGTCAGCCACCCTGGAGGATGAAAGAGGCGTAGGCGTAGGGCGGAAGAGGCCGAAGGCCGTCATCCGCCAGCTGGCGCCCGGATTGCCGCGGGCGCCTGGGCACCGCGAACGCCGTACGGCGGATGACGCTGCGCTTTTCCGCCCTACGGGTCGCCCGGGGCACGAGACAGGCCGTGACTTTCACGCTAAGACCGGTGGCCCGACCGGCCGGCACCGGCACCTGCCGCGTCAGCCGTTGCGGGCCAGCCCGCGGTTGCGCAACAAGGCCTTCTCGAATTCCACGATCAGCAGCAGCGCGACTCCGAACAGCAGGATGCGGCCCCACTCTTCCAGGCCGATGCCGGTGGTGCCGAACAGGAACTGTACCGGCGGTGCATAGGTGAACAGCGTCTGCAGCACCACCAGGATGCCGATCGCGATCAGGACCGCGCGGCTGCCGAAAAAGCCCTCCCGATTCAGCACCGACTGCACGATGTAGCGGCTGTTGAACAGGTAGAACACCTGACCCACCACCAAGGTATTGATCGCGACCGTGCGCGCGAGATCGATGTCGTCCGTGTGCTGCAGCATCCACAGAAAATGCCCGAAGGTGCCGGCCACCAGCAGCAACGACACAAAGCCGATCCGCCACAACAGGAAAGGTGACAGGATCGGCGTGTTCGGCGGCCGCGGGGCGCGCCGCATCACGTCGCGCTCGGTGGGTTCGAAGGCCAGCGCCAATGCCAGCGTGACCGCTGTGACCATGTTCACCCACAGCACCTGCACCGGCGTCAGCGGCAAGGTCAGCCCGAGCAGGATCGCGGCGACGATGGTGAACGCCTGGCCGCCGTTGGTCGGCAGGATGAACAGGATGGCCTTCTTCAGGTTGTCGTAGACGGTGCGGCCTTCCTCGACCGCCGCTGCGATCGACGCGAAGTTGTCGTCCGCGAGCACCATCTCCGACGCCTCCTTCGACGCCTCGGTACCCTTGATCCCCATCGCCACGCCGACGTCGGCGCGCTTCAGCGCCGGAGCGTCGTTGACCCCGTCCCCGGTCATCGCGACCACGTGCCGGTCGGCTTGGATCGCCTTCACCAGCCGCAGCTTGTGCTCGGGCGTGGTGCGCGCGAACACGTCGACATCGTGCACCTGTCGCTTCAGGTCGTCGTCGGAAATTTCCTCGAGTTCGTGCCCGGTCACGACACCGCTCGCGGTTTCGATGCCGAGCTCGTCGGCGATCGCGCGCGCGGTGACGCCATGGTCGCCGGTGATCATCTTCACCCGGATGCCCGCCTGCTGGCACTCGGCCACGGCACGGATCGCCTCGTCCCGGGGTGGGTCGATGATCCCGCACACCGCGAGCAGCGTGAGACCGCCGTCCTCGATGTCGGGAAATTCGAGCTGCGACTTGTCTGCGGCCGCGTCCTTCGCGGCCACCGCGAGCAACCGCTGCCCGCGGGCGGCGATGGTCTCCATCCATTTTTCCCAGCGCTCGCGCTCGAGCGGCCGGTCGCCGTCCGGGGTGCGTTCCTTGTCGCAGACCGCCAGCACGCGCTCCGGTGCACCCTTCAGGTAGATCACGCCCTCGCCCCGCTCGTCGTGATGCAGGGTCGCCATGAACTTGTAGGTCGACTCGAACGGGATCACGTCGATCCGCGACAGGTTCCGGTTCAGCTCCTTCTGGTCCAGCCCGCCCTTTACCGCGGCGGTCACCAGCGCACCTTCCGTGGGGTCACCCTCCATTACCCAGCGCCCGTCCGAGCGATAGACCTCGGCGTCATTGCACAGCAGGATGCCGCGCAGTGCCTCGGCGAGCACCGGCTGATCGTCCACCGCGACCTTCTCGCCGTCGCTCGCGAAATGCCCCTCGGGCGCGTAGCCGACCCCGCTGACCTCGAACTCGTGCTCGGCGGTGACGATGCTCTTCACCGTCATCTCGTTGCGGGTCAGCGTGCCGGTCTTGTCCGAGCAGATGGTGGTGACCGAGCCCAGCGTCTCCACTGCGGGCAGCCGGCGGATGATCGCGTTGCGGCCCGCCATGCGCTGCACGCCGATCGCAAGCGTGATGGTCATGATCGCGGGCAGACCCTCGGGGATCGCCGCCACCGCGAGGCTGACCGCCGCGAGGAAGGTCTCGACCAGCGCGTAGTCACGCACCCAGTAGCCGAACACGAAGGTGAAACCGGCCAGCAGCACGATTGCCACCGACAGCCAGCGACCGAACTGCGCGATCTGCGCCAGCAGCGGCGTGGTCAGCGATTCGACCTCGCCGAGCATCGTCGAGATGCGGCCGATCTCGGTGTCGGCACCGGTGCCGACGACCACGCCGCGCCCCTGGCCGTACGCGACCAGGGTTCCGGAGAACGCCATCGACGCACGGTCGCCGAGGCCGGCATTCTCCTCCGCCGCTTCGGTCTGCTTGTCCACCGCGACCGACTCGCCGGTCAGCACCGCTTCGTCGATGCGCAGGTTGTGGGCCTTGAACAGTCGCAGATCGGCCGGCACCTTGTCGCCGGCCTTCAGGATCACTACATCGCCGGGCACCAGGTCCTCGGCCGGGATGGTGCGGCGCTGGCCGTCGCGCACCACCAGCGCCTTCGGCGATAACATCTGGCGGATCGCGTCCAGCGCCTGTTCCGCCTTGCCCTCCTGGATGTAGCCGATGATGGCGTTGATCAGCACCACGCCGAAGATCACCCAGGTGTCGATCCAGTGGCCAAGCAGCGCGGTGCCGACGCCGGCGACGATCAGGATATAGATCAGCACGTTGTGGAACTGCAGCAGGAAGCGCTGCAGCGGACCCGCGCGCTCGGGGTCCGGAAGGCGGTTGGGGCCGTAGCGTTCCAGCCGTTCCCGTACGCCGTCGCGGTCCAACCCTTCCCTGACGCTCTCGAGACGCTGCAGCGCCTCGTCTGCATCCAGTGCGTGCCAGCGGGGTTTTTCGTTCGAATCGCTCACGGGAACCTCTGGCCGATCGTGTGTCGGTGCGCATGATCATACGCATGGCGCTCGCGGTTTGGCAGCGCATCCCGGCCGCCGGTGCGCCCGCAACCGCGGTTCGAGTAGAGTTGCAGCAGCGGGGAGCCGGAAATCGGACTGTGATGACCTCATCGGCGCGACAGACCATGCGGGATCGAACCGAGCGGGTGGCACGCTGGGTCCGGATGCAACGGTCCGGTGTCGGCCTGCCGCTGCGCATCGTGGCCTACGCCGGCATCTGGTGGATCATCACCGGCGGCGAAGGCGGCTGGCTCTGGGGCCTGCCCGCGGTGATCGCGGCGGCCCTGTTCAACCCGTTTCCGAGCACCGAGCGCTGGCGCTGGCATCTGCGCGGGGCGCTGCGCTTCGTTCCGGTGTTTGCGTGGCTGTCGCTGCGCAGTGCGCTGGACGTGGCGTATCGCGCGATCCACCCGCGGCGGCCACTGACCCCGGCGCTGCTCGACTTCATCTGGCACATCGAGGGTGCCCACGCCCGCGTGTTTCTCGCCAACCTGATCAATCTGATGCCCGGCACCCTGTGTGTCCGGATCACCGAGCGGGGCATGACGGTGCATATCCTCGGCGATCCCGCCCGCACGTTGGAGGGTCTCGTGCGCCTCGAAACCGTGGTCGGGCGGATGTTCCTGGCGGTGGAGGAAGAATGATGACTGAGTTCTATCCGGCGCTGGCCGTGTTGCTGCTCCTGAATATCGTGGTCGGCATGGTCCGCATTCTGCGCGGCCCGACGGCGGCCGACCGCATGCTGGCCGCGGAGATGTTCGCGACCTCGGCAGTCGTGATCGTGCTGCTGATGGCGGTCTCCAGCGGCAACCTCGCGCTGGTCGACGTCGCGCTGGTATTCGCCCTGCTGGCGGCACTCGCGTCGGTCACCTTCGTCAGCCGTGCCTGGTCCGCGATCGCCGAAACCGGGGCAGCGGCACAGTGCGCCGACCCGCCGGAGCAAGAGCCGTGAACGCCGCCGCGTGGGCCGGCGGCCTGATGGTTCTTGCCGGGATCCCGTTCTTCCTGCTCGGCACGCTGGGGCTGCTGCGCTTTCCCGACGTGTACACGCGCCTGCACGCGCTGGCCAAGGCGGACAACGTCGGACTCGGGCTGGTCTGCATCGGTCTCGGAATCCAGTCCGGAAGCGTCGCGCTGCTGCTGAAGCTGGTGCTGATCTGGGTGCTGATGCTGATCGCGTCCGCCACCGGAGCCGGCCTGATCGCACGCACCGCGCTGGCTCGCGGGCTGAAGCCCTGGGGCACCTGATGGGCGTGGCCGGCGTCGTTTTCGACGGTCTCCTCGCGCTCGCGCTGGTGTGGCTGGCCTGGCAGGCCACGCGGGCCGCCGATCTGTTCCACGCGGTGGTCAGCTTCATCGTGTTCGGGTTGCTGATGGCGCTGGCCTGGGTCCGCCTCGAAGCACCGGACATCGCGCTCGCCGAGGCCGCGATCGGGGCCGGGGCAACCGGTGCCCTGCTCCTCTCGGCGCTCGACCGGCTCGCGGGCCGCGACGAACGGCGCCGGCTGCTCTACGAGCCGGCGACCGCCTGGGGGTTCTGGATCCCGGCCGGCGGTGCGTTGCTCGGCGGACTGACCCTCGCCGCCTGGAAGCTCCCGGCCCCTGGACTGGGACACGAGGTGCTCGCGTCGCTGCCGGACTCGGGGGTCGACCATCCGGTCACCGCGGTGCTGCTGAACTTCCGGGCCCTCGATACCCTGCTGGAGATCGGGGTGCTGCTGCTTGCGGCGGTGACGATCTGGTCGCTCGGCCGCGCACCGTCGCCGCTGGTCCCGGCGATGCCGTCGCCGGCACTCCCGGCGCTCGGGCGCCTGCTGTTCCCGGTGTTCGTGCTGGTCTCGGGCTACCTGCTCTGGCGCGGCAGCCATGCACCCGGCGGCGCCTTTCCGGCGGGCGCGGTGCTCGGAGCCGGCGGGATCCTGATGCTGCTCGCGGGCGCCCGTCCCTGGATCCGCAGCAGCGAGCACGGACCGTGGCGTTGGATCCTGTCGCTCGGGCTGGCGATGATGCTCGCAGCCGGGCTCACCGGCTTGCTGTCCGGTCACGCCTTCTTCGAATACCCGCCGGGCACCGCGGGGCCGGTGATCCTGCTGCTGGAGGTGGCCGCGGGACTCTCGATCGCGCTGCTGCTGTTTGCGCTGTACCTGCGCGGCGAACCCTGCGAGCACGGGTACCGGGGGTCCGGAACGTGACCGTGTACCTGAGCCTTGCGGGCGTGCTGTTCCTGATCGGGCTGCACGGTTTCTTCACCGCCCGGAACCTGCTGCGGCGGCTGCTCGCGCTGAACGTGCTCACCACGGCGGTGTTCCTGCTGTTCGTCGTCATGGCGCGCCTCGCCGAGCCGCTGGACCCGGTGCCCCACGCCATCGTGCTGACCGGGATCGTGGTCACGGTCAGCACCACGGCGGTCGCGCTGGCGCTGGTGGTCCGGATCGCCGGTCGCGTGCGCGACGACGAGACGGATGCCGCGGCCGGACGGCGCGGGGATGCCGGGTGACCCCGGGAGCCGCGGGCACGATCGTACAGTTCAGCCTGCCGCTCGCGGCAGCCATCGTGGTCTTCATCCGGCCGCGCTGGGCGGTGCCGGTCACGTTGGCATCCGGCGTCGCATTGCTGGCGGCAGCGCTGGGCGTGGCAGGGGCGGTGCTGCAGCAGGGCGCATGGCGGCAGGCGATCGGCGGCTGGGCCGCGCCGCTCGGAATCGGCTGGACCGTGGACGGCCTGTCGGCCGCCCTGCTGCTGCTCACCGCCGCGGTCGGGCTGGCCGGGGCGGTGTTCCATGCCGCGCGTCCGGCGAGTCGCGCGCCGGTCCGTGACCCACGCTTTTTCTGGCCGCTCTGGCTGTTCCTGTGGGGCGGCCTGAACGCCCTGTTCCTCTCGGCCGACCTGTTCAACATCTATGTCGCCCTGGAACTCGTGTCGATCGCATCGGTAGGACTGATCGGGCTGGCCGGCGGCTCTGCCCAGGCCGCGGCGTGGCGCTACCTGCTCGCGACGCTGCTGGGGTCCACCATCTACCTGCTCGGCGTGGCGCTGCTGTACGGCCGCTACGCCGCGCTCGACTTCGCGCTGCTGGCCGCGAATGTCGACTCCGACCTGATCACCGCCGTCGCGGCGGCGCTGATGACCCTGGGCCTGTTGCTGAAGGCAGCAGTGTTCCCGCTCCATTTCTGGCTGCCTGCAGCCCACGGGCGCGCGCCACCGGCGGTCAGCGCGGTGCTCTCCGCCGTGGTGATCGCGGCCGCCTACTACCTGCTGGTGCGTCTCTGGTTCGGCCCGTTCGCGCCGCTGCTCGGGCGGGAAGTGGCCACACTGCTCGGGCTGCTGGGCGCCGCGGCAGTCCTCTGGGGTGGGCTGCAGGCGCTGTTGCAGCGGCACCTGAAGATGCTGATCGCCTACTCGACCGTATCCCAGCTGGGCTACGGGCTGCTGGTCTTCCCGCTCGCGGCGGCGGGAGCCACGGCTCAGGCGTGGTCCGGCGCGGTGATGCTGGTGCTGGCCCACGGCCTCGCGAAGGCCGCGCTGTTTCTCGCAGCGGGCGCGATCGTGCTGCGCCACGGGATCGGGCGGCTCCAGGCACTGGGCGGTGATCAGCAGGGCGCGGTCATCGCCTGGGTCGCGTTCGCGATCGCGAGCGCAAGCCTGATCGGCCTGCCGCCGACCGGAGGCTTCGTCGGCAAATGGTGGCTGGCGCAGGCGGCCCTGGCCACCGGAGAGTATTTCTGGCTCGCGGTGCTGATGCTGGGAACGGCCTTCACCGCCGCCTACCTGTGGCGTGCGCTGCAGGCGGCCGTTCTTCCCGGCTGGAACGTCACGGACGGCCGCTCGACCCTGTCTGCGGCACTCGGGCTGAGCGCTCTGGCGCTGGCACTGGGCGCGACTGCACTCGGGCTGGCTGCGCCGACGGTCGCGGCGCTGCTTGCCGCCGAGCTCCCGGCACTGCCATGACCGCGACACCGGACTCGGGGCTGCACACGGCATTGCTCGCCGCCACGCTGCTGGCGCCCTGGCTCGCGCTCGCGGTGCTGGCGTTCACGCGCGCCACCGGCCGGGCGTTGCTGCTGCCGCTGGCGCCAGTTGCGGCGTTGCTCGCCGCACTCGTGCTACCCGACGGCACCGCGCTGACGGCAGCGCTGCTTCCTGCCGGCCTGTCCTTCGGCATGGACGCGACTGCGCGCGTTTTCCTCCTTCCGGCGGCACTGGTCTGGACCCTTTCCGGATGGCTGGCGTGCCAGCTTCGCCCGGAGCAGGCCCGGTCACCATTGTTCGCAGCCCTTTGGCTGCTCGCGCTGGCAGGAAACCTCGCGCTGATCCTCGCACAGGATTTGCTGGCCCTGTACGCCGGGATCGCCCTGATGACCTTCGCCGCGCTCGGGCTGATCGTCTTCGAGCGCACCGCCGAGGCATTGGCCGCGGGGCGCCTGTACCTCGTGATGATGATGCTCGCGGAGGTCGCGCTGTTCGTGGCCATCGCGGCGCTGGTGACGGACGCAGGCGGGGACACGCGGTTCGACGCGGCCGCCACCCGGCTACCGGGGCCGGTGCTGGCCCTGCTGGCGCTGGCCTTCGGGCTCAAGCTCGGTGCGCTGGGCCTGCACAGCTGGCTGCCGCGCGCTCACCCGGTGGCGCCGGTCCCGGCGAGTGCCGTGCTGAGTGGCGTGATGATCAAGGCCGGCATCCTGGGGTGGCTGCGCCTGGTGCAGCCGTCCGCGGACACGATCGGCTCGGCGCTGCCGCCGCTGCTCGTCGTGCTGGGCGTCGCGGGCGCCCTCTACGCCGCGCTGCGGGGTCTGGCCTGCCGCGATCCCAAGGTCCTGCTCGGCTGGTCCAGCGTCAGCCAGATGGGTCTGCTCACGGTCCTGGCCGGGCTGGCGCTGATAACCGGCGAGCCCGCGATCGCGGCGATCTCGGTGCTTGTGATCCACCACGGGCTCGCCAAGGCAGCCCTGTTCCTTGGCGTCGGTCTGCTGGGGGCGGCCGCGGGACGACGGCGCACCGGGATCTGGATCGGCTTGTGGCTGCCGGCGCTCGCGCTTGCCGGCGCGCCCGCCACGACCGGCGTGCTCGCGAAGTCGGCACTGGACCTCGCGGTGGCCGCAACCGGGCAAGGCGCCGGTCTCACTGCGGCGCTGCACCTGACCGGCCTGGCCAGCGCCCTGTTGATGCTGCGCTTCCTGTGGCTGACCCGCGGCACGCCGGCCCCGGATACGGCGCAGGCTCCCGCCGTGGGACGCTATCCGGAACTACCCTGGCTGCTGCTGCTCGGCGCGGTATTGCTGCTGCCCTGGCTGCTGTTTCAGGGCGCCCCGGTAATGGCCGCCGCAGCGACCTTGTCCGGGCAGGCGGCGGCCGCGCTGCCTCTGGCCGTGGCGCTGCCGATCGCGGTTGCCGCATCGCGCTGGCCGGGTGCGACGCAGCGGGCGACCGGGTTACGCCGGTATCGGCCATCGTTCGGATTCCGCGCCAAGAACGTGCCCGCCGGCCGGCCGCTGGCCTTCCACCTCGCCGTTTGGGAGCGTCACCTGCATGCCTGGCGGCTGATCGGGCGGGCCGTGGTGCTGGTGACCCTCGCCCTCGGCGCGGCGATCGGGCTCGGGCTGACCCGCTGACCGGGGGACACGAGGTTCGCGTTCGGAGTCTTTGGCGGTGCTGCCGTTACGGTGGTGGCGTTACGGTGTCGGCCGCGGCGCCCGCTACTCGACTGCCTGTTGCAGGCGTTCCAGAAACGACCGGATGCGGCGAGCATTCGTCCCGGCATCGCTGCGCCCGACGCGCGATGCCGAGCGCACGTCCACCCGGCTGCCGAGTTCATCGGGCCGGATCCGTACCACCACGTCATCCCGGAACCCGTACCAGAACGTGGTGGCAACGGCCTCGATAAGACCCTCGGCAGGATCCGCGGCAACGATCTCCCAGCGCATCGATCCGGCAGTGTCGAGTGCGACCGCGAACGCGCGCTCAGGCGGCAGTTCGAGTTGCAGACTGCGGATATCCGGGTAGGCTTCCCGCTGCTGGCGCGCCACGTCCTCGCCCGGGTAGGTGGCGGGATTCGGCGCATCCGCGCGCCGCGGCAGGATCGCGACGAAAGCGGGAGGGTTCTGCGTATCGGTGGTGATGTCGTGAATCGGCGGCACCTCGCGCGCTTTCTCCAAGGCCTGCCAGGGGATGTAGACGGCAGCGAGACCGAGCACCAGGGCCCCGGCCCGCCAGCCTGCGCCGCGCCTGCGCAGGCCGGGTACCAGCATATGGACCACCGTCAAGGCCAGCGCGGCCAGCCCGAGGTACACCGACCAGCGCATCATCAGGAAACCGGTCGGGAACTCCCACAGGCCAAGGCGCGTGCCTGGACCCGAGACCAGCAGCAACAATACTGCCGCCAGGGCGACCAGAAAGGCGATCCGCGACCCGGCCATCAGCGCGACCCGCCAGAACGCTGCGCCCCGCGTAACGCGGTTCGCGCCCGCCACCGGAGCGATGGACACCGGCACGGACCAGCTGCCCCACCGAACCCGATCGAGCCCCCAAGCCTCGGGCTCAAGGGACGCCGTTGCAGGGCACCCTGTATCCGCATGCGCTCAGCGCATTGGCGGATACATGGGCTGGTGGTAATCGGGGCTCTCCAGCGGACGCTCCTGCTGCCGGCGCTCGAGTTCCTCGATCCGCTGCTCCAGCGCGCGAATGCGCTGCTGGGCGGCGTCGTCGGCCCAGGGATCACGGTATTCTCCCGGCAGCCCCATGCCCGGATCGCCATAGAGTCCCGGGTAACCGAATCCGGGGTCCATTCCGCGGTAGTCGTGTGGCAGCCCCGCCGGCGGAGTGCCATATCCGTAGGGCGATACGCCTTCCATCGGCAGACCCGGTTGACCGTAGGGCTGGTAGAGCCCCGGCTGACCGTAGGGCCGGTATCCTCCTGGCTGACCGTACGGCTGGTGGCCATAGGGTTGAGCATAGGGCTGGCCGTAGCCGGGTCCGCCATAGGGGTCGCCATAACCATAGTCGCGGTCCTGGCCACTGAACCAGCGGCCTGGGCTCATCATGTCGCCGAAGTTGATCGCCTGCGCAGGCGCCATCACGGCCATACCAAGAATCGCAAGGACCAGCATCCCGCTGCGCCTGAATGTCCTGTTGTCCATCACCAGTCTCCGAGGGTGTGTGGAGGCCCGGGAGGCGACCTGCCGCCCGAGCCCGGGAGCCGAGGCGGTTCCCAACCTACTCGTAGCACCCGCGGGTGTTGGGGTCAATCATTGTGCACGCACCCCGACACCCGAAGCGGCGACAAGAACCATCGCGGTTCGACAGGATCCTCGCATTCCACCCGCCGCAACCGCTCCGACCAGGCAACGGAATCCCCGCGGCCCGCGGGGATTCAGCGCCGGATCAGGTCGAGGAACTCCTCGCGAGTGCGCTGATCGTCGCGGAACGCGCCGAGCATCACCGAAGTGGCCATCGAGGAATTCTGTTTCTCGACCCCGCGCATGGTCATGCACATGTGCTTGGCGTCGATCACCACCCCGACACCGCGGGCGTCGGTCACCTGCATCAGCGCCTCGGCGATCTGCCGGGTCAGGTTTTCCTGGATCTGGAGGCGGGCCGCGAACATATCGACGATGCGGGCGATTTTCGACAGGCCGATCACCCGTCCGTTGGGCAGGTAGGCGACGTGGGCCTTGCCGATGATCGGCAGTACGTGATGCTCGCACAGGGAATAAAGCTCGATATCCTTCAGCAGCACCATCTCGTCGTTCTCGGAGGTGAACAACGCATTGTTCACGATCTCGTCGAGATTCTGGTGATACCCGCGGGTCAGGTATTTCATCGCCTTCACCGCGCGAGCGGGTGTATCGAGCAGTCCCTCGCGCTCGACATCCTCACCCAGCCCGCGCAGGAGCTGTCGATAGTGCTCGGAAAGGGTCTCCACGCTGGCCAGCGGAACGGTCATTGGCTCGGTCTCGTTTTGTTCGATCTTAATCGGTCGGGATACGGCAGTCATCACAATCTCCTTGTCACCGCCAGGCATGGGGGCAGACATCAGGGCAGAACCAGGCTGGCAATTGCGCCAGATGATAGGGAAAGCATCGCACCCAAGGTCAAATACCCTCGCAGCACGAGATAACCGGAGGCCGATGCGCGCCGAATCAGGCTCACCCGGTCAACCATGAACGCCAGCGCGAACATCGGCACCAGTGCGGCCACGGAGAGCGGCGCCGGCAGCAGTAGAGCCGCCCAGCCGGTAACGGCCGGCAGCACTGCCCAGGCCGGGGCGGCAAGACCCGCCACGCGATGGTTCCGGTCCGCCAGATACAGCCCCCAGTGCACCGCTCCGAGGAAGGCGAGGATCACCGCGCCGTACAGCGCGAGCGCGTTCAGCGCGAAATCCTGCCACGTGGGTGACCCAAGCCAGGACGCAGCACCGAAGAACAGGAACGGGATCAGACCGGCGTAGCCGAGAGACGCCAGCAGCGATGGCGGCGCCCCGCCATCGAGCGGCCGGCGTCCCGCCCGCAGATAGCGACGCAGTTCGGGCAGCCCACCGATGACACCGTCCCGGGCAACGAACATCGGCAGCATGTGAAATCCGGAGGCCTGTTGCAGCGCGTGAAAGCGGGCACGATTGGCGGCGGAACCCATCCCCCACTCGATCCTCTGCCAGCGCCCCGGACGTAGACGATCGAGCAACTCGGCGGCCTCGCGCAGGTCGGTGATCCCCGAGGTGATCGCGATGACCTCGTGGCGCTCCAGCGCCGCGGCGACGTCTTCGGGCCAGCCCGTCACTGCAGCACCGCATCGACGTTGGCGCGTGGGCGACGTTCCGTCGCCCATACCCGCGTGCCCGACGATGCCAGCACCCAGCCCCGATGCCGCCCCCATAACCGCAGGGGGTCCAGGCCCACCGGCGGGTGCATTCTCGAGTCGAGGGATTCCGCGCACCGATCAAGCCGGGTCGGGGACATTCCCCCGACCACGATGGCAAGGACTGGAGCCCCGAATGGCAACGTCGTCATGAACCATCTCCTGCAGAGATTTACAATGATTGTACAAGTACTGTATAACTATGTCCACAATCCGACCGCAACGGGGGACCACATGGGCAGGCAACGCATCGCAGTCATCGGCGCCGGCATTTCCGGACTGGCCACCGCTTGGCTGCTACACCCGCGTTTCGAGGTCCGACTGTTCGAAAAAGCGCCCGTGCCGGGTGGCCATGCGCACACGGTGACCGTGCCAACCCCTGGCGGCCCGCTCGCGATCGATACCGGCTTCGTCGTGTACAACCAGCGCAACTACCCGTTGCTGACGCGGCTTTTCGCGCACCTTGAGGTGCCCACCCAGCCCACCGATATGTCCTTTGCCTACTCGTTGCAGCCCGGGGGCATCGAGTACGCCGGTACCGACCTGAACACCCTGTTCGCACAGCGGCGGAATCTGTTGCGACCCCGCTTCCTGCGAATGATCACCGACATCCTGCGCTTCAACCGGCTCGGCAGGCAGCTGCTCGCGGAGCACCGCACCAGCGGGATCACGCTCGGGCAGTTCCTCGACCAGCACCGCTTCGGCGCCGGCTTCACCGACGATTACCTGTTGCCAATGGCGGCGGCGATCTGGTCCTGCCCGACCGCCACGATGCGCGCGTTCCCAGCGCTCGGATTTCTCGAGTTCTTCCGCAACCACGGACTGCTCGACATCGATGGCCGGCCGCAATGGCGTACCGTGGTGGGCGGCAGCCGCAGCTACGTCAACCGGCTCGTCGGGCAGCTGCCCCCGGGCACGCTTCGACACCAGGCAGTTGCCGCGGTACGGCGCATGGCGGGCGGCTGGCAGGTGAACACTGATGCGGGAAGCGAACGCTTCGCTGCCGTGGTCTTTGCCTGTCACGCGGACGATGCGCTGTCCCTGCTGACCCACCCGAGACCGGAGCAGGCTTCCGTACTTGCGGCGTGCCGCTTCCAGGACAACCGGGCGGTCCTGCATACTGATGCCCGTCTGATGCCGCGCTCGAAACGGGTCTGGTCGTCCTGGAACTACCTGACGAACCGGCAGGGCGCCGACGAGCAGCGCGTTTCGGTGTCGTATTACATGAACCGGCTACACCGGCTGGACCAGCCCCGCGATTACATCATCAGCCTGAATCCCTGGCGCGAGCCGGACCCTGCCAGCGTGCTGGGCGAATTCCAGTGGCGCCATCCGATCATGGATTCGGCGGCGATCGCTGCCCAGCGCCGTCTCCCGGCCATACAGGGCCAGGACGGCCTGTACCTGGCCGGTGCCTGGACCGGCTTCGGCTTTCATGAGGACGGCATCCGCTCGGCCGTGTCGGTCGCACGGCACCTGGGGGTGAACGCACCGTGGAACTCCGGGCAGGAAGCGATCCCGGTTCCGGCGACCGATCCGATCACCGGGGTTGCCCGGGCCGCGTGATGTCAGCACCCGCACATATCTACCACTGCCAGGTGATGCACCAGCGCTTGTTCCCGGTCGCCTACCGCTTCCGCTACCGGCTGTTCACGATGCTGTTCGACATCGACCGGCTCGAGGCGCTGGCGCAAGACCATCGCTGGTTCTCGAAGGACCGGTTCAACCTGTTCAGCCTGTACACGCGCGACCACGGACGCCGCGATGGAAGTCCGTGGCGGCCCTGGATCGAGGCCGTCCTCGCCAGGCACGCGATCCGGCTCGAGGGAGGCCGAATCCGGCTGCTGGCGATGCCGCGGATTCTTGGCCACGCGTTCAACCCGCTGAGTATCTGGTACTGCGAGCATCGCGACGGCACAGCACGCGCGGCACTGCTCGAGGTCCGCAACACTTTCGGCGAGCACCATCACTATCTGCTGCACAACGATGGTGCCCCACTGACCTGGCCGGTTCGGGGCGAGAAACCCAAGCGCTTCCATGTCTCGCCGTTCATCGGCATGCAGGCGCGCTACGCTTTCCGGCTGCAGGTGCCGGCAGAGAGTCTTGGCATCGCGATCCGGGAGTACGAACACCAGGACCTGCTGCTCGTGGCGAGCCAGTCCGGCCGGCGCCAGGAGTTCACCGACCGCGCCCTGCTCCGGATCCTGTTCACCATGCCTTGGGCAACCGCCAGGATCCTGCTGCTGATCCACTGGCAGGCTCTGAAGATCTGGCTGCGCGGCGGTCGCTTCCATCGCAAACCCGGGCCCCCGACACAGGAGATCAGCTGATGTCCCACGATCCCGTCCCCTCCACCGCTCTCGCGACCGCCGGGCAGCGCTCGCCGGCGCTGCCGTTACGCTGGCTGGCCCGGGCACTGGCCGGCATCGACCGCGGTGAGATCCTGCTGATCGACACCGCCGGAAATCGGCTGAGCCTGCGCGGGCACGCGCCGGGTGTTGCTGCCACCTGGCGCTTGCGCCACCCGTGGCGCGCGCTGTTCCGCGTCCTGAACCGGGGCGAAATCGGCTTCGCCGAGGGCTATATTGCGGGCGACTGGGACAGCCCCGACCTGCAATCCCTGCTGCGGTTCACGATGGACAACGAGCGCGCGCTGACCGATCTGGCCGAACGCCCCGCGTGGCAGCGGCATCTGGACCGCTTCCGCCATCGGCTGCGCCGCAACAGCCGCCGCGGAAGCCGCGCCAATATCCGTTTTCACTACGATCTCGGCAACGAGTTTTACCGCCAATGGCTCGACTCGACGATGTCCTACTCGTCGGCATTATTCAGCAAGGGCGACGAAGCCCTCGAAACCGCACAGCAGCGCAAGTACCAGCGATTGCTCGATCGACTCGACGCGGAGCCCGGCGCGCATATTCTGGAGATCGGCTGCGGCTGGGGTGGCTTCGCCGAGGCCTCGGCGCGCCGAGGCTACCGGGTCACCGGTATCACTCTTTCACAGGAACAGCTCGACTATGCCCGCGAGCGCATCGCACGCGCCGGCCTGTCGGAGCGTGTCGAACTGCGGCTGCAGGACTACCGCGAGCTCTCGGGACAGTACGACCACGTCGTATCCATCGAGATGTTCGAGGCGGTAGGCGAAGAATGGTGGGCCACGTACTTCGACCGGCTGCGCGAATGTCTGCGTCCTGGCGGTCGTGCCGCGCTCCAGGTCATCACCATCGACGAACGGGCATTCGCCCGCTACCGCGCCAGCGCCGACTTCATCCAGCTGTACGTCTTTCCCGGGGGCATGCTGCCCCCGGTCCGCCGGTTCAATGCCCTCGCCGGCTCGGCCGGCCTCGTGCAGCGGGAACAGGACTTCTTTGGCGCGGACTACGCGCTGACGCTGCACCGCTGGTTCGAGGAAGTCAGGCGTTCCTCCGATGTCATTCGCGCGCTGGGGTACGACGACCGCTTCCTGCGGATGTGGCGCTACTACCTCGCCTACTGCGAGACCGGTTTCCGGACCGGCCGTGTGGACCTGATGCAGACCATCCTGCAGCGGCCATAGTCAAAACGCCTCCGGTCGGCGCGCGACGGGCGGGCAACCGGCGCGACCATGCGCACCGCCTGCCGGTGCTGGATTCGGGCGCGACTAGGCACCGCCGGGCCGTTCACCGACAATGCGCCGCTCAGTGCGGAGTTCGGTCGTCACCGCGCCGTAGCACCCAGTCCGTAGACTGGCGCTCCTCGCCAGGTCGGACACGAATGCCTGCAGCGTCCGGCGGCAGGCACTACACTCGTGGCAAGAACCGCTGAAAAGGAGTGCTCCGATCGTCCCACGGTCCCAAGTAACACGCGGCAGCGACGCGCACGACTGCCGCCCCGCCAAGGAAAGACAGGTAATGAGCCGAATCCGGATCCGCGAGGCCAGTTGGCCCGCTGACAGAGAGGCCCTGGAGGCCGTCCGTTGCGAGGTGTTCATCAAGGAGCAGAACGTTCCGCGCACACTCGAGTTCGACGGGCTGGACGCGACCGCACTGCACTGGTTGGCCCTCGCTGAGGACGACAAGCCCGTGGGCACGCTGCGCCTGCTGCCCAGCGGCCAGATCGGGCGCATGGCCGTGCTGCCCGCCTACCGAGGCCGGAAGATCGGATCGCGGCTGCTCCATCACGCCATCGCGGCCGCGGAGGCGCACGGCTGGCACGAAGTCTGGCTGAACGCCCAGCATACGCGGCGCAGCTTCTATGCGCCCCATGGATTCATCGTGATCAGCGATGTGTTCGAAGACGCCGGCATCCCGCACCAACGCATGCTCAGACGGTTGCACCGCAGCATGGCCATGGCGAGCTAGAGCCCGGGGAGCCGGCGTTCCATTGACCGGGGAAGCCAGCCAGGACCGGGACAACGGCCTCGAACGGGCCGCCGGCGAAATGCGTGAACTGCTGGACTCCGCGCGCAGGAGGATCTGGCTGCAGACCCGCTCGCAACTCTTGTGCGCCCTGCCTCCGATCGACATCGCCGAGGCCCTGTCCCGGGTTGCCCGGCGCAGCCGGTATGCAGACCTCCGGCTGCTGATCGACGACGCCCTCGCCTTGAAGGAAGGCCAGCCGCAACTGGCGCGCGCCGTGATGCGCCTGACTACGGCCGTCGAGGTGCGCTGCTTTCAACCCGAGGAAGACACACCGGCCAGCCTGCTGCTGATCGTCGACCAGCATGCGTGGCTGTACCTGGTCCAGCACCAGGGCCACGTCGGGCTGAAGTCCATGCACGACGACCCGCCAGGCGCGCGAATCGCCGCCGATCGCTTCGACGAAAGCTGGATCTTCGGCACCGAGGCGCTGGAACTGCGCAATCTGATGATCTGACGACCGACTGGGCTACAATCCCCGCGGAACCCGCGATCCCAACGCCTTGGGCCGGAAAAGTCCGGCCTCGAGGCGCTTGACGGATCCCAGGCCACACCCCCGATCCAGGCCCGTACAGGTTGAACCAATGAACTCGACACCCGACCGCGTTTCGCCCATCGGAGCGATACAAGCATTGCCCGATACGGGCGGCTTTTTCGGACCCTACGGCGGTCAGGCCGTCCCGCCGCAGCTGAAGGCGATCATGGACTCCATCGCGGACGCCTACATGGCGATCCGCGAGACCGAGGCCTACCAGCAGGAACTGGCCGAGTTGCACACCCACTACGTCGGCCGGCCGAGCCCGATCTACCACGCCCGCCGCCTGAGCGCTCACGCCGGTGGCCAGGCCGAGATCTACCTGAAACGCGAAGACCTGAACCACACCGGTGCGCACAAGATCAACCATGCGCTCGGCGAGGCGCTGCTGGCCAAGCACATGGGCAAGACCCGGGTGATTGCCGAAACCGGTGCTGGCCAGCACGGCGTGGCGATGGCCACGGCCTGCGCGCTGGCGGGCATTCCCTGCGAAATCCACATGGGCGCGGTCGACATCGCCAAGGAACACCCGAACGTCACCAAGATGAAGATCCTCGGCGCCCGGATCGTGCAGGTCGACAGCGGCACCCGGACCCTGAAGGATGCGGTCGACAGCGCGTTCGACGCCTACCTGAAGGATCCGCAGAACTATTTCTATGCGATCGGTTCGGTGGTCGGTCCTCACCCGTTCCCGATGATGGTCCGCGATTTCCAGGCCATCGTGGGCCGCGAGGCGCGCCAGCAGTTCGCGGCGATGACCGGCGCGCTCCCGGACTACGTGGTGGCCTGCGTCGGCGGAGGCTCGAACGCGATGGGCATCTTCTCCGGCTTCATCGACGAACCCTCGGTGCGCCTGGTCGGTGTGGAGCCGTCGGGCCGTAGCCTGGCGGTCGGCGACCATGCAGCCACGCTCAGCCTCGGCAAGCCGGGCACGATGCACGGCTTCCATTCCTACATGCTGCAGGACGAGAACGGACAGCCCCAGCCCGTGCACTCGATCGCATCCGGGCTCGATTATCCGTCGGTTGGACCTGAGCATGCGTACCTGAAGGATACCGGCCGCGCCGAATACCATGCCGTGGACGACCGCGCCTGCCTGGACGCCTTCATGGATCTATCCCGCTTCGAGGGCATCATCCCGGCACTGGAATCGGCGCATGCGCTCGCCTGGGTACTGCAGCAGGCACGGAACGCGGACCGCCGGGTGCGCTATCTGATCAACCTTTCCGGCCGGGGCGACAAGGATGCTGACTTCGTTGCCGAGACCCTCGGGCTCTAGCGAACCGGTTCGAATCGATTGGCAACCTCCTGACCCCGGGAGTGCCTTCGAACGGCGCGGGATCCCGCCTCCTGCCCCGAAAATGGTGTAAAAAGGGATCCGATGGTGCGGATTGGCCTTGACCGGCCAACCACGGGCTCGACAGCCCTTTCCGGGATGGGGCCCGAAACGACGCGGCGACCCGCGGTGTACCTCGCGCCTGAAGGAACGCGGACCGGCCCCAGTGCCGCGCCGGTCAACGAAGCAATGACCGTCGGACCGGCAGCCGGCACCGTCACGGGCCGGAGGAGACGACCCCAGATGAAATTCCATTCCACTATGCAGCGCGAGCACGGCCCGTCGGGCGTGGCCAACTGGCTGATCCGACCGGCGAAGGGCTGGCATCACAAGGCCCGCGGCATGATGCAGAACCGGATGTTCCTGCCGCTCGCGTTCATCGCCGGCGCGCTGTTGATCGCGCTGGCGATGAACGCCTGGATCCTGTTCACGACCTGGACGGCGATTCCGCATCTCGTGGTGCAGTCCTTCGTACTGTGGGTGGGCTTCCTGGCCATGCTCACGGTGCCGGTGGTGATCTACCATCACCTGGTCGCCCCGCTGTTCCACCTGCGTCACTGGGCACAGCGCGTGCGCGGCGGCAACCTGGCCGCGCGCATCCCCGTTCCCCGCACCGGTGAATTCGGGGAGCTGGCGCGCGACGTGAACGCCCTGACCGAACAGTTGCAGCGTCTGACCCACGAGATGCAGGACGAGGTCCGGGTCCAGACCCGGAGCATGCAGGACAAGTCGCATACGCTCGAGGTGCTCTACGACGTAGCCGCGAGCATCAACATGTCTCGCGACCTCGACGATCTGCTGACGCGGTTCCTCTCCAGCCTGAAGCGCACCCTGGGTGCCCGGGCCGCGACCGCCCGCCTGTTGACCGCGGACGGGCAGATGCGCCTGGTGGCCAATCTGGGCTTCGACACCCAGAGCGGTCATTGCCGCGACACCCTCCCGATCGGGCAATGCGTCTGCGGCAAGGTCATCGCCGGCAGCGAGATGCTCTGGAAGGCCGACGTGCACGAATGCGGCCGCGTCTGCGACGATCAAAGCGATGACGAGCCGGCGATGCTCGCCGTTCCGCTGCAGCACCAGGGGCGGACCCTGGGCGTCTACAGCCTGTTTCTGGATGAGTGGCCGCAGAACCTGAACGAGGACATGGACAACCTGCTGACCAGCATCGGCCGGCACCTCGGTATGGCGATCGAGAAAGCCCGACTCGACGAAGAGGCGCAGCGGCTCACCATCATGGAGGAACGCACCCATCTCGCCCACGAACTGCACGACTCGCTGGCGCAGACGCTGGCCAGCCTGGGCTTTCGGGTCAGCGCGCTCGATGCGTCCCTCGGGGCGGAGCACACCGGCCTGCGCCGCGAGATGGACCTGGTCAAGGAAAACCTGGCCCGCGCCAATACCGAGCTGCGCGAACTGATCAGCCAGTTCCGGGCGCCGGTGGACCGCGAGGGCCTGGTGTCCGCGGTCGAAAAGGCGGTCAACGAGTTCCGCTCCGACACCGGTATCCGCATTTATCTGCAGCAGGAATGGAACTCCCGGAAGCTCCCGATCGAACTGGAAACCGAGGTACTACGAATCGTGCAGGAAGCCCTGTGCAACGTGCGCAAGCACGCCGACGCCCAGCATGTGCGCATCATCCTGCGCGGCGATCCCCGGGGGGACTACTTCGTGATGGTCGAAGACGACGGGCGCGGGATCGAGGAGCCGGCCAGCGGCGGGCCGGGCGAGCATATCGGCCTGAGCGTGATGCAGGAGCGTTCGGCGCGCCTGGACGGGGATTTCCGCATCGAAACCGAACCCGGCGAGGGCACGCGGGTGATGCTGAACTTCCAGTACCCGAAGGCACAATCGGTCGAATTCCAGCCCAGACTGCAGGCCGCCCGATGACCCAGCGTGTGCTCCTGATCGACGACCACACCCTGTTCCGCGAGGGGCTGCAGGAGCTGCTCAGCCGGCACGGGATCGAGACCGTGGGCGCGGTCGGCGACGGCGAAACCGGCATCCGCCTCGCGCGCGAGCTGCTGCCCGACGTGATCCTGCTGGACATGCGGATGCCGACGATGAGCGGCCTCGAGGTACTGCGCCGCCTGCGTCAGAGCGGGCTGCAGATGCCCATCGTGATGCTGACGACCAGCACCGACGAGAGCGACCTGATCGAATGCCTGCGCAACGGCGCGCAGGGCTACCTGCTGAAGGAGATGGAACCCGGCGAGCTGGTGGAGGCGCTGGAGCAGATCATCCAGGGCGAGACCGTGGTCGCGCCCCGGCTCGCACAGCTGCTGGTGCGCGCGGTACAGGGACAGCCCGAGCCCGCGGAGGACGACGAACCCGGTCCGTTCGACGCGCTGACCCCGCGCGAGGGCGAGATCCTGAGCCTGTTGGCCGAAGGTCAGAGCAACAAGGTGATCGCACGCAACCTCGGTATCTCGGATGGCACCGTGAAGCTGCACGTGAAGGCGATCCTGCGCAAGCTGGGCGTGCACTCGCGGGTCGAGGCCGCGGTGCTGGCGGTGCAGCACGGAATCGGTGGCGGCACGGCCGGAACCGGCACAGGTTCGGGTTCGAGCTAGCGACCACGCAGCCGCGGTCAGAGGTAGCGCTTGTGCTGGGACCGCCGCGTACCGGCGCGCTGGGTGACCACGCCGACGATCGCCTGGCGACCGGGAATGGACAGGCGGCGATGGTCTTCCTTCAAGGCCACCAGATAATGGCTTCCGTCCTCGATCACGAGCTGGCGGAACAGGTATTCGCCATCGACCTGCGCGACCACGTAGCCGCCATGGGTGGCGGGCGCGGACGGGTCGATGATGATGATCATCCCGTGCTCGAATTCGGGCGCCATACTGTCGCCTAGCACGCGCAGCGCAAACGGCTCGCTGTCGGAGCAGCCGCCCGTGCCCGACAGATCCAGATCCATTTCCGGGTTCATGCCGATTCCCTCGCCTGCGCCTGCGCCTGCTCGGCCGGGGCCGCATGGCCGTGGCTGCTGAACAGGCTGTGCGCGGTATGTTCGGATTCCGGCTGGAACCACTTCAGGCGCTCGTGCAGCGCCACCACTTCGCCGACGATGATCAGCGTCGGCGGCTGTACATCCTGCTGCGCGACCAGTTCCGGCAGCGTGTCGAGCGTACCCACCAGCACCCGCTGGTTCTGGGTCGTGCCCTGCTCGACCAGCGCCGCCGGCGTCGATCCCGGGCGGCCGTGCGCCTTGAGTTCCCGGCAGATGATCGGCAAGCCGAGCAGCCCCATGTAGAAGACCACCGTCTGCGCGGGCTGCGCCAGCATGTTCCAGTTCAGGTCGATGGTGCCGTCCTTCAGGTGCCCCGTTGCGAATACCAGCGACTGGGCATAGTCCCGGTGCGTCAACGGGATGCCCGCGAACGACGCGCAGCCCGCGGCCGCGGTAATGCCCGGGACGACCTGGAACGGGATGCCTTCCTGCATCAGCGTGTCGATCTCCTCGCCGCCCCGACCGAAGATGAACGGGTCGCCCCCCTTCAGGCGCAGCACCCGCTTGCCTTCCTTCGCCAGCTTCACCAGCAGCCGGTTGATGTCCTCCTGCGGCAGCGTGTGCTGGTTGCGGCGCTTGCCTGCGTAGATCATCTCGGCGTCGCGGCGCACGAGTTCCAGGATCGCCGGCGACACGAGGTTGTCGTGTACCACGACGTCGGCCAACTGCATCAGCCGCAGCGCCCGGAAGGTCAGCAGATCCGGATCGCCCGGACCCGCGCCGACCAGGAACACTTCACCACCGTCATCGCGCCGATCGAGCCCGTCGTGCACGGCTTGCTCGAGAATCTCCCGCGCCGCATCCTCGCGCCCGGACAGCACCAGCTCGGTGACCGGCCCCTCGAGCTGCCGCTCCCAGAACCGGCGGCGGAGCTCGGTGTCGGGCAAACGCGCCTTGACCCGGTCGCGGAACCCCTCGACCAGCGCGGCCAGCCGGCCATAAGTGGCCGGAATGAAGCTCTCGATGCGGGACCGCATCAGCCGGGCCAGCACTGGCGAGGCGCCGCCGGTCGAGATCGCGACCTGCAGCGGCGACCGGTCGATCATCGACGGCGTGATGAAGGTGCACAACTCCGGGCGGTCGACCACGTTCACCGGGACGAACCGGGCCGTCGCGAGTTCCGACACATGCCGGTTGACGGCCTCGTCGCTCGTGGCCGCGATCACCAGCACGCGCCCATCGATGTCGTCGTCCTGAAACGGCCGCTGCCGATATTCGATTTCGCCAGCATCGCGCAACGCGACCAGTTCCGGACACAACTCCGGCGCCACCACGGTCACCTGCGCCCCCGCCTTGCGCAGCAACGTGACCTTGCGCATCGCGACATTGCCGCCGCCGACCACGAGGCAGGGACGGCCGGTCAGTTTCATGAAGAGAGGGTAGTAATCCATGTTCGAATTCCGTGGTCAGGGATTCCGCACCGCGTCGAGCAGTTCGTCGAGATCGCCGTCCATATCCAGCTCGACCAGGTCATCGAAGCCGCCCACGTGCCGCTCGCCGATGAACACCTGCGGCACGGTGCGCTGACCGGTGAGCTTCGCCATCTCGGCGAATGCCTTGCGCGAGTCGTCGATGCGGATCACGTCCAGCCAATCCGCCACCCCCTTGCGCTGCAGCAGGCGCTCGGCCCGGTCGCAGTAGGGGCAGGTCTCGATACGGTACAGTCGAATCCGGGTCATCGTAGTGGCATCGTTTCCGGAGGAAACGCCCGGCTGCATCAGCGCTGCAGCGAATCCAGTTCGTCGGGGTCGAAACCGGCGGCGAGGTACCAGCGCCGGGCGGTCTCGGGGTCGCGTTCCACGCCCGTGCCCTGCGCATACATCATCGCCAGCGTGGTTTTGGAACCCGCGAGGCCCTGCTCCGCCGCCTTCTCGAACCAGCCGACGGCCTGCGCCGGATCCTTGTCCACGCAGTCGCCCTCGAGGTACATGAATCCAAGGCCATGCTGCGCCATCGCGTGGCCCTGTTCGGCGGCCGCGCGCATCTGGGCCACCGCGGTTTCGGGCTGGCGAACCACGCCGAGGCCGTTCTGGCACATGATGGCGACGCGGTACTGGGCATCTGGATGACCCGCCTCGGCCAGCGGCGACAGCAGTTGCATCGCTCGCGCGAAATGCTTGGCCTCGAACGCCGCGAGGCCGCTCTCGAAGCTCATCTGGTCGTCTTCAGAAAAGTGCATCGTCGGTCCGGAGGTCGTGAATGGGTCGGCGGATCCGGGGCGCACGCAACCGATGCCCCTGATCCGGGACGGTGCATGGTGCCGGAACCGGGGCCGCAGCGTAACCCTCTCGATCGGGATATACGTCGGCCCGGACCGCCGCCCTATACTGCGCCCCGCAAAGTTGCGGACAGAATGCGGTACAGTTGGCGGCGAAACCGGTGGTAATCCGGCCGCGATGTCGGGAAAAGGTTCCCGCCACGGGGCGCTGCGATGTCCGCAGACCTTGAACCCTATTCACTTTCTGGAGGAGCAACGGCATGGACAAGAAGACCTATTTTGAGACTTCCACCAAGATGGAAAGCGCCGGCGTCAACCCTTCCTACGTGCTGGGGTGGCAGAGCGGTTTTCTGCACAACCCGAAGCTGGAAGAACAGCGCGTCGACGATGCCTACGATGCCGGCTACAACGACGGGCTCGAAGGCAAGACCGACGGCTACAGCGCCTGGGTGCAGCAGTAACGCCGAAAGACCGGCAAGGCGACATGCCGAACAGACAACCGCCCCACGGGGCGGTTTTTTTTGGCTCGCTACACCCGTAGCGCATCCCGATCTGACGAATCCGGTACATGCCGGCCTCCAGGCACACGTCCCGGCAGCCGTACCAGCGCCTGGACACCGTGCGCCCGCGGGCGAGAAGGCCGGCGGCGTCATATGCGTCAGAGCCGTGTTAGCCAACAACTATGGCCCGAATTCGTACTTTTGATTGGATCTATTTTAATAAGCATTCAATACTATGCCCATGCTTGCTGCAGGCCACGGCCCAGCAGGCAGCCACGACACCCTGAATGCTTGAGAGGAATACCGATCCATGGAAAACACGAATGCAGTCCAGAATCCCGCCCCCGGCATGCCGCGCCTGAACGAGCCGGCGCCGGAATTCGAGGCCAAGACCACGCACGGCGTGATGAAGCTCTCCGACTACCGCGGCAAGTGGGTGGTGCTGTTCTCCCACCCGGCCGACTTCACGCCAGTGTGCACCACCGAGTTCATGGCCTTCGCCAACGCGCATCCGGAGTTCCAGAAGCTCAATACCGAACTGGTGGGCCTGTCCATCGACAGCAACTACGCCCACCTGGCCTGGGTCCGCAACATCAAGGAAAAGTTCGGAATGGACATCCCGTTCCCGATCATCGAGGACC
The DNA here is from genome assembly GCF_000227685.2 of Thioalkalivibrio paradoxus ARh 1. Classification (GTDB taxonomy): domain Bacteria; phylum Pseudomonadota; class Gammaproteobacteria; order Ectothiorhodospirales; family Ectothiorhodospiraceae; genus Thioalkalivibrio; species Thioalkalivibrio paradoxus. Next base: position 855,588 of record NZ_CP007029.1, on the reverse strand, counting down.
TCTCGATGAAGGTGGCGAATGCCTACGGGATGATCCAGCCCGGCGCCTCGGATACCTCTGCGGTACGGGCGACCTTCATCATCGACGACCGCGGGGTATTGCGGGCGATGGTCTACTACCCGATGACCAACGGGCGCTCGATTCCCGAATTCCTGCGCCTGGTCCAGGCCTTGCAGACCTCCGACAGCCACGGCGTCGCGACGCCCGAGGGCTGGCAGCCGGGCGACAAGGTGATCGTCCCGCCGCCCGCCACGGCCGAAGCCGCCGAAGCCCGCATGAAGGAAGGCTACGAGTGCAAGGACTGGTACTTCTGCACCAAATCCCTCTAACGCACTGACAGAGGGAGTACAGGCCCGCCCGGGGATTCCCGGGCGGGCCTTTTCCGTTCCACTCCAGCCCCGACGACCCGTGTCGGGGCCTGGCCTACGCCGCATTCCCTGCGCGACGCACCGTCCTCGCCCGGCTGCGGTTCGTGTCGTGCGATAAGCGCTTCAGGATGCCGCAGCGTGCGCCACCGACCGGTCGCGCGCAAGCACGCGAATCTGCAGCCGGCGCTGCCCTTGCCACCAGTTCGCCTCGGGTGTGAATACAAGCGGCACGACCTCTCCGGGGCGAACAGGAGCGTCCCGGCCAGCGCCGAACCAGATGCCGCCGAGGCGCACCCCGCCATGCCGCAGTGCCAGGCGCCAATGCCCTCCGGCAGCACCGACCTCGCGGGCCTCCAGCACCGTGAACTGCGACCGGAACACCGGCTCGGGAAACTCCCGGCCGTAGGGACCGATTGCGGCCAGCCCCTCCAGCAACGCCCAGTCGATGCCGCCGGCGGGAACGTCGCCATCGATCAGGATCCGCGGACGCAGCACCTGACCGCGCAGGCGGTGCGCCACTTCGGACTCGAACGCTGCCTCGAAGTCCGCGAGGCGTTCCTGCCGGAGCGTCAGACCCGCGGCCCCGGCATGTCCGCCGTAGCTCAGAAACAATCCCGGCTCGTTGCAGGCAAGGGCTTGCAGCGTGTCGAGCATCGACAGGCCATCGATGCTTCTGCACGAACCCGCCAGCACCGCGGGTGCGTCCGGACGCGCCGACAAGCACACGCCAGGCCGCCCGAAGGCCTGCATGATCCGCGACGCCACGATTCCCTGCACACCGGCATGGCCGTCGGTCAGGAACACCACCAGCGCACAGCGCCCCTGCCGCAGCTGTTCCCGCGCTACCTCCAGTGCTTCGGCGGTCAGTCGTTTCTCGATTGCCCGCCGGGTCTCGTTGGTCTGGTTCAGCACCGCCACGCGATCCACCGCCGTCGCATCGTCCGGCGCGAGCAGAAAGTGCACGCCTGCCATCGCGTCGTGCAGGCGCCCGGCTGCGTTCAGCCTTGGACCGATCCCGAACGCGAGGTCCGAGGCGTCGAGCGGTTTCGCCGCGTCCCCGAGATGCGGGCGCAGCGCCCGCCAGCAAGGGTACGTGCCGGCTTCGATCTGATCGATTCCTGCGCGCACCACAATGCGGTTGTTGCGGCTACGCGCCAGCGAGACGACGTCGGCCACGGTCCCGGTGGCCACCCAGCCGAACAGTTCGCGCAGGCTGGGGCTGTCGGCGCGCAGCCGACCGCGCGCGATCAGGTGCCGGCGGGTCGCCCAGAGCAGCAGCCACGCCACCATCACCCCCGCGATCAGCGGATCCGGGTAACGCGAGTCCGGACGCTGGGGGTTCACGAACGCCAGCGCCGCGTCCGGTCCACCCTGCGCGGGAATGCCATGATGATCGGTGACCACCACATCGATCCCTGCCTCGGCCAGCCGGGCGATCCGGGGCCCGTCGGACGAGCCGATATCCGCGGTGATCACCAGCCTCGGGCGGGATGCGGACTCTAGAATGCGATCACAGACCGCGTCCGACAGCCCATAGCCCTCGGTCAGTTTCAGGCCGATGTAGTGCTGCACCCGGTCCGGCGGATGGCCGAAGTGATGGATCAGGGCGCGGCTGAGCACCGCACTGGCGTTGACCCCGTCGGAATCGGCGTCGGTCACCAGCGCGACGGTCTCCCGCTCCGTCACCGCACGCGCCACCCGCTCTGCGGCCACTTCGATGTCCGGCAGACCATCGGGGGGATCCAACGAACGCAGGGCGAAATCCAGCAGCCAGTCGGGTGCAACCCCCGCCCGGCTCGCGCGATTGGCCAGCACGCGTGCCGCCACCGGGTGCAGCCCGAGCTGCTCGGCCTCTCGTAACACGCCGCCATCGGCGACGAACGCCTCGATCAGGGGTTCCATGCGCGCATCCTACCCAAAGCACGAACGCAGTGGGCATTGCGCCCGTCGGGTTACCGCCGGAGCCGGACCCGCGGGCAACGTCCCAAGGGCAGCGCGGGTCGTCACGAGCCTTTGCATTCGCGCCCGAATTCGCGCAACGCGGTGACCGGATGGACTGGCCGGCTGTACGAAACCCGATCTGTCGTCTATACCCACATGCGCGACGGGGGCTACCCCTTCGCGGTACCGACCATTCACGAATGCGGTATACGGCAAAGCCGGAAGCCCTGCCATGAACGCGTTTGGGAACGCATGGCGATGGAACACGCGCACTTTCCGTACTACCGAGGAGATGACCTGATGACCAGCCTTCGCAAATCCCCCCTGGCAGCCGTTACGGCCCTGGCAGTGGGGATCATGCTAGCCTGCACTGGAACTGCCGTGGCCGACGACGGCTATGGCGACTACCGTGACCGTTTCGAACCCTTGCCGGCGTTGCCGCCGATTCCGGCCGACAACTCGCTGACGCCCGAGCGCGTGGAGCTCGGCAACATGCTGTTCTTCGAACCGCGCATTTCCAGCAGCGGCGTGATCAGCTGCGCCACTTGCCACAATCCGGCGCTCGGCTGGAGCGACCGCATCCCGCGCGCGGTTGGCCACGAAGGCCAGGTCGGCGAACGCAATACCCCGACCGTCCTCAACTCCGGGTTCTTCGAGGCACAGTTCTGGGACGGTCGCGCGGCCGACCTGGAGGAACAGGCGCTCGGCCCGATCGAAGCCGATATCGAGATGGCAATGTCGCTCGACGAGGCCATCACCCGCCTGAAGAAGTTCGACGTCTACGAGAAAAAATTCGCGGCTGCCTTCCCCGGTGACGAGAATCCGATCCGCGAGGAAAACGTCGCCAAGGCGCTCGCGGGCTTCCAGCGCACGCTGAACACACCGAACTCGCGTTTCGACCGCTATCTGAACGGCGATCTCGAGGCGCTGACCGAACAGGAAAAGCGGGGCATGAAGAAATTCGCCGACAGCGGCTGCCAGGCCTGCCACAGCGGGCCGGCGTTCACCGACAGCCGCTTCCATCGGATCCAAGTGCCCGGTTCCGAAGACGAGGGTCGCTTCCTGGTCACCGGGAAGGACGCCGACCGCTTCGCGTTCAAGACCCCGACCCTACGCAACGTCGCGCTGACCTACCCCTACATGAACAACGGCGCGACGGCCACGCTCGAAGAAGCAGTGGAGATCATGGGGCGGGAGATGCTGGGTCGTGAATACTCGGAAGACGAAGTCGCCGACCTGGTGGCCTTCCTGCACACCCTGACCGGCGAAATGCCGAAGTTCGAGATTCCGGCACTGCCCTGACCTCCTCGTGCCGCAGCAGGGCTGCGGTCGTGCAGAGATGCGCGACCGTCGCCCTGCGTCCAAAAAAAACGGTCAGCCACTCGGGCGGCCCGAGCGGCGCCTCTCAAGGGTCAAGGGTAGACCAGCCGCTCACCATCACAGCCATCACGATCGACGACAAGCCCCGCCGGCCGGTAGCGGAAACGAGAATACTGTCTATATTGTCAGTATTGCTGCTCGTCACGGACACCGACCCGAACATGGACGTCCAACTGCAGGGATGCGTCGCCGCTCCCTACCGCCGCCGTCGCCCGCCCATACACCGCTGTATCGAGTGGTGCAAAACCACCTGGAGACCTTTCTCTCGCGGAGTCGGGACGAGTGGTGGGAGGCGCGGGTACCACCACATGCGGAGCGCGAACTGAGGCACTTTCTGGAGTGTGGCATCCTGGCCCATGGCTTTGCCCGCGCCCGCTGTGACGCCTGCGGCCATGACTTTCTGATCGCCTTCTCCTGCAAAGGCCGGGCTGTCTGCCCGTCCTGCAACACGCGGCGCATGGCCGAGACCGCGGCACATCTGGCCGATCACGTTCTGCCTCGCGTGCCGGTGCGCCAGTGGGTCCTGTCCGTACCCAAGCGGCTACGCTATTAACTCCAGCACGACCGCGAAGCGCTCAACAGTGCCTTGCGCATTTTTCTGGATGCAATCGAGCATCACCTGTGCGGCAGCGTGGATGCCACTACCCAGGCGCGCACCGGGGCCGTGGCCTTCATCCACCGGTTCGGTTCCGCGCTGAACGAGCACACGCACTTCCATGTCGTCGTGATCGACGGCGTGTTCGAGCCCGACCCGGAGCAGGGTGTCCGGTTCATCGCGGCGCAGGCCATCGACGCCGATGCCGTGCGGGTCGTGCAAACGCAGGTGCGCCGCCGCATCCTCCGAGCATTCGTGCGCCGTGAGCGGATCGACGCGCAGACCCGCAAAGAGATGGAAGCGTGGGAACACGGCGGCGGGTTCTCGCTGGATGCGGCCGTGCGCATCGAGGCCGACGACCGAAAGGGCCTGGAACGTCTGCTGCGCTACTGCGCCCGTCCTCCCTTCGCCGCCGAGCGACTGGAGGAGCTCGACGCGCAGCGGCTGCTCTACCGCCTGCCCAAACCGGGTCCGGACGGGCGCACCCAGATCATCCTCTCGCCCCTGGAGCTGATCGGCCGCATCGCCGCGCTGGTTCCACCGCCCCGGCAGCATCGCCATCGGTACTATGGCGTACTCGCCCCAAACTCACCGCTGCGCCCCGCCGTCACCGCTCTGGCGCCCGAGGCCGTGGCGCCCGCGTCGACACCTCATCGGGCGGTGAAGACCGCAGCGGAGGATTCGCCCGAGACGATCCGGCGGTCTCCCGCCCGCTACCTCTGGGTGATGCTGCTGGCGCGCATCTACGAGGCGTTCCCGCTGACCTGCCCGCGGTGCGGAGCCGAGATGCGGATCATCGCCTTCATCACCGAGGCGGTGGATGTTCGGGCCATCCTGGAGCATATCGGCGAACCCGCCACCCCGCCCCGTATCGCCCAGGCGCGCGGACCGCCGGAGTGGTACGAGGACGCTACGGAGCATGTCATCGCTGCCGAGGCAGGTTCCGCTGGTGATCCCTACGCCCAGCCCGCGCCGGAGTGCGAGTACGATCAGCGGGTGTCCTGGTAAAGAAGCCCCGCTGAGCTACCGGCCCCGCCGTTGCCCGCTTTCCGGAAACACACCCATAGCCGACCGGAAAAACCGTCTCGCCACCCCCTGGCGGGCCGATTTCGGCCGGATAGGCTGCCGCCGTTGCTTAGACGGGGCTTCCGTTGCTCAGACGGGGCTTCCGTTGCGACTTGACAGGCACCCGGACCGAAGGGATATTGCGGTGAAGGCGGTTGGATTTCCTATCCTTTATCCTTATCCTTATCCTTATCCTTATCCTTTCCCTGACGACCGATGCATCGGAGGACCCGATGGTCGGCGAGATCGCCGGGATGGTGCTGCTGGACCACCCGCGGGAACGGTTCCACGCGTTGCTCATGAAGCTCGCCACAACCTTTGAGGCCGACGAGCGCAGTTCCGGCATTCCCTATAGCGTTGCCGATGTGGGGCAAGCGTTCAGTGGCCCGTCTCCTCGCCCGTTCCAGCATCCCCATTTTCTTTCCTTCTACAACCCCATCGAGATCCGCGAACGCCAGTTGCGCTGGAAACGGGAGCGGGGCGGCCGCGGGGATGACGATCTCGGGGACAACGTTCTGGGGATCGGGCGGGACGACCTCGGCTGGCAGGATGAGCCGTTGCCGCTCGCCTTCGACACGCCCTATGTCCGTGAACACCCCAAGGTGGGCCGGAACGATCCCTGCCCCTGCGGTAGTGGCAGGAAATACAAGAAGTGCTGCTTGGGGAAGACCTGACCTTGGGTTCCTCGTCCTCTCACCCGGATCCGAGATCGGAACCTTCGAGGGTCCTGATCATCACGAGAGCTCCGCGAACGTGTGGGAGGTGAGCCCACTCGCCGAGCGGGCGCCGAGAATGAGCAGCGCATGAAGCAGTGGCCACCAAGGGTCGAGGTTCTTGCCGCCTACGCGCTACGTCCACACGGGGGGATCGCCCCAGAGCCGTGGCGCCGCCGGCTCATCACCGTGCCTGGCGTCGCGTGGAGGCATTCACCACACAGTTGTTGAAACCGTTGCTGGAGCTGCCGGCGAGCCGTACGTTCACGATCTGTACCGGCCCCCGTCCGCGCTTCCATCGACCACGGCCGCAACGCCGTCGCGGCCGTGGTGATTGGGCAGCGCCTCCTCAGTGCGCATGCATCCCGGTGTCTTGACATGCCCCGGCCCGCGGCAGGCCGATTGCGGCCGCATAGGCGCCCCCTGCCTCTCAGAAGGGCCTTCCGTTGGAACTTGACAAACCCTCGGGGCGAACGGATATTGCAGTACAGGCGATTGGATTTCCTATCCTTTTGTCCTTTTCCTTTCCTTTTATCCTTTATCCTTCAATAAGGAAGAGTCGATGAAGCTCAAATATCTGCTTGCTGCTGCAGTGCTCACGGTGTGTACGGGTCACGTGGCAGCCCAAGGTGTCGTGGTGAATCAAACTGTTTCCGAGCAGGAGATTCTGGCTGCGCAGCAGGGATGGTGCACGGCATTGCTCGATATTGGTGCCGCCTATCAGCAGGACGGGCACACCGCAGCCCAGTCCCTGGCTGATGCGGTGATTGATGCGGCCTATGCTTATCAGATGGGCGCAGTCCTGTTCAAGCCGACGCTGACCGTCAACCCTCAAACCTTCAGAACGACCCGCGAAGGAGCGCTTTCCTACTTCGTCGGCGGCAATGAATCCTTCCCCAAGGACACCGGCTTTGCACTGAAGGGCTGGACCGAATGCGTGGCCGAGAATGCTGCAATATTTATCGCGGGAAATACCGCAACCACCATGGGCAAGGTGCACTTTACCGATAGCGATGGCAAGGTGACATCGGTCGATAAGACCTGGGGCTATGTGATGGATGATACTGGCGCACTTCGCATCATGCTGCATCACTCATCACTTGAGTATCAAGGCGGTTGATTCCAGACTTGGGCCAGCCATCCTGTTCCTGGTGACGATCGCGTCCGCGATGATGGTGCGGAACGCGGTACTACCAGAACTCCCTGGAACAGTTTAAGCATTAGAGATGAGGCGAAAAAAGGCCCTGTGTGACTCAATCATCGAGTCACACAGGGCCTTTCTGTTCGTGTCAAGACCCGTTTGATTATATACACGCTTTACTCCGCGTAATTCATGAAGGCGCCTTTTCCGGGCGATTTTGACCGGGATCGACGGGCGCAAACACGATCAGACACCCACCTGGTTGGCCGGTAAGCACCAGTGCCGGCGGCTTGGTCGCTGACATAGGTTGGTCCGACCCTCCTGTCAGAGCCACTCGACTCCCCTGTGAGCCGTTACGAAGAACAGGCTGTCCTCGATGGCAACCATTTCATGGACTTCATCGGGCTCCATGACCAGGTAGTCGCCCGCTTGAGCGATCCGCCCATCACCGAGGTCCATCCTGCCTTGGATCATGTAGGTTTCTTCGGCGGCGATGTGCCGGTGCCTGGGCAGCGTGGCGCCTTTTCGGATTCTGATGAACCCCGAGATGCCGCCGTCGTCGGCTTGCCGCAGCATGCATATCTCCAGGTCGCTGCTGCTGCCCATCGGATGAAATTCATGTTCGTTCGATGTGACGACTCTCAGGGTCCTCTCCTTATTCGTGCTACCCGTGCCCTTTCCCACTGGGTGGAATGTTTCGGTTGACGCGGAAACGGTTGTCCGGATCCCAGCGCTGCTTGATTTCGGCGAGTCGCTGGAGGGCCGGGCCGAGCGCCGCTTCCATACGCTCCGACCCTTCATCCTCGGTCTGGAAGTTGATGTAGGCGCCACCCGTGGAGAACGCCTTCAGGTCCTGCCAGGCCGCGCGTGCCCAGGCGATATTCGCCTCGTCGTCTTCCGGCTGCTCCCATGCGCCTCCGGCATTGAAGACATAGCGGGCGCGGTGTTTGTCAACGTAGTTGTCCGCTTTTTCATGCCGCCTGAGCGACCATCAGGGCTGGCGTTTGGGCATGTTCCTTCGGTGGGTTGAGCCAGACGTGATCGATCGGTGTCCAGTTGCGCGTGTGCCGCGACCAGCGTGTCGGGTTGGCGCGTTGGGCGTCTTGGTACACCCGGTGCCGGTGCGCCAGGATCGCGATGTCCTCCCCGCGATGACGCTGGCCGGGGGTGACGAAGCGGATCTTGCTGTGGCGATGTTCCTCGTTGTACCAGTGGACGAAGCGCGCGACCCAGGCGCGGGCGTCGGCGAGGCTGGCAAACGGCTGAGGCGGAAAGGCCGGCGTGTATTTCAAGGTCCGGAACAGGCTTTCCGAGTAGGGGTTGTCGTCGCTCACCGAGGGGCGACTGAAGGACGGGACGACACCCAGGCGCTGCAGGGTGCTGAGCATGGTGGCACCCTTCATGGGGCTGCCATTATCCGAGTGCAGCACCAGGCCCGGGCGATGGACGCCCTCGGCGAGACAGGCGCGTTCGATCAGGCGACTGGCGTGTTCGGCGCTTTCCTCGGTGTGCACCTCCCAGCCGACGACCTTGCGGCTGAAGACGTCCTCGATCAGGTACAGGCGGTAGAACTGCCCCCGGATCGAAGAGGCCAGGAAGGTGATGTCCCACGCCCAGCAAACATTGGGCGCAGTCGCGCAGACCCCCTCCGGTTTGGGCACCTGCCGTGGGGCCGCCGCCCGGCCCCGGCGCTGTACCTGGTCATGGGCCCGCAGCACGCGGTAGAAGCTCGCCTCGGACGCGATGTACACGCCCTGGTCGGCCAGGCGCGGCACGATCTGGGTCGGTGGCAGGCTACGGTACTCCGGCGCGTTACAGACCGTCAGGATCGTCTCCTGCTCTTCGGCACTCAGGCGGTTGGCCGGCACCCGCGGGGTGCAGGTGCGCCGGTCCACCAGCCCGGTGTCGCTGCCGGCGAGGGCGCGCCAGCGGCGCAGCGTGCGCGGCGTCAGGCCGAGGACCGCACAGGCCGGGGTGAGCCGGGCACCGGCGGCGACCGCCTCGTCGATCAGGTCCAGCGCCAAGGCACGGGTCTCGGGCGTGATCATGCGTCCTCGTCGTCCCCCCAGATCGCCTGGGCTTTTTTTTCAACACCAGCAAGGCGGCTGCCTCGGCCAGGGCTTTCTCTTTCCGGCGCAGCTCGCGCTCCAGGTCGCGCACGCGCTTCTTCTCCTGCTGCCAGGCGGCACGCTCGTCCCGGGTCAGCCGCTGGGGATCGGCGCTGCCGGCCATGGCCGCTTCCTTCCAGCGCTCGATCTGCTCGGGATACAGACCCTTGCGCCGGCAGTACTCCGAGAGCGCCTGCTCATTCAGCGCGGCGGTTTCGATCACCACCGCGAGCTTGTCCCGGCCACTCCAGGATTCCGGGTTCGCCGGATCCGCCGGCACCGCATGCCCCCGGTCCTGGAACTCCCGGCGCCAGGCATACAGGGTGGGTTCCGACACCCCCGTCTCCCGGTGCACGTCGGCCACCGCCCGGGCATTGGGCGGCATCATCTTCTCGACCACCTTGGCTTTGAACTCTTCGCTGTACCGTGGCATTCCATCCGCTCTCTCCGCCCCCTCGAGGGTTAAGTTTACTGCGTCCAATCCAGCGGGGTGAGTCGGCCACGGGAACTGCCCCCATGGCCGCTCGCAGAACCCGGCGTGAGCCTCTCGACTCACCGGGCTCCCATTGTTCCGACCACGAACGCCCCGCGCCCGCACCAATGCGGAAACAACGCGGGGAATCGGCGCTTGACGCGCGCAAGCCAGGCAAACGCCCGGTGCTTATGCCCGCGCAAGCGTTTGTATTTCCTCATGGCCCAACGAACAATCACCCGGTCGATATGAGCCGCGACCGGCTGAAATTCGGATCCACGAAACCGACAGTAGTACGCCATCCAGCCACGAATGCGAGGAGCCAGATACTCCGCGAGAGACCCAAGAGACAGGTCACTTCGCAGCGAAAGTCGACGCCGCCGCAAAGACTGGCGCATCGCGGTCATCGACTGGCGACTGACCGCAGGCGTAAACCCAGTGCGGACCTTGCCATGACGAGTTAGGATGCGCCGGGGCCTAAACGTGTAGCCCAGGAAGTCGAACTGTATATGGTCGTGGGTTCCGGTTCGCCTGCTGTCCTTGCAATACACCACCCGGGTCTTGTCCGGGTGCATCTCCAGTCCGACCGCGGCCAGCCGCTCCTCCAAATGCGTCCGCATTTGCAGCGCTTCGGCCTCCGTTCGGCAGTGCAAGATGCCATCATCCGCGTAGCGGCAAAACGGGATATCGGCGTGGAAGCGTGATAGCCAGTGGTCCAATGCGTAATGCAGAAACAGGTTGGCAAGAATCGGCGATAGCGGCCCGCCTTGCGGCGTACCCATCGTCCGCGCCTGCCCCGACCCGTCCCGCATCTGCATCGGCGCCGCCAACCAACGCTCCACGTACAGCAAAACCCATTTTTCCGAGCAATGATACCTGAGTGCTTTCAGGAGAAGGCCGTGGTCGATGTTGTCAAACAGGCCGCGAATGTCATATTCCAGCACCCAGTCGCGCTCCCAGCACCGTTTGCGGGTGATGGCAAGCGCATCGTGCGCTGATCTACCGGGCCGGTAGCCGTAGGAGTCCGCATGAAAAACGGGCTCCAGGATCGGCTCCAACACGAGCGCCACCACAGTCTGGGCGATGCGATCGCCGACCGTCGGGACGCCCAACATCCGCTCACCTCCAGATTTCTTGGGAATCGGTACCGCTTTCACCGACGGCGGAAAATAACTGCCCGATGACATCCGATTCCAGATCCGGTAGAGATTCCTGCTGAGGTCACGATCAAACTCCGCGATCGTTTCCCCATCCACACCGGCCGCTCCTCGATTGGCCTTTACGCGCTGGTATGCCTCCCACACCAGCATCTTGGAAATATCAAACGGTCTCATTGGTGCCACGGACTCATCCTCCTCTCGAAGTTGGTTCGTGACCCAATCGGAACAACTCGATCCCTTCGCTCGGCGGCCATTACAGACGCTTCGTCGCTCGTACGGATCGATCCGTCCTCGGCTCGTGCATCGGTACTCTCCGTCTCGCTTTTCTTCACTTGACGTTCTCCCTTCACATCACGATCCCGAGTTCCCGCAGTTCCACTCAAGCGCCTGAATCAAACTCGCGCCATCTCTATGCCGGACATCATCCACCCAGTAAACAGGTTTCCGGTGGATTGCTCCCAAAAGTAAAAGTGGCCTTTGGTTTTGATGTCACCTATCAGTTTCGACACCTCGACGATGGTTCGTGGTCACTCGCCTTCTTGATTCGTACCTGACATACCACGTGGGTATGCCTTTTCCCTCGATGCTCACGACAACGGTCTTCAGCCAATGCCGCTCGGGGCGGTTTGGAGCCGGCCCCTGTAGGCAGACTCCGGAGGGTCGGTCCCTCCATCACTTGAGCAGCTTCTAGTGCTTCATGGCAGACTCCTGTCATCCAATCCGCACGCTGCGGCACACACTTCCATGCTGACAGAGGGGGGGCGTTGCGATTGCCCACCGGGGAGTGGTCGTTGTCGAGCCGGTTCAACGCGCCGGCGAGCTGGAACAGGATCACTGCCGAGTGCGGCGAGCGAATGCGTCCGGCATGCTCGATCACCTTCTCGCAGAGCGCGGGCTCGACACCCGGCAGATATTCGCTCTTCCAGTAGTAGCGCCGCCCCTTGGGCTGCGTCACATCCAGCAGCTTTTGCAGCTCCGCATAGGAGCGCCGAACCAGCATGTCACCGATGGGCTGACCGAACGCCTTGATTGGGGCGACGACTGCCGCCTCGCCTTGCTCCGGATCACCGCTGTAACAGGCAAGCAATGCTACGATCGGCTTGCCATGCCACTCCTTGGGCAGCCAGGAGCACGACGGCGCCGGGCGCATCATGGCGACCAGGGTCAGTTCAGGGGGCGCCTGCTCGGCCAGGTGCCGATAGTGCTCGAGCACCGCCGAGGCCTCGCTGGCAGGCCAGGCCACCACGCCCCCAACGACCTCGGGGCCGACGGGATGCAATTGGTAGTCGAAACCGGTCACCACGCCGAAGTTGCCGCCACCGCCGCGCAGGCCCCAGAACAGGTCGGGATGCTGATCGGCACTGGCATGCACCAGATGACCGTCGGCGGTCACCATGTCCATACCCAAGTGCCCGGTTCCGAAGACGAGGGTCGCTTCCTGGTCACCGGGAAGGACGCCGACCGCTTCGCGTTCAAGACCCCGACCCTACGCAACGTCGCGCTGACCTACCCCTACATGAACAACGGCGCGACGGCCACGCTCGAAGAAGCAGTGGAGATCATGGGGCGGGAGATGCTGGGTCGTGAATACTCGGAAGACGAAGTCGCCGACCTGGTGGCCTTCCTGCACACCCTGACCGGCGAAATGCCGAAGTTCGAGATTCCGGCACTGCCCTGACCTCCTCGTGCCGCAGCAGGGCTGCGGTCGTGCAGAGATGCGCGACCGTCGCCCTGCGTCCCTGACCGGTCGGCCGATGGATTCACGCGGGATCCCGCTTGGTCGCCCGGAGCTGACATCACGCCGATTCATTGCTGGACGGGCCCCACGGGGCGTCCTCGAAGATCCGCGCACCGGTCAGGTTCAGGCCAACGCTCTGCAATTCGACCGCCTCGTGCGGACCGTGCGGATGCAGTACCCAGTGATTCTCGGGATCGCGCCGGTACAGGTCCAGCGCCCCCGTGGCCGGGTCGATCAGCAAATACTCCCGCAGGCTCGGCAACAGCCGGTACGCGGCGAACTTTGCCCCGCGGTCGAAGGCCTCGGTGCCGGGGGACAGCACCTCCACCACCAGGACGGGCGCCGTCTTGTACAGATCCCTGGAGCGATCCGTCTCGTCGCAGGTCACCATCACGTCCGGGTAGAAGAAGGCATCGGCCGCCTCGACACGCAGCTTCATGTCCGAAATGAAGCTGCGGCAGGGCCCGCCGCGAAGATGCGCGCGCAAGGCCGACGCCACGTTGAGCGCAATCGTCACGTGCCGGTCCGAGGCCCCGACCATCGCGAAGACCTCGCCGCGAAAGTACTCGTGCTTCTCCTGCTGCTCACCCTCCCAGGCCAGAAAGGCCTCACCATTCATCCGAACCGCCTGTTGAATGCCCATCGAAGCACCCCGCAAGACCACGCCTTCATTCATGGTAGCGCATGCACGAGGGACGCGGCCGAGTCAACCTCGGTTCGAAGCCTTGGCGCACAGGAACGCACGGCCGGTGCCCGGCGCGATGTCCAGCGCCCGAACTCGGCTGGGACAAAAGCGCAATGCTCCCCAGCGCACCCTCACGAAGCCTAGTAGATCGGAATCACGGCATAGCCTCGGGCCTGGTAGCCGATCAACGAGACAAAGGTGTTGCCGACCGGCTCGATCCCCGCCAGCAGGGTGTTGTTATCGACCTCGAACAACCGGGTGGCCACCCCGCAGCCCTCCATCCGAACGCCCAGCATCTCCAGATCCGCGACGTAATCGGCGATCTGGTCTAGGGCATCGGAATCGGCGGAATCGAACCGACTACGATCCGTCGATACCAGGGTCACCGCCGGCCCGCGGAAGGCAAGCACGATATCGGGTTCGACACCCTGTCTGACCAGGTCGTCGTAGGTCTCCCGGATCACCGCGAGGTACAGGTTCAGGGAGCTCGCGCTGCTGTTGTTGATGTCAAACACCACCTTTCCCTGCCCGACACCGTCCAGTGCTGCCGCGTCATCCGGCGGGCCGGCCAACAGGGCGAAGGGCAACAGTGCCATTCCGAATACCAGTAACAGGCGCTTTGTCATTGAGATCATGGTCATTACCTCGAGTGAGTCAGGCGCTGGCGCGGGGGCCAGTGGGTGGTTTGATCCGTGATCACCGGTTACCAAGACCGCGGTGGTGCGCACCCGGGATCCTTCCGAAGTGCCATACATCCGCGCCGGGGATCCAGGCTTCCGCTAGCAGCCCAAGTCCGGCAGGCTGCTAGGTTGATCGGCATGGGCGCGCCGTCCTTGGCCCAGGGCGGCCGGAAGCCCCCGGTGCAAGAAGGCGAGAGATACGTTCACATGGAGCTCGACAGGTCGAGAATAGGACCGTGGGACCTCAACTTTCCGCATCGACCTCGGACTCCTCAATGATCTTCAGGACCCGGTCCAGGTACGTGGCTTCTCGGGTATCGGTCGCCTGCCGCAGGTACAGCGGGAACATCTCGAGGAATTCGCTCTTCGAGACGGGCTTGTACTCGAGGAACGCCTCGATCATCGCCGGCCGGAGCAGGCGCTGATTGTCCGCGGTGGCGGGAAGCTCGGCACGGATGACCTCCCGGTCGAAACGGATGAGCTTTTCCCGAAGGCTCAGACCCGACGGCACGACCTGATCGATGCCACGATCGAGAGCTTCCTCCTCCTCGACGATCTGCTCGATCTCCTCGGTCTCCCGAAGCTGCATTTCGGAGGGCGGCGGAACGACCGGCTCGGGTTCACGAGTGTCGACGCGGGCCGCCGTGGTGTCCACGACCGGCGTTTTCAGGGCGTTCAGCTCCCGGATCATCGGCTCGAGTTCGGCCTGAGGGTTCCGATACCAGTCCGTGGACCAGATGCGCCGGATGCGCCAGCCGAGGCGCTCGAGCACCGCTTGGCGCAGTCGATCGCGGTCGCGGACCGATCGCGCGGAGTGGTAGGTGGCTCCATCGCACTCGATCCCCATCAGGTACCGGCCGGGGTTGCCGGGATCGCGCACGGCGAGGTCGATGAAGAAACCGGCCACGCCAACCTGCGGGACGCACTCGAAACCGGCTGCTGCGAGCGCGCTCGATACCGCGATCTCGAAGTCGCTGTCCGCGGTGTTGCCGGTGCCGAAGTCCCGGCGCAGGTGACCGGTCTCGGCAAAGGCCAGAAAGTCCCGGAACGCGACCACGCCCCGCTTGGAGCGCTCGGACAGAACGATGTCTTCCGAACCCATCGAACTGAACACCTGCATGCGTCGCTTCGAACGGGTGAAGAGGACGTTCAGCCTGCGCCAGCCCACGTCCGAGTTGATCGGCCCGAAGCGCTGGTACACCCTGCCCCCCACCTCCTCGGGACCGTAGGTGCAGGAGATGTAGATCACGTCGCGCTCGTCGCCCTGCACGTTCTCGAGGTTCTTGATGAACAGCGGCTCTTCGGTTCCCAGCCGGGCCTCGATGGCGTCACGAAGCCGCGCGTCTTCTTTCGACAGATCCTCAACTGCGCGCTCGATCTGGTCGCGCTGCTCCGCGCTCATCGCGACGACACCGAGCGACTCCTGCGGGCGCTCCACCATGTGGGCCTGAACGGCCCTGGCGATGATCCGCGCTTCCTCGACGTTGCGCCGGTTCACGAACCGGCCGCGGGGCACGCGCGTGAGTTTCACGCCGAACTCCGGGGACTCTGCGTGGGGGGCCGGAAACACCACCAGCTTCCCGTCGTAGAACGAGTGGTTCGAGAACGCGATCAGGTGTTCGTGCTGCGAGCGGTAGTGCCAGGTCAGCCGCCGCGCGTGAAAGATCGGCATCGCGGTGTCGAGGATGCTTTCCGAGTCCTCGATCGCGGTGGTGTCTTCGTCCTCTTCGTTGACCATCTTGTCGAAGAAGCTGGTGGGGGGTAGCTGCTTGGGATCGCCGACCACCACGAGCTGACGACCCCGCGCAATCGGGCCCAGGGCGTCTTCCGGCTTCATCTGCGAAGCCTCGTCCATCACCACGAGATCGAATTCGATCTCGCCCCGGGGCAGATACTGCGCGACCGACATCGGCCCCATCATGAAGCACGGCTTCAAGGCCGCCAGCGCGTTCCCGGCGCGTGACACCAGTTGCCGTAGCGGGATGTGCCGCCGCTTCTTGCCCACCTCATGCCGCAGGAGCGCAAGTTCCGTGTAGTTGCTGACTCTTCCACCCGACGATCCCTCGGGCGCCTTGTTCTTCGCGACCCGGGCCGCGATCCGCTGGCGTTGCAACTGCTTCAGCTTCTCGTCGTACTCGCGGAAGCGTGTCTGCAGTGCCAGATGCGCGTTGCCCGAAAAGCGCGCGAGACCCGGTATCTCCTTCAGGATCTCGCGGGCAAGCAGGTCGTAGATT
This sequence comes from Thioalkalivibrio paradoxus ARh 1, assembly GCF_000227685.2. Taxonomy (GTDB): domain Bacteria; phylum Pseudomonadota; class Gammaproteobacteria; order Ectothiorhodospirales; family Ectothiorhodospiraceae; genus Thioalkalivibrio; species Thioalkalivibrio paradoxus. The sequence continues at coordinate 839,308 of NZ_CP007029.1, read as the reverse complement.
CCGAGCCGGTACCCCTGCTCGACATCCTGCGGCTGGAGCGTGCCGGCCTCCAGTGCCATCGCCAATCCGCGAAAGCCCGCCACCTCGCACTGATGCCGGACGCGAACGTAATCGACCCAGTTGGCCAGCGACGGCGCATGCTCGAGTGCGCGGCGGTTTCTCGATTGCAGCCAGGCCAGCGTTCCGTCGCTGCGGCGTTCCCAGGCGTCGCGATCCAGCTCCGTGATCTCGGCGAATGCGTCCCGTTGCTCCAGGTGCTGCTGCCAGCCGTCACGCATCCGGGTGTGGAAAGCCGAGAGCGTGCCAAAAAAGTCGGGGTCGGGATGCCGGTAGATGGCGCTGCGCAGCAGATCGGTGCCGATCCCCTGATCGAGCACGCGCGCGAGTTCCTCGGTGTGCTCGAGCGTCGCGAGCGTGTCCTCGCTGAAGTGTTCGGGCGCGGAGGGCCATTCGATCTGCCCCTCGAACCAGGCGGTATCGATCATCCCCAGCGACCAGGCATCCGTCAACGTACGCAGCTTCTCCAGCCCCACCACCGCCGCGTGCAGCGCCTCGAGGCGGGTTTCGGAGTCCGTCCGCAATCCATCCTCGATCGCCTGCAGACTCTGTCGAAGCCGGTTTTCCAGAGCTGTCGTGGGCGCCTCCGGGCCGATCAGGGGCGCATCGCGCTGCTGGATCGACGCATCGCCTGGGAACACGTCCCTGATAGCCCGAAGCCGCGCGAGGACATCATCGATCCGGTCCAGGAATCCCTGCTGGACCAGGGACTGAATACCCCGGACCAAGGTCGCGTCCAGGCGCAGCAGCGTGTCGCCCAGAGCCACCTTCGGTCCGAAACCGACCCCGAATTCGTGACGTACGGCCTTGTACCACGACCGCAACTCGATCAGATCGTCGACCGGCGTGGCAGTCCCGGCGAAATGGCTGCCGAGTGTCTGACGATACCGGGTGTTCTCTTCGATCCCGTTGCGCGTTGCCGCGAAGCCGTGGAGGCGCGGCGCGTGGCCGACCAGATCCCGGACCCGGATGCCGGCTCCCGCCGCGAGTTGCCTGATCCGGCTGCGCGCGCCCCGGTACGCGCCGTTGAACCAGCGCAAGGGTCCCGTCCGCGCGAGGCCACGCCGGATCTCGTCCAGATCCGACACCGGCGGAAGCCGGTCCAGCGCGAACAGGGGCTCGAGTTCGGCCTGCGCGGCCGCCACAGCATCCAGCTCGCCCTTCAGCGCGGGCAGCAGGTCATCCAGTGCATCATCCTCGAAGATCTCGCTGCGCATGCCGAGAAGCGCCGGCCGGATGCGATTCGTCAACTCGACGAACTCCCGAAACTCGGTCAGCCCCCCTTCGGTCGGCCGGACCCGATCCGCAACCGAGCGTCCGAGCCGAACCGACACCTCGACCATCGGTTCCGCCACCTGCTTGAGGCGGTCGCCGAGTTGTTCCACTGCCTTCAGGTGCCCAGCCAGGTGATCGATGCGCAGCTCGACGTCCAGTCCGAGGGCGCGCAACTCGGCCCACACCCTCTGCAGGCGCTCCTGCAGCTCCGCGTTTTCCAGCACACCCGGGCGGACGGTATCGCTGAGCTCCGCGCGAATCCGGCGAATCTCACGCGCGAGATGCAACTGTCGCTCGAGCCGCTGCAGCGCGTCGCCCCGAAGCCGCGGCAGTGCCGACAGTACCTCGTCGCCCTGCAACGCGGGCAGCGCGCCGAGGTCGTCGATCAGCGACCGAAGCTGATCGAAGCGGGCGAAATGCTGGCCGCCCTCGGCCCCCAGCAGCTCGGCGGCCTGCCGACTCAGACCTTCGAGCGTCTCCAATGCCTGCTGCCAGGCTTGCAACGGCCCGACGACACGATCGGTGTCGAAGAGTTGGAGATCGCGGTTGCCGACACCGAACCATGGATGGTCGTACAGCGCCGCACCCTCGCCGATCTGGTCCGCGACCTGCCGGTGCATGTCGCCGAGGGTGCGCACCAGGTCGAGGCTCTTGCGCTGGATCTCGCCGGTGAACATGCCGCCATCGAAGCCCTCGGGATGCACGGTGACCGGGTTGATCCCCAGTTCCTCGCGATAGCGCGTGGCGCCCATCAGGAGCTGATGAATGGACAGGCCGGTGCTGCGCCACTCGCTGTTGATCTGCTCCGCGTACGCCTTGAGTTCCTCCTTCAACTCCTCGTAACGTCGAATGTCCGCGTCGATCTTCGGCGGTGTCCGGTACGACCGCTGATTGCCCAGGCGGGCGTCGATGTCGTCGAGCACCTTGCGTTTCTGTGTCTTGTGACTGTGCAGCTCCAGACAGAAGTCGCCCAGCCCCGCGTGGTCGAGCCGCCGCTTCACCACCTCGAGGGCGGCCAGCTTCTCTGCCACGAACAGCACTTTCTTTCCCTGGGCGAGCGCCGCCGCGATCAGGTTGGTGATGGTCTGCGACTTGCCGGTACCCGGAGGGCCTTCGATCACGAGGTTCTTTCCCTCGATCACGTCGACCAGCGCGCTGTGCTGGGAGCTGTCGGCATCATCGATGACGGGATAACTGAGATGGACGTCCGGGAGCTCGTCGATCGCGTACTCGTCGCCGAACCCGGTGCCGAGGCCTTCGTCGGTACGCGTGGCGAAAAATCGGCTGACGATCGGATGCGACGTGATCGGCCGCTCCTCGGGCCATAGCTGAGGATCCAAATCGAGATACATCAGCAACTTGCTGAAATTGAATAAAGAGACCGTCGCATACCGGCGCACTGTCCAGCGCGGCTGCGGGGTTCGGATCAGCTTCGCGACCGCCTCGAAGTAGTCCTCCGGCAGGGTGTCCTCGTCGAGCTCCGGTAGCGCAAGCCCGAAATCGGCGCGCAGCAGTTCGCGCAGCGAAAGGTTCGGAAGGATCTCTTCGCCGGTGTAGGAGATCGCGTAGTTGTAGGTCCCGCTCTCGGCGTTCAGCCGACCCCGGTCGATGCGCACCGGAACCAGCAGGAGGGGCGCCAACCGGGCCTTGTCGCTGCCTGTGTTCTCGAACCATTCGAGGAAACCGAATGCGACGTAGCAGATGTTCGCGCCGGTTTCCTCGATCGCGGTTTCCGCGCTGTTTCGCAACTTGCGCAGGCGCGCTTCCATCTCGGCGGGAAACATCAGAGTCTGCACCGCCCGGTCCCGGTGCTTCGCCGCGGGCTGGCCTTCCTCTGGCGGGTTCGGCAGTTCGTAGTCGGTCGCAAGCCCTAGCGTGCGGGCCCATTCCGCGGCCGTGGGATCCTTGCGCAAACGCTCGTCGAGACCGGTATCGGGGTCGTTGCGCAGATACCCGAACTCGATCAACTGCTCACGCGTGGGGTCGGGGACCGCAGAGAAGCGCAGCTCCGTCTCCGAGAGCAACAGCCGGTGCAATTCGTTCGGCAGTTCGTCGATGACACGGACGTTCCCCGCACGGCCATGCGTGAAGTTCAGGAGCCGGTTCCGGGCCGTCAGATCCAACAGGCGGCGGCGGAGGCTCTCGAGCGAATCAGTCGCGAACTGACTTCTGGACGAATCGTTTATCACAGGTTCCTGAATGCCATGGAGTCGTTCGAAGCCTTTCGGGCATCCGCGGCATTGAACCCCGATCCGGCGGCCGGAGCAAACCCCACGCGGAATGAATGACAGCAGTGCTGTGTCGGTCTGGGCGCTGGAACAACGGACGGTTCCGTTCGCGAGAGCGACGGGTGCTCCCGCCCCAATCGCTCGGTGAAACGTGACCCTGAGTGCCCGTTGATCCGTCGTGTATCAGGGCTCGGGCCTGCTCCCATTACGATTCCCCTCAGGCGCCGGGATCCCCGGTATCCGCGATCGGTTCCACCAGACCGGGATCGTCGTTCGCCGGGCGGTTGACCCGGGTCGAGACCGGGTACGCGACCAGCCGTTCCGGGTCCAGCCGCCGGGCGACCCTGCGCAGCGTCTCCCGATCCGAAATCCCCGGATCCAGCCACGACCACCGGCACTCGGGATCGAGCACCACCGGCTGACGGTCGTGGATGAACGCGATGGGCGCCGACACCGGTTCCGTCAGGATCGCGCAGCAGGTTTCCGCCCCCTCCCCCGCCGGCTCCCACAGGCCCGCGAAGAACACGACCTCGTCCCGGTCGGCGGGATCCTTCAGCGTGATGTAGTACGGCTGCTTGCCGGACTCAGTCCGGCGCCACTCGTACCAGCCATTGGCCGGAACCAGGCAGCGGCGGTGGGCGAACGCGGACCGGAAGTACGGGCTGGTCGCGGCCTTCTCGGCGCGGATGTTGATCGGCGTGGGCGCGTCGTCCTTCGCCCAGGGAGGCCGGAAGCCCCAGTGCGAGAAGGCGAAAGACACCGGCGTCTCAGGAGTGGCGAGAACCGCGGTGATCTGGGTGCCGGGGGTGATGTTGTAGCGGGCGTGGACGTCGCCGACCGGCAACTGCAGATCGAAGTAGCGCGCCGCGACCCGGCTCCGCGGTGTATGGAGGGCAAAACGGCCGCACATCGGCGATCTCCTGTGCCTGCCGGCGGATCTGGCGGAACATGTGCCACAAGATAGTCGCAACAACTCAAGCCGCACCGTCCGGGCCGGCGCGACAACAGAGGGCCGGTATTCACCACCGCGCCTAGCGGTAGCGGCTGCGCTGACGGGGCTGCTGTTGGGTTCGGCGGTTCCCGAACGGTTCCGGAGAACTCCAAGGCTACCTGCGCCATGCCGCCAGGGCAGCGCAAGTGACTGTTTTATTTGGTGGGCCGTGTAGGAATCGAACCTACAACCAATGGATTAAGAGTCCACTGCTCTACCAATTGAGCTAACGGCCCGAGAGGCTAGAAGGGGGTGGGGTGACCGATGGGACTCGAACCCACGACAACCGGAGCCACAATCCGGGACTCTACCAACTGAGCTACGGTCACCACCGTTTCGCTGTACCGTTGCGGCGTGCCGGGCGGTGGCGCGCCCGGCAGGACTCGAACCTGCAACCGTCGGCTTAGAAGGCCGATGCTCTATCCGGTTGAGCTACGAGCGCGTATGGCCTGGAGCAGTGGTCGGGGTAGAGGGATTCGAACCCCCGACATCCTGCTCCCAAAGCAGGCGCGCTACCAGACTGCGCTATACCCCGTAGTGCCAACCCGCGTTAAGCCCTGTACAGCGAGCCGTGGATGTTAGCCCGGCTCCGGCCACGGGGTCAAGAACTCGATTGGCTCAATGGCTCCACGAAGCCCCGCGGCGGCGCGTGCCGGTGCCGGTTCTTGAGGGTCGAGGCCGGTCATGGGATCATCGCAGCCTGCCACCGGGATCCCTGCCATGAGCGCCAACATCATCGACGGTCGCGCGATTGCGGCCACGCACCGCGAACGCATCGCCCAGGAAGTGGCTGCGATGAAGGCCGCAGGCCTACGGCCACCGGGGCTGGCGGTGGTGCTGGTCGGGGACAACCCGGCGTCCGAGGTCTATGTCCGCAACAAGCGCCGGGCCTGCGCCCAAGTCGGCATCGAATCGCACTCCTTCGACCTTCCCGCGGACACGCCGCAGATGGACCTGCTGGCGCTGATCGAGCGCCTGAACCGCGATCGTGCGATCGACGGCATCCTGGTTCAGTTGCCGCTGCCTCCGCACATCGACCCGGAAACCGTGATCGAATCCATCGATCCGGCGAAGGATGTCGACGGATTTCACCCCTACAACATGGGCCGGCTCGCGGTGCGCCTGCCGCGGCTGCGCCCGTGTACGCCCTGGGGTGTGATTCAGCTGCTACGCGCGATCGGCGAACCGTTCAAGGGGCGCACCGCCTGCGTGATCGGAGCATCGAACATCGTGGGCCGCCCGATGGCGCTGGAATTGCTGCTCGCCGGCGCGACGACGCTTGTCTGCCATCGATTCACGCGCGATTCCCGCGCCCTGGCCCGCGAGTCCGACGTGGTGATTGCCGCCGCAGGCAAGCCAGGGCTGGTAGGGAGCGACTGGGTGAAACCCGGAGCCACCGTGATCGACATCGGCATCAACCGCCTCGAGGACGGCTCGCTGTGCGGGGACGTCGACCTCGACAGCGTTTCCGGACATGCTGCCTGGGTTACCCCGGTACCGGGCGGTGTCGGGCCGATGACGGTGGCCATGCTGCTGGAAAATACCCTCAAGGCCCGCGAGTTCGGAGAAAACGAGCCGCAGGAGCCATGATGGCCGCAGCATTGGCGAGCAGACCCTCGAGCGCTGCGGCGGTCGTGGATCCGTCGGCAGTGTTCGCGGTGGCACACGCAGCAGGCGCAGCCAGTCCGGTGCGCAGATGGGTCTCATCACGGACTCCGAACTGCGGCCGGGCGGGTGCAGGATCGGTTGCAGCAAGCCCGGCGGTGTGCTCACCGGCTGCCGGACCCGGTCGGGCCGCTCCAAGGATGCACCCAGCGGAGCGTACTGGCCTGCCCCGGGATACAGGCGGTACCATCGCGGGCCCACGACATCCGAGAGGGACTCTCCATGCCCCGTTTGTTCGTCCCCTTGCTGTTTCTGCTAGCCACCACTACTTCAGGAGTTCTCATGGCTGATGATCAACCGAAGGTCGCGCTCGAAACCAACCACGGACGCATCGTGCTGCAGCTCGACGCGCTGGCCGCACCCAAGACGGTCGCCAATTTTCTGAGCTACGTGGACGACGGCTTCTATGACAACACGATCTTTCATCGCGTAATCCCCGGTTTCATGGTCCAGGGCGGCGGTTTCGATCCGGACATGCACCAGAAACCCACTCGCGATCCGATCGAGAACGAGGCCGACAACGGCCTGAAGAACCACGCCGGCACCATCGCCATGGCGCGCACCCAGGATCCGCATTCAGCCACTGCGCAGTTCTTCATCAACGTGTCGGACAACGGCTTCCTCGACCACGGCTCCAAGACCCCCCAGGGCTGGGGCTACGCGGTATTCGGAAGCGTGGTCGAAGGCATGAGCCTGGTCCGCGAGATCGAACAGGTGAAGACCGGACGCGTCGGCATGCACCAGGACGTACCTGCGGATCCGGTCATCATTCAAAGTGCGACGCGCGTCGCGGGAGAATGAGCCCGGATGCCCCGGTCCTGGTCGTTTCCGACCTGCACCTGGATCGGGAGCCCAGCCCTACCTTCGAGCAGTTTCTCGCGTTCCTCGACGGCCCGGCCCGGACCGCAGCCGCGCTGTACATTCTCGGGGATCTGTTCGAGTACTGGATTGGCGACGACGCCCGATTTCCAGCGGCCGAGGCGCTCGCGGGCGTTCTCGCCCGTCTGCCGCTGCCGGTCACCTTCCAGCACGGCAACCGGGACTTCCTGCTCGACACCGAGTATGCCGGTCGGGCCGGAATGCGGATTGCGCCGGAAGAGTTGCGCATCCCGTTGCCTTGCGGGCCCGCGCTGCTGATGCACGGCGACAGCCTGTGCACGGCGGACGTCGACTACCTGCGGTTTCGCGAGGTCGTGCGCAAGCCCGACTGGCGGCAGAGCTTTCTGGCGCGCCCGCTACCCGAGCGCATCGCCGAGGCGGAACGGCTGCGCGCCGCGAGCCGTGACGCGGGCCGACAGAAGGCCCGGGACATCACCGATGTGCACCCGGATGCCGTGGCCGAGGTGCTGCGCGCACACGGGGTCTCGCTGCTGATCCACGGCCACACTCACAGGCCCGCGATCCACCGGCTGCAGGTCGACGGGCGACCCTGCCTGCGTTGCGTGCTGCCCGCCTGGGATGAACGCCCCGGGTATCTCACGGTGGACGCACACGGCCCCCGGCTGCTGGCGCTCGACGGGCAGGACTACCTGCCGGAGGCCGGCCACTACTCGCCCGCCTGACCCGCCAGCGCTTCCATTTCGCGCCGGCTGAAGCCCGCTGCGAGGCGCGCTTCCAGCGCAAACGGCGGGCGCACCCGCCCGGGCATGTAACGCGCCAGCAGGTCCAGAAAGGTCGCTTCCGGGTCCAACCCGCGCTGGCGCGCCAGAAAGCGGAACCAGTGCGACCCGATCGCGACATGGCCCACCTCCTCGCGCTGAATCACCTCCAGTACCGCCACGCTCGCGGTATCCCCAGCGGCGTCGAGACGGCGGATCATCCCCGGAGTCACGTCCAGCCCCCGAGCCTCGAGTACACGCGGCACCAGCGCCATGCGCTGCATCGCATCGGCGTCGGTCTTCACCGCCATCTCCCACAACCCGTTGTGCGCGGCAAAGCTGCCGTAGTCGCAGCCGGATTCCTCGAGCCTCCGGGACAACAGGCGAAAGTGCCTCGCCTCCTCCGCGGCGACCTGGAGCCAGTCGCTGACGAATTCCGCAGGCAAACCCCTGAACCGGTAGACCGCGTCCAGCGCGAGGTTGATCGCGTTGAACTCGATATGCGCGATCGCGTGCAGCAAGGCCTGGCGCCCGCGTTCGGTGTGCAGGCCGCGCCGCGGCAGCTCCTGCGGCCGCACCAGCGCCGGCCGCGCAGGGCGGCCAGGGATCTCGATGCGTTCCGCAGGCGGATCGTCGTCCCGCAGCTGCAGATCGCCCGCGCGCCAGGCTTCGAGCAGCCGATTGGCGCATTCGCACTTGTGTTCAGGGTCGCGCACCCGCAACGCCCTCAACGCCATCGCGTGCACGCCGGGCGTCCGCCCGCGCAACCGCCGGGCACCCGGGACCGGCGCCACGACTCCGGGTTCCGGCACGGGCGCTCCACCGTCGCGGGGAGCGGTCGCATCTGCACGGTCGTCGCTCCGCGCCCGCGCATCGGGAACGACGGACTCGGGCCCCAATCGAACGACCAGCAGATCCATCACGTTCGTTCCGGTTGCATTCCCGGGCAACGTTTGCCCCAACCCGTCCCAGAAACTGCCCGTGTCGGCGCGGCGCAGGGCATCGCGCAAAGCCATGCGCGTGCCGGCATCGACGACAGGGTGTCCATCACCGAACCATGCACCGGCTGCCGCGCCGTCGCCGTCGGCGCCATCGGTCGCCCCCGCCAGCACCGCCAGCGGCCGCGGCCAGCCCCGCGCGGCCCAGAGCAGCAGCAATTCCGCCGCGAGGTGGCGTGCCCGGCCGCCGCGGCCCGGGCGTGCGGGGAGCCGAACCGGTACCTCGCCTCCCCAGACATGCACCCCGGCCGGCCCATGCCGCAGCCGCCGAACCAGTTCGGCGGCCAGCCAAGGCCCTGTTTTGTCGGGGAACAGGCCGTGGTCCCGGCCTGGCAGCCCGTCGCGCGCCGCCGCCGCGAGCAGGGCGGTGCGGGCATCAGCATTGCCGGCCACGCATCGATGCGGCGGGCGCCGGGCCGCAGGCGGCAGCGGGAGAACACGCAGCTGGCGGTCCAGATCGGGCCACCCGGTGGCCGGGGGTTCCCGGGGTTCAGAGGGATCCGGCGGCCAGAACGGGCCGGATCCGATGCTGGCCAGCGCATCCCCCGGGATGTCGCTGATCACCAGCACGCGGATGTCATCGGTGCGGCAGAAAGCCAGCGCCCCGCCCGCCTTCAGCTGCGACAGGCGGGAGCGCAGCCGATTCATGGCCCGGATCTCCAGCCCAGCGCCCAGAAGGCGGTCGTTGATCTCGGCCAGCCATTGCGGATCGACCCCCTCGCGCGGGAGTTCCGCGAGGCTGGAGGCACCACCCGAGAGCAGCACCAGCAGCGCGTCGCCGGCTGGAACCGTGCGTAGAAACGCCGCCACCGCCTCGCCGGCGGCAAAGCTCGCCGCTGCGGGTACCGGGTGATCGCCGGGCTGGCGCTGCACCGGAAACTCGAGGTCGGCGCTCGGGTCCGGCGTGCCGGCCGGCGCAACGACCAGGGCCCGGGCGATCCGCCCGGGCCAGCCGCTTGCCGCGCCCCGCAGCATCGCGTCCGCGGCCTTGCCCCAGGCCAGCACGTGCACCGGGCGCGCTGGTGGTGCTTCGTGGGCCAGCGCCGCGCGCACGGCATCCGCGCCGTGCACCGCCGCCACCGCGGCGCGATACCAGCCGGGCAGCGGCTCCGCGCCGGTCACACCAGGCGGTCCAGTCCCCGGGCCAGATCCGCCTGCACGTCCGCCACGGCTTCCAGACCCACGGCCACCCGCACCAGGCCTTCGGTAATCCCCTGGGCCTCGCGTTGGGCCGGTTCCAGTCGGCCGTGGGTGGTGGTGGCCGGATGGGTGATGGTGCTCTTGGCATCGCCGAGGTTCGCGGTGATCGACAGCATGCGGGTCGCATCGATCACCGACCAGGCCGCGGCACGCCCGCCCGCGACCTCGAAACTCAGGACGCCGCCGAACCCCTGCTGCTGGGCTCTGGCCAGCGCGTGCTGCGGATGGTCCTCGAGCCCGGGATAGTGCGCCGCGGTCACCGCCGGGTGCGCACTCAGCCAGCGCGCGAGCGCCAGCGCGTTGTCGCTGTGCGCGCGCATGCGCAGGTGCAGCGTCTCGAGCCCCTTCAGGAACACCCAGGCGTTGAACGGCGCCAGTGTCGGCCCCGCGCTGCGCAGGAAGCCGTAGACATCCTTGCCAACCCGCTCGGAGTCGCCGACGACAGCGCCCCCCATGCAGCGCCCCTGCCCGTCGAGGAACTTGGTCGCCGAGTGGATGACCAGGTCCGCGCCCAGGGACAGCGGGCGCTGGAGCGCAGGCGTGCAAAAGCAGTTATCGACCGCCAGCAACACCCCGCGGGAGCGCGCGATCGCCGCGAGCGCGCGGATATCCACCAGTTCACCCAGCGGGTTCGACGGCGTCTCGCAGAAATACAGCCGGGTGTTCGCGCGCGTCGCTGAGGACCAGGCATCGAGGTCCGACAGCGGCACATAGGTCACTTCAACGCCGAAACGTGCCAGGTACTGGTTCAGCAGCACGGTGGTGGTCCCGAACACCGAGCGCGAGCAAACCACGTGATCGCCCCCGCGCAGCAGGCCCATGAAACTGGCCAAAATCGCTGCCATGCCGGAGGCGGTGGCCACGCAGGCCTCGCCCCCTTCCATCGCAGCGAGGCGCTGTTCGAAAGTCCGGACGGTGGGGTTGGTGAAACGCGAGTAGATGTTGCCCGGCTGTTCGCCGGAAAACCGCGCCGCAGCCTCGGCGGCACTGCCAAACACGAAGCTCGAGGTGGGGAAAATCGCCTCGGAGTGCTCGCCCTCGGCGGTGCGGCGATACCCGGCGCGCACGGCGACGGTCTCGGGGGCGTACTCGGTCGGGTCGAATTCCTGCATCGGGGTTCCGCGGTCTCGCTCGGTAGCGACGCTGGATAGCGCCGGGGCCGTACATCGGGATTGGCTACACTATACTGCCTCTGGCATTCCCACCCCAAAGGCTCCGGACCCGCGCGCCATGGGCTCCACCGTACGCTCCGTGTTCAGCCTGCTGCTCGGCATGAGCATCCTGCTGATGGGCTCCGGACTCATCGGCACCCTACTCGGCCTGCGCGCGGCGTCGGAAGGTTTCTCCGAGCTCACCATCGGCCTGGTGATGTCGGCCTTTTTTCTCGGCTACATCGTCGGCACGTGGCTGATTCCAAGGCTGATCGGACGCGTCGGCCACATCCGCAGTTTCGCCGCGCTGGCGGCGGTTTCCGCGGTGGCGGCACTGGTCCACGGTCTCTGGGTCGATCCGGTCGTCTGGTGGGTGCTGCGGCTGATCAACGGGATCAGCCTGCTGGGCACCTACATGGTGATCGAGAGCTGGCTGAACGAGCAGGTGGTCGAGAAACGCGGGCAGGTGTTCGCGATCTACATGACGGTCAGCCTGCTCGCACTGGGCGGCGGCCAGTTCCTGCTGCTGGTCTACGGCCCGGAAATGGTCCAGAGCTTCATGCTGGTCGCCATCCTGTTCGCGCTGGGATTGGTGCCCATCGCGCTGACGCCCGTCACCCAGCCGGTTCCGATCCAGACGGCTCGGCTGCCGCTGCGGGATCTCTACCGGCGTGCGCCGGTAGGCACGGTCGGGGCCGGGGTATCGGGCCTGGTCACCGGCGCCTTCTGGGGGCTGGCCGCGGTATTCGCCCGCGAGGTCGGCCTCGCCGATACCGGGGTCGCGCTGTTCCTGAGCGCGGCCATCTTTGGCGGGGCCATGCTGCAGTACCCGATCGGCCATGCCAGCGACCGGCGCGACCGGCGCAAGGCGCTGATCGTGGTATCGGCCGCGACCGCACTGGGTTCGGTCGGGATCTACCTGGCGATCGGATACCCGCCGGGCCTGATCGTTGCCCTGGCGCTGCTCTGGGGCGGCTTCGCGTTCTCGCTGTACGCACTCAGCGTCGCCCAGACCTATGACCGGCTGGAGGCCTCCGACGCGCTCGAGGCCACCCGCGGCCTGTTGTTGATGAACGGCATCGGGGCCGCGGTCGGCCCGATACTCGCTGGCGTGATCCTGTTCGTGACCTCTGCGTCAGTACTGCCGCTCGCATTCGCCGGCGTGCTGCTGATCTTCATCATCTTCGTGGCCTTGGAGCTGCGCCGCGAGCCCCCGGTGCCGCGGCCCGAGATGACCGAGTTCGTTCCGCTCACGCGCACCAGCGTGGTCGCCGCCGAAATCGACCCGCGCACCGAGGCCGACCCGCACGAGACCGTTACCCTTCACCCCGGGGAAGACGCGGATCCGCTGGAGCCCCGCCACTGAGGTACCGGCAGAACTCGGCAGGAACCGGTGGGCCCAGCAGAAAGCCCTGAGCGAACCTGCAACCGGAGGCCCGCAGGTAGTCCCGCTCAGCCTCTGTCTCCACACCTTCCGCAATCAGTCGGATCCCGAGGCTGCCGGTCAACACGATGACCGCTTCCAGGAAGGCCCGGGCGGGCCGGTCGTGGGGAAGGCGCCGCACCACGCTGCCGTCGAGTTTGACGTACTCGAACGGGATGCGTTCGAGACAGGTCATCGACGATTGCCCGGTCCCGAAATCGTCCAGCGCCACCGACACGCCCTGCTCGATCTCCCTGCACACCTGAGACTCGACCATGGTGCCGCCCTCGAGTAGCGTGCGTTCGGTGATTTCGAATACCACCCGGTCCAACGGAAGCCCGTATTCCTCCAGATAGCCAACCCAGCCCCGTTCGCCCCGGCCATGGCACAGCTCGCGCAGCGACTGGTTGATCGCGATACGCACCGGATTTTCGGCATGCGACGGTTCAGCAGCTCCGACCACAGCGGACACCTGCTCGAATACCAGGTCGCCGATTTCACCCATGATACCGATATCCTCGGCCAGCGGCAGAAACTGCGCCGGAAGGATCAGACCGTCGTCCGGATGTTGCCAGCGCAGCAGAGCCTCCAGCAGCCGCGTCTCGCCCGATAGCAGGTCGACGACCGGCTGCAGATAGACCTGGAGCTGCCGGTTGGACAAGGCGTTGCGCAATTCCGCGATGCGTCGATGGCGTTCGCGCAAGCTGGACTGCAGCTGCGGCGTAAAGTACTGGTAGCGGTTCCTTCCAGCCTTCTTGGCCGCATACATCGCGCGGTCCGCATGGTCGACCAGTTCAGCAGAACCGTCCGCGTCGGCAGGGAAGAACGCAATCCCGAGACTTGCGGACACCTGGACCACTTCCGATCCGAGCGGGAACGGCCGGGCCAGGGCGTCGACGATTTCCTGGGCCACGAGATCCACCCGGTTGAAGTCGGTCAGGTCTCCCATTATCACCGTGAACTCATCGCCCCCCAGACGGGCCACGGTATCCGTTTCGCGCACGCTCGCCCGGATACGCCGGGCAACTTCCTGCAGCAGCCGGTCTCCGGCCTGATGACCAAGAGTATCGTTCACCTCCTTGAAGTGATCGAGATCCAGATACAGCAGCGCCACCGAGCGCGCGTTGCGCTGGCCCTTGCGCACTTCCTGCTCGAGGCGGTCCAGGAACAGGTTGCGGTTCGGCAGTCCACTCAGGGGATCATGATTGGCCTGTCGCTGGGCCTCCTCGACCGCGCGGCGCTGGTCGGTTATGTCGGAGAACAGCGCCACGCGCCGCAGGACCCGCCCCTCCCGATCGTGCAGCGTGTGGATCGACAGTGACTCCAGGAATTCCTCACCGTTCTTGCGCCGGTTCCACAGCTCGCCCTGCCAGCGCCCGCGGGTTTCGAGCGCGTGCCACATTCGCTGATAGAAGGCATCGTCCTGGCGCCCCGACTTCAGCAGGTTGGTCTTCCGTTCAATCGCCTCATCCGGAGGGTAGCCGGTGATCTCCGTGAACCTCGGGTTCACCGAGACGATGCGGTTTTCACCATCGGCGATCATCACTGCGTGGTCGAGCACCCGGTAAACCGACACCGCGATCTGCATCTCGTCCGGGCTGACCCCAAGGTCCCGAAAATCGGTCGCGACGATCAACGCACGATGACCCATGCCGTCGGCACGCGCCTGCAGACGAACCCAGGTCATGGGGTTGCCCCGGGTGGCCAGTGTAATCTCTTGGGTTTGGTCCCCCGCCTCGTCGAAAACGCTGGCCAGAAAGCGCCGAAGCCGGCTGCGCTCCGACTGTGCCACCATCACCCCAATGCGCCGGCCCAGCAGCTTGGTGGGCTCGATCGAAAACAGGAGCGATCCTGTCTCGTTGACCTTCAGAACCCGTCCACGCGAATCCACGACCAGGTAGCCCACGGGTGCGCGGTCGAACAACTCCCGATAGCAACGCAGCAGGCTTTCGGCAGAAAAGCCCTCCGGCGATACCGCCGCATCCGCGGAGTCGCCGGCTGCGCGTTCCGGCGCGTCGCTGCCAACTGGAGGATCCTGTTGCATCCTCTGAGTATAGCCGGGGCGCCTCGCGCGTCGAACCTTGCAGGTTCGAACCCTGGCCGTGCTCGATCAACATGCAGAAGGCCCCGCGAGGGGGCCTTCTGCATGTTGGCTGGGGGACCAGGATTACTCGGCCTGCGGCCTCGCCCTTCGGGCCAGCGCCGCAAGCGGCGCTGTTCGGCTCGGCTGCGCCTCGCGCGTCGAACCTTGCAGGTTCGAACCCTGGCCGTGCTCGATCAACATGCAGAAGGCCCCGCGAGGGGGCCTTCTGCATGTTGGCTGGGGGACCAGGATTCGAACCTGGGTTGACGGAGTCAGAGTCCGTAGTCCTACCGCTAGACGATCCCCCAATCGGGATGGCCTGGAGCCTTGGCTCCGGGCCGGAACATCAGCGCTTCGAGAACTGCTTGGCGCGACGGGCTTTGGCGAGACCAACTTTCTTGCGCTCGACCTCGCGCGCGTCGCGCGTCATGTACCCGGCCTGGCGCATCGGCGACCGCAGCGTGTCGTCATATTGAACCAGCGCTCGAGCGATGCCAAGCCGGATCGCACCGGCCTGGCCATTGGCACCACCGCCCTTCACGGTCACGACGACATCGAAGCGGTCGGTCGCCTCGGCGGTCTCCAGCGGCTGCCGGACCACCATGCGCGAGGTCTCGCGCCCGAAATAGTCGTTGAGCGACTTGCTGTTAACGGTAATGTCGCCCTTGCCCGGCCGCAGGAAGACGCGCGCCGAAGCGGTCTTGCGGCGACCGGTGCCATAGTTCTGGTTCATTGCCATGAATGCGTTGTCCTTGACGTCGTCTCTGCTGCTGTGACTGCGACTAGATCTCGAGCGGCTGCGGCTGCTGCGCGGAATGGCGATGCGCGCTGCCGGCATAGACCTTCAGCTTCTTGAACATCGCTCGGCCCAGCGGGTTCTTCGGCAGCATGCCCTTCACAGCCAGCTCCAGCACCCGCTCCGGCGCACGCTCGATCATCTGGGTGAAGTTCGCCTGCTTCAGGCCACCCGGGTACCCGGTGTGGCGATAGTACATCTTGTCGTTCGCCTTGTTGCCGCTCACATGGATCTTCTCGGCATTGATCACGACGATGTAGTCGCCGGTATCCACGTGCGGGGTGTAGACGGGCTTGTGCTTGCCACGCAAACGACGGGCAATTTCAGTGGCGAGCCGGCCCAGGGTCTTGCCGTCGGCATCGACGAGGTACCAGTCGCGTTCGACTTCGGCCGGCTTGGCGCTTACGGTTTTCATGCCTGTTGCTCCGGATGCGGGGCGTTCCAAGAAAGCGCGGAAGGATACCCAAGCCGCGCACATTATTCAAGGGACCCCAGAACGGCGAAAAGCCGGCCCCCGAGGGGGCCGGCCTGCGCGGAGGAGGCGCGGATTACATCCGGTCCGCTGCCTTCTCCTGGATTTGCTGCATCAGTTCGGGATCGTCCTGCAGCGCGATCGCGACTTCATTGTACTCCTGCACGCTCATCCCGGATTCCTCGACAGCCCGCATCATCTCATCCTGAGCTTCCTGCTGCATGGTCTGGGCTTCGTGCTCGTCGGCTGCGGACTGGAGCCGCTCGGCGAAGTCCTCGCGGATCTGCTGCACGGCGACGAAGGCATCGACAAAGGTGTCGACGGTCTGTTCGGTGATGGCCGCCGAGCCCGGGGTGGGTTCACCGTAGGCCGCAGGCGGCGCGCCGGCGCCGGCATCGCCGTACCCCTGAGCCAAGGCGGTACCGCCGAACGCGAACAGGGAGGTCAGGGCGAGGGTCAGCGTCGTCTTGCGAATGGTCATCAATAAGCTCCTTTCGGATTGCATTGGCTTGAGTTGCACCAAGGGACGTAGCAGCGACCGTGCCAAGATCGCTCAGTAACCAAAAAATGCCTATTAATCAGCAATTAATCCGGACCCCAAGAGAACAGCGACGCTGCCCAAGCCCCGCCCGGAGCGTATCATATCGATACATGCGCCAAAAGGATCCGTTCCCGACGGTCACGTGTCTCCGTCCAGTTTGCGGTACAGCGTCTTGCGGCCAATGCCGAGGATCCGGGCAGCCCGTTGCTTGTTTCCACCGGTATGGGCAAGCACCTGACGAATGTAGCGTGCCTCGAGTTCTTCGAGCGTATACCACTGCTCATCGGATCCCGCGCCGGCTGGATCGGCCGCGAACCGCCGGGCATGCCCCGGTTCTTCCCGAACGCGATCGGGCAGGTCCTCGGCCTGAATCACGTCGCCCGTTGCCAGGGTCGCAGCGCGCTCGACCAGGCTGGCCAATTCCCGCACGTTGCCCGGAAAGCGATAGCCCAGCAGCAACCGGAGTGCGTCCGGCGCCAGCCCCCGCAACGGGATCTCCCGCGCCGCGGCCTGCCTGCGCAGGAAGTGACGCACCAGCCGCTCAATGTCCTCGCCGCGTTCCCTGAGCGGCGGCACCTCGATCTGGAATGTTTCCAGCCGATAGAACAGATCCTCGCGGAAGTCGCCTTCGCGCATCAGTTCGGACAGATCGCGATGTGTCGCCGCGACGATCCGCACGTCGGTCGCGACCTCCTCGTTCGAACCGACCGGCCGGACGCGGCCATCCTGCAGCAGCCGCAGCAACTTGGTCTGCATCGCGGCGGGCATCTCGCCGATCTCGTCCAGGAACAGGGTGCCCCCATCCGCTTCGAGGAACAGCCCCTTGCGCGCGCCGCGGGCCCCGCTGAACGCACCTGCCGCGTGACCCAGCAGCTCGGACTCGAGCAGGGTCTCGGGAATGCCCGCGCAGTTGATCGCGACGAACGGGCCGCTTGCACGCGGGATCTCCTCGTGCAGCGCACGCGCGACCAGCTCCTTGCCCGTGCCGGACTCGCCGCTGACCAATACGCTGCCGTCGGATCGCGCGATTCGCCGGATCAGTTCGAACAGGCGCAGCATCGCCGGACTGCGCCCATGCATGCCGTGAAACCCGCGGTCTCCCAGCGCCTCGCGGTACTGCTGCACCTCGGCCCGCAGGCGTCGTGTCTGCAGCACGCGATCCGCCGCCAGGCGCAGGTGCTCGAGGTCGATGGGCTTGGTCAGAAAGTCGTCGGCGCCGGCCTTCAGCGCATGCACGGCCTGATCGATGGTTCCAAAGCCCGTTAGCATGATGAAGCCGGGAGCCGGCACCAGCGACCGTGCCTGTTCCAGCACCGCCATGCCGTCCGCTCCGGGCAAGCGCAGATCACTCACGATCAGCGCAAACGAACGCTCGCCCATCACCTGCAACGCATCTTCGGCGCTCGCGACCGCGTGTACCGCATAGCCGGCATCGGTCAGTTCTTCGTCCAGCAGGCTGCGATGACCCGGATCATCCTCAACCACCAGCACCGCCTCGGGCAGGGATTGCCCGGAGCTGTCGTTCAACGCGAGATTTTCGGCCATATCCGATGCGTGCAATCTGTGGATTGGAATGGGGACGATGGGTCCGGAAGGCGACGCTGGCGGCGGCCCCTCGTGCCCGTGCCGCCACCGCGGATCACGGTCTCCGCCCCCTTGGGGCGTTGCCGTTCATCCGCGCAAACCGCGCGCAACACACCGGGCACCCGCGTCGCCGTGCCCTCGGTCACGGGCTGCGTTCTCCATGCACGGGCAGTGTCATCACGAAGCGGGCACCGTCCTGCCAGCTGCGATCCAGCCAGATTCTCCCGCCGTGATCCTCCACCGAGGCATGCGCCACCGCCAGCCCCAGGCCGGTTCCTCCACCCACGGGCTTGGTCGTGAAAAACGGTTCGAACACATGGTCCCGGTGTTCCTCGGCGATGCCCGGGCCATCGTCCGCCACCGACAGTTCGACAACGGCATCCGCGCCATCCTGCGGCCGACACCACGCGACGACGACCTGGGTACGGGCGGACTGAATCGCATTCGCGACCAGGTTGCCCACAGCCTGTTCCAGACGCACCGGATCCGCCTGCACCCGGAGATCCCGGTCCTGCTCGGACGCCTCGACCCGGACGTCAACCTCCGGACAGTCGTTCGCGGCACGCGCGCGGGCCACCACATCGACGACCAGATCGCTCAGCCTCAGTTCGCGCCGGTTCAGCGGATTCCTGCGGGCGAAATCCAGGAGCTGGCGCACGATCCCTTCGACCCGGCCCAGTTCGTCGAGCAGGCTCGTCATCTCCCTGGCCAGCGGGGAGTCCGCTCCGGCCCGGCGCCGCGCCCGCTGAGCACGGCCCGCAATGACGCCGAGCGGCGTGCCCAGTTCATGGGCCACCCCGGCGGCGAGCTGCCCGATCGCGGCAAGCTTTTGGGACTGGCGCAGCCGTTCCTCGAGTTCGGCCTGCTGCGCCCTCTGGGCCTCCAGGGCCCGTTCCGAATCCTCGCGCCGCTCGATCATGTCGTTCATGTTGGTCGCCAGCAGCCGCAGTTCGTCCGGACCCTCTTCGGGAACCCGAAGCCCGCGCGCGCCCTGCCCGATCCGCTGCATCGCCTGGGCCAGCAGATCCACATGGCGCCCCACCGCGCGGTAATGACCCCACAGCACCATCAGTAGGAACAACAACGACAGCACCCCGATCACCACCCCGCCCTGCCAGCGCATCTGCGCGATGTAGGCCTGGAAACGGGAAACGTCGCGGGTGATCTGCAGAAGGCCGATGATCCGACCGCCGGCGTCGGTCAGCGGCAGGAAGAACGAGAACACCTCGCGGCCATGGCGTTCGTCGAACGCACCCTGGCTGCCGGTCGCGGTGATCAGCAGGGCGTCGCGGCGGCGGTCGAGCGACGGGCTGCGCGGCCCGCTGGTGGCGATCAGGTCGCCGGCAGCGTCATAGACGTAGACACCGAACACCTGCTCCAGCTGGAACGCCGAATCCAGCGCCTGCTGCACGTCCATCGCGTCACGGCGGACCATCGCGGTCGAAATCGGCAGCCGAATCGACCGCGCCACCAGTTCGATATCCTCCTGCATGCGCAGCTGCATCTGCTGTTCGAACTCCCGCAGACCCAGCATGCCGAGGGCGATCAGGACCCCGAGCAGCGGCACCAGCACAAAGGCAAGAACGGCGTTGCGCAGATTGTTGAGTCGGAACGACACAGTCACGATCATGGAGGCAGGCGGCGGCCACGACAACCCCGCCCTTGACACCCAACGCCAGCGCTGCGGCATCGCCGCGCCATCTCGAGCAGCGCCACCAAACGATCCCGAAGGGGTATCGCAAGGGCTGCGTGTCTGAAGCGGGTGGCACATTCGCCGCATCGGCAGGACGCTTGCCGCTCGGGGCCAGCCCTGCGGAGCAAAAAAAAGCGCGGACCGAAGTCCGCGCGAATAACCACCAAAGGAGGATGGAGGAGTACGCTGACCGCAGCAGGGGGGGCTAGCGATCAACGTATGAGTAGTTTCTAATATTCGGGATGTCGTGTCAACCCCTCCAGCCCTCGCATTCACCGACGCATCGTCGTTCCTGACGTGAAGGTCACGGCCTGTCTCGTGTCCCGGGCGACCCGTAGGGCGGAAAAGCGCAGCGTCATCCGCCGCATGGCGTTCGCGCCTCCCCGGCGCCTGCGGCAACCCCGGCGTGGGAATGGCGGATGACGGCCCTCGGCCTTTTCCGCCCTACGCCTACGCCTCTGTCATCATCGGGGGTGTCCGCTGGCCATGACTGCTAACCCACGTGGAAGCGGAAAACGCCGTCTGCAACAATGGCACGGAGCGCCGCCCCGGTTCGCGGGATCTGCCGGCCCGCAACTCCTCTGCCCCAACGGACCCCGCCATGCTTGGATTCGTCTCCCTACCCGTCACCGCTTTCGAGCAGAACGCGACGCTGATCTGGTGCAAGAACACCCAGGAAGCCGCCTGGGTGGACCCCGGCGGGTCTGCCGAGACGCTCTGGAACGAGGTCGCGAACCGGGGCCTGGATCTGCGCCAGATCCTGCTGACCCACGGGCATCTCGACCACGTCGGCGCCGCACGCGAACTCGCGGACCGCGCCGACATCCCGAT
This sequence comes from Thioalkalivibrio paradoxus ARh 1, assembly GCF_000227685.2. GTDB lineage: Bacteria > Pseudomonadota > Gammaproteobacteria > Ectothiorhodospirales > Ectothiorhodospiraceae > Thioalkalivibrio > Thioalkalivibrio paradoxus. The sequence goes on along the minus strand of NZ_CP007029.1, from coordinate 818,722 downwards.
CGTCGGCCCCGCCGAGGCCGACCGCTTCTGGCTGGAACAGCTCCCGATGCAAGCCCGGATGTTCGGAACCGCGGAGGTGGCCGCGTTTCTTCCCGACCGCTGGCTCCGGGAAGGCGACCGCGTCCGGGTCGGCGAGCAGATTCTGGACGTGTATGAATGCCCCGGGCATACGCCGGGGCACGTGGTCTTTCACCATGCGCCCAGTCAGCTGGCCTTGGTCGGAGACGTGCTGTTCGCGGGCAGCATCGGCCGCACGGACTTTCCGATGGGCAACCACTCGGACCTGCTGCGCTCGATCGTGACCAAGCTGTGGCCGCTCGGTGCGGAAACCCGTTTCATTCCCGGCCACGGACCGATGTCCACGTTCGGAGAGGAACGCCGACACAACCCCTTCGTCAGCGACCGGGCGATCGCCGCGCAGCGAGGCTGACTGACTCCGAGTGGCCCACCATTCCGCGCTCGGGTTGCGTCGCCCCCTCCCCCGCTTGCCGGGGGACAGGGGCGACATCAGAAGCGGCGCCGGACCACGGCGTTCAGCCGCGCATCCCCTTCAGCGCCATGATCCGCTCCTCGATCGGCGGATGGGTCATGAACAGCCGCTTGATCCCCTGCGGCACGCCACCGCGGATCCCGAAGGCGGCCATCTGATCGGGCATGTCGACCGGCCGGCCGGAAGCCCGCGCCAGCGACTCGAGCGCGCCGATCATCTGATCGCGGCCCGCCAGCTTCGCGCCGGCCTCGTCGGCCCGGAACTCGCGCTGGCGCGAGAACCACATCACGATGATCGACGCCAGGATCGCCAGCAGAATCTCGGCGACGATGGTGGTGATCCAGAACGCCGGCCCGTGGCCCTGCTCGTTCTTGAACACGACCCGGTCCACGAAATGCCCCAGCACCCGCGCGAGGAAGATCACGAAGGTGTTCACGACCCCCTGGATCAGCGCCAGAGTCACCATGTCGCCGTTGGCGACATGGCCCACCTCGTGACCGAGTACCGCCTCGACCTCGCCCTGGCTCATGCTGCGCATCAACCCGGTGCTGACCGCGACCAGCGCGTTGTTCCGGCTCATGCCGGTGGCGAAGGCGTTCGGGTCGGGCGAATCGTAGATTCCCACCTCGGGCATGCCGATGCCGGCCGCCCGGGCCTGCCGCCGAACGGTCTCGAGCAGCCATTGCTCGGTGGCGTTGCGCGGCTCCTCGATCACATGCACGCTCATCGTCCTCTTGGCCATCCACTTGGAAATGGCCAGCGAGATGAACGACCCGCCGAAACCGAATACCGCCGCGAAGACCAGCAGCGCATTCAGGTTCAGACCCACGCCCTGCTCGTCGAGAATGCGCTCCACCCCAAGGATGCGCAGCGTGATGCTCAGCACCACGATGATGGCAAGGTTGGTGCCTAAAAACAGCATGATACGTTTCATGGTGACTCCGAGCGATTGATCAGAAATTCAAGATTGGCCGGCCATTATAGATGGGGCGGAGCCGGAGAAATTCAAGCCATTGCGATCCGTTTCAGATCTGCACCTCCAGCCGATCGACCTTCTGGTAACCGCGCGGCAGCTTCAGCCCCCGCCGGCCTCGCTCGCCCTCGTACCCGGCCCACTCGGAAGGTCCCATGCCCTTGAACCTGCGCCCGGCGTGCACCACCAGCGTCGCGCCTGCGGGCAGCACCGCGATCGCGACCACCCGCTCCTTGCCTTCCCGCAGCCGGGCCGCGGGAATACCGATGATCCTGTTGCCCTTGCCGCGCGCCATCTCCGGTAGATCGGTCGCGGGGATCACCAGCAGGTGGCCATCGGAGGTCGCCAGCGCGATCCGATCGGTGTCGACCTCGCGCAGCCGCTGCGGCGCCAGCACATCGGCCCCAGCAGGGACGTTCAGCACGGCCTTGCCGGCCTTCTGGCGGCCGAACAGGTCGCCGAGCCGCACCACGAAGCCATAGCCGTGATCGGTGGCCAGCACCCAGCGCTCGTCCGGCGCCCCGGTCGCAAGGCCGACGACGTGCCCGCCGTCGGCCAGCGTCACGCGTCCGGACAGCGGTTCGCCCTGCCCGCGCGCCGACGGCAGCGTGTGCGCCGGCAGCGTGTAGGCACGGCCGGTCGAGTCCAGGAACGCCACCGGCTGGTTGCTGCGCCCGGCAAGCGCGGCCAGGAAACCATCGCCCGCCTTGTAGTTCAGCGCAGCCGGGTCCACCTCGTGGCCTTTCGCCGCGCGCACCCAGCCCATCTTCGACAGCACGATCGTCAGCGGCTCGGTCGGCACCAGCGCGGTTTCGTCGAGCGCCTGCGCGGCCGAGCGTTCGACCAGCGGCGACCGGCGTTCGTCGCCAAAGTTCTCGGCATCGGCGCGAATCTCGTCCGCGACCAGGCGCTTCAGCCGCCGTTCCGATGCCAACGTCTTCTCCAGCTGCTCGCGTTCGGCGGTGAGTTCATCCTGCTCGCCCCGGATCTTCATTTCCTCGAGCTTCGCCAGGTGACGCAGCTTCAGTTCCAGAATCGCCTCGGCCTGGATGTCGCTGAGTCCGAAACGTTCCATCAGCACCGGCTTGGGCTTGTCGTTCTCCCGGATGATCCGGATCACCTCGTCGATGTTCAGATAGGCGATCAGCAGACCGGCCAGCACGTGCAGCCGCGCGAGCACCTTGTCGAGCCGCCACTGCAGCCGCCGGCGCACGGTCGTCACCCGAAATCCCAGCCACTCGACCAGCAGTTCGCGCAGGTTTTTCACCCGGGGCCGGCCGTCGAGACCGATCAGGTTCATGTTCACCCGGTAGCTCTTCTCGAGGTCGGTGGTCGCGAACAGGTGGTCCATCAGGCTCTCGACGTCCACGCGCTGGCTGCGCGGGGTGATCACCAGGCGCGTCGGGTGCTCGTGGTCGGACTCGTCGCGCAGATCCTCGACCATCGGCAGCTTCTTGGCGTTGATCTGCCCCGCAATCTGCTCCAGCACGCGCGCCCCGGAAACCTGGTACGGCAGCGCGGTGATCACGATGTCGCCATTCTCGCGTTCGTAGCGGGCCCGCGTACGCACCGCTCCGTAGCCGGTCGCGTAGACCTTACGCAGGTCTGCGGGCGAGGTGATGATCTCCGACTCGCTGGGGAAATCGGGGCCGGGGATGTGCTCGATCAGGTCGTCCACCGTGGCATCCGGGTGTTCCAGCAGATGCACACAGGCGGCCGCGACCTCGCGCAGATTGTGCGGCAGGATGTCGGTGGCCATGCCCACCGCGATCCCGGTCGCACCGTTGAGCAGCACGTTCGGCAACCGCGCCGGCAGCACCTTCGGCTCCTCCAATGTGCCGTCGAAGTTCGGCGCCCAGTCCACCGTGCCCTGCTCGAGTTCGGACAGCAGCAACTGGGCGTAGCGCGACAGCCGCGACTCGGTGTAGCGCATCGCCGCGAAGCTCTTCGGGTCGTCCGGCGAGCCCCAGTTGCCCTGCCCATCGACAAACGGGTAGCGGTAGGAGAACGGTTGCGCCATCAGTACCATCGCCTCGTAGCAGGCGCTGTCGCCGTGCGGATGGAACTTGCCGAGCACGTCCCCGACGGTGCGCGCGGACTTCTTGTACTTCGCGGTCGCGGTCAGCCCCAGCTCGCTCATCGCGTAGATGATCCGCCGCTGCACCGGTTTCAGACCGTCACCGACGTGCGGCAGCGCCCGGTCCAGGATCACGTACATGGAATAGTCCAGGTACGCCTTCTCGGTGAACTCCTTCAGCGGCAGGCGCTCGGCATCGGAGAAGTCCAGCGTCAGGTTCTCGGGCATCGGGTTCCGCTCCGGTCAGGGGATACTGCGGCGCACAGCACACGGCCGTCGGGACCGAGTTGCCCGGCGCCGAGCGCGGCCGTACTGTAGCCAGTTCGAAACGTGCATTCCAATGCAATCTCGCGGGACGGGGGGCGGGCTTGGACCTGGAGACGGGCTGGATCGCCAGCGGCATCGCGGCCGCCGTATTCCTGGTGGCCATCGTCACCGCGGTACATGCGCTGCTGCAGCGCCGGGAGACCGGGGCGGTCATCGCCTGGGTCGGCCTGATCTTTCTGTTGCCGCTCGCCGGTTCGATCCTGTACTGGCTGTTCGGAATCAACCGCATCCGCAGGCGGGCCCAGGCGCTGCGCGAGGGCCACAGTCCCGCCTCGGCGGCCCGCTCCAGCCTCGGAGTGGATGTCGAATTGAGTTCGCGCTGGCGGGGGTTGCTCGGCTCCGGTGACGCACTGAGTCCGTTCACTGTCGCGCCGGGCAACCGCGTGACCCCGCTGCTCGATGGCGATCAGGCCTACCGGGCAATGCTCGACGCGATCGACGGGGCGCAGCGGCGCGTGAACCTCGCAACGTATATCTTCGACGCCGACCCGGTCGGCCTGCAGTTCGCCGATCGGCTGAAGGCCGCCCGGGACCGCGGCGTCGACGTGCGGGTGCTGATCGACGGCATCGGCGCCCGCTACAGCCGCCGCAGCATGCTGCGGCACCTGCGCCGGCTCGGGGTCCGGACCGCGGCATTCCTGCCGGTGCAACTCCCGCGCAGCGTGGCGGTGTTCAACCTGCGCAACCACCGCAAGCTGCTGGTCGTCGACGACACGACCGGATTCACCGGCGGCATGAACATCCGGCGCGGCCACCGACGCACCGACCCCGGACGGCATCCGGTCGACGATCTCCACTTCGAGCTCGAGGGGCCGGTGGTGGCCCAACTCGACTCGATTTTCTGCGAGGACTGGCACTTCAGCACCCGGGAACGCATTGCGAACACCCCGGGAACGGACCGGCCGACCCGGCCAGCGCCCGGGAAGACCCTGTGCCGTGGACTTCCCGACGGCCCCGACGAAGACTTCGAGGTGCTCCAGTTCACGCTGCTGGCAGCGCTGGCCGAGGCCCGGGAACGGGTCACCATCGTCACGCCGTACTTTCTGCCCGATGTCGCGCTGCTCGGCGCGCTGAAGACCACGGCCTTGCGCGGTGTCAACGTCGACATCCTGCTTCCCGAGCGCGGCAATCTGCGCCTGGTGCAGTGGGCCGGGAACCCGCTGCACGCGGAACTGGTGGAACGTGGCTGCCGGCTGTGGCTCACCCCGCCGCCGTTCAATCACAGCAAGCTGATGCTGGTCGACGACTGCTGGGTGCTGTTCGGGTCGGGCAACTGGGATCCACGCAGCCTGCGACTGAACTTCGAGTTCAACGTCGAATGCTACGATGCCGAACTGGGCCGGCGGCTGGGCGGCTGGGCATCCGAGCTGCGCTCGCGCTCGCGGCGGCTGGATCTCGACGAGATCCAGAGACGTCCGATCCCGATGCGCCTGCGAGACGGGGCTGCCCGGCTCCTGACACCGTACCTGTAAACCGCTCGCAGCCGCGCCGCTCGCGGTGCACACCGCCAACGGTGTAGTCTGGGGCGATTGCAATGGTCTTCCCCGGGGCCGGGGCCGCAAACGCCAACGCGTCACGCCGGAGGCGCGAGTCGATGTTCCTGAACCTGTTCCGCCGCGACCCACTGCTGGATGAAACGACCCGGCGGTGGATCCACGAGGTCTTCGCCTGGGCGCTGCGCCATCAGGGTCCCGGGGTGTTCTTCGGCGACACCGATCTGGTGCTGCCTACGCCCGAGTACTTTCCGGGACGGGCCAGCAGCGTGCATGAGATGGCGCAACTGATGTTCGAGTCGGTACGCAAGCACGCGGGCCTCGACCACTGGCCCTGCCAGCTGCTGGAACCGGGCGCGCTGACCGCGCAGCCCTACCCCCACCACCCGCCGCCACCCGCGTACCGCGGCCGGCGGGCACTCGCCCCGGCTACGAACGGGGCGGCTTCCACCGCCCTGTTCAGCTACTCGCCGGAGCTGGTCGGAAACCCGGAGGCATTGATTGCAACCTTAGCGCGCGACTTCGCCCAGCACGTCGCCGCTGCCGCTCCCGAACCCCCGCCCGGGGGCCGCGAGAATTGGCCACACATCACCGAGCTGGTCGGCGTCTTCATGGGCTTCGGACTGATGCTTGCGAACACGGCATTCAGCGTGCGCGTCAACAGCTGCGGTTCCTGTCAGGGTCCGGCAGCCGAGCGCAGTGGCTACCTGTCACGCGCCGACCTGACCTATGCGCTCGGCCTGTTCTGCCGGCTGAAGAACGTCCCGGCGGGACAGGCCCGCAGGCATTTGAAATCCTCGCTGCGGCCGATCTTCCGCCGCGCCCTGGCGCAGATCGACCGCCACCCGGACGACCTCGAGAAACTGAAGGCAACGGCACCGGCGCTCGCCAGCGACCCAGCGGCAGGAGTGCTCACGCTCCCGCGCTGAACGGTGCTCAGGGCGCAGGAAAATTGGCGTCGTAGTCCAGCCAGGCGGCATAAATCCGGTCCGGCCAGTGGCTTTGAAACCAGGCAATCACGACATCGATCTCCGCATCCGTCAGGACATCCGCAAACGGCGGCATGTCGCCGTGCTCAGCATCGGAGCCGTGCCGAATCTGCTGCCGCAGTTGCCAAAGCGGGTGGTGCCAGGTGTGCCCGGTGCCGTTCAGCGGTGGTGGCCGCCAGCGGCCATCCGGAAGACGCCGTCGCCATTCCTCGGCGCCCTCGGCCTGCCCGCCATGACACGATGCGCAGTACCTGGCGTACAACGGAGCGCCCTGCATGACTTGCTCGATGGTGTACCACCGGCCGGTTTGCGCGTCCCGTCGTTCCGCCTCGCGCGGGGGCTCCGTGCAGCCAGCCGTCAGCAACACCGCTATCAAGGTTGCGGCCAGCGCCACCCGCGGCCCGGTCACCCGGTGATCCCTCCGGAACCGTTTTCGGAACCGCCCTGGCCGCGCACCCGCCTTGCTGTCATCTTCCTGATCCATCATCGAGTCTGCCACCTCCGGGGCGAAAGGTTCGTCCAGCGGGCGCACCAGGATGCACGCAGGCACCGGGGGAACCAAACCTTGAGACTTGAGCCGATCCGCGGCACGCTGGCTACACTGTGGAGGAGTAACGCCGCGAATCCGAGTTTTCACGTTCGAAGACGGATGGCCACCCACGGTCAACGAGAAGAAAAGCGACCGGGCTGACACGATACAGCACCGGACCCAACAATGCCCCAAGGAGACCACACCATGAACCACTCATACCCCCCGCTGCAGCCACGGGCCCGACGACCCGGGTTCCCGCGACCTGCACTGCTGGCAGGCGCACTGCTTCTGGCCCTGAGCGTTCCCGGCGCCGGACAGGCCACCAACTCCGGAAACAGCGCCCCGGAGGCTGAATCCGACGCCTTGCAGGAACGGATCGACGCCATCGAAGGCAAGCTCGGCAACCTGCGTGACGAGAACGAGATGTTCTCCGCAGAACTGTCCACTGCCCGCATTGAACTCGCCGCCCAGGGCGAGGAACGCGCGCTGCTCCGTGCCGAAATCACCGACCTCGAAAATCAGCTGACCGAGATCCAGGCCGCCGCCAGCGACGCCCGCCAGAGCCGCGAACAGGCCGAGGCCGCCGCCGCCGACCTCGAGGCCGCCAACGAAATCCTCGAAGCCGAACTCGCTGAAGCCCGCGCCGGACTCGCCGCCCAGGGCGAGGAACGCGCGCTGCTCCGCGCCGAAATCACCGACCTCGAAAATCAGCTGACCGAAACCCAGGCCGCCGCCAGCGACGCCCGCCAGAGCCGCGAACAGGCCGAGGCCGCCGCCGCCGACCTCGAGGCCGCCAACGAAATCCTCGAAGCCGAACTCGCTGAAGCCCGCGCCGGACTCGCCGCCCAGGGCGAGGAACGCGCGCTGCTCCGCGCCGAAATCACCGACCTCGAAAATCAGCTGACCGAAACCCAGGCCGCCGCCAGCGACGCCCGCCAGGACCGCGAACAGGCCGAGGCCGCCGCCGCCGACCTCCAGGCCGCCAAGGAGATCGTCGAGGCCGAGCTCTCCCAGGCCCGTACCGAACTCGCCGCCCAGGGCGAGGAACGCGCGCTGCTCCGCGCCGAAATCACCGACCTCGAAAATCAGCTGACCGAAACCCAGGCCGCCGCCAGCGATGCCCGCCAGGGCCGCGAACAGGCCGAGGCCGCCGCCGCCGACCTCCAGGCCGCCAACGAAATCCTCGAAGCCGAACTCGCTGAAGCCCGTGCCGGACTCGCCGCCCAGGGCGAAGAACGCGCCCTGCTCCGTGCCGAAATCGCCGATCTCGAAAATCAGCTGACCGAAACCCAGGCCGCCGCCAGCGACGCCCGCCAGGGCCGCGAACAGGCCGAGGCCGCCGCCGCCGACCTCCAGGCTGCGAAAGACGTCGTCGAGGCCGAACTCGCCGAAGCCCGCGCCGAACTCGCCGCCCAGGGCGAGGAACGCGCGCTGCTCCGCGCCGAGATCACCAACCTCGAAAATCAGCTGACCGAAACCCAGGCCGCCGCCAGCGACGCCCGCCAGGGCCGCGAGCAGGCCGAGGCCGCCGCCGCCGACCTCCAGGCTGCGAAGGATATCGTCGAGGCCGAGCTCGCCGAAGCCCGCGCCGCACTTGCCGCCCAGGGCGAGGAACGCGCGCTGCTCCGCGCCGAGATCGCCGATCTCGAAAATCAGCTGACCGAAACCCAGGCCGCCGCCAGTGATGCCCGCCAGGGCCGCGAGCAGGCCGAGGCCGCCGCCGCCGACCTCCAGGCTGCGAAGGATATCGTCGAGGCCGAACTCGCCGAAGCCCGCGCCGAACTCGCCGCCCAGGGCGAGGAACGCGCACTGCTCCGCGCCGAAATCGCCGATCTCGAGGCACAATTGACGTCCACCCGTACCGAACTCGGCGAAGCCCGTAGTGCGCACGAAGACCTCGAACAGCAACAACGCGCGACCCGCGATGAACTCGCCTCGCTGCAGACCACGTTGGACGACCTCAGGGCGCGCCTGGATGCGTCACAGCAGGACCTGACCCGCGCACAATCCGCTCAGGCCGCGCTGCAGGAAGAACTGACGGCTGTGCAACGCGCGCGCGACGAAGCCCAGGCCGAGAGCGAGCGCGAACTCGCGCACCTGCGTTCGATGCTACCGCCGGACGAGGGCGGCTCGCTGGATCTGGAAGCCGTCCGCGCACAGGCGGCCCAACATGCTCAAGAGCTGCGCGATGCCAACCGCGCACTTCGGCCCGGAAGCAGCGCACAACCTCAGCAACTGGCCGCGATCGAGGAAGCCGCCGAGCAACTGCGCCGCCAGCAGGCACTCACGGTACGTGCCCAGGGGGGAACGCTGTATCAGGTGCGGCCCGGGGAAACCCTCGGGGTGATCGCAGCCCGGTTCTATGGCGAAGGAAACACCTGGCCGCGGGTCCAGGAGATCTACGAAAACAACCGCCACATCCTGGAAAGCCCGGACCAGGTCTGGCCCGGAACGACGCTGATCCTGCCGTAACGGACGCACCCCGGCGCGCGTCCAGTGCGCCGGGGTGCTCCTCGACTAGACACTCGGATCGCGATACTCAAGACCCTCACGGCCTATGCGCTGAGCGCTCTTGCCGCCACCCACTGAGCACGCGCACCCCAAGCCAACTCCCGACGGGAGGAGCGACGTATACTTCAGCCCCTCACCCTGGCCAACGCCACCACCGCGATCAGCAGGAACAGCCAAAGGGGTATGCTGGCGGCAACCCAGGGTGGAAATTCGTAGACCAGCCCCATATGCGCCATCGTGCGCATCACGATCACGAACCCCACCCCCAGCACCAGTCCAATGAACAGGCGCCGGCCGGCACCGCCCTCACGCTGGCTGCCGAACAGGAACGGAATCGCCAGCAACAGCATCACCCAGGTGCTGGCCGGCAGGACGAAACGCTGCCAGAAAGCCACTTCGTAAGCTGCGGACTCGAGGTGATTCTCCTTCAGGTACCGGATGTATCGCGCCAGGTCACTCGCGGCCATCTGGCGCGGCTCCACCACCAGCACGCCAAAGTATTCCGGAGCCAGCAGCCGGTCCACGACTTCATCGGGCATCTTTTCCGGAATGACGCCGAACGGCGACACCCGTGACCGGGCGACCCCCGACAGTTGCCAGCGGTCCATCTGGAACTCGGCCCGGTCCACGTTCGTGATCGACCGGACATCCCCTGTGGGCCCCAGCTCGATCACACGAACGCCGGCCAGCCGGTCACCGGGCAGAACCGCATCGGCATGGACGATTCGATTTCCGTCGCGGGCCCAGAGACCGATCCGGCCCACCGTCATCCGCTCGTCGAATGCGAACGCCTTCAGATGCTGTGCGCGCGCCTCGGCCTCCGGCGCCAGCAGCTCGCCCATGCCCACCATGCCCACCACCACGACCAGGCCGCCCTGCATCACCCAGCTCACCAGCCGCACCCGCGTGACGCCGGCTGCGCGCATCGCCGTCAACTCGCTGTTCGACGCCAGGTTGCCGAGCCATAGCAGACTCCCCAGCAGCGCGGCGGTCGGCACCAGTTCGTAGACGCGACGCGGCAAGGTCAACAGGACGTAGACGACTGCCTCCCAGAGCCCGTACTGGCCGCGCCCGACGTCACCCAGCTCGCCGATCAGCGCAAACACGCCATCCAGCGTCACCAATAACAACAGCGCGAACAGGGTTCCGATCAGTACCTGGGCAATCACATAGCGGCCGAGTACGGTGGTCATCGCGCAGCGCTCCGTACCGGCCGGAACCGCACTGGCCACAGACACCGGCGCCAGGAGAGCACCAGCCACACCGACAATGGCAGCAGATGCACCCACCACAGGCCAAGCCACATCGGCACCTGGCCGACGATCACCCAGGACTTGCCCATGATCAGCAGGTTGGCGTAGAGCGCATACACGACGATCGCGAGCGGCACGGCTGCGTAACGCCCGCTACGCGGCGGCACCAGACCCAGCGGCAATGCGACCAGCGCCAGCATCAGCACCGACACCGGCATCGCCAGCCGCCATTCGAGTTCCCCGCGGAACACCGGCTGGTGCCGCTGTTCCCAGAGCTCTGCCATCGGGACTCCGTCGAGACTGCGTCGGGGCTCGGCCAATGTCGGGTCCGGGACCCGCATCCGCAGGCGGTCGAACTCGAGCATCTGAAACGAGCCCTCACCCGGGACGCCGACGTACCGGTGGCCGTCCTCCAGAACCAGATAGCGGGCACTGGCGTGCAGCTCCGCAATGGCCCGCTTCGCGACGGTCACCTCGGCGATGCCATCGGCACGTTCGTGGTAGATGAAAACGCTGAGCAATGCCTGCCGGTCAGGCGTCAGGCTTTCCGCAAAGAACACCTGGTCACCCACTCGCGAACGCAGAAACCGGCCCGGCGTGATCCCCACCAGGTCGGATCGCTGGTCGGCCCGATCGCGCAGCTGGTCCACCATCGCTTCCACCCGGGGAACCACGAACGACATCAGAAACAGCAGGACCAGGGCGGCCGGAATCGCGACCATGTAGATCGCGCGATAGATGCGGGCAAACGATACGCCACCGGCCTGCATCGCGATCAGCTCGCTGTCGCGCTGCATCCTGCCCAGCACCAGCAGGAATGCCAGAAACAGCGCAACCGGCCACAGGAGCATCAGCCCCTTGAACGACCCGAACGCGACCAGCGCCGGCAACACGTCGAGCGGAATCCGGCCTTCCGCGACATCGCGCAGCACACGGCCCAGAACACCGCCGATGATCACCAGAAGCAGCACCGCGGTAACCGCCGCCTGGGTCACCAGGAAGTCGCGTGCGAGGAAGCGCTCGATCAGCAGCGGACGAATCACGCGGAACACACCCCGGGTTCGCGGCACCGACAGCACAGCGGTGCCTCGGCCGATTCCTCCGCCTTGGTCGTTTCTTTACCCACACTGCTAAGATTAGCGTTCAAACCCTTTCCCGTCGCGCGAGGTTTCGAATGCAATTCTCGGTCACTACCGATCCGATCGACAAACCCAAAGCGGGTCTGCGCGTGGTGGGGGTGTTCCATAAGCGCAAGCTTGGCACTGCCGCGGCCGCGCTGGACGCCGCGCTGGAAGGTAGCCTCGGGAACGTGCTCAAGGCCGGGGAGATGGATGGCGAGTCCGGCAGCACTCTGCTGCTCCCCGCCAGTTCGAAGGGCGCCGCGGGTACGGTGCTGGCCGGGCTCGGCAAACCGAAGGAGTTCGCGGCCGGGTCCGCACGCAAGGCCTGCACGGCGATCGCGAAGCTGCTCGCCGAACGCCCGGCCGCGACGGTGGCCATCGCCGCCGGCGATCTGCTGCCAGACGGAAAGGACATCGGCTGGCTGGTACGCACACTCGTCGCCGGAATCGGCGACGCGGCCTACCGGTTCAGCAACTACAAGGGCAAGGAGGAGGTCAAGCCCGTCCGGCTGCAGCGGGTGATCTTCTGCGTGGCCGAAGACCAGGTGGCCGAGGCGGAAACGGCATGCGTCGAGGCTGCCGCGATTCTTGCTGGTTCGAATCACACCCGCGATCTCGGTAACACGCCGCCCAACGACCTCTACCCGGAGACGCTGGCCGAGGCGGCCCGGGCACTCGCGAAGGAACACAAGAAACTCAAGGCCACCGTGCTCGACGAGCAGGAGCTCGCAAAACTCGGTGCCCAGGCGATCCTCGCCGTCGGACAGGGCTCCGAGCGCCCGCCGCGGCTGATCGCGCTGGAGTACGGCGGCGGACCGCAGGACGCGCCACCGATCGTATTGGTCGGCAAGGGTATCACGTTCGATTCTGGCGGCATCTCGCTGAAACCGGGCGAGGCCATGGACGAAATGAAATACGACATGTGCGGTGCCGCGACCGTGCTGGGCGTGATGAAAGCCGTCAGTCAGCTCAAGCTGCCGCTGAACGTGGTGGGCGTGATCACCAGCGCCGAGAACATGCCCGACGGCCGTGCCACGCGCCCGGGCGACATCGTAAAGACCCTTTCCGGCCGGACGGTCGAAATCCTGAACACCGACGCCGAGGGGCGCCTGGTGCTCTGCGACGCGCTCACCTGGGTCGAGCGCTTCAAGCCGAAGGCCGTGATCGACATCGCGACGCTGACCGGCGCCTGCATCATCGCGTTGGGGCATCAGGCCAGCGCGGTGCTCGGCAACGACGAGGATCTGGTGGCGGCGTTGAAGCAGGCCGGCGACCGCAGCCACGACCGCACCTGGGAACTGCCACTGTGGGACGAATACCAAGAGCAGCTGAAGAGCAATTTCGCGGACATGGCCAATATCGGCGGCCGCCCTGCCGGCACCATCACCGCCGCCTGTTTCCTGGCGCGCTTCGCGGAAAAGTATCCCTGGGCGCACCTGGACATCGCCGGGGTGGCATGGAAGAGCGGCAAGGAAAAGGGCGCAACCGGGCGCCCGGTACCGCTATTGATGCACTACCTACTGGATCAGGCTGCTCAGTAGGCGCTCGGAACCCTGATGACGCGCGTCGCCTTCTACCTGCTCGCGGCCCGCGATGAGCAAGCGCGGCGCCTGTTTGCCTGCCGCCTCGCGCGCAAGGTCAGCAGGATGGGCCACCGCGTGCACATCCATACGCCGGACGCGGGCAGCACAGACGAGATGGACCGGCTGCTGTGGACCTTCGAGGACATCGCGTTCCTGCCGCATGGCACCGATGTCAACGATCCCGACAGCCCGGTCACCGTGCACGACCAGGCGGCTCCCGCAGACCGCTGCGACGTGCTGATCAACCTTGCGCCCGAAGTGCCGGAGTACTTCGGGCGTTTCGAGCGCGTCGCCGACCTGATCGGTAGCGACCCGGCGGCACGGGCACGGGGCCGCGAGCGCTACCGCTTCTTCAAGGAACGCGGCTACCCGCTGGAGCACCACGAAATCGGCGACTGATCCGCATCGAGGCCCGTTGGGGCAATACCCGGCCCCGCCATGGCGGGCCGGTGGAACCGCCGCTGTCGAGCGCGCCCGGGCCGCGAGAATCCGGGCACTGCGGCACAACACCCGCCGGCAGCCGGTATAATGTGCGGCTGATTCCAAGCCCCCGGCCCGTCATGGACAAGAGTTTCGACCCGCGCTCGATCGAGCAGGCGCTGTACCGGCAATGGGAGGACAGCGGCTGCTTCGCGGTACGTCCCGAAGGCGCCCAACCCTACTGCATCCTGCTGCCGCCGCCGAACGTGACCGGAACGCTGCACATGGGGCACGCGTTCCAGCACACATTGATGGACGCACTGATCCGCCACCGGCGCATGCGCGGCGACGCGGTGCTCTGGCAGGGCGGCACCGACCACGCCGGCATCGCGACCCAGATGGTCGTCGAACGCCGGCTCGCAGCCGAAGGCAGGAGCCGCCACGATCTCGGCCGCGAAGCCTTCCTCGATGCCGTCTGGGACTGGAAGGAACACTCCGGCGGCACGATTTCCAGCCAGATGCGCCGGCTCGGCAATTCGATCGACTGGTCGCGCGAGCGCTTCACGATGGACGACGGGCTGTCGAACGCGGTCACCGAAGTCTTTGTGCGGCTGCACGAGGAGGGGCTGATCTATCGCGGCAAGCGCCTGGTGAACTGGGACCCGGTGCTGCACACCGCGGTTTCGGATCTGGAGGTGCTGTCCGAGGAAGAACAGGGCTCGCTGTGGCACTTCCGCTACCCGCTCGCCGACGCCTCGGGGCATCTGGTGGTCGCGACGACCCGGCCCGAGACGATGCTTGGCGACACCGCGGTCGCGGTACACCCGGAAGACGAACGCTACCGGCACCTGATCGGACTTGAGGTCGAACTGCCGCTGACCGGAAGGCGCATTCCGGTGATCGCCGACGACTACGTCGATCCCGAGTTCGGCACCGGCTGCGTGAAGATCACGCCGGCGCACGACTTCAACGACCACGCGGTCGGCACACGCCACGCCCTGCCGCTGATCAACATCTTCACCATCGACGCCCGGCTCAACGAGAACGCGCCGCAAGCCTACCAGGGCCTCGACCGCTTCGAGGCCCGCAAGCGCGTCGTCGCCGACCTGGACGCGCTGGGCCTGGTCGAGAAGATCGACGACCACCGGCTGATGGTGCCGCGCGGCGACCGCAGCGGCGCGGTGATCGAACCGTTCCTGACCGACCAGTGGTACGTGAAGGTCGGCCCGCTGGCCGAGCCCGCGATCCGCGCGGTCGAGGACGGGCGTATCCGCTTCGTTCCCGAAAACTGGTCGAAGACCTACTTCGAGTGGATGCGCAACATCGAGGACTGGTGCATCTCGCGCCAGATCTGGTGGGGCCACCGGATTCCGGCCTGGTACGACGCCGACGGCAACATCTTCGTCGGGCGCTCGGAGGCCGAGGTGCGCGAACGCCACGGACTCGGGCCGGAGGTTGCGCTGACGCAGGACGAGGACGTGCTCGACACCTGGTTCAGCTCGGCGCTGTGGCCGTTCTCGACGCTGGGCTGGCCCGAGGAAACACCCGAGCTCGAGCGCTTCTACCCGACCAGCGTACTGGTCACCGGCTTCGACATCATCTTCTTCTGGGTTGCCCGGATGATCATGATGGGCCTGAAGTTCATGGACGACGTGCCGTTCCGGGAAATCTACATCACCGGTCTGATTCGCGACGCGGAAGGCCAGAAGATGTCGAAGTCCAAGGGCAACGTGCTCGACCCGATCGACCTGATCGACGGCATCACGCTGGACGCGCTGCTGGAGAAGCGCACCAGCGGCCTGATGCAGCCGCAGATGGCGAAGAAAATCGCGAAGGCCACGCGCGGGCAGTTCCCCGAGGGCATCCCGGCGTTCGGCACCGACGCGCTGCGCTTCACGCTGTCGGCGCTGGCCACCACCGGACGCGACATCAAGTTCGACCTGGGCCGCATCGAGGGCTACCGCAACTTCTGCAACAAGCTCTGGAACGCCGCGCGCTTCGTGCTGATGAACGTCGACGGCCAGGACACCGGCCTCGGCCCCGAACTGCGGCAGCCGACGCTCGCCGACCGCTGGATCATGGACCGGCTGCGCACCACCGCCGCCG
Source organism: Thioalkalivibrio paradoxus ARh 1 (assembly GCF_000227685.2). Lineage (GTDB taxonomy): Bacteria > Pseudomonadota > Gammaproteobacteria > Ectothiorhodospirales > Ectothiorhodospiraceae > Thioalkalivibrio > Thioalkalivibrio paradoxus. Next base: position 802,847 of record NZ_CP007029.1, on the reverse strand, counting down.
CAGTCACCGCCCACTACGACGCCTACCGCTTCGATCTCGCCGCGCAGGCGCTGTACGACTTCACCTGGCACGACTACTGCGACTGGTATCTGGAACTGACCAAGCCGGTGCTGAACGGCGACGCGGATGCCGCGGTGAAGCGCGCGACCCGGCATACGCTGGTACAGGTGCTGGAAGCACTACTGCGCCTGCTGCATCCGATGATGCCGTTCATCACCGAAACGATCTGGAACGACGTCAAACCTGCCGCCGGCGTCGACGCCCGTTTCCTGGTCGAACGGCCCTGGGTCGGGACCGACGATTTCCCGGCCGATGCCGCTGCCGGCACCGAGCTCGAGTGGGTCAAGGGCTTCATCACCGGCCTGCGCCGGATTCGCGCCGAGATGGACATCGCACCGGGCAAGCCGCTGCCGGTGCTGGTGCAGAACTGGACCGAGGACGACCAGGAGCTGTACCTGCGCCACCGCACATTGCTGGACTTCCTCGCCAAACCCGAGTCCGTCACCTGGCTGAACCCGGGCGAAGAGGCGCCGGAATCGGCGCTGTCGCTGGTCGGCGAGATGCGCCTGCTGATCCCGCTCGCCGGGCTGATCGACAAGGACGCCGAGATCGCCCGGCTCACGAAGGAGATCGGGAAGCTGGACCGCAACCTGGAACAAAGCGAATCCCGCCTGGCCAACGAGAGCTTCGTGGCGCGGGCGCCGGCCGAGGTGGTCGCGAAGGAACGCACCCGGGTCGCCGAGATGCGCGCGGCCCGCAGCGACCTCGGCGCGCAACTCGAGCGCATCCGCGCGCTCTGAATGCCGACATCGCGGCGGCGCAGGCTGCCAGGGAAACGATAGCCGCGCAGACCGCGCGCAAACGGGCGGATCGGTCGCTTCCCGGCGCCGGCCGCCTCGACAGCGTATTCGCGCCCATTGGCGCGGGTGGCTCAATCGGGGCGCGGGGGCTGGAGGTCGATCTCGCTTTCGCGCGGGTCCGGGCTGCGCGGCTGCGTCGAGTCGGAGCGCCCCTCGCGCACCGGCACGTTGGCCAGCAACCGGCCCGCACGTTCTTCGAGCCGCTGCCGGGTGGGCTTGTCGGCCAGTTCCTCGCAACTTTCGGCGAGGTGGTGATACAGATCGCGATATGCCCCGGCCATCCCGGCGAACAGCGTCGCGGTACGATCGAAATGCTGGTTCACCGCGCTGCGGTAGCGATTGAGTTCCTGCATACGGCTGTCGAGTTCGTTTTCCAGTTCGCGGATCAGGCGCCGCTCATGGCTGGTTGTCCGGCCGATCCAGAACCCCAGCACGCCTGCCAGCAGCACCGCCAGCAGGATCAGGAGCAACCAGAGACCCATCGTCATCTGCTCTTCCACCGCTTCGTTCCTCAGCGCATATCCCTGAAACCTATTGTGCCCGACCGCAGACCAAGAGGTACAGGAAGCCCGCGGCGGGGGCTCGCCCTGGCGCAGCAACTGCGCTATGGTCGGGGACCGCCCTCGCCCGTCCGTCGCGAAACGCCATGGCCCTGTCCCCCCGTGATGAACAGATCCGCCTCGCCCATGCCGGCCTGATCCGCCTGGTGGTGCAGGCAGCCCAGAATCCGGAAACACGTGCGGAACTCGAGCCCGTGCTGACACAGGCCGAACAGGGCGGATGGACCGACCTGGTCGCGCGCATCCGCAAGATTCTGGACGGGAATCGCGATCCTGCGTTGCTGCTCGGACTGGACGACGAGGACACCGTCATCGTGAAGGCGATCCTCGCCGGGCTTCAGGATCCATCGACGCTGCCGGATCCCGAATCGGGTCCGGACCCCGCCCAGGCCGCACCCGGGCTCGCACAGGTGATCCACGCAGCCAGCCGCGGCGATGCCCAGGCGCTGCACTGGCTTTCACAAATGGCCGAGCAAATGACCCGGGCCGGCGGGGACATGGCGCGCATCGGAGGAATCACCAAGCGCCTGGTAGACGGCGAACGGGATCCGGATACGCTGTGCCGCGGCATGGGCGCCCAAGGCGAGTCCCTGGTGCTGTCGCTGCTGACCGAACTGGGGAAACTGGAACGGCACTGAACGCAGTACCGAACGCGGTCGTTACCATCCCGTGCCGCACGCGCTGCCGCCCCCACCATCGCAAGCGCCGGTACGCGAGGCACCGGAACCGACAGTGCCGGCCAACCGCGTGGCCCTGAGACACACGGCGACCGTCCGCGGTAACGGCTGGGGTGCCCACTCGCCTTGGCCGGTCACAGCGCATGCACCCAGCGCAGCACGGCCTCCTGCAGCCCGGTACCGGCGCCGGTATGGGCGTTCTCGTGGTTCACCAGCAACACGACCAACACGTCCTCGTTGCTGCGAGTCCGCACGAAACCGGCCACCGCCGAAACCTGGTTCAGATGTCCGGTCTTCAGGTGCATGCGACCGCGCTCGGGGCCGTCCTGGAACCGCCGGCGCAGGGTGCCGTCGAGACCGGCGATCGCCAGCGACGACACGAACTCGGGGCGCCAGGGGCTGTCCCATCCGGCCTGCAGCACCTGTGCCAGCTGCAACGGCGTGATCCGCGTGTGCCGGCTGAGCCCGGAGCCGTTGTCGATCACCATGCCGCCCACCGCGACGCCGAGTTCGCCCAGCACCTGGTACAGGGCCTGGCGGGCCTTGTCGACCGTCGCCGGCGGTCCGAAGCGCTCGGCGCCCAGCGTAAGTGCCAACTGCCGGGTGGCCACGTTGGAACTCCATTTGTTGGCCACACGCATAATGTCGCCGAGCGGCCGTGACCTGTGCACCAGAAGCGGATCGGCGTCGGTGTCCGCGCCGGCCCCATACCGGACCTGGCCGGTCAGCTCCCCGCCCCACTGATCCCAGTGCAGCCGGAACAGCTCGCGTTGGTAGATTTCGGGCGCCACCGCGGTTCGCAACAGCTCGTAGCTGCCGCAATTCACTGGGTAGTCGCCGGAAAAGATCACCCGCGGTCCGGTTGCGCCGTTGTCGACCTCGTAGCGGATGCCGCGCTGCCAGGTCCCGCAACTGCCGCTGGACGCACGCAGGCGGTTCACGATCGGCAGACCCGGCAGCGGCGGATCGGCCTCGATGCGGATGCTGCGCCCGTCGGACTCGGGCAGCACGTGAAAGCGCAGCGCGTTGGCGTTCACGTGCAGTGCGTGGGGCGGCTGGTTGTAGGCCCGCAGCGGCTGCCCGTCGAAGGCACCCGGATCCTCGGCCGGCAGACGGAACTGGCTGGTATCGAGCAGCACGTCTCCGTCGATACGGCGCAACCCGGTTCGGCGCAGCGCTGCCAGCATACGCCAGTGCTCCTCACTGACCATGCCCGGGTCGCCGGCGCCGCGCAGAACCAGATCCCCGCGGAGCACGCCGTCACGTACCGGACCGGTCGCGTGGATTTCCGTCTCCCAGATGTAATCCGGACCCAGCTCCGACAGCGCCGCGAGCGTCGTCGCCAGTTTGATCGTCGAAGCCGGGTTGAACTGGCGATCGGCATGCAACTGCACCAGTGGCTCCGGATCGCCCACTCGCTGCACCCACAGGCCGACGGCATCGGCCGGCAGGTTCTGCCCCCGTATGGCCTGCTGCAGCGGCTCGGGCAGCAGCGTAAACGATGACGCCGCCACCGTCGGGCCACCCAGGACCACCAACAGGATCATCAACGCGACCACCGGCATCCGCCACAGCCTCGAGGCGGATCCTGGAACCGCCCCGCGCTGGCCGTCCGCATCCTCGATTCGGCCGGCAACCGCGACCGGCGGCCCCGGCCGACGCCATGACTGGGCGACAGCGCCCCGGCAGCCGCCGCACCCGTTGTTCGAAGCATGCCCTGCGCTCACCTGGCCGGCCCTCCCCTGTCATCACCCGGATCGCTCATGGTGCGCACGGGGCGGTGCGAGTGGCAAGTGGCTTGTCCGCCAGAGGGCCCGCCCGCCCCGTGCGCAGGATCTCTCGGGTCGATCGCCGACATCTCTGCCGGAGCCTCCGGCACCGGCGCGCAGCCCGCGATCAGATCGCCCTGCCCGTAATCGACGCCGAGTTCCCGGTACAGGCGCAGATCGGCGCGCGTTTGCACTCCGTCGGCGACGGTCGCTGCCCCCAGGCGCCGCGCGGTCGCCACCAACCCTTCGAACAGCGACGCCCCGGCGGCGGATGCGCGTGCCTCGCGCAGCAGATCCGGGTCCAGACGCACGAACTCGGGCTCCAGACCGGCAATCACGCCGATCTGGCCGAAGCCGGCACCGACCTCGCTGAGCGCGACGCGAAAGCCCATTTGCCGCAGCTGTGCGCAGCGCCGGATCAGCATTTCGATGTCGTCCACCGCCCCTCGCTGGGCGACTTCGATCACGATATCGGCCGGATCCAGCCCCAGCCGTTCCACGCAGGCATAGGACGGGTGGCGATGCGGATCGCGGTGCAGCAGCGAGTGGGGGAGTGCCGCAATGAACACCGGCACTCCGCGGGGCAAGACCTCCGCCTTGCGCACCAAGGCGCTGATCTGGCAGGCCTGGTCCAGCGCATCCAGGCGTCGCGCCGCTCGGCCCAGCCGGTACAGTTCATCCGCCGAGAGCAGCCCCCGGCGCGGATGATCGAGTCCGCATCGCATCTGATAGCCCAGCAGCCCCCCGGGTTCCGACAGCGCGGCGATCGCCTGGAATCGCGCACGGACGCGAGGCCCCAGTTCCTCCATGATCCAGGGCTCGTGCAAGCGCGTATGCAGCACCGATAGCGGCTCGAGCTCGTCGAGCACCGACAGCGGCAGGCGACCGTCGAAATCCGGCTGGATCCAGACGGCCAGGCAGTCCGCCAGGCTCTCCGCGGGGGTTTCCTGCACCAGCGCGTGCACCAGCTCGGCCCGATCCATCGTCTCCGGCAGCGGAAACGCCCAGATCCGGTGCGATTCCCGACTGAGCGGCCGGCCCCAGCGATTCCAGCTCTTGGGCACGTCGTCTCCGCACAGGCGCAGGACCAGCATGGCTTACCTTCCTCGGCTTCCGGGCCTGAACCAAGGCCTGCAAGACGCGGACCAGGTGCAACCCGCCTCCCGGCTGCGTTCCCAGGTTCAGCGATGCACCGGCACGGTGCAAGACCCGCACCACGGCGGCCACAATGCACCCTCCCGGCGCCGCCGGCAGCAGGATCGCAAACTCAGGCGATGGCCCCGGCGTAGCGCGCCTTCCACCCCGCGTACTCGTCCACCAGCTTTCGCACCGTCTCGGCGTCGTAGGGGCGCAGCCCGCTCAGCACCAGGTGCTTGCTGCCCGTCGCGAACGGCTCTCCGTCGACGCAAAGCGCGTAATCGAGCCGCGCTTCCCCGCGCTTGCCGTCGACGCGCATGTCGGCTGCCTTCAGGCGCGGCTGCACGGTCTCGGTGAGGCTACCGACCGGCTCGCGCAGCGACAGCGACATCCGGTCGTACATCACCAGCGGCCGTGCCGGATTGACCATCACCGCGTGCCGCTCCATCAGCGGGACGAGCACATGCGGGAAATTCTCGCCGGAGAACGCGACATAGCTTCGCGTCAGGGCCTCGACGGTATAGCCGTCCGTGACCACTGGCCCTTCGCGCTCCACTTCGAGGTACTTCTTGCCTTGGCTGTCCATCACGGCGAACGCCGTGCCCGGATCGTCGGGGAACACCAGCGCCACTCCGGCCCCGACCATGCCGACGAAACGGAGGTGCATCCCCGCGCTGACGCCGTAACGTGCGAGCACCAGCGCGAACAGCAGGTCTCCGGGGACACAGAAGCGCCGCGAGCCCGGATCGTGGATCGGGTTGAAATCCCCGGCAATCTCCTTGGCAAAGCGGCTGGCCTGCTCGGGCTCGATGTACACGAGCCCATCGCGCAGGGTATGGAAGGATTGCAGAAAGGAACCGTCGGTCACCGTCTATCCCCTGGCAAGTGGTCGAAACCCGTGAACTATAGCCCCAAATGCCCCCGAATGACCCTCAGGAACTCGTCGCCATAGCGATCGAGCTTGCTGATGCCAACACCCGATATCCCCGCCATCTGGTCGAGCGTGACCGGAGCCTGGTGCAGCATCTCGGCCAGCGTCGCGTCGTGAAAGATCACGTAGGGCGGCACGCCCTGGGCGTCCGCGAGCCGCCGTCGGCAGGCGCGCAACGCCTCCCACAGGGCCTGGTCCTCGGGCGCCAGGTCGGCGGCAGGCCTGGCCGCCCGGCTGCCGCGTTCGCGCCGCGACCTCGCCGGACGCTGTTCGCGGCGCAGTTCCACCGCGGCCTCGCCGCGCAACAGCGGGCGGCAGGATTCGTCCAGGCTGAGACCGCCGTGGCCATCGACATCCACCCGCAACAGGCCGCGTGCGATCAGTTGCCGGAACAGCACGCGCCACTCGGCAGGCTCGAGTTCGGTGCCGATCCCGAAGGTACTCAGGTGATGATGGCCCAATGCTCGCAGACGGTCGGTCTCGCGGCCCCGCAGCACGTCGATCAGGTAGTTCACTCCGAAGCGCTCGCCAGTGCGATAGACGCAGGACAGCGCCTTGCGCGCGGGTTCGGTGGCATCCCAGGTCGCGGGCGGTTCCAGGCAGGTGTCGCAGTTCCCGCAGGGCGACTCGAGGTCGTCGCCGAAGTACGCGAGCAGCGCCTGACGCCGGCAACTGGTGAGTTCACAAAGCCCCAGCATCGCCTCGAGCTTCTGCCGTTCGACGCGCTTGTGGCCGTCGTCCGCGGTGGATTGGTCCAGCATCTGGCGCAGGGTGATCACATCCTGCAGGCCGTACAGCATCCAGGCGTCCGCCGGCAGGCCGTCGCGTCCGGCGCGCCCGGTCTCCTGGTAATACGCCTCGATGCTCTTGGGCAGGTTCAGGTGCGCCACGAACCGGACATTGGGCTTGTCGATTCCCATGCCGAACGCGATGGTGGCGACCATGATCACCCCGTCGCCGGTCAGAAACCGCTTCTGGTTGCGGTCGCGTTCGGCGGCGCTCAGTCCGGCGTGATACGGCAGCGCCTCCAGCCCCTGATCCGCGAGCCACTGCGCAATCGCCTCGACGCGCTTGCGGCTCAGGCAATACACGATCCCGGCCTCACCCGGATGTTCCTGGCGAATGAAGCGCAACAGCCGATCGCGGGCGCTGCCGCCGCCGGCGTCCGACTGCGCGATGCGATAGCGAATATTGGGCCGGTCGAAACGGCTGACGAACTGCCGGGCCCGTTCCAGCCCCAGGCGGGTGACGATCTCCCGCCGGGTCGGGGCATCGGCGGTGGCGGTCAGCGCCAGGCGCGGCACTCCCGGAAAGCGCTCCGCCAGCAACGAGAGCTGGATGTATTCGGGGCGGAAGTCGTGGCCCCACTGCGACACGCAGTGGGCCTCGTCGATCGCGAACAGCGCCACCCGCGCACGCGCCAACAGCTCCAGAGTACGCGGCAGCATCAGGCGCTCCGGAGCGATATACAGCAGGTCGAGCCGGCCGTCGAGCAGCGCCCGTTCCGCCTCCTGGATGCGCGCGATCGGTTCCGCGGAATTCAGCGCCGCCGCGCGGACCCCGCTTTGCCTCAGCGCAGCCACCTGGTCCTGCATCAGCGCAATCAGCGGCGAGATCACCACCCCGCAGCCCTCCCGCATCAGCGCCGGGATCTGGTAGCAGAGCGACTTGCCGCCGCCGGTCGGCATCAGGACCAGCGCATCCGCGCCCCCGGCGACGCAGTCGATGATCTCGCGCTGCCGGCCGCGGAAGCCGGAATAGCCGAACACCTCGGACAGGATCCGCTCGGGATCCGGAACCCGGCGCGCCTCTGCGGAGGGCTGCGCAGCGTGGCCGGCCTGGGCCGTGGGGCTCACGGCGCGCTCGGATTCGGGCAACGGTTTGTCATCCACCTTCCACATCCTGTCCTCTCCCCTCCGTGGGCGATCGGGAATACCTCTGGGGGCGATGCAAACCGCGCTTCCCGCCGGGCACACTGGACCGCGCTGTGCACCGCGCCTAGAGTGGCCGCCCTGCATCCACCCTCAATGAACCGGGAATTCTGCCATGCGTGGGCACGCATCGCTCGTGGACGCGCCCGACGGGGCCGTGAACTGGCGCATCATCCGCAGCCTGCTGCCGTACTTGTCCGAGTTTCGCGGCCGCCTGTTCCTGGCGATGGGCCTGATGGGGCTGGCCAAGCTCGCGAACGTCACCGTGCCGCTGGCGCTGAAGTACATCGTCGACCACTTCGAGGGTGCCGGTACCGCCGAGGCGCTGGTCACCGTGCCGCTGGCCCTGCTGATCGCCTATGGCCTGCTGCGATTCTCCGCGACCTTTTTCGGCGAACTGCGCGACGCGGTATTCGTGCGCGTCGCGGAACGCGCGATGCGCCGTGCCGCGCTGCGCGTGTTCCAGCACCTGCACCGGCTGGAACTCGGCTTCCACCTGTCGCGCCAGACGGGCGGGCTGTCGCGCGACATCGAGCGCGGCACCGCCGGAATCAGCTTCCTGCTGCGCTTCATGGTGTTCAACATCCTGCCGACGATCATCGAGATCCTGCTGGTCGCGGTGATCCTGCTGGTCGCGGTCGGACCGATCTTCATGTTCACCGTGCTCGCGGCGATCGCGGTGTACGTCGCCTTTTCGGTGTGGATCACCGAGTGGCGGACCCGCTTCGTGCGCGAGGCCAACCTGCGCGACAACGAATCGAACACCCGCGCGATCGACAGCCTGCTGAACTACGAGACCGTGAAGTACTTCGGCAACGAGCGCTTCGAGGCCGAGCGCTACGACCGGGGGCTCGCGGCGTGGGAGACGGCACGCATGAAGAACGTGCTGTCGCTGGTACTGCTGAACAGCGGCCAGGCATTGATCATCGCCGCCGCGATCACGGTGATGATGGTGTTGGCGGCCCACCAGGTCGCGGCCGGAACCATGACCCTCGGCGACCTGGTGATGGTGAACGCCTATATGATCCAGCTGTTCATCCCGCTGAACTTCCTGGGGTTCGTCTACCGCGAGATCCGCCAGTCACTGGCCAACATCGAGCGTCTGTTCGGGCTGCTCGAGAAGCCGGTGAAGGTCGAGGACCGACCGGGCGCTCCCGATCTGCAGGTCGCCTCCGGCAGGGTGCGCTTCGAGGACGTGCATTTCCGCTACCACCCGGACCGCCCGATCCTCGAGGGTATTTCGCTGGAGATTCCGGCGGGCCAGAAGGTCGCGGTGGTCGGGCCGAGCGGGGCAGGCAAGTCGACGCTGTCGCGGCTGCTGTTCCGCTTCTACGACGTCGATCAAGGCCGGATCACGATCGACGGTCAGGACATCCGCGCGGTGACGCAGGACAGCCTGCGCCGCGCAATCGGCGTGGTGCCGCAGGACACGGTGCTGTTCAACGAGAGCATCGCATACAACATCGCCTACGGGCGCCCGGAAGCGACGCCCGAGGAAATCCGCGAGGCGGTGCGCCTCGCCCACCTCGAGGACTTCGTGTCGCGCCTGCCCAAGGGGCTCGACACCGTCGTCGGCGAGCGCGGGCTGAAGGTTTCCGGGGGCGAGAAGCAGCGCATCGCGATTGCGCGAATGCTGTTGAAGGATCCGCCGATCCTGGTGTTCGACGAAGCCACGTCGTCGCTGGACTCGAGGTCGGAGAAGGCGATTCTTGCGGCGCTGAACGAGGTCGCGGCGCGGCGGACCACGCTGGTAATCGCGCATCGGCTATCCACCGTGATGGACGCCGACAACATCGTGGTGCTGGAGAACGGCCGCGTGATCGAACAGGGTACCCATCTGGAGCTGCTGGCCCGGGACGGCACCTACCGGCGCCTCTGGGAGCACCAGCACGACAGTGGGTCACCGCGGGGGAGCGGCACGGCCCGGGAGTTCGATCCCCACCACGATTCGGCATCCGAACCCGAGCGCGGTCGGTAAGCCTCCGACGGCCGCCCGGATGCGGCGATGGCGGACGGTTCGGGGCGGAGCTTAACGTGAGAGTCACGGCCTGTCTCGTGTCCCGGGCGACCCGTAGGGCGGAAAAGCGCAGCGTCATCCGCCGTACGGCGTTCGTAGCGCCCAGGCGCCCGCGGCAATCCGGGCGCCAGCTGGCGGATGACGGCCTTCGGCCTTTTCCGCCCTACGCCTCTTTCATCATCGGGGGTGGCCACATAGGCCATGGAAGTTAGGCCGGCACCCGCAAGGGGCCACGGTCCGAGGTCGCGGCCGGCAGGCGCCGCGCCCACCAGCGGGGACCAGCCCCCGCACTGCATCGCGCCCCGTTGAAAGTGGAACGCGGCGAGCTGGCGCCTCCGGGCCTGCCCGCAGGGGTCGACCGGGCAGCCGTGCGCCTCAGTCGCGCTTGAGCAGGTCGGCGAGTCCCGCGAACGGGTTGTGGGTCGCCGTCTTCCCCGAAGGCTTGTCGCTGCTCGGGGTCGCGTCCACGTAGCGCTGGTGCTCGTTATCGTGGCAGTACACGCACAGCAGCTCCCAGTTGCTGCCGTCCAGCGGGTTGTTGTCGTGGTTGTGGTCGCGGTGGTGCACCGTGAGTTCGCGCACGTTCGCGGCCGTGAACTCGCGGCCGCAACGCCCGCAGACCCAGGGGTACATTTTCAGGGCCCGTTCGCGGTAACCCTGCTCGCGTTCGGCCTTCTCGCGCTGGGCCTTGGCCACGATCGCATCCAGCCGTGAGGAATCGCGCTGGCTCATGCTCCGCCTCCGTCGTCGTCTGACGCGACTTTAGGCGAACTCCGGCCGCTTGGGAATTCCCCTGCCCCGTTTCCGGGCGTTGCACGGGGACTGCGCCCCGATCGGGTGCAGGCCCAGCCGGCCGCCCTGACGGCGGCTAGCGCGAGGACGCGCGTGCGGCCGGCTCCCGCCGGGACTCGATCCGGGCCGGTCCGGCGCCTGCGCGCACCATCAGCAGGACCGCGTGCCGTGACACTCCAGCGCGGCGCCAACCGCGCTGCGCTGCCGATCGACGCCACTCTCGGTGAACAGGATGATCAGCAGCCCGGCGGTCAGGCCAATGATCACGGCCTCCACCAGGACCTTCGTCTTCTTCCAGCGCCATTTGCCTCGCTTCATGGCCGACCTCCCCGCGCGGAATCCACGAGACGGGTCGCGCCAAGGTGTGCATGCAGGAAACGTTCCTCACTCCCCGGCGCCCGATCGGCGAGAGGCTCGGCTGCAAGCGAGCAGGTCCCGAGGGGCTTCCCCGATGACCCGCCTACTGGAAGCTGCCCCCGGTGATGCGTTCTTCCTCGTCGAGGTCGGCGAAGTAGCGGCTGTTGTCGGTGCGGTACTCGCGGGTGGCGATGTCGCCGGGAAGGATCAACACCACGTCCGGGTACACCTCGCGGAACTCGTCGGGCGTCGGTGCCAACGCAAGAAAGGCCTCGAACTCGGCCATGTCGGTGACCACGCCTGCGCGCGGTTCCGGAAGTTCCCGGGTCTCGTTCATCGCGCAACCCGGGACCGCGGCGAGCGACAGCAGCAGAAGCAGGATCCAGGCATGGGGCTTCATCTCGGTTCTCCAAGGTGCACGCGACGGGCTGGCACCCGCGCAGCGGTCCCCGGGGAGTCTATCGGAGAGCTTGGAAACGGGCCAGCTAGGTGCCAGCGTCCGCTACGGGGGCCGAACGCCGTCCGCAGCGCATCACGCCGAGAGGGTCCCCGGAGCCCCGCTGGATTGCCGCGCGTCGCTCGCGATGACAGAGCCCTTCGTTCCGCGTGTCGGCCAGCGTTTCCTCAGGCGGCTACGCCGTGCTCCCGGGTGGAGTGGAATTCGACCTCCGGCCATTTCTCGATCGCCATCTGCAGGTTTACGCGCGTCGGCGCGATGTACACGAGGTCACCACCGTGGTCGATCGCGAGGTTACTCGCCGCCTTGTCCTTGAACTCCTCGAACCGCTTCGGCTCGTTGGAACTGACCCAACGCGCAGTCTGCACGTTCACGGGCTCGAACCGGCAGTCGACCTTGTACTCGGTGCGCAGGCGCTCGGCGACGACATCGAACTGCAGCACGCCGACCGCGCCCAGGATCAGGTCGTTGTTGGTCAGCGGCCGGTACAGCTGCGTCGCGCCCTCTTCGCAGAGCTCCTGCAGCCCCTTCGCAAGCTGCTTCATCTTCAGCGGATCGCGCAACTGCGCCCGCCGGAACAGCTCCGGCGCGAAATTGGGGATGCCGGTGAAGTGCAGCATCTCGCCCTCGGTGAAGGTATCCCCGATGCGGATCGTGCCGTGGTTGTGCAGTCCGATGATGTCGCCGGGGTATGCCGTCTCCACGTGCTCGCGATCCGACGCCATGAACGTCAGCGCATCGGGGATCTTCACGTCTCGGCCCAGACGCACGTGGCGCAGCTTCGCCCCCTTCGTGAAGGTGCCGGAGCAGATGCGCAGGAACGCGATGCGGTCGCGGTGGTTCGGATCCATGTTCGCCTGGATCTTGAACACGAAGCCGCTGAACGCCGTTTCCGACGGTTCGACCACCCGCGAGCGCGCTGCGCGCGGCTGCGGCGCAGGAGCGTACTCGACGAAATCGTCCAACAGTTCCTGCACGCCGAAGTTGTTGATCGCGGAGCCGAAAAACACCGGCGTCTGGGTTCCTGCCAGATACGCGTCCGGATCGAACGCATGCGACGCGCCCTGCACCAGTTCCAGCTCCTCGCGCAGATCCTGTGCCTGGGAACCCAGCACCTCGTCCAGACGCGGATTGTCGAGCCCCTGGATCACCTCGCCCTGCAGGATCTTGCCGCCGTGGGTCGGCGAATACATATGCACCGCGTCGCGGGCCAAGTGGTACACACCGCGAAAGCGCTTGCCCATTCCGATCGGCCAGGTCACCGGCGCGCACTGGATCTTCAGCACGTCCTCGACCTCGTCGAGCAGTTCGATCGGGTCGCGCCCCTCGCGGTCGAGCTTGTTCACGAAGGTCATGATCGGCGTGTCGCGCAGCCGGCAGACCTCCATCAGCTTGATCGTGCGCTCCTCGACGCCCTTGGCCGCGTCGATCACCATCAGCGCCGAGTCCACCGCGGTCAACGTGCGGTAGGTATCCTCGGAGAAGTCCTCGTGCCCGGGGGTGTCGAGCAGGTTCACGATCCGGTCGCGGTACGGGAACTGCATCACCGACGAAGTCACCGAGATCCCGCGCTGCTTCTCCATCTCCATCCAGTCGGAGGTCGCGTGGCGCGCGCTCTTGCGCCCCTTCACCGTGCCGGCGAGCTGGATCGCGCCGCCGAACAGCAGCAGCTTCTCCGTGATCGTGGTCTTGCCGGCGTCGGGATGCGAAATGATCGCGAACGTGCGGCGGCGGGCGGTTTCCTGGGGGAACGACATCGGGCAGGCTCGAGCGGGTAGAGAAAAGCCGAGCATTGTACCGCTCGCGTCGAGTCCGTGCAGAGTTTCCGCGTTGCGCCCGGACTCGCGAGGGGCTCCTTGCGGCCCTGGGACTAAACCGCTCGCGCGGTAGTGGGGGGCTCTGATCGGCGCCTGGGGTGAGGTGGCATCGATTCCATCTCCTATGTTCGGGAATGAGGCAACCCGCCTCGTTCTGCGACAGGAGCGATCCGATGACACAGGCCACGTCCCCGATCAGTCCGTTACGCCAGCGCATGCTCGATGACATGCGGATGCGCAAGCTCGCACCCAAGACCCAGAGCAACTATCTCCGGGCCGTGCAGCGCTTCGCCGGTTTTCTTGGGCGCGCGCCGAGCCGCGTCACCGGCGAGGAGTTGCGGCAGTTCCAGTTGTCGCTGGTCGATGCCGGCTTGTCACCGACGGCGTTGAACGGCACCCTCAGCGGCCTCAAGTTCTTTCTCGAGGTGACCCTCGACCGTGCCGCGCTGGCGCAGAAGCTGCGCCCGGTGCGGGTGCCGCGCACCCTGCCGGTGGTGTTGAGTCCGCAGGAGGTGGCCCGGCTGATCGCCGGGGCCGGCAACCTCAAGCACCGGACGGCCCTGTCGGTGGCCTACGGTGCCGGGCTGCGTGCCAGCGAGGTGGTGAACCTCAAGGTCGGCGACATCGACAGCGAGCGCATGGCCTTGCGTATCGAGCAGGGCAAGGGGCGCAAGGACCGCTATGCCATGCTCTCGCCGCTGCTGCTCGAGCGGCTGCGCACCTGGTGGCGTGTGGCCCATGCCCAGGGCAAGATGCTCGATGGCGGCTGGCTGTTCCCGGGGCAGAACGTCATTGACCCGATGAGCACCCGGCAACTGAACCGCGCGGTGCATGCCGCCGCAGCCAACGCCGAGCTGGACAAGCGGGTGTCGATGCACACGCTGAGGCACAGCTTCGCCACCCACCTGCTGGAGCAGAAGGTCGACATTCGGATCATCCAGGTGCTGCTGGGACACAAGAAGCTGGACACCACCGCCCTCTATACGCACGTGGCCACCGAGCTCCTGCGCACGGTGATCAGTCCGCTGGAGGCGACGCGCTCCGGGTAGGTTCGTGCCATGGCGCGTTCCTCCCTTGAGGTCGCGGAGATCTTCCGGACCCACGGGCCGGCCTGGCGGCAGGCGCAGCACGGGCACCTGAGCCGCGGCCAGTACCGGGTCATGGCGGCGATCGAGCGCTGCCGCAGCGCAGCGCTGGGCGGCCATGTGCTGCAGTGCCCGGCCTGCGCCCACGCCGAGATCGCCTACAACTCCTGCCGCAACCGGCATTGCCCGAAGTGCCAGGGCAGCGCGGCACGGCGCTGGCTCGAGGACCGGCAGAACGACCTGTTGCCGGTCGAGTACTACCACGTGGTGTTCACCCTGCCGGCGCCGATCCAGGCGATCGCCTACACCAACAAGGCGGTGGTCTACCGCCTGCTGTTCCAGGTGGCGGCCGAGACCTTGCAGACGATCGCTGCCGACCCCCGTCACCTGGGCGCACGTATCGGTGTGACCCTGGTCCTGCACACTTGGGGCTCGGCGCTGACGCACCATCCGCACGTGCATGGGATCGTTCCCGGGGGTGGCCTCTCCGCCGATGGCCAGCACTGGATCGCCTGCCGGCCGGGCTTCTTCCTGCCGGTCCGCGTCCTCTCGCGGCGCTTCCGCCACCGCTTCCTCGAGGCCCTGGCGGGCGCGCACGCAGCCGGCCAGTTGCAGTTCTTCGGGAACGATGCGCACCTCACCGAGACCACCGCCTTCGCCGCCTGGCTGCGCGCGTTGCGTGCGACCGAATGGGTGGTCTATGCCAAGCGCCCCTTCGCCGGACCCGCTGCCGTGCTGGCGTATCTGTCCCGCTATACCCACCGGGTCGCGATCGCCAACCGCCGGCTCATCGCCCTGGAGCAGGGCCAGGTCACCTTCCGCTGGAAGGACTATCGCGCCAAGGGAAGGACCAAGCACAAGACCATGACCCTCGCCGCCGAGGAGTTCATGCGCCGCTTCCTGCTGCACGTACTGCCCTCGGGCTTCCACCGCATCCGACACTACGGCCTGCTCGCCAATGCCGGCCGCCGGGCGCACCTGGCCCGCGCACGCGAACTCCTGCAGGTGTCGGCGGCCGCACCAGCCGGGACCGACCGCACCGACCCCGCGGCACCGGCACCACCCGAGCCGAGCGCACCCACCTACGTCTGCCCGGATTGCGGAGCACCGATGCAGATCCTGGATACGCTGGTTCGGGGACCGTACATCCGCGCACCGCCGCCCGCACAGGCTGCTGCATGACCGCGCACCACCCAGCGACTGCCCACCCGCGATGGCTCTGCCACGAGCCACCGCTCGAGACCGCTTGGGTCCAATCGTCCCCGGGGCGCAGCGGAACCCTTCAGCGGCACCGAAAAACCCTCCCTGCCGCGCCGATCCGAGGCTCCTGCAGCCACCCCAACGCGTTCCCGGTGGTGCTCGTTGCCCACACCCCCACCACCCGGGCCCATCCAATCCCCATAGCGCTCCGGGCCACCCCGGCCACCGGGGCGCGGCCCGCGGTTTCCTCCCTGGAGGGTTGTCGGACGCCTGCCCCCTGATCTTGGCGGGAGGCCTCATGCGCTCGCGGTCGCGGGCAGGCGTCCGACAACCCTAAACCAGAAAACGGCCACTCGGTCTCGATGGATGAGGGTCCCCAGTCGAACGACAAGCGGACAGCGTTCACGCACCCCTTGGTAATCGGTTGAACGAAGGGTTCACACTACCTATCGAGGCTTGCTACTCTCCGAATCCCCTCTCCCAAGCATGGGGCTTTTCATGAAACAGGATGAAGCAGAAAAGGCCGACAAGGTTTCTTTCGAATTCAATGAATAGGCCGCAACTATACCGGCGTGCAATCCGACGATGTGATGAGCGTGATGCCCTAGCCAATCGGATGTCCATCGGCGCACAGAAGCGCTGTGAAGAGCACGACAAAAAAGAGACACAATGAGCACAGAGGGCCAGCCCGAAAACGGTACGATTCAAGCCTGGAAAGCATCGCGTTCCGGCGCTTGGGCGGGGCGCGGTTTTCACTACCAACACCTGATTTCAACCCTTATTCTCATACGTCAGTGGGCCGGCCTGGCGCCGTCTGGTTTCCTCGTTCCTGAGGGATTAGAGGACTGCGTCGTTGAGCTTGCGGGCCGCGACATATGGATTCAAATAAAATCGCGTAAAGAAAGCACATTCAGCAGCACCGAAGTGCATGCGATCCTGGTAGCCACTCATGCTAAGGCCGCAGCAGTCAAAGGTACGAAAGAAAAATCCACTGCCGTTGTTCTTGAGAATCCGCGAACCGACTACAATGAGGCCAGCATCGACCAGCTCTTCACAGGCAGAGCCCGTTCCGTAATTGCCTGTGCACGGCCGGGCGAGGAATGTGTAAAGGTGCTTTCGCGAGAGCTTGGCACAGCGGAAGTCATTGCCGATGGCATTGTCAGCGACCTTTACAGACTGGTTGCCGACGCGTCTCAGGCCAACGGATTCTTGCCCTTTGAAAAAAGGCGGCGGATCTCCACCACCGAGGTCGAACGGCGCATCCTTGAACGTTTGGAGGCTGAAGATCCTTCAGCGATAAATCGCGCCATGGCTTCCGGCGTTATCGAACCGGTCGAATTTGAGAATCCCATTAGCGAGCCTGCATTCTATCAGGGTGTAAAGGTCAGGCCGGGGCACATCGCTGCAGGGCTCGTACTAGACCGCCCGGACGATACGGGTAGCGTTATCCGCACGCTTAGGCGGCAACGGCATGTTCTCGTATCGGGTCCGTCCGGCGCTGGTAAGTCAGCGGTTATGTGGCTGTGTGCCAAATTTCTCTCTGGTGAACTCAGGTGGTACCAGATCAACCCGAGAGCCTCGTTCGCCGACGCTGATTCCATTATTCGCTTTGTGCGGGCCCGCCGCCCAACCGAAAACTCGCCAATCGGTTTGGCATTCGATGACGTTGGTTCATCGAACAGTGACCTGTGGAACGTGCTCGTCCGCGAACTAAGGGGTGTCCCTTCCGTCTATTTTCTTGGCTCCTTGCGCCAAGAGGATGTGGCACTTATCGTCAACAAGTCCGACACGAAGTTCATACCCGTAAGTCTTGATGAAAAACTGGCCGAGGCTGTGTGGCGAAAGCTCAATGCCGAGAAACGGACAATCTGGAGCCACTGGCGTGAACCCTACGAGCAGTCTCAAGGCCTTATGCTCGAATATGTGCACGTCCTGACTCAGGGCCAGCGGCTTGCCGCCGTGATTGGCGAACAGATTCAGCAACGGCAGCAACAAAAGCGTCATGATGAACTGGCAATCATAAGAAGCACTGCCGTGCTTTGCGCTCATGGCGCAGAGGTTCAGGCGCGCGACCTGTTCGAGCTGCTCGGTATCAAACCCGACGACGCTAGTCGTGCGCTCTCGCGGCTCATTGACGAGCACCTGGTGAAAGAAAACCGTCCCGGTGTGTTGGGCGGGCTTCATATGCTGCGCTCGCAGGCTTTGTGCAACGCATCACACGATGAGGCTGCATTGTTGAGTGCGGACTCGCTGTGGCAGAGCTTGCCGGCCGTGACCAGTGACACCTTGCCGACGGCGGTTCAATCGATTCTCGCGAAGGTGCGGGACGAAGACGAAGGAACTGCCTTGCGCCGACTGGCGGAAATGCTTCATTCCAGTTCCGACGTTGATCGATGGGTAGCCATCCTCACCGGGTTGGGACTGGCGACAGTGGAACGTTGCGTAATTTTGTTCATGAAGCTGCTTGAAAGGCACGGAGTCCAGCGTGCTCAGTGGTCTCTAGCGTCGATGTTTTCCGACCCGCACATCGACATTCCCGATCTTTCGCAATTTGAGCAGTGGCAAGGCATTCGAAACGCTGTTCTTGCGTTCCGCGCCTTGCCAAAGGACGACCTTCGGCCTGCCTGCTTGGCGCACCTTCCCAAAGGAAGTGTTGTGCCGTCCTGCCAGAATCTGCAGCAGGTCAACAAGTTCCTCTCATGCCTCGCTCCTATATGCGGGGGTGAATCCGTGAGGCTCACGATCTCGCCGGACTTGGCTGGCGATGGAGAGCAGGATATTGGTCTGGTCTCGGCCGTGCTGGCCACCGCCCATCTGGTCGGACCCGATGTGGCCGAAAATCTGGTACAAGCGTTCGGTGGCGAGGAGGTTCTGTTTGGCTGGTTTCGGTCGCAAACACCTTGGGTGATCACGCCGGTAATTGACCCCAACGGAACGCATGGACGTACAGTGCGTTCGGATTGGTACTACGTGGCTGAACAAGAACAACTTGACCCCCATGAGACCCTGTGCAACATCTGCGAGACTCTGATCGCCATATCACCAGAGTCGGAGGCGGCGGCATCGGACGCGATCAATCCACAGGGTCGGCCCATCACCGTCGGGGACCACAGGCCCTGGTCAAAGAATATGCCGAGGCATAACATTCCCGCTAAAACCCGCGTTGCGTGGAATGTAGCTTTTCGACAAATCCTGCTCGCCCGATCAGCTTCGGAAAGCCTTACCGACTATGCTCGGAAAATGGCCGAACTGGTAAGGCGCACCGAGAAGGTCTTTCGATTCTTCACTGAGAAATGGATCAAAGGTAAGAGCATTTCGAACGCGGACTCGCTGACTGTTGAAATCAATGAAATTGTCCAGGCGGTAAACGCACTTTCTTACGCTGCACCCGAGACGCCCACATCGGAGATGACGACGCCGGCGCAGGGTGCCGGAAACGATGAGTCTCTCGGGGCGCTTCTGACCGGTGTGCTCGGGAATCTATTAAGTCGAATGAGCAGAATTCCCAGTGAAGAGCGCGCCAAGGGTCCTGCCACCTTCGCGGGGACCCTAGCAGCACAAGCGCGTGAGCATGGGCGTTCGACAATATGGCGGACATGTGCAGAGCCGCCACTGCGTGAACTTGACGCTTTAGCAAAGCGCCTTGGCGACATTGCCTGCATATTGCATGAAATGGCGCATGACGGTGGACAGCCGTCAACTCAGGGGATTGTCAAGGCGGCGCGTAATGGCAACTTAGGCAAAGCAATCCATGCGGCCGCCCTCCGATGCCGATCACTTGCCGATCAGCGGTTTCACAGGAGGCTGCGAGCCCTGGAAGGTACGCTCAAGCAGAAAGGCTGGAATGCGCGGTGTTGGTCCCGCCCGGTTAACGAGGCGGACAGCGTGTACTGGCCAGCCCGGGAAGTCGCCGTTCTTATTGAAATAACAGATTTTGAGGCGGACGCACAGTATATCGAAGACGCTCTGGCGATGGGACAGCGTCATCTTGAAAACGACTGGCGATTTAGAGTGGTACCGGTCATCAATGGCTATGTATTGCCAACCTTGGCTCTCCTTCCGTCGTCACATACACCGCTGCCTGATCATGACTTTGCGGAGGCCTGGAAGGAACACATTAACCGCCCGTTCTTTTCGTCTCAAATCGTGGACAGATTTGACGAAGCGTTGGCGGCCTGCAATCAGTTATCAGGGATATTGTCCTGCCGCGATTTCGAGAATCTGCACGCCAAAGAAAAAAGGGCGTTTTCGCAGGCCCTTGAGTCGTTCGAGCACAATCGTGATCTTGTCGCTGAGGTGGCTGAAAGCACCGGCTCCGCGCATCTGGCTTGGGCACGCAACTACCTGAACGAGACCTGGGACCAGATTGCCCGTGAGTTTGAGTCTGCAACGGCCGGGCACCCCGTTACCCAGCCGCTCAGCCTGAATGCCCATCTTGCACTTGCCGGACAGGCGAATGACCAAACAATGGAACTCGCCGCGGTGCGTATTTTTTTGCTGCAGGCTGAGAGCATGAGCGCAGTCGAGCCCACTTGCGTTCCGCCGTCAGGAGCGTCGTGACCGATGGCATGCTCACTGTCGCCAAGGGAAGTCGTTATCGGCAACATGACCGGGGTGTACCGGAATGGGTGATGAGACCATGGCGATGAGGGCGCCCTATCTTTGCACCACCTATATCATCCTATCAGCGGCCTCAGGCCAAACGACGAAGACGATCATTCAGGACGACGAGGCCGCCCGAAAGGCGGGGCTGCCTGGAGCGCCACGGAGCATCACTATAGGCACGAAATCCCCGAACCAGCGTTGTCGTTGCGCTGTTTTTCGATGTATTTCGGCAACGCGGCCTGCTGTTGCCGTGGCCGCGCCATTGGCATCGCGGCCTCGAAATGATCGATGGGTAGGTGGGTCCGATAGCTTACGCTGGGGTCGCACCCGGCAAGGCGGACGTATCGACGCTTCCGGATTCAGGGTTTGCATCGAGATGGGTGAGGATCCTTCCGATCACCGCTGGATCCTCGATGCAGGCAATGAACCGCATGGCCACGCGGCAGGTCCGGCAGGACCGCATATGCATCCACCAGAAAACTGGGTCCGAGCGTCAGGTTTCCGTGCGCCCGCAGCCACTCACCCGTCACCGCTGACTGACCGTTTAGGGTCGCCAAGAGACAGCCATTGGCAGGGCTCGGCCCAAACCGGGTGCCCATCCTTACCGCCTGCGGGTCCGCAATGAGATGTCCTGCGGACCGCGAGGCCGGTGCGTGATTTCGCATTGCGCCTGAGGGCGTTGGACTGCCCCGACCGGCAGCACCATGCCGGCGGTTACGGCCTGCTTCAGGAGGCGGCGGCCCGCGCAACGATATCCGGGTACTGCCCGATCACGCGCACATAGGCCACGGCGAAATCCGGAGCCGTGGCGCGTGCTTGCTCCCAATCCCGCAAGGTGCCAACCGGCACGCGAAACCGGCGCGCGAACTCGGCTTGCGAGAGGCCAAGCCCGCTGCGTGTCTTGCGGATCAGCCGCGCACGCTGGCCGCGGTCCAGCGCCTCAAGCGGTACGTTGAAATCCTCTGGGTCCGCCGGATCAGCAGCCAGAACGATAGGCTCTTTCTTCACCTGTGTTGCTCCTTCGCACGGAAATGAAACGGGGCAGGTCGTCCCGCCAGACGAAAACGCCGGTAAACAGCTTGTTCTCCACCAAACCGATCACCTTGAATCGCTCCTCCCCGTCGATCTCGCGGATCGCAGGGGAGCATAAGGTGATCGTCGTCCTCGAGAGTGCGGTCGCCAACGGCCAGAGAAAGCTGGTGCTTGATCTGATTGACCGCATCCTTCGCGGGATCGAATCTGTCTTCCATAGCGGAAATATACTGGATTTCCGTAGTGGATGCAAGGCGAGACATACGGGTTCCCCGTATTCCTGCCGCCAATGGCGTGACGATGCGACAGGTGTTTTCAGGCTCCCTTGATGACCGTACCGGGTAAGCAACCGGTCACTCGTACGAAGCCCCTCGGTGAACGCTTTGGCTCGGCTTCTGCCAGCAACATGTTGGGGGTTGGTGGTTGGAATCTTGACCCTGGGCCGACAGTGGCTATCGTGAGCCAGCGACTCGTAACCGGCACGTTACCGGCCGCCCCAAGAGCCGGTGGTGGCGCTTGTCCGCGCCACGGGGATCTTCTACTCTGCAATGGTGGTGGGCATGGTGGCGACTCAAGTGAGCGAACTGCACCGAATCACGATCGATCCCGACGTCTGCGGAGGACGCCCGTGCGTGCGGGGTCTGCGCATTCGGGTCAAGGATGTCCTGGATCTTCTGGCTGCCGGCGCCTCACACGAGGAGGTGCTGCAGGATTACCCCTATCTTGAACCGGAAGACATTGTCGCCGTTCTGGAGTATGCCGCTCGTCAGAGTGACCATCCTGTGCTGTCCGTTGCCTGATGCACTCTCTGGTAGATGCGCAACTGCCCCCGGCACTTGCCCGGTGGTTAAGCGCCCAGGGCTGTCCAGCCGACCACGTCGCCGATCTCGGGATGGAAGCTTCGCCGGATCGAGTGCTTTGGGAGTGGGCATCGAAAGAGGATGTGGTGATTGTCACCAAGGACGAAGACTTCGCCATCTGGTGAATCGCGTCCAGCGCCAGAACGCCACCGGTCGTGTGGCTCAGAATGGGTAACACTCGCCGGTCGGAATTACTGGAGCGGATGGGGTTTCTGTTGCCTCAGGTCTTGGCCGGCTTGGAACGCGGCGAGGCGCTGATCGAGATTCGTTGATGGTGTTGGAGATCATGGGTAGCACCTCTCGAATCGGGCTTGCTTCGACCGTTGACTTGACCCTTGACCAGCCTTTGAGGACTCAGACACGTGACGGACCGGCTCCCCGGACAACAGGAGGCGCGCGTAGTGCAGGCAGGCCACGATGTCCTCGCGCTCCAGTTCCGGATGGTCGGCGATGATCTCATCCATCGTCATGCCCGACCCCACGAGGTCCAGCACCACTTCGACAGGCCAGCGCATGTGTCGAACACAAGGCTTGCCGTGGCAGACCTCCACGTCCAGGGTGATGCGACTCAGCTCTGCCACCGGGGCTGCGCTCTGGTGCAGCTACGGGTGAACGATGTGGCCCTCGGCGGCGAAGTCCAGACCCGTGCCAGCGTAGTCCAGCAGAAGACCCGTGAACCTGTCCGCTTCGAACTCACCGCCTTCGAGGAGACTCACAGGAGCAACGCCTACGCCGTCTTCCTGGGGGCGAAAAGCGAGATATCCTGAGGCACTGGGGGTCAGCCGGCGTAGCGCTCGCCAAGCTTGAGCAGCAGGACCCAGCGGGGATCCCGCATGATCTTCTCGCGCTCCGGACTTTGCACCCGTCGGATCGGCTGCGGAGCCCCGCTTTCCCCGGCGCGGCTCGCCAGCATCTCGAGCCGCTCGGGATTTGCGCCGTACCGGTCCACGAGCTGCTGCCGCAGTGCGGGGTCGAGCGGCAGGTGGTAAAACGTGCTGAGCTGCGCGGCCAGCCGCTCCGCCATGCGCCCGAGATCCTGACGCACCTCCTTGACTACCGCAGCCCCCAGACCCGCACGCGCTTCCGCGCTCAAGTCGGCCTGCATCCCGCCCAGCCAGGCCGCCGGCGATGCCTGGATAGCGCGCTGAATGGCCAGGTCCGTGAGGTCCAGGGAATCCTGCAAGAACGTAAGCAGCTGCAGCCCCAGGCGCCGTATCTCGTCCCGGTCGAGCCGCTGGTCGGCAAAGTAGAGCCCGCGCTCGTCGATCTGAAGTTCGAGATCGTCGACCAGATTGCAGACCCCGCGCGCGAAGGCGAGCTTCGCGTCATCTGTCAGCGCGATGACGTCTTCCTGGATGTGCAGTCCTTGCGCCGACGGGCGTCGGAGCCACCAGCGCCGGCGCGCGGGATGGATCTTCTGCTGGCGCGCTTCCCAGTGCTCGATCGACGCGTCGAGGGCCCGGCTGGCCTCCAGCCACTGGTCGTGCTCGTCGCGCAAGAGGCGCACGCCGTTCAGAACCCGGCCCAGGCGCCGCGCCGCCCGGGTCCCGCGGAGTGGCCGGTGCGCAATCAGCCGCTCCAGTGCGTCGAGAATCTTCTGCGCCAGGACAACAGGGTCACGGCGGATGTCCGAGCGCTGAATCTGGCTCCCCGGCAACCCGACCAGGCTCAGACCAAGCGAGCGCAGGCGGCCGTCCACGCGG
Organism: Thioalkalivibrio paradoxus ARh 1; assembly: GCF_000227685.2. Classification (GTDB taxonomy): domain Bacteria; phylum Pseudomonadota; class Gammaproteobacteria; order Ectothiorhodospirales; family Ectothiorhodospiraceae; genus Thioalkalivibrio; species Thioalkalivibrio paradoxus. The sequence goes on along the minus strand of NZ_CP007029.1, from coordinate 779,057 downwards.
GCCTGGGCGAGGCGATAGCGGGCCCGGGTGGTCTCGACCGCATCCAGCGCACGCGCAACGCCCCACCGGCCCTTCCAGGTGAAATGCAGGTAACGGATCTCCCGGCCGCTGAGCAGTTCGAAGGCAAGCACGATCAGCTCCTGGACGTCCGAGACGGGCAGGTCCACGGGGTCATCCTGGTCCGCGGCAGCGAGCAGTCGCTGCAGGAAGCCTTCACGCCGTGGTATGCCGTCGTCCTGGCTCGGCGCGTTTCCCTGCAGCCGCTCGCGCAGCGCATCAGCCAGCTCCGGCGCCTCGGCGTGTACCCGTTCCAGGGCCGCCAGACGCGCCTCGGCCGACGCCTCCACGAGGTCGCGCACCCGCGAGTGCAGACCGAACCTTCGGTACACCTCGATCTGCTGCGCCATCTGCGCAAGTCCCGTATCGCCGGAGAGTTCGCTCACGGCCAGGGCGAGGGTCTCGGGTCCGAGATCGAGCTCCTGCAGCAGCACCCCGGCGGCAAGGCGTCGCCGGCGTTCCAGTGATTCCGCGGCGAGATCGGTATCCCGGATTGCGAAGAGCAGATCCGGCAACAGGTCGATCGTGCGGCGCAGCTTCTGCGCCGCCTCCTGCTCCCGCCGCTCGATCACCGCAACCGAGGCAAGCTTGCTGCCCAGACCGATCAGGCCCAGAAACAGCGTAAAGAACACAAAGTAGATGACGTTGCGCGCCGGCGCGAATTCGCCGAAGCCCAGCAGGTAGCCACCCTGCATCGCGATAAAGGTGGCAGGCCCCGCCACCCACAGAATCTGCAGAGCGTTCAGCAGCCACGGGACGCGGCGCGCGCTGGCGCTGATCTCCGCAATGCGGCTGCGACCCTCGATCTCGATCCGAAGCCCGCTGGCCTCTTCGTCGCTACGCCCCGTGGCCTCCCTCGACCCTCGCATGTACATCCGCCCCCATGGTCGAGGTCGTGTCCTGTGGCTTGCCTCCGACCGGTCCGGAACGATCCCGCTGGCCCTGGAATACTCTATACCGAAATACTGACCAATGGGCCATGCATCTCCAGCGTTGCCGCATAGCCCTGAGGAAGCGCTGAATAAGGCCAACCTGGCTTTACCAGCGCACCCTGCGCTGCACAGGCAATTTGCATCTCGCTTCAGCGTTTCCTTAATACCCTGAGTCAGGACACTAGCCGTCCGATCCCTCCGCACGGTCTCACTGCGTGCGCCAGCGCCGTATCCGCGCTACTGCTGGCTGGCGGCCAGCCGGTATCCTGCCGTATGCCTTCAGGGCACAGCCACCGGGGTTGAATGAGGACGAGGGCGTCAGGCGATCAGCGCTCCAGGCGGCATCGGGCTCTCCGGTAACGCGAAGGCTTCATAGGGGGCCTCTTTTGTCTTCAGGTAATCGAGGATCGCCTGAATGACGAGCGGATTCTCAATAGGTGATGATTCGCACCGTCCGCCACAGACCCGCCAGGTGAACCATAGTTCACTCGTGGTCACAAGCTTGCGCGTCGTAATGCAGACATTCCCTTACCGGGCTGGAATTACCCAGAAACTCGGCATCAACCTAGAAGGCGACGGACATGCTGCCGCCGACGCTCCATGAGCGCTGGGAAGTGTTCCTCAACGATTTGGTAGAGGAGGGTACGCCCCGGGCGGTGGCGCACGTACGACGGCCATCCACACCCTTGCTGGGGTCCCTGCCAGCCGCCAACGGCAATATGGTCGCATCCGTGCGAGATTCTGCTGGCCACACCGCTCAGTACTCCACCCGGGTGACCCGCGCGTGAAAGAACGGGGCGTACTCGGGGGTACCGTAGAGGTTACCGATCTCCATCGTGGTGGGGATGGTGAAGCCCTGATGGGTGCCGTACGCGAGCATCCGCCCGCCGAAGGGTTGCAGGCGATAGGTCCGTTCCGGGTTGGCGTCGGACCAGCGCAGCGTGGTCATCTCGAGCACCCGGCCGGCGGCGTCGAAGGTGAGGTGGATCGGCTCGACGCCGGGCACCTCCGGGAACCGAACCTTCGCCCGATCCGTCCCCGTCTGCGTCCATACCGCCCCGGACTGCGGCAACAGCGCGGCCGGTGCCCACACGGTCTCCATCACCATGCGCGCAGCGGCGGCGCGGCCGTGGTCCTCGGTGTCCGCGATCCGGGCGACCGGCAGCACACCCCACAACCGGAAGCGCGTCCAGCTCGTGTGGCCGCTCCAATAGCCATCTGAGCCCGAGAAGCGGATCCAACCCGCGCCGGCCCGTGCGCGCCAGACGAACCCGTGCGGCGGGGCCAGGATCTGGTCGGCGCGCATGGGCAGCTCGCGGCCATTCAGGATCAGCGAGCCTTCCATTTCGAGCCGAGCCACCTTGTGCAGCGGCGTTCCCGGCGCGATGGCATTCGCGAAATAGCGTTGTCCGGTCTCGGGCAGATCGGCAACCATGGCCGGGTCGTAGTGCCTGGGCGCGAGTTCCCGCTGGCTCAGCAACGCGTCCCAGACCGTCTGCGCGTTTCGGACGTCGCGGGCACTGGTCCACAGGCCCATCGCGATTCCCGTCACCCCTGCAACCACGGCGACCCATCCCACCGTCTTGAGCGCAAACCGCGCGAGCGCCATCCAATCCTCCGAACATTCTGCGTAGGGCAACCCAAGGTGGCGCCAACGCAATCCATCTTTCCGGCTGCCCTGTTGCTATAGCATGCGACATGGTCGCCGGCAGCGTCTTTTTTGAGTGGTCCTACCACACGGTGGAAACGGAGCCGGTGACGGTCTTCCCCGATGGCTGCCGCGATGTGCTGCTCATCGACCCACCGGGAGCACGGGCGTTCGTCACCCTGACGTCGTTCGATTTCCGCCCCCGCCACGTCGCGCTGCCGCGCGGGACGCAGATCACCGGCTACCGGCTCCGCCCGGGATCTGCGGTGGATCAACCGGTACTGGACGCAATCGCCGCCGACCCTGCCGCCGCTCTCGAGACCTTGAGCCATGACATCGGTGCGGCTGACGACGTTGGTGCGGTGATCGACGCGCTGGCGCTTGCAGGAATCAGCGTGAGTGGCGCGGCCAGGAGCCTCGGCACATCGGTGCGAACCCTGCAGCGGCACCTTGCGGGGTTGCAACTACCGCCTCCTGATTACTGGCGCCTCCTGGCGCGAGCACGTCGTGCAACCGCCATGCTCGCGGACCACACCTCCTTGACCGATGTGGCCCATTCCGCCGGATTCACCGATCAGGCCCACATGACGCGCGAATTCGTGCGCTGGTTCAGCCAGACGCCGGGCGGCCTGCGCCGTCAGCCCAAGGTGCTGAACACGTTGCGTCAACCGGCACTTGGCAACTGGACCGGCGAACAGATTTCCACCAGATAGCCGTTGACGTCGCTGACGTAGGCAGTGGTTTGCCCCCACGGCTCTTCCCGCACCTCCTGCTCCAGGGCCGCACCTGCCGCCAATGCACGGTCCAGGGCCGCATGCACGTCATCGGTCTCCAAGGCCAGCTCAAACACCGGCGTCTTGACGTCGGGCCTGCCGGGAGCCTTCCCGAGCTGCTGCATCAGTCGGCGGGACGAAAACGCCAGCTTCGTCTCGCCCGTCGAGAGCTCGCCGTAGTCGCCCGACGGATGAAGGAATGCCGTTTCCAACCCGAACGCGCGGCCATAAAAATCGAGCGTGGCGGCGACATCACCGACATAAAGGATCGTGTAGCGAAACTTCACTGGCTTCTCCCGTGGCTTGGATCGCGAACCAATCTATCCCGATGCTCGCCCGACGTCTTGAACGATCGCGACACAGGCCGACCGCCCGTAAGCGCACATTCTGCGACATCCTATCGCTGGGGTCCGCCGCGGCCTATACGCTGGTCACCATCGAGGAACCGGTGGGAGGTAGCAGCATGAGCCATGATTTGCGCCATGCGTGCACTGTGCGTCGTGACCGCGCCTTGACCGCCGATCCGATGCGGCGGCACGCTCTCTGAAGCCCGGCGACGGAGTTTCCGCACTCGATCGTCAACCGGGCGGCTGGCTCGTGCGAGTCCGGCGTGTTCGAGCCCCCGTATGCGTGGCTCGCCCATCATCCCCGCTCGCGTGGCCATGAGCTCGCGCTGATCCTCGGCGACGACGGCCGGACCGGCGTGCTGATCGTGCCCGACGAGCCGGCCGTGGATCCGGAGGTCCGTGCCTTCTGCCGAGCGCACGCAAAGAGGGTCGCGCCTCCCTGCGCGTTTCCCCGCTCACCGACTCGTGCGCCCCGCTTCCGGCGGCGGCAAGCACGAGGCAGGGGAGCTATTGCCCTTCGCCTCGCTCAGCGCCAGCAGGAGTCCTGCGCGGGGGCGGTGTGTCGCCCGGCTCCAGCGCAGTGCTCGTGCCGACGTTCACGATACTGGTACGGCTGTTCCACCAGCGCCCACTGGAATCGAGTCGGCTCGGCGGGGACGCAACCTGGTGGCCATCCTCGTTCGTGGCGTTCACATTGCCCGACGGTGGCCCTGTCTGCGCCTGGCCCATGGTGACGCCTGCTAGAGCAATCGCCCCGGCCACAACGAGGGGAAATCCGATTCGGGACACGGTCCGTCGATTCTTCATGGCACGCAGCTCCCATCGTCAGCATGGTACGAGTATAGGAGGGAGAACCGACGCTTCCAGAAAGGGACTACTTGTTGTACAGAGATGAACGTCGGAACCAACGGCGCTTTGCCGCACGAGCTTCTCTGGACGCGGGCATACCATGGACGCGGTGGTCGTGGGGGCCGGGAGTGGTCGTGACCCCATTCGGGCCGTGGCAGGGACCAGCAGCAACGAACGCGCGCACCCCGAAGCACCGGACCGCCCGATGCGGTCCGGACCGAGCGAATACCGAGCAAGGACCCCAAGCCGCGGTCCACTACCCCGGATGCCACGAGGCGAGACCGGACCCATTCGCTCCCGACAAAAACCCCTTGCCTATTCACGTTTAATGAGCTATTGAATAAAAACGAGCGTTTGGCACTCACAACTGCCCGCATCGCGGCCGATCTTCTGGCGCCAAGGTGCAAGGCAAATGATCCGTGGAGGGTCGACATGGCGCCCACAGTCCGAGTCTTTGCAAGCGCAGCGTTGTCAGTTGGAATCCTAGGCGGGATATCCTCCGCGCAAGCGTCCCAACTGATCTTTCCGTACATCGTCGGCAGCGCGACAGTCACGACCATTCTGACCGTGGCCAACACCACACCACCTGGCCACCCCGGGGGCGGAGACGCCGCGCTGCATTACACCTATATGTACAAGACCGGTGCTACAGCGGTCATGAACGACGCCTTGTGTTCCCGCACCCCCACGACCATTCTCAGTTCTGCAACCAATGACGTTCAGAGCTTCGATGTCAGCGGCCACTTCGGTTCGGCTACCCGCGGAGTGCTGTTCAACGACCCCTCCAACAATAACAACTGGGACAGTGGCGCACAGGATTGGGCTTCACTTTCCGGGCTGGAGCCGGTGCGTGCCTACGGCGTGATCCACAACAACAACGACGACACCGGCGCAACGTTTCCCGCTCCGTATCTGTATGGAGAGGCTTTTGTCTTCGAGTTCGGCAGTGGGGCCGCCTGGGGCTACCAGGCGCTCGAGGATAAAGGTGCCGGGGGCACGGTGGATTTGGCGCCTTTCGCACTCGGAAACCGCCTCCCATTTACCTTAGGGGTACCGACAGGCCGTTTCACCTTCATGCCAACGACCGAATTTGTAACGCGGTTTTTCGTGACACCCGTCACAACAGAAATGGCGAATGTCAACGCGCAAAGTCGAATGAGGGTTTTTCCGTGGGTAGAGGATCCGGATGTCGCGGGGTATGACCGCGACGCGAATCCGATCCCCGGCTTTGTACCTCAGGACGTCACCTGTATAGGAGCAGTCGACATTGAATCAATGCTGTCGAGTTCCGCTGCCACTGCCCTTCAGCATGGTGGCTGGGCCTACCTGGCAACCATTCCGCCGGACAGTGACTTGCCCGGAACCGTACCCACCGTGACCGCGAACGTGATCAAGCTTGAATACAACAAGGGGGCGACATTCAACGGCGAGCCGATTGGTGGTGTTTTCAACAATGCCTACCAGATGCGGGGCATACGCGGCATGTACCCTGAGTAGCCGCTCACACGCCTACTTCACTCCAATTCCCTTGCTTCACTCTAATTCCCCGGTGCCCCTTTTTGGTGGGTGGCACTGGGGATTTTTCAGGCGGCCTGATGATGCCATTCCTTCATGTTTCCCTGCTGGTTCTCTGGGGGCTTTCCTTCGCATACCTGCCTTCCGGACTTGCAGCGACCTCTCCCGCGAAGCCCGCGCAGGGGGGAATCGAAAGCGAGGAACTGACCCCGGTACTGGATGCAGGCGCAGTCTGGTCTGCACGCCAGGATTCCCGGCAGCGACTGTGGCTTGCATTTTATGGCCCCAACGGCGAACTGTCGCTGCGACAGCCCGGCGGCACACTCATGGCGGTCGCTTCGCCCGAGGAGGGTGAGCGACCATCGGGATTACACCTCGCGCCCCTTGGGGAAGACATGGGGTTGCTCTGGCGAGACACATCCACGCCCCGGCAGCTGCGCCTGCTGAATAGCCGAACACCGGACGACGTTCAACGCATAGAGCCCCCCTTTCCGCCGCTGACCCGTCTGCAGTTCGCACGGAAGGGCGACAAAACACTGGTGCTCTGGTATGCGGACCAAACAGGGAGACCAGGGCCGGAAGACCGCTACCGGGTTTTTCTCCAAACGCGGGACGACCATTCTGGACGCGTAACCACGCATGGGGTGTTCCCGGGTTTTTTTCCCCGCTGGATCCTCGGATCGGGTAACGATGTCGGCGTATTCACCTGGCTCCGCAATGACGATCGCATCGAAATCATGATGCGCCGACTGGAGGGCGACATGGAGGAATTCACCCCTCACCAAGTCGTCGCGTCGCCTCAACGGATGACCCCGATTTTCCGGACGTTCTCCAGCGGAGACCGATGGTTCGTCGTCTGGGTAGCACAATATGGCTCGCGGGGAACGGAGTTCCTTCTGGAAGGCGCATGGTCCGATGATCGTGGAGATTCCTGGCAAGCATTTTCCGTTGAATCGCTCCGCGGGCTCGACGTATCCCACCTGGATATCGCTACACACGACGGCACGCACATTGCCCTGGCGCTTAGCGGCAGCTATCGCTTTCAGGATCCGGGAGCACGCGAGGACGTGTACCTGGTGCTGTCGGCGAACAATGGCGAAACCTGGGATGAGCCGCAGCGGCTACGCCCCGGGGACAGGCGCGCATTCCATGCGCGCAACCCCGGCGTAACATTCGGCCCAGGGAACGACGAAATCCTAGTGGTCTGGGAGGACTGGGCGACCATCCGCCCCTCCATCATGGGCGCCCACAGTACCGATGCCGGTCGAACCTGGGTCTCGTTGCAGCTGAACACGCCCTCCTCCGATCGCAATGAGCGGCTGGCTCCGCAAAGTGGGGTCCTGTTCCCAAGCGCTTCCGGATATTCCTGGATCAGCGAGCGCTTCGATGACACTCTCACCGGCAAAGTGCTCGTTCAGCACGAAGTGCGCCATGCAGACCTGCCCGCGTTGACTCCCGCCGAAGATCCCGAAGATACCGCCGAGAGTTCGCTGCGCAAGCGTGTAAAGACTTACTGGGAGGCAATGCGCCAGCACGATTTCGAAACGACACACGAGCATCTCGACCCGTTCTTCCGCGCCCGCTGGCCGCAACCCCTCTACAGGCAGCGCATGGGGTTGATCCACTACCACCATGTCGAAATCACCGCTATCGACCAGAACGGCCCATTGGCCGACGTACATATCCGGTTCACAGCCTCGGTTCCCGAGCGGGAGTTTCGAGGGCACCGGCTCTCGCAACCGGAACGCGAAATGGAAACGACGGAGCGCTGGCTGCGAATTGATGGGAACTGGTACCGGGAGATGCGCGAGGAATCCACCGGAATCCGGTACACGCAATACTAGCGGGCCTGCGGGGAATTCTTCACCCGATCGCTCCGGCACCTACGCTGGCGTGCAAAGAAAACGTTTGCAACAGGTTGACGATCACTCGCTTCGACGCGCCGGGCTGTACCCCATGGACGCCGACCGTCCCGCATGGCCCACTTGCCGGATCTAGCGGATGGGTCGAGTGTGCCAAACAATTATTGGCGAAAGCCGCGTTCTATAGTACGACCGCGTCACGACTCATGACGCAGCCGCTCATACATCGGGACAGGTGAGGATACGCCTGCGTCCCAATCCGCCCCCAGCTTCAGGCAAGTGTTCTGCCGGGGGGACGGGGGAGACGGCCATCGCCGCCCCACACTGGCCGGTCAGCGGGCTGCGCTGAGTGCACGTACGCGCTCGTCGGTGGCGGCAATCTGGCTGCGGGTCAAGCGCTGGCGGGCCTCAGCCATGCGTTCCTCGTTGCGTGCAAGGCCATACCAGAGATACGCCTCTTCGGCATCCCGGTCCACGCCGCGTCCAACCAGGTACAGATCGCCCAGGCGAGTCTGCGCCCGCGCCTCCCCCTGTTCGGCTGCGGCCCGATACCAGCGAGCCGCAGCACGCAGGTCGGCACGGACGCCCTGCCCGAACTCGTAGGCCTGACCCACGGAATACTGCGCACTGGCATTCCCGAGGTCCGCTGCAAGACGGTAATGCTCCAGGCTCTTCTGCGGGTCGGCCTCGACCCCCAGGCCCACCGCGTACATGTAGCCGAGATAATGGTGCGCGTCGGCGTGGTCGCGGTCGGCCGCACGCTGGAACCAGCGCACCGCCTGCCGCGGATCCTCGGCCGTACCTCGTCCCAGGTAGTTGGCCACACCGACATCGTACTTGGCCTCCACCTCGCCTTTCGACGCGGCTCCTTCGCGGATCTCGTACCAGATGCGCAGCAACTCCTGCTGGCGTTCCTCCGCACTGGGTGCCTGCGCCAGCACCGGCGAAGCGAAACCACCGGCGAGGAAAAGGGCCAGTGCCAGTACCCCGGGAATCCTGTTGCTCATGCCTGCACCTTCCTGAATGTCGTTCTGGATGTGTTGACCAACCCATTGACTGATCGCCAGAGACTAGCCGCAAACCGGAGCCACCGCAAAGGCCTCATCCGTTGCAGACGCGCTGCTACCGAGACATCCCGCGCCCGGCTCCACCCGGAGCCGGACCCCGCCCCGTCCGGGGGTTGCTCAAGGGGCCGTCCGCAGCGAGAACACCCAGGCATCCTCGCGGCTCTGTTCCCCGGGATAATAGCGGGGACGCGTGCCAATGTGTGCGAAACCTTCGGAACGATACAGCTTGACGGCCGCCACGTTGGACGGACGCACCTCGAGGAACACGGTCTCGCCTCCCCGACACCGCACGTCGGCGATCAGGCGCCGCAACAGGAACCGGCCCAGCCCCTGCCGCTGCCGGCGCACGTCGACCGAGAGGTTCAAGAGGTGTGCCTCACCGGCCGCCAGCGTCAGCACTGCATGGCCGACCAGATCGCGATCGAGTTCCAGCACCCGGCAGTCGTAGCCGACGCGCAGGCAATCGCGAAAGATGCCCTCGGTCCAGGGAAACGGGTAAGCACGACGCTCGATCTCCATGACCCGGTCGATGTCTTCGGGCCGCATCGGGCGCACCACGGGCTGGGGTTCGACGCGCGCGTTCATCGACCGACGGTTTCCACGCTCCCCGGGCCACAACAGCCCGCGCGCAGGCGGGAGTCGACAATGCTCAGTCCGCAGCCAGACATGCGCGGGCACGCAGCAGATCCTGCCAGGCCTTGGCCTTCTCGGTCGGCGAACGCAGCAGGTAGGCAGGGTGATAGGTCACCACCAGCGGCACACCGCCGTACTCGAGTTCGCGGCCCCGGAGCCGGCCCAGTGGAGCGTCGGTCGCCAGCAATGCCTGCGCCGGCACCCGGCCGACGGCGACGATCACCCGTGGACGGATCAGTTCGATCTGCCGGTCCAGGTATCCCCGGCAGGCGGCGGCCTCCTCGGCCTTGGGATCGCGGTTCCCCGGCGGGCGGCACTTCAGGATGTTGGCGATATAGACATTCTCGCCCCGGCTCAGCCCCAGCGCCGCCAGCATGTTGTCGAGCAGCAGCCCCGCGCGCCCCACGAACGGCTCCCCGCGACGATCCTCCTCGGCCCCGGGCGCCTCGCCGATGAACAGCCAGTCGGCGTCGGGGTCGCCGACGCCGAATACGGTCTGCGTGCGTCGCGCCGCCAGTTCGGCACAGGCCTCGCAGGCCGCGACCCGCGCGCGCAGGGCCTCCCACTCGAGTTGTGCCACGGGCGGCAGGGTTTCGGCCGAAGGGGACGGTGGCGCCGGGGTATCGTCGGCACGCGGCGCGGGTTCGTCCCCGATGTCTGGCACGGGTATTTCCGGCTGCTCCGGCGCTGGCCCCGGCATTGCGTTGCTACGGCCCTCCACAGCGTCGGTGCCGGCGAGCGTTGCCGGCGGGTCCGGGCGCTCGCGCGGCACCCAGACGGGTATCCCCAGCTCCTGCAGAACCTCGCGCTGTCGCCGACTCAGCGGCATCCGGTCGGTTCCTAGACGCCGTCGTGCTGGGGGTGCGCCCGCTCGGCCGGCACGGTCAGCCGGTTCAATGCGTGCAGGTAGGCCTTCACCGACGCGATCACAATGTCGGTATCCGCCCCCAGCCCGTTCACGATGCGCCCGCCCCGGGACAGACGCACGGTGACCTCACCCTGCGCGTCGGTGCCCGAGGTGATGTTGTTCACCGAGTAGAGCAGCAGCTCGGTGCCGCTGTTCACGATCGACTCCACCGCCTGGAACGACGCGTCGACCGGGCCGCTGCCTTCCGCAGCCCCGGACCGCAGCTGATCGTCGATCTCGAGTTGAATCTCGGCGCGCGGGGTGACGCCGGTTTCGGAACAGACGTACAGCGAGCGCAAGCGGTAGCGGTCGGATTCCTCGGGGGCCGCCTCCGACACCAGCGCCTGCAAGTCTTCGTCGAAGACCTCGTGCTTCTTGTCCGCCAGATCCTTGAATCGCGCGAAAACGTCGTCCAGCTGAGCGCTATCGAATTCGACCCCGAGTTCGAGCAGCCGGGTACGCAACGCATTACGCCCGGAGTGCTTGCCCAACACGATCCGGTTCGCGCTCCAGCCCACGTCCTCGGCACGCATGATTTCGTAGGTATCGCGGTGCTTCAGCACACCGTCCTGGTGAATGCCGGATTCGTGCGCGAACGCGTTCGCACCGACGATCGCCTTGTTCGGCTGCACCGGAAAGCCGGTCACGTTGGACACCAGCCGCGAGCAGGGCACGATCTGCGTGGCGTCGATGCGGGTCTCGACCGGGAAGATGTCCTGCCGCGTGCGCACCGCCATCACGATCTCCTCCAGCGAAGCGTTGCCCGCGCGCTCGCCCAGGGCATTGATCGTGCACTCGACCTGGCGCGCGCCGTTCAGCACCGCAGCCAGGGAGTTGGCGACCGCCAGCCCGAGGTCGTTGTGACAGTGCACCGAGAACACCGCCTTGTCCGAATTCGGAACACGTTCCAGCAGGGTCGCAATGGTCGCCCCGAACTGTTGCGGAATCGCATAGCCCACCGTGTCCGGGATGTTGATCGTGCGCGCGCCAGCGTCGATCGCCGCCTCGATCACCCGGCACAGAAAATCGATCTCGGAACGCCCGGCGTCCTCGGCCGAGAATTCGACGTCGTCGGTGTGGTTGCGCGCGTGGCGCACCGCGGCGATCGCGTGCTCGACGACCTGGTCCGGGGTCATGCGCAGCTTGTGCTGCATATGGATCGGGCTGGTCGCGATGAAGGTGTGGATGCGCGGAGCGGTCGCGTCCTTCAACGCCTCGGCGGCGCGATCGATGTCCGGGGCGCGGGCACGCGTCAGCCCGCAGACGCGGCTGTCCTTCACCGCGCGCGCGACCGCGCGCACCGCTTCGAAGTCGCCGGGGCTTGCGGCCGGGAAGCCGGCCTCGATCACGTCCACCCGGAGCTTCTCGAGCAAGTGTGCGATGCGCAGCTTTTCCTCGCGCGTCATCGACGCGCCGGGGCTTTGTTCGCCGTCACGCAGGGTGGTATCGAAGATGATCAGTCGGTCTTGGGTCATGTCTCGCTATTCCGCCACTCGAGGGATCGTTTTCGTATCCGCGTAGCTTAACGTGAAAATACAACCACGGAAGGCACGGACAAGGGCCGAAGGCGTTCTTTGCCACGGATGCACACGGATGTTTCTTGGTTGAAACCCTATCCGTGTTCATCCGTGTGCATCCGTGGCTAACCTTTTTCATCGTTCGGGGTGGCCCGGAGCCATGCCAGCTAGCGTGAAAGTCACGGCCTGTCTCGTGTCCCTGGCGACCCGTAGGGCGGAATAGCGCAGCGTCATCCGCCGCTCGGCGTTCGCGCATCCCCGGCGCCCGCGGCACCCCAGGCGCCGGATGGCGGATGACGGCCTTCGGCCTCTTCCGCCCTACGCCTCTTTCAGCATCGGGGGTGGCCACACGGACCGAGTGTCGGACGCTGACCCGGTCGGGTTCGCGGCCGACGTCCTGCCCGCCGGGGCCGAGGCGCTGACGCACGGCTCAGGACGACTTGCGGCTACGGTGGCGCCGCCAGCGCTCCAAGGTGAGCAGCGGCCCCGACAACGCGTACAGCGTAAAGCCCGCGAGCAATACCTTTGGCGGGTCCAGCGCAGCCAGCATCAGCACGCCGACCACGGCGAGCATCACGAAGAACGGCACCCGGTGGCGGAAGTCCATGTCCTTGAAACTGAAATAGGCCAGGTTGCTGACCATCAGCACACCGGCCAGCACCGCCACCAGCAGCGCCAGCGCCATCAGCACCGCCGGATTCTCGGCGAACGCCCCCATGTCCTCGATCACCCAGACCGTACCGACCACGAAGGCCGCACTCGCCGGGCTCGGCAGCCCCTGGAAGAAACGCTTGTCGGCGACCGCGAGACGGCTGTTGAACCGCGCCAGCCGGAGCGCGGCGGCCGTGGCGTAAAAGAACGCCGCGACCCAGCCCAGATTCCCGAGTTCGTGCAACTGCCAGAGGTAGACGACCAGCGCCGGAGCGAGACCGAACGCGACCAGATCCGAGAGCGAGTCGTACTGGGCACCGAATTCGCTCTGGGTGTTGGTCAGCCGCGCCACCCGTCCGTCGAGCCCGTCCAGCACCATCGCGACGTAGACGGCGATCGCCGCGGTCATGAAGTCGCCGTTGATCGCCGAGACGATCGCGAAAAACCCGGAGAAAAGCACCCCGGTGGTGAACAGGTTGGGCAGCAGGAAGACCCCGCGCCGACGCCGCGCGTCGGATTCGGGTCCGCCAGGCAACTCGGCGCTCATCCGCCGGGTTCCCCGGTTGGTCGCGCCGCGTGTCCGGGCAGATCACCGATTCGATCCATTCCGGCGAACACGCGTTGCCCGGGCCTCGCCGTCAGCGCCGACTTGGCCGGAACCCACAGGGTCACGGTGCTGCCGAATCCCGCGAACCCAAGCCGCTTTCCGCGCCCGATCCGGCTGCCGGTCACCGCGCCGACACGAACGAAGCGCGGCCAGCGGCGCAGGTCGAACGCCAGCGAAAAGCCTTGCCCCTCGTCGGTCTCGAAGGCAAACCCGAGCTGACCGTTCAGCTGGGGATCGACCGGATCGCCGGTGTCCCTGCCGGGCCACGCGCGGCGCAGCAGCTTCGCCTCCTGCGGGGCATGCAGATGGTATTCGCCCAACGCCCGCTGGCGGATCACGATCCGCTGCGCCGGTTTGCCGGTGAACGGATCGGTGCCCTGATCGAGCGACTGCACGACACCGTCCACCGGGGCCAGCAACCCCAGCGCGTTGGCCGGCGGATCCCGGCGCACGAAATCGCGGAACACCAGCAGCAAGGCCACCGCCAGCGTCACGAGAAACGCCCCGGGCTCGGTGTAGCCGAACAGCAGCGTGATCACCGCAAGCCATGCGGTGCCGACGACGAACAGCCTTCCTTCGGGCGCTATCGGAAACATCGGAAACTCGGTTCGGATTCGCGGCTGGAGGCGGCGGGAACGGAACCGCCCCGACCTGCCGGGGCGGCCGGGCCGCCGCGGATCAGTTGCGGCTCTTGTCGACGAGCTTGTTCGCGGTGATCCAGGGCATCATCGCGCGCAGCCGCTCGCCGACCTGTTCGATTGGGTGCGCCGCATTCAGCCGCCGGTACGCGGTCATCGAGGGATAGTTGGTCGCGCCTTCCTGGATGAAGGCCTTTGCGTACTCGCCGGTCTGGATCCGGTGCAATGCCTCGCGCATCGCGTAGCGCGACTCCTCGTTGATGACCTTCGGCCCGGTCACGTACTCGCCGTACTCGGCGTTGTTCGAGATCGAGTAGTTCATGTTCGCGATGCCGCCTTCGTACATCAGGTCGACGATCAGTTTCAGTTCGTGCAGGCACTCGAAGTAGGCCATCTCCGGCGCGTACCCGGCCTCGACCAGTGTCTCGAAGCCGGCCTTCACCAGCTCCACCGCACCGCCGCAGAGCACCGCCTGCTCGCCGAACAGGTCGGTCTCGGTCTCGTCCTTGAAGGTGGTTTCGATGATGCCGGTGCGGCCGCCGCCGATCGCCGAAGCATACGACAGCGCGGTGTCGCGGGCGCGCCCGGAGGCATCCTGGAACACCGCGATCAGGTCCGGGATGCCGCCGCCCTTCACGAACTCGCTGCGCACGGTGTGGCCAGGGGCCTTCGGCGCGATCATGATCACGTCGAGATCGGCGCGCGGCACGATCTGGTTGTAGTGGATCGCGAACCCGTGCGCGAACGCCATGGTCGCGCCCTGCTTCAGGTTGGGCTCGATCTCGGTCTTGTACAGCCGGGCCTGGAATTCGTCGGGGGTCAGGATCATCACCAGGTCGGCCGCGGCCACCGCTTCGGGGACATCGGCGACCTTCAGGCCCGACTGTTCGGCCTTGGCGCGGGAGCCGGATCCGGGGCGCAGGCCGACGGTGACGTCGACACCGGAATCCTTAAGGTTGTTCGCGTGGGCGTGGCCCTGCGAGCCGTAGCCGATGATCGCGACCTTCTTGCCCTGGATGATCGAGAGGTCGGCGTCTTTGTCGTAGTAGAGGTTCATGTTCGTGTTTCCTTGTCGCCCAAAATGAACACGGCCGCCGCAGCGGTGGCCGTGAGATTCGTCCAGTCCAGCCCAGGCCGGTCGCGCGCCAGTATAGGGCTTTGTCGCACGCGTGCCGAGATCGCTCGAGCGCACGGAGCCGTCCCCGCGGACCGGCTGGTAGGGCGGAAAAGCGCAGCGTCATCCGCCATGCAGCGTTTGCGGAACCCAAGCGTCCGGATCGGACCCCGCGCCGAACGGCGGATGACGGCCTTCGGCCTTTTCCGCCCTACGCTGCGGCCCAACCGCATCGCTTACAGGTGCAGCGCCACGTCGCCGCGGGCGATGCCCATCACGCCCGAGCGCACGACCTCCATCACCGGAAAACCCTGAAGCGCCTCCAGGAACGAATCCAGCTTGCTCCCGTGGCCGGTGAGTTCGATCACATAGGTTTCCTGGGAGACGTCGATGATGCTGCCGCGGAAGATGTCGGTCAGGCGCTTCGCCTCTTCGCGGTCGCTGGCCTCGGCCACCTTGACCTTCACCATCATCATTTCGCGCTCGATGTGCCGGTAGGGCGTCAGGTCGATCAGGCGCACCACGTCGATCAGCTTGTTCAGCTGCTTGGTGATCTGCTCGATGATTTCCTCGGAACCGCTGGTCACGATCGTCATCCGCGACAGGCTGGGATCGTCGGTGGGGGCGACGGTCAGCGACTCGATGTTGTAGCCGCGGGCCGAGAACAGGCCGGACACGCGCGACAGCGCGCCCGATTCGTTCTCGAGTAACAGACTGATGATGTGTCGCATGCTGGTCCCTTTCCCCTACACCAGGATCATTTCGTTCTGGCCGGCGCCCGCCGGAATCATTGGGTAGACGTTCTCGGATTGGTCGGTGATGAAGTCCAGAAACACCAGCCGGTCCTTCATCGCCAGCGCCTCGCGCAATGCCCCCTCGACGTCGCCCGGCTGTTCGATGCGCATGCCGACATGCCCGTAGCTCTCGGCGAGCTTCACGAAATCGGGCAGCGCGTCCATGTACGACATCGCATAGCGGCCCTGGTAGAAGAACTCCTGCCATTGCCGCACCATGCCCAGGTAGCGGTTGTTCAGGTTCACGATCTTGATCGGCAGCTGGTACTGCAGGCAGGTCGACAGTTCCTGGATGCACATCTGGATGCTGGCCTCGCCGGTGATGCAGGCGACCGTCGCGTCGGGGTTCGCGAACTGCGCGCCCATCGCGAACGGCAGGCCGACACCCATGGTCCCGAGCCCGCCGGAGTTGATCCAGCGATTCGGCTTGTCGAAGCGGTAGAACTGCGCTGCCCACATCTGGTGCTGGCCGACGTCCGAGGTCACGATCGCATCGCCGCCGGTCAGTTCCCAGAGTTTCTGCACGACCAGCTGCGGCTTGATGATCGGCGACGCCCGGTCGAACTTCAGGCAGTCCTTCGCCCGCCATTCCTCGATCTGGCGCCACCAGGCCGCCAGCGCCTCCGCGTCGGGCTCGCGGTTCATCGACTCCAGTTCCCGGAGCATCTCGCGCAGCACCGGCTCGACCTGGCCGACGATCGGCACGTCGACCTTCACGTTCTTCGAGATCGACGCCGGATCGACGTCGATGTGGACGATCTTCGCGTAGGGGCAGAATTTCTCGATGTTACCGGTCACCCGGTCGTCGAAGCGCGCGCCGATCGCGATCACCACGTCGGCGTAGTGCATCGCCATGTTCGCCTCGTAGGTGCCGTGCATCCCAAGCATGCCGAGGAACAGCGGATCCGACGCCGGGAAACCGCCCAGGCCCATCAGCGTGTTGGTGATCGGGTAGCCCAGGCGGCGGGTAAACTCGGTCAACGCCTCGGACGCCTGCCCCAGGATGATGCCTCCGCCGGTGTAGAGCATCGGCTTCTGCGCCGACAGGATCAGGTCGAGCGCCTTGCGAATCTGGCCGCCGTGCCCGCGCGTGGTCGGATTGTACGAACGCATCCGAATCTGCTTCGGATATTCGAACACCGCGGTTTGCGCGGTCACATCCTTTGGAATGTCGACCACCACAGGGCCGGGCCGCCCGGTGGTCGCGACATAGAACGCCTTCTTGATCGTCGTCGCGAGGTCGTTCACGTCCTTGACCAGGAAATTGTGCTTCACGCAGGGACGGGTGATGCCGACCGTGTCGACTTCCTGGAACGCGTCGTTGCCGATCAGGTTGGTCGGCACCTGGCCGGTGAACACGACCAGCGGCACCGAGTCCATGTAGGCGTCGGCGATGCCGGTCACCGCGTTGGTCGCACCGGGGCCCGAGGTCACCAGCGCGACACCGCACTGATTCGAGGACTTCGCGTAACCCTCCGCCGCGTGCACCGCGCCCTGCTCATGGCGCACCAGGATGTGCGAGACCTTGTCCTGCCGGTACAGCGCATCGTAGATGTGCAGAACCGCGCCACCCGGGTACCCGAATACGACCTCGACACCCTCTTCCTGCAGGCAGCGGACAAAGATTTCGGCGCCGGTGATGGCGGTGGGCTTCGCGGAGGTCTCGGACATGGCTTCGATGGTTCCTGAGGGGTCAACGGCGCGATCGTGTTCGAACGCGGACATCGGGTCAAAAATGGCTACACATCGTAATACGAAACGGCTTTACTTTCACGGTTCCGTGATGCACGAATATTGGCCATTTCTGAACGACATCGCAGATACCCCGCGTGTACGTGGGTGCACTGCCGGGGAGTTCCATGCAGGGGAGGATCCGCCCGCCGGCTGCCCTCACCCCTGCCCCCTAGGGAAACGCTGCCTAATCCGTCATCGCGAGGAGCGAAGCGACGTGGCGATCCATAAAGCACGGATTTCGTGGGCGCACCCTGGATTGCCGCGCTTCGCTCGCAATGACAGGACCCTTTTTTCAGTAGGCGTAGGGCGGAAAAGGCCGAAGGCCGTCATCCGCCAGCGGGCGCCCGGATTGCCGCGGGCGCCCGGGGCGCTACGAACGCCGTATGGCGGATGACGCTGCGCTTTTCCGCCCTACGGGTCGCCCGGGACACGAGACAGGCCGTGACATTTACGTTAACAGCCCAAGTCCAACAGGCTGCTAGGAATTGCGGATCCCGCGGTAGAGCGCGTCGATGCGGCAACTGATCTCGTCGACCAGACCGGGGGCGAGCCGGGAGCCGAGGCCCGCACGCAGCACCAGCCGCTCGGGCGCAAGTCCGATCACGCTCTCCTGGAGCACGCGGTCGATGCTCGGTTCCTCGCACCAGATGCGCCGGATCCGGGTATCGGCCACGTGCAGGCGCAGGCGTCCGCAGCGCGACGGGGCCTCGAACACGTGGTTGGCACGGTTGATGCGGATGCCACCCGGAACCGCGGGCCGCGTCTCGCCCTGCTCCATCTCGTCCAGTTCCTCCTGTCCCCGGGCGATCCAGTGGTCGCGGGAAGACGGATCCAGAGCCTCGGGCTCGGGTGCCACGCCGAAGCGCTGCAGCAGTGCGGTGTGCAAGGCGGCACGGAAGGCGTCGACGCCCGGCGTCAGCGCCAGCTCGTGCTCGCAATCGGTGACTCCCTCGCGCAAGGCCGGCAGAACCCAATCCCGATACCCTTCGCTCGGCTCGTGGACACAGGCCAGGAAACGCTCGGCCGGAAAACGCTGGAGAAAACTCGCACCGAACACGCAGCCGTTTTCCAGCGTCGCCGCACCGGTTCCCATGATCTTGCGGCCCTGGACCCAGATGTCCTGGCTGCGCATTTGCACGTCCCCGAGCCCCAGTTGCCGCAACACCGCCACCGCGAGGCCCATACCAAGCGAGAACAGGTGCCGATGACCACGCGCAAGGGCCCTGCGCGGCAGCACCAGGAAGAAGCAGGGCTGGTCGGAGTCGATCCAGACCGCACCGCCTCCCAGGGACCGCCGCACCACCGGGATGCCTTGGGCGGCACAACCCGCGAGATCCAGGTCAGCCGCGGCATTCTGGCTCGCACCCACCGACACATGGGCCTCGGCGCTGACCAGCCAGAGCACCCGCATCGAATCCGACTCGCGGGTACAGGCAGTCATCCCGGTGTACAAGGCATGCATCGCGGGGGCGGAAAGACTGCCCGCATCCAGAAATACGGGAGCCGGCGGACGGGTCAAGAAATCAGCCCTCGTGATTGCCCTGCGGACCGGTCGGCTTCGGGACGAAGGTCGGAAAAAGGGCCAGGAAGCGGTGGGGAATCCGTTCGGGTTTCATGCACATGGGCCTGCTGCGGCGACGGTCAGAGCATACAGAAGCCGCCGCAGCGAGCCTAAATGGCCCCGGGGAACGTGGGTAGTGGGCGTGGCGCCGGCGTGCCTGGTATGGCGCTCGGGTGCGGAGACTCCTGCCCGGGCGACACGCCAGGCGCGAGGTGCCAGCGCATCCGGTTCGCGGCGGCCGGCGGCTGCCGCAGGCAAAACGGCGGCGTCTTCAGGCGTCGCCGCGCCACTCTTCGAATCCGCAGCTCGAGCAGTGCCAGAGCATCTCCTCGGCTCCATCCGTGCCTTCCCGTACCTGGTCCGGAACCGGATGCAAGCTGCGGATCGTGCACCGCGGGCACTTCTCCACTTCGTCTCTGCGATGCGCCGATTTCGGCCTGCGGGCGGGCCGGGGCGCAGCGTCAGGGATATCCGTCAGCGCGTCCAATTCCCGCAACAGATCCTGCGCCCGCTGAGCCAGGGACGGCTGTCCAACCTCGGTCAATTCTCGCTGGAGATCGGCGAGCCCGGCGCGGATGGGCTGTAGCCGGGACGCAATGTCAGTCATGGAGCACGTCCTCCCGTGGACCGGAATACCGAAGGTGCCGGGTACGGCATAGTCTAGCCCCCTGCGGCCATGCTCAGGGCCCGCTCGACCGCGGCCGGCGAGCGCCGCAACTGCACGAAGGAATTCTCGCCCACCATGCGCAGGTCCGGGAAGTGCAGAGCCATTCGGAATCGCATGTGCAGGGCTTCGACGCGACCGCCGTTGACCAGGATCTCGTAGGGCACATACGCCGTATGGCGCCGATCCCCCACGTCCACCGTGGCGAGCTGATGGGCATCGGCTGCATCCCGGTCCGCACCGGCGTCCTCACGGATCGCGACGCCGATCAGAGTCGCGTCGCGCCCCGGGATGTCCACCCGGTAGACTTCGCGCACGCCGCCCCGGCTCTCGGCGAGATTGGCATCCAGAACGGCCAGTGCCGCCGCACGATCGGGGTAATTCCCAAGCTCGTAGGGGTCGCCGAAGCGCTCCATCCCGAACGCGTACCGGTAGCGGGACAGCACCGACGGGCTCAGCCCTTCGGCCCCGAAACTCTCCTGCGCGCCGAGGGCATCGGCCAGCCGGGCCATGACCGGCGCCAGCGAACGTTCGATCCGGTAGGCGTGGCGGAAGTATTCGAGGTGGTTGTAGCTCACCTGCACCTGGCCGTCGACACGCGTCACCGCCACCCGCAGCGGCGCGATGTAGGCCGCCCGGGGCATGCTGGCCGCCGTCTCCAGCAGTTCCGGGGAGGTCACCACCAGCACATGGGATGACGACGTCACCGGGTAGTCGCCGAGGACCTGGAATCCGGCTTCGCTCAGGCGTTCCTGCACCGTCGCGACTTCGGCCCCGACATCGGCGCCGGGCTTGGCATACGCCAGCACCATCGGCCGCAGGTACTCGGCGTGCACGACACTGGCGAGGCCCAGCAACAGCAGACCCAGCAGCCCCCGGGTCAGGATGGAAATCGGCATGGCGTTCTCCCTGTGGTTGCGAAGCGTTTCGGGCCAGACGTGCGCGATCTGCCGGCGCAGGCGGCGTCAACCCGGTCATCATGATCGCGGCCACCAACACCAGCCGCCCGGAACCAATGGCCATCACACAGAAGCCCCGCATGGCGACGGGGCTTCTGCGCGCAGGTGACCATGGGCCGGAATCTAGGCCCTTTTCCGACCGGCGTCAAAGCCCGGTTCGGGGCTGGCGCAGGGCGTCGCCGGCCCGCGCTCGCCTCAACTCGACCGTTGCGGCGGCGGCCATAGGTACAGCGTGCTTATATTGTGAAACAATGGCACGGTGCCGCCACGGACCCGCCGGCACCACGCCTTGGCCTGTCGAGAATTCGTGACCGGCACAGCGCCACGTTTCGAAGGAAGCATCGCCCGACCGGGAGTCCCGTGCGTTCGGCTCCCCTGGTGGGTGCCTACAGATCGCAAGAATCCCAGGGGGATATGCAGATGCGCCATACAGCAAGCGCTGTTCTGAGCCTGACCGCGGCGATTGCCGCGGCCGTAGCACACGCCGACGAAGCGATCGTGCTGGAACCCGTCACCGTGACCGCGAAAGGCTACGAGGCCCTCGTGTCCGAAACCGCGGCGTCGGTGAACGTGATCGAGTCCGACGAGATCCGTCGCCGGGAGGCCAGGAGCGTCGGCGATCTGCTCCGTGGCGAACCCGGAGTCGCGGTCGCGGTGGACGGTTCGGTCGGAGTCGACCCGATCATCCGCGGGCTGAAGCGGGACCAGGTGCTGGTGCTGATCGACGGCGTGCGCGTGAATGCGATGCAGCCGCCGGCCCGGGGGTCGCTTGCCTCGTACGTGAACGTGGATTTGATCGAGCGCATCGAGGTGGTCCGCGGTCCCGGATCGGTCCTCTATGGAGCCGGGGCGATGGGCGGGGTGATCAACATCGTCACCCGCGGGGGCCGCTTCACCGACGAACCCGACGTGCGCGGCTGGACCCGCCTCGGGTACACCTCGGTGGACGACGGCTTTCGAGGGGCGGTGGGTACCTCGCTGTCGAGCGCCACCCAGCTGCTCGACCTGTCCGCTGCCTGGCTCGATGCCGGCGACTACAAGACCGGGTCCGGCGAGCGGCTGGACGACAGCGGCACCGAGCAGGGAGCGCTGCACCTGCGCTACCGCGCCAGTCTGGCCCCCGGACATGAAGTGCAGCTGCGTGCGCAGCGCGACCGGCGCGAGAACGTCTGGTACCTCGCCTCGAGGCGTTACCTGGAGGAGCCGATCGTGCCACCACCCGGGGCCGGGCTGCACCAGCCGGACGGCCTGAACACGCACTACACGCCACGGCAACAGCGGGATCTGCTCGAAGGCCGCTACGAGGGCGAACTCGGCGGCGCCTGGGACACACGCCTGGTCGCCTCGATCTACCGTCAGGATCTGGAGCGCGGGAACTACGACTGGAACCGCGAGCGCGCCCAGGACTACCGAACCTCGGACACCGATTTCGACACCCGGGGCGGCCGTCTGCAGGTCGAACTGTCGCCGCATCCGCGCCATGTGCTGCTCGCCGGCGTCGAGGCGTGGCAGCTCAAGGCATCGCCCGTATCCTTCGTCGGCTTCGCACCCGACTTCCAGCCTGACTTCCGGCTGCAGCTGATCGACAACGGCCGCCTGGAATCCCGCGGGGTGTTCCTGCAGGACGACATCTACCTGGACGACTTCACCATTACCCTTGGCGCCCGCTACGACGAGGTCCAGGGCAGCGCAGACAGCGCGCTAGGGGTGACCGCGCCGCTCGACAAGACGGACTACAACCTGTCCTGGTCCGCCGGCGCCACCTGGGAGCTGGACGCCGGTTTCAATCCCTATGCCAGCTTGTCCGAGGGATACCGTTCGGCCGGACTGCTGGAGCGCTATCTGACGTATCCCTACAGCGACGGCTTCAACTGGCTCAGCAATCCGCAACTCGAGCCAGAACGCAACCTCAGCGTCGAGGTCGGTGCACGGGGCCGAATCGGTGATACCCGTTACACGGTGGCGGTATACGAAAGCCGCATTCGCGACTACATCGGCGGCCAGGTCATCGCCCCCAACGTGAAGCAGACCGTGAACCTGGACAGCGCGCGGATCCGTGGCGCCGAATTCAGCGTCGATCACGATCTTGGCGACGGCCTGTCGGCCTTTGCCTGGGGCACCTGGCTACGTGGCGACAACCGCGATCCCGAATTCCGCGAGCCCCTGTACCAGATGCCGCCTTCCGAACTGAGCGTGGGCCTCGCGCAGCAGTCCCCCCTTGGATGGCAGTGGCGAGGACAGGCCCGGGCCGTCGCCAAACAGGATCGCACTGCGGACCGGTTCAGCGGCGGAGCCGAGCGCAAGACTCCCGGCTTCACCACGGTGGACGCAGCAGTCGGGTACCGTTTCGGCCCATCCGCCGGCCTGAAGGGCCACGAACTGACGCTGTCGGTCAGCAACTTGTTCGACCGTGATTACCGCGAACACGTGAACGAAATGACCGCGGCCCGCATTGATCCCGTCAACGGCGTCCAGGATCTGAGAGCACCCGGGCGCAGCATCGGGTTGACCTGGTACGCCGAGTTCTGACACTGCGCATCGGCGGCGGAAGCGGGTAGGCGACGGGCGGTGCAACCCCTCCCAAACCCGCCCCGGGCTTTACGCTTCTCTCCCGCTTGCGGGAAACGGGAGAGAAGCCATCAGCTCAGCAGCCGCCGAAGCCGTCTGCATCCATCTTGGCTTCGAACGCAGCCAGCGCATCGTCGCCGGTCTTCAGGTCGCCGGTTTCGCCATCCCAGTCGTCGGGCTTGATCCGCACCAGCCAGCCCTCGCCGTAGGGATCGTCGTTGATCAATCCGGGCTTTGCAGCGACCGCGTCGTTGATCGCGATCACCTCGCCCGAGACCGGCGTCTTCGCCGGTCCGACCCACTTGCCCGATTCGACGGTCGCGCAGGACTTATCCTTCTTGACCGGCTTGCCGACCTTCTTCGGCGTATAGGAAACGATCTGCCCCGCCAACGAGCAGGCATAGGAGGTCAGGCCCACGATGGCGCTTCCGTCGCTCTCCTTACGGATCCAGACATTGTTGTCAATGTTGTAAAGAAGGTCCTCAGGAATCTCACAGCCCCGGACTACACCCATGATGCCCTCCAAGAAAAACGAGAAATGAGACGGAACGAAAAGGTAAATGCCTTGTCGCCTTGCAAAAGCAACCCGGCGAGCTCGCTGGCCCGGTTTACCTCATCAACCTCGGCAATGAGGTCGATACCGGCCCGATTTTATACCCCGGCCAAGCAGGGTAGCAAACACGCAGGGGGATCCCGATGCAGTTCGCATCCGGAATGAAATTGACAATCGGTTTTCCAGGCGCGCACGGCCTCTTGGCGAGGGCCACCGGGACCCCCGAAACGCTGGTGCGGACCCGGTCCAAGGCACATCCCACGCCCCCGGAGCGACTCGGGCCTGCCTGGTCGTTATATTCAGGGACTCGCAGACAAAATGGCCGGTCTCGTCGGGACCGGCCATTCGGGTTATTGCTCGGGCTCAGCCCTTCTTCATCAGAAAAAAGAACTTGCCGCCTTCTTCCCGGTGTTCCAGCAACTCGTTTCCGGTTTGCTTCGCGAAGGCCTGGAAATCCTTAACGGCACCGGGGTCGGTCGCGATGATATGCAGAACCTGACCGGAGTCCATCGCAGCAAGCGTCTTCTTCGCGCGCAGAATCGGCAGCGGGCAATTCAGTCCGGAGGCGTCCAGTTCTTGGTCGAAATTGGCCATTCTTCGTTTCTCCTCTCCATTTCTCAGCAGGTCTAAGGGAATGTCCGCCACGGTCGGGATGCGCGGAACCGGTACAGCATTGCAGAAAGGTCGCGCACTTAATAGACGAACACGGGTGCTAATACAAGAAAGTACTAATTTGGCGTGACAATGGGCTTTCCGGACCGCGCCCAGCCCGTGATCCCGCCTACCAGGTTATGCACGTTGGTAATGCCCTGCTGAGCAAGAAACGCGCAGGCCTGCCCCGAGCGGGCCCCGGTCTGGCAGTACAACACCACCGGACGGTCGCCGGACAACTCGTCCTTGCGCAGCGGGATCAGGTGCAGCGGCACCAGTTCCGCACCGGGCAGCACGCCCCGCTCGGTTTCCGCCATCGAGCGCACATCCACCAGGCGATAGGGGCGGCCTTCGGCGTCCCATTCCTCAAGTGTTTGAGGCGTGACTTCTGAGATCGAGATTCCGAACACGGCACTCCTCCCGTCGGATCGAGCCCGCTCCGCAACGGTCGCCCCCAGCGGAACTTGGGAGCGGCGTCGCCGCCGGAAGCGGGGACATTTCGGGTTCCGGACACCGCCGCGGGGCAAGCGCCCGGAAACGCGTAGCCAGAAAGCATAGCCCAAATATAAGCAAACTCCAATATACACGCCGCCCGCAGTGTGACGTTCCCGCGGCGGGCAGCCCCCATGGTAGTGTGTCGGGGTTCGCAATGACCAGCCCCGGAGGACGCATCTCGTGGAGAAGCGTGCATTCAGGCCCGACGGGCATTACGCAGTCACCCTCCGCAGCCGCGGCGGACAGCTGTGCCCGGCCAATCTGTACGTGCACCGGGTCGAGAACGGCTACATGATTGCCCGGCACACCTCGGGGCAGAACATCGGCCTGCTGGTCAAACTTCGCTATGATGACGTGGTCAGAATCGTGCGGACCCACCCGGTGCTGGATCGCAAGCGCTTCATGCTTCCCGAAGCTCTGCTGAAACCGCAGCTGTGGGAATCGCGCGACAGCATGCGGACGTATCCCTCGGCACCCGGCCTGGGCAAGTAACAGAGCCCACGAGGGCCAGGCTGCGAGGGTCCGCCACCACGGACTCTCGATCGATGAAAAGCGTTCTCACCGTCCTCCTGTTCCTTGCGACACTGGCACTGGGTACCGGCACGCTCGCGCAGTCGCCCCGGCTCCCCAGCCTCGGCGACGCCTCGGGCGGCCTGCTGACCACGACCGAAGAGCGCGAACTGGGAAGATCGCTGCTGCGCGAGGTCCGGCGTGCGCTGCCGCTGATCGACGACCCCGAGATCGGCTTCTACCTCGATGCGCTGGGCCAGCGGCTGGTCTCGAACGCGCCCGAAACCGACGGCGCATTTCACTTCCTGGCCGTCGACAATTCCCAAATCAACGCCTTCGCGATGCCTGGCGGAATCGTCGGCATCCATCGCGGCCTGATCCTGGAAACCCGGGACGAGGCCGAACTGGCCGCGGTCATGGCCCACGAGATCGCGCATGTCACGCAGCGCCACATTGCCCGCATGTTTGCGCGCGGGCGCGACATCAATTTCACCACCGGGCTTGCGGTACTGGCCGGCATCCTGGCCGCGAGCATCGACCCGCAGCTGGCCCAGGCCGCCATAGCCGGGGGGGTGGCCGCCGGCATCCAGTCGCAGATCGACTATACCCGCGCCAACGAGGCGGAGGCCGACCGGGTCGGCATCCAGGTGCTGGCATCGACCGGGTTCGATCCGCATGCGATGGCGGATTTCTTCGAACGCCTGCAGGAACTGACCCGCGGGGCCGAGGATGCAGTCCCCGAGTATCTGCGCACCCACCCGGTGACGCTGGGCCGTATCAGCGACGCACGCGGCCGCGCCGAACAGATCCAGGGCCGCTTCACGCGCGACGAGACCGGTGCCTTCCCGTGGGTACAGGCCCGGGTTCGGGCACTGGGAGACCCGCAGCGTAGCGTGCAGCGTTTCACGGCCACCGGCGACCACGATCCGGTGCAGTTGTACGAGGCGGCGATCGCCTACCTCGAGCTGGGGCAGAACCGCGAAGCGGCACGACTGCTCGACCGCATTCCAGAACTCGAGGCACCGACCCTGACCCTGACGCTGGCGCAGGTCGCGTTGATGCGGCGCGAGAGCGACTACCCGTCCGCGCTCGAACTGCTGGAGGAACTCGACTCGATCTATCCCGGCAACCCGGTGGTCGGTCACCTGCAGGCCCGCGTCCTGCACGAATCCGGCAGCCACGGGAGCGCGGTGCGCCTGGTGGATCGCCTGCTGCGCAATCAGGTCACCCCGGACCCTACCCTGTTGCGCCTGAAGGCCGAAGCCGCCGATGCCGACGATCGCATCGCCGTCAGCCGCGAGGCGATGGCCGAGTATTTCTTTCACCGGGGACAATACTCGGAGGCCGTGCGCCAGTTCGACGATGCCCTGGCGGCCCGCGACGCCACCGCGCGCGACATCGAACGCATCGAACACAAGCGCGACACGGCGCGCCAGGTCGCGCAGGACCGATCGCGCTAACGATCGTGGCGCACGCGGCCACCCCCATGATGAAAGACGCGTAGGGTGGAAAAGGCCGAAGGCCGTCATCCGCCAGCCGGCGCCGGGGCGCCCCAGGCTACTTACTGGGCGGCATGAACGCCGTGTGGCGGATGACGCTGCGCTATTCCGCCCTACGGTCAGCTCAGGACACAGCCCGGGTGCATTCGCATCACCCCCTCACAACGCGAAATACCAGGCCGCCGCGGACTTCGAAAATCGCGGCGACGGGAATGAAGCCTTGCGCCCACGCGTCCTGTAGATTGCTTGCTCCCTGCCGTACGGGGCTGCTGGAACACTACTCACTCAACCGGAGGTTGATCACCGATGCTCATGAACCGTCGCCAATTCCTGCAGATCCTGGCCGCCGCCAGCGTCGCGGGCTTCCCGCTGCACAGTTTCGCCGGCAGCAACGGCCGGTCGATGTACGACCTGCCCCGCTACGGCAACGTCAGCCTGCTGCACTACACCGACTGCCACGGGCAGCTGAACCCGATTTATTTCCGCGAGCCCAATATCAATATCGGCGTCGCCGGCATGCGCAACCAGCCACCGCACCTGGTCGGCGAGGCACTGCTGAAGCATTACGGAATCGAACCGGGCGACAAGCTGGCGCACGCGTTCACCTACCTGGATTTCGTCAAGGCTGCGGAACAGTACGGCCGGGTCGGCGGCTTCGCCCACCTGTCGGCACTGGTGAAGCAGCTCAAGGCCTCCCGGCCGGGGGCGCTGCTGCTCGACGGCGGTGACACCTGGGGCGGCGGCACCGGCACCGGCGTGTGGACCAACGCACAGGACATGGTCGACGCGCAGAAGCTGCTCACGGTGGATGTGATGACCGCGCACTGGGAGTTCACCTACGGTGCCGACCGTGTCTCCGAAGTCGTGGAAAACGACTTCGCCCAGGCCGGAATCGACTTCGTTGCGCAGAACGTGACCGACGTCGACTGGGGCGACCAGGTCTTCCGACCCTACGTGATCCGCGAGATCAACGGCGTGAACGTCGCGATCGTCGGCCAGGCGTTCCCGTATACCCCGATCGCGAACCCGCGCTTCATGGTCGAGGAGTGGACCTTCGGCATCCGCCCCGACGACATGCAGCGCCAGGTCAATGCCGCGCGCGCCGAAGGTGCCGAGATCGTCGTCGTACTGTCGCATAACGGCATGGATGTGGACCTGAAGATGGCGGGCATGGTCGACGGCGTCGACGCGATCTTCGGCGGCCATACCCACGACGGCGTGCCGGCCCCGACGCCGGTGAAGACACCGAACGGCGGCACCTGCCTGGTCACCAACGCGGGCTCGAACGCCAAGTTCCTCGGCGTGATGGACTTCGACTTCCGCGACGGCAAGATCCAGGGCTGGAAGTACAACCTGTTGCCGGTGTTCTCGAACCTGATCGAGCCCGACACCGAGATGCAGGACTACATCACCACGATGCGCAACCAGGAGGTCACCTTCGACGGCGAGACCTTCAACATGGAGCAGAAACTGTCCGAGGAACTGGCGGTCACCGAGAGCCTGCTGTTCCGTCGCGGCAACTTCAACGGCACCTTCGACCAGTTGATCGTCGACGCGCTGAACGAGCAGCTCGATGCGCAGATCGCGTTCTCGCCGGGCTTCCGCTGGGGCACCTCGGTGCTGCCGGGAATGCCGATCACCTTTGAGCACGTGATGGACCAGACCGGCCTCACCTACCCGGCCGTGACCCGAAACGTGATGACCGGCGCACAGATCAAGACCATCCTCGAGGACGTCGCCGACAACCTGTTCCACGAGGATCCGTTCTTCCAGCAGGGCGGCGACATGGTCCGCGTCGGCGGCCTGAAGTACGCGATCAACCCGGGCAACCGCATCGGCGAGCGCATCCTCGAGATGGAATTCGACGGCAAGCCGCTGGATCCCGACAAGGAATACGTGGTGGCGGGCTGGGCCAGCGTGCAGGAACAGCCGGCGGGCGACACCGGGCGCAAGATCTGGGACGTGGTCGCCGACTACCTGCGCGACCACAAGACCGTGCGCATCGACGATCTGAACGAGCCCGTGGTCAAGGGGGTCGGCGAAGACAACCTCGGCTACGTGCCGACCGCGAAGACCTGACCTTCCGGTTGGATCCGGCAACGCGAACCCCGCCTCTGGCGGGGTTCTTTCGTTGCAGGCGGCGCCACCGCGGGACAGCGGTGCCCCCCCGGGCGGAACCGCTAGGGAAACGCTGAAAAAAGGGCCCTGTCATTGCGAGCGAAGCGCGGCAATCCAAGCGGCGCTAGCTGAATCCGTGCCTTATGGATCGCCACGTCGCTTCGCTCCTCGCGATGACGGATTCTTCAGCGCTTCCCTAGCATGGCGGGTTCAGGATTCGGCGATTCGCAGGCGACCCGCGACGCGGGTCAGCAGTTCGTAGCTGATCGTGCCGGCCGCCTCGGCGATGCGTTCCACGGGCAATCCCTCGCCCCAAAGAGTCGCGACGTCGCCAACGCGCGCCTCTGGCACCGCGGTCAGATCGATCTCGAGCATGTCCATCGACACCCTGCCGATCACCGGGCACTCGCGGCCCCGTAGCCGCACCGGCGTTCCCGATGGCGCGTGCCGGGGATACCCGTCCGCATACCCCATCGCGACCACGCCGGCCCGTGTCGGCCGGTTTGCAGTCCAGCTCGCACCGTAGCCCACGCTGGCCCCGGGCTCGAGCGACTTCAGCGCAATCAGCGGCGCGGTGACCGTCATCACCGGGCGCAGCGCGCGTTCCGGACCGCACTC
Source organism: Thioalkalivibrio paradoxus ARh 1 (assembly GCF_000227685.2). Classification (GTDB taxonomy): domain Bacteria; phylum Pseudomonadota; class Gammaproteobacteria; order Ectothiorhodospirales; family Ectothiorhodospiraceae; genus Thioalkalivibrio; species Thioalkalivibrio paradoxus. The sequence continues at coordinate 749,216 of NZ_CP007029.1, read as the reverse complement.
GCCAACGAGCGGACTCGCACCGTACAGCATGATCCCGGGGCGGAGCCACTCGCCGAGCCGGGTGCTGCGGGCGAGCCCGGACACCACCGCCGCCGAGTTCGCGAAGCTGCGCTGCCCCGGCAGTTCAGCGACCGCATGCGCGAAGGTCTCCAACTGCTCGGCGTTCTGCGGGGCTTCCGGCCGGTCGGCGCAGGCCAGGTGGGTCATCCAGTGCAGGCCGTTTACTGTAGCCGGATGCCGGTGCAGCTGGGCATGCAGCAACTGCGCCTTCAGCGGCGCGAACCCCAGCCGGTGCATGCCGGTATCGAGCTTGATCCACAACGCGGGCAGCGGCTCGCGCAGCGCGTGCAGCCCCGGCAGCTGGGCCTCGTCGTGCAGCACCGGCTGCAGGTCGTGCAGCGCGCAGAACCGCCATTCGGCCGCGCTGCGCGGTCCCTGCAGCACCAGGATCGGTGCGCCGACCCCGGCCTCGCGCAGCGCCCGCGCCTCTTCCAGGCAGGACACCGACAGCCCGTCGGCCACGCCTTCCAGCAGGCCGGCCGCCCAGTGCATCCCGTGCCCGTAGGCATCGGCCTTGATGACCGCCCAGACACGACGGCCGGGTGCCAGCGTGCGCGCCAGTTCCAGATTGTGGCGCAACGCCGCCGGATTTCGATGGATGACGGCGGCGCGCTTCACGCCTCGACGCCGACGCCGTAGACGTCGGGATGATAGTTCTCGAATCGCGTGTACTGGCCGCGGAACGTCAGGCGCACCGTGCCGATCGGCCCGTTGCGCTGCTTCGCGACGATGATCTCGGCGGTGCCCTTGTCCGGGCTTTCGTCGTTGTAGACTTCGTCGCGGTAAACAAACACGATCAGGTCCGCGTCCTGCTCGATCGCGCCCGATTCGCGCAGATCGGACATCACCGGGCGCTTGTTCGGGCGCTGCTCGAGCGAGCGGTTCAGCTGCGACAACGCGATCATCGGCACGCTCAGCTCCTTCGCCAACGCCTTCAGCGAGCGCGAGATCTCGGAGATCTCGGTCGCGCGGTTCTCGCGCGAGCCCGGCGACTGCATCAGCTGCAGGTAGTCCACCACGATCAGCCCGAGCCCCTTGTGCTCGCGCATCAGGCGCCGCGAACGCGCGCGCAGCTCGGTCGGCGACAGCGCCGGCGTATCGTCGATGTACAGCGGGGCCTCGGACAGCATCGACACCGCGCTGCTCAGCCGCGGCCAGTCGCCGTCGTCCAGGCGGCCCGAGCGCAGCTTTTGCTGGTTGATCCGGCCCATCGACGACAGCAGACGCATCGCGATCTGCTCCCCCGGCATCTCCATGCTGAACACCGCGATCGGCTGTGCCGTCTTCATCGCCACGTACTCGGCGATGTTCATCGCGAAACTCGTCTTGCCCATCGACGGACGGCCGGCGACGACGACCAGATCACCGGCGTGCAGGCCCGAAGTCAGTTCGTCCAGATCCTGGTAGCCGGTCGGAATGCCGGTGATCGGGCTCTTGGTCTCGAACAGGTATTCGATCTGTTCGACGGCGGCCGTGAGCAGCGGCTTCATGCCCCGGAAACCCTGGGCTCCGCGGGCACCCTGTTCCGCAATCCCGAAGACCTTCTGCTCGGCCAGGTCGAGCAGTTCGCGCGTGGGCCTGCCGTCGGGGGTGAACGCCGAGTCCGCGATCTCGGTACCCACCGCGATCAGCGAACGCAGCACCGAGCGGTCGCGCACGATATCCGCATAGGCGCGGATATTCGCGGCGCTGGGGGTCTGCGCCGCGAGCTGGCCGAGATAGGCGAGCCCCCCGGCATCCTGTAGTTCGCCGGTGGTCTGCAGCTGCTCCGCGACCGTGACCATGTCGAACGGCGCGTTACGCTCCGCCAGCGCCGCCACCGCCCGGAAGATCAGGCGATGGTCGTGGCGGTAGAAATCGTCGGCGCCGAGCCGGTCGGCGATCCGGTCCCACGCATCGTTGTCCAGCATCAGTCCGCCGAGCACGGACTGCTCCGCCTCGACCGAATGCGGTGGAACCCGGAATTCGGAGGTCATCGCCGACCAGCAGCCTGCCGGAATGGGACGCCCGCAGCGAGCCGCACAGGAGAGCGAGGGCCGTTGCTCAAGATTCCGAGGCGCATAGCAGTTCTACGTAACGAGAAATCAGGGAAAAATGCACCGCGCTTCCCACCGGCGCAGGAAGCGCCGCCCCGGTCCGACAGGGACAACGACGCGCACTGCGCCGGCAAGCGGGCGCAGTGCCGGCATCGTCGATCATTCCTGACCGATCACGATCACGCGGATCTGGGCGTTCACATCGCTGTGCAGGTGCAGGTCGATTTCGTACTCGCCAGCCTGGCGCAGCGGACCCTCGGGGAGGCGCACATCTCGCTTCTCGATCTCGACTCCCCGGGTGGTGACCGCGTCGGCGATGTCCGCAGCGCCGATCGACCCGAACAGCTTGCCCTCCCCGCCGGCCTTCGCGGTGATCTCCACCACCATGCCGTCGAGGCTGTCGCGACGCGCCTCGGCAGCGGCCAGCGCCTCGGCGGCGGCACGCTCGAGTTCCGCACGGCGTGCCTCGAACTCGGCAATGTTCTCGGCCGTCGCGAATTTCGCCTTGCCCTGGGGCAGCAGGTAGTTGCGAGCGTACCCGGGACGCACGCGAACCTTGTCGCCCAGACCGCCCAGATTGTCGACTTTTTCCAGCAGAATGACTTCCATCGTGGTTTTCCTGTAATTCTAGAGCGTTGAATGAATCCACACCGGCCGCGCAAGTCTACACGCGCAGCCCGGGCCGGGCATGGTCCGCTGGCCTCAGTCCCGCGGCCCCTGGTCCTGTTCCGCCAGGCGTTCCCGCAACCGCGCGACCGCGTCGACTGCGCCGAGAACCGCGATCAGCAGAAACATCTGCGGCAGCGCCAGTACCAGCAGCACGTACAACCCCACCAGCCAGAACGAGTTCATGTTCCGGGCATGGGTCAGGCCGTGCATCACCGCAAGGCCCTGCAAGAAGAACAGGACCGCGAGAATGAAGGCCAGTTCCAGAGCCAGCGGCGTGGCCAGCAATTGCCCCGCGAGCGCGAGACCGACCATCGCCAGCGCGGGTCCGGGCCCCAGTTGCAGCGCGCGGAACTCGGTCCCGAAGGCGCCGGGGTTATACAGCAGCGCCTGCCAGTACCGGGCGATCACCAGGCTCAGCACCATGCTCAACAGGAAAATCCCGGCGAGCAGGCCGGTGAGAAACGGCGCCACCTGTACCAGCGCCCCTTCCAGATCCTCTGCCTGGGTGCCATTGGCCTCGATGAACGGCGCGAGCATCTGCATCCCCACCGCCACCCACGCCGACTCCAGGTCGGGCACGACCAGACGCGCCACCAGCACCAGGGCGCCGGCCACCACCGCCGCAACCGACAACGTGACGCGCCAGGAAATCGACTGGCGGAGCACCTCGCCCATCGCCGCGACCGGAAGCCACTGCGCAAGCCCGGCAAACACGCCGATCAGCGGCGATCCGCCCGTCAGACCGAACACCACCGCGCCGAGGAACAGAGAACCGAAGCCGGCGACGAACAGCGCCTGCCCGAGCCCGACGCGCAGCGCGACCAGCCCGATCACCGCACCGCTGAGAATCGCGATCGGCGGAACGAAGAGCCCCAGCGCGCCCAGAGCAGCGGCAGACCCGACGGCCCGCCACCGGCCCTGCATCGCAAAATCGGCCAGTACGCGCATCGGCGCCTCCCGCGAACCGGAAGCGAATCAGAACTGGTTGTCGGTATACGGCAGCAGAGCCAGGAACCGCGCACGCTTCACGGCAGTCGCCAGCTGGCGCTGATACCGTGCGCTGGTGCCCGTGACTCGGCTGGGCACGATCTTGCCGGTCTCGGTAATGAAATTCCTGAGCAGGTTCAGGTCTTTGTAATCGATATACTCGATGCCTTCGGCGGTGAAACGGCAGTACTTGCGACGGCGGGAAAATCGGGCCATGGAATCGTTCCTCGAAATGGAATGGGCAGCAGGGAATGCGGGATGGGGGCAGGCTTACGCGCGGGCACGGGGCCGTGCGTCCCCTTCGTCGTCGTCATCCTCGTCACGATCGCTGCGTTCTTCGCGGCGACCGCGACCCTTTCCGGCCTCCTCTTCCTCGCGTCCCTTGGCCAGCGGCGAGGGCTCGGTCTCGGCCTTGTCCATCCGCACCACCAGGTGGCGCAGCACCGCATCGTTGAACCGGAATGCGCTGACCAGCTCTTCCAACGCCGCTTCGCCGGCCTCGACGTTCATCAACACGTAGTGCGCCTTGACCAGCTTCTCGATCGGATAGGCGAGCTGGCGGCGGCCCCAGTCCTCGAGGCGGTGGACCACGCCCTGCTGGGCCTCGATCATGCCGCGATACCGCTCGACCATCGCAGGCACCTGCTCGCTCTGGTCCGGGTGGACCATGAACACCACTTCATAGTGACGCATCTGACACTCCTTACGGGTAACAGCCTCCCGCCCGGGTCGGGCCCGGCAGTGAGGCAAGAAGCCGCCGATACCGGCGGGAAAAGCGCGAGATTTTAGGCCAGATCGCACCCACGGCGCAAGCACACCCTTGTGGCATTCGCCGGACAGGCCGGGACGTTTGCGAAGTCGCTAGTCGGCGCGCCGGGCCGCGATCCGGCGCTGGCGCACGGCCTCGAACAGCGTGATCCCGGCAGCCACCGACACGTTCAGGCTGGCCACGGTACCCGCCATCGGGATGGCGGCAAGATGATCGCAGTGCTCGCGGGTCAGGCGCCGCAACCCTTCGCCCTCGGCACCCAGCACCAGCACGGTCGGCCCCGTCAGGTCCAGGTCATACAGCGCGGTGTCGGTCTCACCGGCCAGACCGACCACCCAGAATCCCTGGTCACGAAGCCGATGCAGCGAACGGGCAAGATTTGCGACCGCCACCACCGGCACGGTCTCGGCGGCACCGGAGGCCGCCTTCGCGGCCGCCGGGGTCAACTGGGCACTACGGTCGCGCGGCACGATCACCGCGGCGGCGCCGGCGGCGTCGGCGCTGCGCAGGCAGGCCCCCAGATTGTGCGGGTCGGTCACCCCGTCGAGCGCCAGCAACAGCGTCGCCCCCGCCGCAACCCGATCGGCCAGGTCCGCCTCGGTCGCGCGGGCGCGCGGTTTCACCCAGGCCAGTATGCCCTGATGCCTCAACCCATCCGCCGCACGGTCGAGGCGTTCGCGCCGGACCCGTTCCACGCTGATTCCCAGTGCCTGCGCCCGCGAGGCGAGTGCGTCGACCCGGGCGTCGGCGGCGCCTGCCGCCACCTGGAGCCGCTTGACCCGCTCGGGCCGATGGTTCAGCAGCGCCGCGACCGCATGCAGCCCCCCGACCACCTCCGCCGTGGTCACGAGTCGTCCCGCGGCCTGCGTCTCGAACTCCGCCGGGCGGGCCGGGCTGACTTGCCCCCGGCCTCGGCCTCGGCGGCATCGCCCGCGTCTCCGTTGGCCGGATCCGTGGCGCCGTCGTCGGTCTGGTCGCCGGTCTTGCGGGAAGGCTGGATCAACAACGCGACCTCACCCGCAGCCTGCTGGCTGCGGCGGCGCCGGCGCGGGCGCGGCAGCCCGCTGCTGCGTTCGCCATCGCTGTCGGGCGCGCTGTCCGCCGACGCCCCGGCCTCCTCCGGCGCAGGCCGCGGCGTTTCCGGACGGCCCTTGCGCTCGCCCGAGCGGCCGCGCCGATCGCTCGGGCGCTTTCGCGCCGGCGCGGCAGTTTTTTCTTCCGCCGGGTCTCGGGGGCTACCCGACGCAGGATCCGCCGCAGCGGTGCGCTTCCTGCGCGCGGGCTTCGCGGGCGCCCCTTCGGCCCCGGCCTGCGTCTGCGCCGTGTCGGCGTCGGCGCGTCGATCGCCTTCTGCGCGCGTCGAGGCCTCCGCGGACGGCCCAGCCGTACCTGCGCCACGGCGGCGCCCCCGGCGGCGCGGCGGTGTCTGCTCCGCCGCCGGGGCCTCGGGCGTGGTCTCGCCCGCTGGTGGCTGCGCAGCGCCGGCTTGCCGCCGCTTCCCGGGACGCGCCGGGCGCTCCTCGTCGATCAGACGCAGGTCGATCTTGCGGTCGTCGAGGCTCACGCGGATCACTTGCACCCGCAGCCGGTCGCCGATCCGGAACGTGCGGCCGCTGCGCTCGCCGGTCAGCCGGTGGCGGATCGGATCGAAGTGGTAGTAATCGTTGTCGAGGCTGGTCACGTGCACGAGACCATCGATGAAGACGTCGACGATCTCGACGAACAGCCCGAACCCGGTGACCCCGGAAACCACGCCGTCGAAAACGTCGCCCACCTTGTCCTGCATGTATTCGGCCTTCAGCCACGCAACCGCGTCGCGGGTCGCGTCGTCGGCGCGGCGCTCGGCCATCGAGCAATGCTCGCCCAGGTGCTCCATGTCCGAATGCGAATACGCGAAGCCCCTGGCCTTGCCATCGCGCAGCACATGGCGAATGCCGCGATGCACCAGCAGATCGGGGTACCGCCGGATCGGCGACGTGAAGTGGGCATAGTCGGCCAGCGCCAGACCGAAGTGGCCGCTCAGGCTGGGGCCGTAGTTCGCCTGGCTGAGCGAACGCAGCAGCACGGTCTGGATCAGCTGCCAGTCCGGCCGGCCGGCAGCGGCACGAAGCACCGCCGCGTAATGCACCGGCGTCGGCTCGTCGCCGCCCTCCAGGGTCAGCCCGACTCCGGACAGGAAGTCGCGCAGGGCGTCGATCTTCTCCGGAGGGGGCCGGTCGTGCAGCCGGTACAAGGCCGGAATCTTGTACTTTTTCAGAAACTTCGCGGCCGACACGTTCGCCGCGATCATGCATTCCTCGACCAGACGGTGGGCATCGGTGCGCTCGACCGGCACGATGCGCTCGATCTTGCGCTCGGGCCCGAACTCGATGCGCGTCTCGGTGGAATCGAAGTCGATCGCGCCGCGCCGGTTGCGTGCGCCGTTCAGCGCACGGAACACCGCGTACAGCCGCTCGAGGTGTGGAACCACGGCCGCATACTGTTCCCGCAACGCCTCGTCGCCGTCGACCAGCATCGCCGCGACCTGGGTGTAGGTCAGCCGCGCATGCGAGCGCATCACGCCCTCGTGGAATCGGAAGCCGCGAATGGCGCCACGCTTGCCGATCTCCATCTCGCAGAGCATGCACAGCCGGTCGACATCCGGGTTCAGCGAGCACAGGCCGTTGGACAGCACCTCGGGCAGCATCGGGATCACCTGGTTCGGGAAGTACACCGAAGTGCCCCGGGTACGCGCCTCCTGGTCCAGCGCCGAGTCCTTTTCCACGTAATGGGAGACGTCTGCAATCGCCACCCACAGGCGCCACCCGGTTTCCGTCTCCTCACAGTACAGCGCGTCGTCGAAGTCGCGCGCGTCCTCGCCGTCGATGGTGACCAGCGGCTTCTTGCGCAGATCCAGCCGCCCGCGCTTGGCCGCCGCCGGAACCTGCGCGCCCAGACGGTCGGCAGCCGCGGTCACCTCGTCGGGCCACTGGAACGGCAGGCCGTGCGCGCGGATCGCGATGTCGATCTCCATGCCGGGCGCCATGTGCTCGCCCAACACCTCGATCACCTCGCCGCGCAGGCGGGCCTTGCGCGACGCCTGCGGCCGGATCCGAACCACCACGATCTGATCGTCGCCGGCTTCGCCGAGCCCGTCCGGCGGAATCAGAATGTCGTGGGTGATGCGCTTGTTGTCGGGCGTGACCACACCGACGCCGTCCTCGACCCGGATGCGCCCGACGATCTGTTCCGATCCGCGTTCGAGGATTTCGATGATTCCACCCTCGCGACGCCCCCGGTGATCGACGCCCATCACCCGGCCGAGCACGCGGTCCCCGTGCAAGACACCGCGCATTTGCCGCGGCGACAGGAACAGGTCGCCGGTCTGGTCGTCGGGCACCAGGAAGCCGAAACCATCCGGATGACCGATCACCCGGCCGCGGATCAGGTCGGCCTGGCTCACCGGCAGATAGGCGCCGCGGCGGTTGCAGAGCACCTGGCCATCGCGCTCCATCGCACGCAGACGGCGGCGCAGCGCCTCGGTCTGGTCGTCGCCGCCGATCTCCAGACGCTCGGCGATCTCGTCGAAACCCAGCGGATTGCCGGCGTCGACCAGCAATTCCAGAATCAATTCGCGACTCGCGATCGGATTGTCGTATTTCTGCGCCTCGCGCTCGAAATACGGATCGACCTGCGGCTGCTGACTGCGTTTTCTCGGCATTCCCTTCACTCGTTTTCGTGGGCCGCCCGCTGGCCGGGGCGGCGACGCTTCCGCGGCCGCGCCCCGGAACCCTGGTATGGATTGACACGCCCCGCGGGTAACTCTATATTTCGCCTTCCTGAAGCGCAGGATCGCAAGATCCAACCTCGTGCCGAGGTGGCGGAATTGGTAGACGCGCTAGCTTCAGGTGCTAGTGGGCGTAAGCTCGTGGAGGTTCAAGTCCTCTCCTCGGCACCATCCTTTCTTTCCGAACACCACGCGAAACCCGCGGGACGATCGTTCCGTTCGTGCGAACGGGTGCCGCGCACTGCTGGACCCGAAGCCGGTCGGCCCCGGACCCAGCGCACGATCAGAGCGCAAACGGGTCACGCAGCACGATGGTTTCGTCGCGGTCCGGCCCGGTGGAAATCATATCGATCGGCACCCCGACCACGCTGCTCAGGCGTTCCAGGTAACGCTGGGCGTTGGCCGGCAGGTCGTCGTACTGTCGGATCCCGAGGGTCGACTCCTGCCACCCCGGCATCTCCTCGTAGATCGGCTCGCAGGCCGAGTAGGCCTCGGCACCCGCCGGCGGGATTTCCCACTGTTCGCCGTTACAGCGATAACCGACGCAGATCTGCAGGTTTTCCAGGCCGTCGAGCACGTCGAGCTTGGTAATGCACAGGCCGCTGATGCTGTTGATCTCGACGGCGCGGCGCAACGCCGCCGCGTCGAACCAGCCACAGCGGCGCGGGCGACCGGTCGTCGATCCGAACTCGTTCCCGCGCGTCGCCAGATGCTCGCCCATGCTATCGAACAATTCGGTCGGGAACGGCCCGGCGCCGACCCGCGTGGTATAGGCCTTGGTGATCCCGAGGATGTAATCGAGGTGTCTCGGACCGACACCGGAGCCGGTGGACGCGCCACCCGCGGTGGTATTCGACGAAGTCACGAACGGGTAGGTGCCGTGGTCGATGTCGAGCAGGGTGCCCTGCGCACCCTCGAACATCACGTCCTTGCCCTCGGCGCGCAGCGCATGCAACCGCCCGGCGACATCGGTGACCAGCGGCGCCAGCCGCTCGGCCTGCTCGAGGCTCTCGTCGAGCACCGCCTGGAAATCGATGGTGTCGGCCTGGAAGTAGTGCTTCAGCACGAAATTGTGGTAGTCGAGCACCTCGCCCAGCTTGGCCGCGAAGCGCTCGCGGTGAAACAGGTCGCCCAGACGCAGCCCGCGGCGGGCCACCTTGTCCTCGTACGCGGGACCGATCCCACGGCCGGTGGTCCCGATCGCCGCCTTGCCGCGCGCCTTCTCGCGCGCATGGTCCAGCGCCACATGCTGCGGCAGGATCAGCTGGCAGGACTCCGACAGCCGCAGCCGTTCGGCCACCGGAACCCCGCGCGCCTCGAGCATCTCGATTTCCTCGAGCAGCGCGGCCGGCGACAGCACGACCCCGTTGCCGACCATGCATTCGACCCCGGAACGCAGGATGCCGGAAGGGATCAGGTGCAGCACGGTCTTGTGCCCCCCGATCACCAGCGTGTGCCCGGCGTTGTGCCCCCCCTGGAAGCGCACGACCGCAGCGGCATTTTCGGTCAGCAGGTCGACGATCTTCCCCTTGCCCTCGTCGCCCCACTGACTCCCCAGAACCACAACGAAACGTCCCATACCTAGGTTTCCTCGACAGTCCAGACCTCGCCGCGCTTCTGCAGGCGCGGACTTTCGGTCAATGTATCCGCGGCTTCACCCGCGAGCAGCCGCCGCACCCGGACCCCCCGGGCACGCAGTTCCTCAATGGCGGCCTCCAGCCCGGCATCCCCCTGCGCCGGCGCCAGCACGCAGTCGCGCGCCCGATCCGCAGGCACGGGCGCCAGTCGGATCAACTGCTTGAGATCGGTACTGAAGCCAGTGGCCGCCCGCGCGCGGCCGAACACCCGGCCGATGTGATTGTACCGCCCGCCCCTTGCGATCTCCTGCCCCGAACCGGGAACGAACGCGGCGAACACCAACCCCGTGTGGTAGGAGTAGCCGCGCAGTTCGCCGAGATCCACGTGGATGTCCAGCCCTGGCTGGGCCGCGTGCAGGCGCTCGATCACCGCGGCCAGATGCTCGAGCGCTGCGGACACCTGCACCGGCGCCGATGCCAGCACCGCGCGCGCCTCGGTGAGCACCTCCGCGCCCCCGTTCAAGTCGACCAGCGCCCGCAGCTGACGCGCGACCTCGGCATCGAGCCCCCACTCGGCCAGCGCCTGCTCGATCTCGGGCACCGCCTTGCGCTGCAGCATCTCGAAGAAGCGGGACTCCCGCGCCGGATCGAGCGCCGCCATGCGCGCGAGGGAACGGTAAATGTCGACATGGCCGAGATCGATGCTCGGCTCGCGGACGCCGCAGCGCTCCAGCGTCGCCAGCATCAAGCGGATGATCTCGACGTCGCTGTCCAGACCGTCGTGCCCGAACAGCTCGGCCCCGGCCTGCAGCGGGCTGCGCGACCCCGACCACTCGTCGGCCCGGGTGCGCAATACCGTGCCCACATAGCACAGGCGGGTCGTTCCCGGTTCGCGCAGGCGGTGGGCGTCGATCCTGGCCACCTGCGGGGTCAGATCCGCGCGCACGCCCATCAGCTTGCCGGTGAGCTGGTCGGTCAACTTGAAAGTCTGCAGATCCAGTTCGCGCCCGGTGCCGATCAGCAGCGAGTCCAGGTACTCCGCCAGCGGCGGCATCACCAGATCGTAGCCCCAGACATCGAACTGGTCGAGAATGGCCCGGCGCAGATGCTCCAGGCGCCGGGCCGCGGCCGGCAGAGCCTCCTCGAGGCCATCCGGCAGCAACCACCGGTTCACTTCGTCCATCGTATTTCCCGTGTGAATCATGGTTCAGCCGCGCACCCAGGCCAGCAACGCAAGACCGAGCAGCATGGAGATCAGCCCGAACAGTCTGAGCGTTCCCTCCGGCAGACGGGCGATCTCGAGCAAGTACTCCCGGTACCGGCGCGGTACCAGAAACGGCAGCAGCCCCTCAAGAACGAGCAGCAGCGCGAGCGCTGCTGCCAGGTCCGACCACATGGCTCAGACCGCTGCCGTCAGGGCTGCAGCGGCGCGCGATCCCGCGATCCCAGGGGATCCTGGAAATAGCGGAAGAACTCCGACGACGGTTCCAGCACGAAGGTGTTGCGATCGCCGGTCAGCGAACTGCGGTAAGCGAGCAGGCTCCGGTAGAACCGGAAGAAGTCCTCGTCCGCTCCGAACGCCCCGCCCAGGATTTCCGTAGCCCGCGCATCGCCGGCACCCCGGATCTCTTCGGATTCCCGATAGGCATTCGCCAGGATGACCGTCCGGTCGCGGTCGGCCCGGGACCGGATGCGCTCGGCCTCTTCCTGACCACGTGCGCGGAAGTCCTGGGCCACGCGTTGCCGCTCGGCGCGCATGCGATCATACACCGATTCCGAAACCTCGTCCGGGAGGTCGATGCGCCGAATGCGGACGTCGACCAGGTTCACGCCGAGTTCGCGCGCGGTTCCCCGGGCCACGTCACGCACCGCGCCCATGATGGTCGTGCGCTCACCGGAGACCACCTCGGCCAGCTCGTAACGCGCGAACTCGTTGCGCATCCCGTCACGCAGGATCTGCGCCAGCCGTTCCTCGGCGTTGCGCTCGTCGCCGCGCGTGGCCCGGTAGAACTGGCCGGTGTCCTGAATCTGCCACTTGGCGTAGAAGTCGACGATGACGTTCTTCGCCTCGCTGGTCAGGAACCGGTCGGGCGGGATATTCAGCGTCATGATGCGCTTCTCGAAGGTGCGCACGTTGTTGATCAGCGGGAACTTGAAGTGCAGCCCCGGCTCCAGGTCGAGCTTGCGCACCTCACCCAGCGAGAACAGGATCACCCGCTCGCGCTCGTCGACGGTGTAGGTGGACAAGGCGACTACGATCACCGCGACGACCGCGGCTATTGCTGCTATGCGAAACATCAGCGCACCTCCCGAGCACGCGGATCAGGACGGGCGGTACCCATGCGATCGACCGTGGTGCCCGGCACGCTGGGGCTGAACACACCGCGCGTCGTATCCAGCGGCTGCGGAGCGTCGGCCGGCGCGGTGCCGGGAGCGGTGCCCTTCAGCAACTGATCCAGCGGCAGAAGCGTCAGGTTGTGGCTGGAGCCGATATCCAGCAGCACCTTGTTCGATCCCTGGAACACCGCCTCGACCATCTCCAGGTACAGGCGGTCGCGGGTCACGCTCGGCGCGACCTGGTACTCGGCCAGCAACTGGGTGAAGCGCGCGGCATCACCCTCGGCCCTCGCGATCACCTGGTCACGGTAGGCCTCGGCCTCTTCGAACACCCGCGCCGCTTGCCCTCGGGCACGCGGGATCAAGCCGTTCGCGTAGGCCTCGGCCTCGTTGCGGAACCGGGCTTCATCCTCGCGCGCACGGATCGCGTCGGCAAAGGACTCCTGCACCGGCTCGGGCGGCTGCGCCTGCTGCATCGACGTCGCCGTGATGATGATACCGGCGCCCTGCGAACCCGGAGGCCCGTAGGAGTCCAGCGCCTGCTGCAAGGTCTCGCGGGCGCTCAGCGCGATCTCGCCACGACCCTCACCCAGGATGTAGTCCAGGTTGTGCTTGCCGACGCGCTCGCGGATCGCCGATTCCATCGCCTGCTGCACGGTGGCATCCGGGTTGCGGACGTTGAACTTGAAGTCACGCAGATCCTTCACGCGGTACTGCACCGCGATATCGACGTCGATGATGTTCTCGTCCGCCGTCAGCATCAGCGCGCGGTTTTGCAGCGTGCGGATGTTGTCGACGTTCTCGATTTCCACGCGCTCGATCGGATACGGCAGGTGCCAGTGCGGCCCAGGCATCGATTCCTTCTGGAAGGCACCGAAACGGAAGACGATTCCGCGATCGCCCTCGCTGACGATGTAGAAACCCGACGCCAGCCACACCACGACCGCAATGATCACCGCCAGACTGGCGACGGCCTTGGAATGGCGCCCCATGCCGCCACCGCCGTCGGAGCCGTCCGACCCGCCGCTTCCCCCGCCGCCGAAGATACTGCTCAACTGCTGGGAAAGCTTGCGCATCATTTCTTCTAGATCGGGTGGCCGCTGACCGCCGCCACCGCCACCACCGCCACCGCGCGGCCCACCACTCCAGGGGTCGCGCTGATTGTTTCCTGGCTCGTTCCAGGGCATCTAAGAACTCCGCTGTTGTACCAACCGGTAGGAACACGAACCCGGCGGTTGGTTCCGCCGGGAGTCACGCAGAACCGCGCATTCTAGGTACCGCCCGCTCACCGGGCAACCCCCGGTTCTGATGGGCCATTCGGGTCGGCAGACCGGCGTCACGGCCCGCGGCAGGCGGCGGCAGCCGGTCAGTCCACGTAGCTGACGTAGCGCGGTTCGTACATCTGTTCCCGCACGAACGCCGTCAGATCCTGCGGGCGGTCGATGCCGGCCAGACCTTCTGCGAACGCGACCCGGGCCACCTCGGCCGCAATGCCGACCGAGACATCGCGCACCCGCGAAAGCGCCGGGAACAGGCTTCCCTGCTCGAGGTCGGCGGGCTGCACGCTGTCCGCCAGCGCACGCGCAGCCGCCATGAACATCGCGTCGGTGGCGCGCAGGGCCTGCACCGCGATCAACCCCAGCCCCAGCCCCGGGAAGATGTAGGAGTTGTTCCCCTGGCGGGGCACGAAACGCTGGCCATCGAGGACCACGGGATCGAAGGGGCTGCCGGACGCAAACAGCGCCCGACCCTCGGACCAGGCATAGGCCTGCTCGGCCGTGCACTCGGCTTTCGAGGTCGGGTTGGAGAGTGCGAACACGATCGGACGCTCGTTGATCCGCGCCATCGCCGTGATCACCTCGCGGGTGAACGCCTGCGCCACCGCCCCGACGCCGATGATCGCGGTCGGCCGCAGCGCCTCGACCGCCGCCGCAAAATCGCTCACCGGAGCATGGGCGTGGGCGTACGGCCGCTTGTGCTCGGCCAGGTTGCCGCGCTCGCGCACGACCAGGCCCTTCGAGTCGAACATCCAGCAGCGCCCGCGCGCGGCCGCCTCGTCGAGACCGTCCGCGACCATCGCGGACACCAACAGGTCCGCGATCCCGGTCGCGGCCTCACCCGCGCCCAGGAACAGGAAGGTCTGCTCAGAGAGCGGCCGAGCGGTAACCCGCAGCGCCGACAGAACCCCGGCCAGCGTCACCGCCGCGGTGCCCTGGATATCGTCGTTGAAACAGCAGATGCGTTCCCGATACGCGCGCAGCAGACGGAAGGCATTGTGGCTCGCGAAATCCTCGAACTGGATCACGACGCCCGGGAACACCTCCTGACCGGCCGCAATGAACTCGGCCATCAGATCGTTGTAGGCCGCGCCGGTGAGACGCCGCTGCCGCAGCCCGAGGTAGAGCGGATCCTCGAGCAGCGACGCGTTGTTGGTGCCGACATCGAGCATCACCGGCAGACAGCGTCGCGGATGCACCCCTGCGCAGGCGGTGTACAGCGCCAGCTTGCCGGTCGGGATGCCCATGCCGCTTGCCCCCAGATCGCCGAGACCCAGGATGCGTTCGCCATCGGTGATCACGATGATGCGCACGTCCCGGTACGGCCAGTTGCGCATCACCTCGGCCACGCGCCCGCGATCCTGCGCGGAGACATAGAGCCCACGCGGGCTGCGGAAGATGTGACCGTATTGCTGGCAGGCGACCCCAACCGTCGGCGTGTAGATCACCGGCATGGTCTCGTCCGGATGCTCCATGATGACCCGGAAGTACAGGGCCTCGTTCCGGTCGTGCAGGCTCTCGAGCATGATGTAGCGCTCGAGCGGGGAATCGAGCCGCCGGAAATTCTCCAGCACACGGTCGACCTGCTGCTCCTGGGTCGACACGTGCGGCGGCAGCAGGCCACGCAGGCCCAGCACCTCGCGTTCGCGCTCGCTGAAGGCGGAGCCCTTGTTCAGCGCGGGATCCCGCAGCAGGGCAAGGCCCCGAGGGAACCATTCGGGTAGCGGCCCCGGCAGCACCCCACCGGTCGTCTGCTGCGGCATCAACGTCATCCTCGGCGGGCCGGGAACCGGGGGTTCCTGGGAGGCTGCGGCGATCCGGATCCCGTGCCCCGCCATCAATTGTTGCAGTATCCGGTTGCATGCTTGGGCGGGTCAACCGGCACGACGCGCCCCTCGGAGCGGCACCCGCGTGATGCCCCCGCCAGCTGCAGCCTTTCGCCGCGGCACCGGCTCGGCGCACAATGGCAGTGCCTGGCAAAACCATCCCAAACTCAACCGGGGGAACCCAATGGATGCGACAAGACTGAACGGCCAACGCAGCACGGGCGGCGGACTCGTCGGAACCGTCGTCGCGGTGCTGCTGGTGGCCGGTCTTTATGTCGGCGGCGAATGGTTCGTCACTCAGGACGTAAAGGCCGGGCTCACCGAGCTGCTGAGCGAGGGCCGCAGCCAGCAGGTCGAGATCGCGGCGGTCGGCATGGACGGCTGGCTCCTCAGCGGACGCCGCACCGGGAGCGCGGTGGTGCTGACACCCACAGGCGAGCGGGTGCCGGTGGAATTCTCGCTGACCGGCAACCCGGTCACCGGCGCCACCATCGACGTGAAGGGCGAGGAACGGCTGAGGCTGATGCTGCGCGAGCTTTTCGGCACATTGCGCTAACTGTCATGGCCAGCGGCCACCCCTGAGGATGAAAGACGCGTAGGGCGGAAAAGGCCGAAGGCCGTCATCCGCCAGCTGGCGCTCGGATTGCCGCGGGCGCCTGGGCGCTACGAACGCCTTACGGCGGATGACGCTGCGCTCTTCCGCCCTACGGGTCTGCGCGAGCTTTTCGGCACATTGCGCTAACTGTCATGGCCAGCGGCCACCCCCGATGATGAAAGAGGCGTAGGGCGGAAAAGGCCGAAGGCCGTCATCCGCCAGCTGGCGCTCGGATTGCCGCGGGCGCCTGGGCACTGCGAACGCCGTACAGCGGATGACGCTGCGCTCTTCCGCCCTACGGGTCGCCCGGGACACGAGACAGGCCGTGACTTTCACGCTGACGGGATCAGCGCCGTCCGGGTCCGGGGCGCACCGGAAAGTGACCCGCATGGGCCCACCCGGGCGGGCCCACCCGGGCGGGGCGGTTCGTGCCCCGCCAGCCGCATGCAGCTGGAAGCCACCCGATCTGCGGGCCTACTCTCCGCTCCCGGGTAGCCCCCGTATACTCCGCGGCACACCTCACCCATCCCGCGAGGAACCTGCGATGGACGGCGGACCACCCGGCAGAGACCCGGCTCTGAACGTGCTCGGCCAGCCCCTGGCGCCCTGTTCAACGGGCGCACCGGTGACCGGCTATTACCGCGACGGCGATTGCGCCACCGGCCCGGACGATCTCGGGCGTCATGTGGTGTGCGCGCGCGTCACCGCCGAGTTCCTGGAGTTCTCGAAACACCGCGGCAACGACCTGTCGACGCCCGTGCCGGAATTCGGTTTCCCCGGCCTGAAACCCGGCGACCGCTGGTGCCTGTGTGCCGCACGCTGGAAGGAAGCACTGGACGCCGGCGCCGCACCGCGCGTCGTGCTGATGGCCACCCACCGCAACGCCCTGGAGATCGTCGAGCTCGACGATCTGAAACGCCACGCCATCGACCTTTCCTGACCGCCGGTTCGGGCTGGGACGCGGCACCAGCCCCGGCCCCGGCCGGTAACCCAGAAGGCAGATGCATGCGCAGGAAGAGCCTGCTCGGTCCCCTCGCCCCGCTCACCGACGACGTCGGCGGCCCGCTGCAGGCCACCGCTGCCCGCACCCTGGCCGGCCTGGGGATCGGCATCGCGGGAGGTGCGGTGTTCGCGTTCGCCGGCGCACCGCTGGCCTGGATGCTCGGCGCGCTGATCGCGGTCACGGTCGCGAGCCTCGGCGGCGCCCGGCTCGCCGTTCCGGCGCCGCTGCGCACGGTCATGGTCGCGGTGCTCGGGGTCATGCTCGGTTCCGCGTTCACCCCGGAGATTGCCGACCAGATCGCTGCGTGGAGCGGCGTGGTGCTGGTGCTGCTCGGCTTTCTGGTCGTCACGATGGCGCTGGCCGTGGCTTTTCTTCGCTATGGTTTCGGAATCGACCGGGTCACCGCGTACTTCTCCGGCGCACCGGGCGGGATTACCGAAATGACCCTGGCCGGCGAATCCCACGGCGCCGACACCCGCGTCATCGCGCTGATGCACGCAACCCGGATCGTGGTCATCGTCGCGGTGATCCCGTTCCAGTTCCGTGTCCTCGGAGGACTGGACGTCCCCACCCTGCCCCCGGCCGCGGCCAGCCTGCTGGAGACACCGCTGGTCGATGGCCTGCTGATGGCCGGCTGCGCGGTGATCGGGTACATGGCGGCCCGATTCCTGCGGTTTCCCGCTGCGGCGCTGGTCGGGCCGATGGCGCTCAGCGCCGGCGTGCACATGGCCGGCTGGACCGCGGCAACGCCCCCGTTCGAACTGATCGCCGCGGCGCAGGTGGTCGTGGGCACCGCTCTGGGCGCCCGCTTTGCGGGCGTATCGGTGCGGCGGGTCTGGCCCTACTTGCTGGTCGGCAGCGGATCCGCTGTGATCATGATGGTGCTGTCGTGGCTGGCCGCGATCGTGTTCGCGGAACGCGTGGGCGTGGAACCGGCCGGCCTGCTGCTGGCCCTGGTGCCGGGAGGGCTGGTCGAGATGGGACTGATCGCGCTGTCGCTGGGCATCGACACGGCCATGGTCTCGACGCTGCAGGTGTTGCGGATCACCGTGATCATGCTCGCCGCTCCCGCGGTGTTCCTCGTCCTCGACCGGTACCTCGTTCACCGCTGGCGCAACGGCCCCCGGTGAACGCGCGCCGGGAACCGGCGTTCCCGCCCCGAGAGTCGCTGCGCAGCGAAAGCCGAGCGCACCGGATCGAACGCAAACCATCGACCGGAGAACAGGCGTGCACGCGACCGCTCGGCGACCGCCGCCGCCCGGCTTCCCGTCAGCGCCTCGGTTCATCGTGTAGACTCGGGCCCATCATTCCAGTAGGCCCTTG
Source organism: Thioalkalivibrio paradoxus ARh 1 (assembly GCF_000227685.2). Lineage (GTDB taxonomy): Bacteria > Pseudomonadota > Gammaproteobacteria > Ectothiorhodospirales > Ectothiorhodospiraceae > Thioalkalivibrio > Thioalkalivibrio paradoxus. Next base: position 730,991 of record NZ_CP007029.1, on the reverse strand, counting down.
CCGCAACGACACCCGATGACAGAACGAAACGCATCCGAAATCCGGCAGATTCCGGTCCGGGACTTCCACCCATACGCGCCTGCGCCGGGTCGGCAGGCATCCGGCGCGGAGATCCTGGAGATGGCCGCGATCGCCGACGTGACCGGCCACCGGACCGAACCGCCCCGGAAAGCCGCGGCCGCAGGGACCAGCGGGCTCCTCCGGCAGATGCGTCGCGGAACCCGCCTCGAGCGCGGCTTCCCGATGGCGCTGCCGATGGCCGGGGGCAGGCCGTGAGCGCGATTCCCGAGGCCTACCAGGAGATGATCGGGCCGCTGATCAAGCGGGCACGGATCCTGCTCGAGGAAGGCGAAAGCCTGCGGCCCATCGCCTTCGTCGGGTCGTCCGAGAGGCGTTCGATCAGCATCGTGCTGCTCAGCACTGCGGACGGCGACGTCGACGACACATCGGCGGGACGCGTGCGCCAGGCGGCCCACCAGGAAGACGCCGATTTCGTCTTCACCATCATGGAAGCCTGGGGTTTGCCGCCGGACAAGGCGGCCCGGTACGAGGCGATCCTCGAGCAGTTCGGATCGATCGAGGCGTCGCCGCATGCCGTCGAATTCGTTTCGTTCGCACTGGAAACCCGCCAGGGATCCTGGGTCGCGCAAGTCCAGATGAAGCCTAAGGGTGTCTCGAAGCGCAAGAAGACCTTCGACGAACCGCGCTTCCGGCTCTTCACCGAGTCCTCCGGAGGGTTCGCGGAACTGTTGCCGCAGCGGGCCGAGCCCGGCGACGGCGGCGGCACCGTGCATTGATCCCGATGATCGCCTGACCGGCTAGCGGCGCGTCGCTGCGGACGATTTCCCGAAGGTTTCGTCGAGCCAGTCGTACACGACCGCATTGGAAAGAGGATAGTTGCCCATCTGGCAATGCATGTCGGCCCCCTCCCGCGTTTCGAAAATCCGCGTGGTGACAGGCCCCGTGACGGACGCGGCAAATGCCTCGATCTGCCGCAGCGTTTCATCGCCCTCACCTGCCCCGCCGAGTGCCAGTGACGGGCAGCCGATGAGACTCAGATCCTCGACGCGGTACGCCTTCAGCGCGGCCATCCACTCGCTGAAGCTGGCGACGCCGTAGCGGCGACACACCGCCTTGAAAGCGAGCCTGGTGGTGGTCGGAAGAACGTCGGCGGGAACCTGATCGATCTCGTCGAGGCGGATATCCCCACCGCTCGCGTCCATCCCGAAGCCGGCCGAGGCCAAGCCTGACAGATAGGCGTGCATGTCGCTGATCGGCGCGTTCGCGATCAGCGCCTTGATGCGCCCGTCGTATGCGGCTGTACGGGTGGCGAAATAGCCACCAAAACTGATTCCGTACAGGGCGAGACGGTCCGGGTCGATCTCTCGGCACGACAGTGCGAAATCGACGATGGCACCGACCGGCGTTTCGTAATCGGGCCGGAAGACCAAATCCGGATAACGACGCATGGTCCCGACCTGGCCAGGCCCTTCGGCAATCAGTACCGTGAACCCCCGCTGAACCGCGTCAAAGGCAGTTTCGAAATAGAGCTCCTCGGCCGTGCCATCGAACCCGGTCATGCAGATCACCGCCTTGTTCGCCCCGGACACGCCCGGAGGCACAACGAGATACCCAGGCAGCTCCGCTCCCTCGAACGGAATATCCACCGGCTGGACGACGAACGGCAACTGCGCGGCCGCGCGCACGAAGGCATCCCTGCTCGCCAAGCCCAGCCGCTGTGCCTCGGCGCCATAGGGGTCCGAGAAGTACTCTGCCGAACGAAAATAGTTCGCCGCCCGCAGCAGATGGCCGCGTGCCGACACGCCGTGTCCCCTGGCCATCGCAACATCGGCCTTTTCCAGCAGATTGTCGGCGGTGGCCGCGAATGCCTCCGGCCACCGAGCAGGGTCGTGATCAGCAACACGGCTTCGTGCCGCCATGATTTCGCCAGGACTGCCGCCCCCGGAGCTGCACGCACCGAGTACACGCATCAGCTGAAAATCCAGCTCCCCCGAAGGAAACCCCTGGACTCGCGTGGCGCTGCGTTCGACGTTCCCCATGCCCATCCCCCTCCGATAAGGATCCGGAACCTCCCGGATTTCAAGATCGCCCGTGATTGTAGACAGCGCGCGCAACGCTCGCCGCCGAGGGATCATCGCCCCGCCGATCGCGCGGCTGCCGATACCGCCGGTTTGCATCGCAGCGCCCGATCTGCACGCAAACGCCTGCGAGCGACCGCCCCTGCGCCCCCATCACCCGCCCGACTGTCGTGAACGCAGGCGCAAAAGGCCTTCGGCCGCAGATCCGAGCGCATGGCCGACTAGCGGCAGAACGGAGCAAACTGGTAGAAACGCCGGCAGCGGAGCTCGGATTCGCAGGCATCCAGCTGGCTCTGGTAGCGGGCGGCGCGCTGGGCGACCTGGCGTGCCGCCCGCTGCACCCCGGGCTTGCCGCGCCAGGTGCCGCGATTGTAGCCACCCTGGCCCTCGTGATAGGCGAGATAGAGGTGCTCGGCGTTTTGCAGCGACACCCCGGTCATCCGGTTCGTGCGAACGTTGTACCAGCCGATGAAGTCGGTGGCGTGCTTCATGTGCGTGCGCCGCGCGGTCAGACTGCCGGCCTCCGCGCGATACTCGCCCCAGACCGGATCCTGCGCCTGCGCGTACCCGTAGGCCGAAGAGGGGCGTCGCCAGGGAATGATCCCGAGCAGACGCTTGCGATCCGGCCGCACATGGCTGCGGAACGACGACTCCTGCTGGATGAAGGCCATCTGGATCGCAATCGGCGTACCCCACTCCCGCTCGGAGGCCCGGGCGTAGTCATACCAGCGCGGATGCTCGCTAAAGATCTCGCACAGGTTGTCCTGCTGGGGCGGCGGAGCGGGTCCAAGCGTCGCACAACCGGCAATCGTGAGCCCGATCAGCCCCAGCACGAGCAGCGTACGAACCATGGTGGCCCTGCGTGGAAATCGCATCTGCATGGTCCCGCTACGTCTGGAGGCCTGCCTTCAGCTTACCAAGCCGGCGCTCGGATGCACCACGGGGCGATAACCGCGGGCGAGGACGTTCGCCACCGAGGGTGGACACCACCAGGACAGTACCGACTGGGCGATCCAACCCGGACATGGCATCCGCTTATTGACATTGAATGTACATCGGATATATTCGATCCGCATGTACGAACCGGCCAGGATCGAATGGGACGACGAGAAGAATCAAAGGCTGCTGGATGAACGCGGCATCGGCTTCGAGGATGTGCTGGAAGCGATTGAAAGCGGTCGCATCCTGGCTGACGAGGCTCACCCCAACCCCTCCCGGTACGGTCATCAGCGCATACTGGTCGTTGAGATCAGCGGTTACGCCTGTGTCGTACCCTACGTTCAGGAAGGCAACCGGCGGTTCCTGAAGACCATCTACCGGAGCCGGATCTACCAGAAGAAATACCTGCTGAGACGAGAAGCATGAAGAAAGCCAAGCACACGGGCCATGACGCGCCGTTCCTGGACGACGAGGAGCGAACCGTGATCGAGGCCGCAGAACGCGGTGAGTTCCAGCCGGACCCCGACCGCGCCGCACGGGTCGCCGAATGGCAGGCAGCCGCCTCCGATACGTCGAGGAAGCGAGCCATCACCGTCCGCCTCCAGGAACGCGACATCCAGCGCATCAAGGCCATCGCGCTGCGCAAGGGCATGCCCTACCAGACGTTGGTGAGTTCGATCATCCATCAGTACGCATCGGGAACACTGAAGGAAACGGACTGAAGTCCTGCCCGACCCGGTGCCGCGGCCACCCTGCACGCGCTCGAGCGGCTATCGGAAGACCTCGTCCAGCGTCGCTACGGTGAGCACACGCTCGGACCAACGCAGCAACGTATCGGCATCCGCAGATTCCACGTGTTCGTGGGCGCCCTGGGGCAGAACTCCGAAGCGCAAGGTCAGCAACCTCAGCAGCATGTGCGCCTCACCCTGCCGAATACCCTTTGAAGTGGTTCAGCCGGGCGACCAGGTTCGGGCTGTCGAAGTGCTGGCGGGCCGACATCCGGGGCAATGAAGCTGCTATGGCTTGCTACACTGCCGGCAAGCTCTGTTTGCCGACGCGAGTGCCAGCATCATGAACCTGGAAGACCGAATCGTCGTTGACCCGTCGATTCGCAGCGGCAAGCCGTGTATTCGGGGCACCCGAATCACCGTTTATGATGTGCTCGAGTATCTGGCCGGCGGGATGTCCGAGGCCGAGTTGCTGCACGACTTCCCCGATCTCAGCTCCGAAGATATCCGCGCGGTGCTTGCATTCGCGGCCGCCCGCGAGCGGCGGCTGGCCATCTCCCCCGCGATGTGAAACTCCCGCTCGACGAAAACCTCAGCCCACGGCTTGTCGCCCTGCTCGCCGACGCTCTGAAGGGCTTCTCAACGCGGTCGAAGAGGAAGGCCTTCTGTTTTGAACGCGAGCCGCCTGCGAGCCAAGGCGGAGCGCGCCGTGAAGGAACCGCGGGCGTTTTTCGAGTGGGTCCGGCTCACCCCCTGATCCACCCCCTCCCCTATACTCCCGACCCATGGGCAGGGGAACCCACCACCTATGACCGACACGGTCGGCTACTACGACCGGAATGCCGCGCGGTATGTCGCGGACACCGTGGGGGTCGACCTGTCGGCGCTGCGTGAACGCTTCCTGGCCGAAATCCCCGCCGGCGGCTTCATCCTCGACGCCGGCTGCGGATCGGGGCGCGACAGCCTCGCCTTTCTGCAGCAGGGCTACCGCGTACGCGCCTTCGACGCCGCCCCGGAAATCGCCCGGCTCGCGGCCGAGCGCATTGGCCAGCCGGTGCAGGTGCAGCGCTTCGACGAACTCGACGAGCACGCCGCCTACGACGGCATCTGGGCCTGCGCCAGCCTGCTGCACCTCCCCGCGGCGGAACTCCGGAACGCGCTGCAACGCCTCTGGGCCGCACTGAAGCCTGACGGCGTGCTGTACCTGAGCCTGAAGCACGGCGACGGCGAGCGCGTCGACGCCGAGGGCCGCCACTTCACCGACGCCACCGAAACGCGCCTGCCCCACTGGCTGGCCGCGCTGCAGGAAATCGCCGCGATTGACTGCTGGCTCACCCCGGATGAACGCCTAGACCACTCCGAAACCTGGCTGAACGCGCTCGTGCGCCGGGAAACCGCACCCGCCGCCCGGCTCGTAACCGGCGACCCGACCAACCCGTTCCAAACGCAACTCTGCGACGCGATCGCCCACGCCGACGAAATCGACTTCGCCGTCAGCTTCGTGAAAGTCACCGGCCTGCGCATGCTGCTGCCCGACCTGCAGGCCGCACTGAGCCCCGACCGCGCCCAGACCCCAAACATCCTTGAGCGCCCCCGGAACCACGAGACCCGTCGTTGCGAGCGCAGCGCGGCAACCCATGCAGAGCCGGACACATCCACGCCGCATGGATCGCCACGTCGCTCCGCTCCTCGCGATGACAGTGGAGGTGTCCGGACGTCACTGCGAGGAGGCATCGCCGACGTGGCAGTCCAGCCGCCGCCGGGATCGCATCGAGCCTCCGGCCCTCGCGATGACCCGCCCACCCGCCCCCCGGCCCGCATCCGCATCGTCACCAGCGACTACCTCGACGTGACCGACCCCGAGGCGCTGCGCCTGCTGATGCTGCTGCAGGAACAGGGCGCGCAGGTCCGCGTTTTCCGCGCCGCCGCCACCAGCTTCCACCTGAAGGCCTACCTGTTCGCCCGCTTCGGCGCGAACCACCAGCTGCGCGGCACCGCGTTCATCGGCTCCAGCAACATCAGCCGCCAGGCGCTTACCGACGGGCTGGAGTGGAACTACCGCGTCGAGTACCCCGGCGACGACGGCTTCCTCGAAGCGCGCGCCCGCTTCGAGGAGATCTTCCGCGACCCGCGCACCATCCCGCTCACCGACGACTGGATCGACGCCTACGAGAAGCGCCGCGTCCCGCCGCCGCGCGCGATCGCCCCCGGCAGCCAGGAAACCGAGCCGCCACCGAAACCGACGCCGATCCAGTCCGAAGCCCTCGCCGCACTCGAAGCCACCCGGCGCGACGGCTACCGGCGCGGCCTCGTCGTGCTCGCCACCGGCCTCGGCAAGACCTGGCTCGCCGCCTTCGACGCCGAACACATGGGCGCCCGGCGCGTGCTGTTCGTCGCCCACCGCGAGGAGATCCTGAACCAGGCCGCGGACACCTTCGCGCGCATCCGCACCCGGGCCCGCATCGGCTTCTACATGGGCCAGACCCGCGACGCGCAGGTCGACGTGCTCTGCGCCTCGGTGCAGACGCTCGGCAAGAGCACGCACCTCGAGCGTTTCCCGCCCGACCACTTCGATTACATCGTGATCGACGAATTCCACCACGCCGCCGCGCCCACCTACCGAAGCCTGCTCGGCCACTTCGACCCGCGCTTCCTGCTCGGCCTCACCGCTACCCCGGATCGCACCGACCAGTCCGACATCCTGTCGCTGTGCGACGACAACCTCGTGTTCACCCGCGACCTGTTCGCCGGGATCGAGGCCGGGCTGCTGGCGCCGTTCCACTACTACGGCATTTGGGATGAGTCGGTCGACTACCGCGAGATCCCCTGGCGCAACGGCCGCTTCGACCCCGAACAGCTGTCGAACAAGCTGGCCACCCTCGCCCGCGCCCGGCACGCGCTGAAGCAGTGGCGCCAACGCTCCCAGCAGCGCACGCTGGCCTTCTGCGTATCGATCCGCCACGCCGAGTTCATGGCGGCGCAGTTCCAGCGCGAAGGCATCGCGACAGCAGCCGTCTACGGCGGCTCGAGCCTGAGCCGCGGCGAAGCGCTGCAACGGCTCACCGACGGCCGCCTGCAGGTCATCTTCTCGGTCGACCTGTTCAGCGAAGGCGTCGACCTGCCCACCATCGACACCATCCTGATGCTGCGCCCCACCGAGTCGAAGATCCTGTTCCTGCAGCAGCTCGGGCGCGGGCTGCGCCGGGCTGAGAGGAAGGAGAAGCTCGTCGTCCTCGACTTCGTCGGGAATCACCGCATCTTCCTCGACCGCGTCAGGCTGTTGCTCTCGTTCGCACGCACGCACGTGGACCTCGCCCGGTTCCTCGACGATCCGAAGCCCCCAGAACTGCCTGCGGGCTGCTGGCTGAACTTCGACCTCGAGGCGATCGATCTCCTGCGCACACTGATGCCCCGTGGCCCCAGCGAGGTGCAACGCGCCTACCGCGAATTCGTGCTCACCCGCGACCGGAGACCGACGATCGGCGAGTTCTACCGCATGGGTTACGCTCCCTCGGTGCTGCGGAACACATACCTCGGCTGGTTCGACTTCGTGGCCAGCGAGGGGCATTTGAGCGAGGCCGAAAAATTCTGCCTCGAAAACGGCCGGGGCTGGTTCCGCGAGCTTGAAACGACGGACATGAACAAGTCCTACAAGATGATCATGCTCGAAGCACTCATCGAAGCGGATGCCTTGACTACCGGCCTCGAACTCGAGACCTTGGCCCAGAGGAGCTACGCGACCCTGGATCGCTCCCCGGACCTGCGCCGCGACCTCGACTGCGTCCAGGACTTCCCGGACCCGCGAAACCCGGATCCAAGAAAGTGGCTCGCCTACTGGAACCGCAACCCTGTCGACAAGTGGTGCCGCCTCAGACGCGACGGTCGCGCCTTTTTCCGGAGGGAGCAAAACCGGCTGGTTCCCGCATTACCGGTTCCACAGGAATTCTCCGATACCTTCGTCGAGATGACCCGCGAACTGGTCGATTACCGGCTCGCCCAATACCGCCGGCGCCTGCAGGGCGACGCCACAGGGGAGGCCTTCCACTGCAAGCTCCTCTGGAACCAGCGCGACCCCATCCTGAAACTCCCGGCTCGCCGCACGCATGCCATCGTTCCCGAGGGCGAAACGGACGTGACGTTGCCCAACGGCGAAGTCTGGACTTTTCGCCTGATGAAGGAATTCTGCAACGTCGCGCGCCCGGCAGGGACCGACCGCAACAAGCTCCCCGACCTCATGCGCCGCTGGTTCGGCCTGTCCGCGGGCCGGCCGGGAACGGCATTCCAGGTACGCTTCTTCCGATCGCCGGACGGCTGGCAGATCGAGGCGGTGGGGCAGATCCTGGAGTTTCCAGCCGTGGGAATGGTCCCAGCCTATGCCTCCCTCCGGGCTGCGGCCGGTGCGCTGCTCGAATCCATGGCCGTGGCCTCTCCCCCGGAACAGGTCGCACTTCCCATTGGGGGACACGCCGACAACCTGTTTGCGCTGCGCGCCACCGGCGATTCCATGGCGGGTGGGACGGACCCCATCCGCGATGGCGACTGGGTCGTCTTCCGCCACGCTCGCGCCATCAGGCTGAAAGAACTCGAGGGCAAGGTGGCCTTGCTACAGACCGAGTTTGACGGAGAGGTGGGCCTGCAGATCAAGCGAGTGGTCCGAAAGGACGGATCATGGCTCCTGGAATCGGACAACCCTGCGCATCCGCCACTCGAAACCACAGGCCGAAACGTTCCCATCGCAACGGTCGTCCGGCACTTCCGACCGGAGGATCTCGCCCCACCGGTCGGCACCATGCTCGACGCCCAACAACTGAACGAGCGGTTCGGCATCACGGCACCGCCGTCCACCGGGCGCGTACGGGGACACCTGTGGATCGTGCTCGGGGATGACGCGCGTATGGAAAACCCTGACCGACTGCGACTGGCCTGGTACGACCGGCGCCCTGGCGAGACTGCATTCGTCTTGGCACCCGACGCTGGTGAAACCGCATGGCGATATTGCGGAGTGGCAAAGCTCTCGGAACCACCAGCCCTCTGGGCCCTGCCCGAGGTGGACTTCCGAACCTGGCGAGCCTTCGGTACTGGGCACGGCGCCTCGCGCGAGCTCACGCCACAGGCCGAGGAACGAGCGCGCAACCTTGTGGCCGACGTTGTGACGCAGACCGACGATGGCCACTGGCTTGAATTGGACGGAAAGCGCTGCCGAATCGTGGGCGAGGCGCCACGCGGTGGTCTCCGAGTTGATGGCGGCGATGGCGGGTTCGCCGAGAGGACCGTATCCCTTCAGGACATCGGCTGGGCCTTGATTGCTGCCGAGGATGTTCGCCTCAACGGCGGCGTCCTCGACGAACGAAGGGTGAACCGGTTACGGTACCTTGAGGGGACTCCCAAGGGATCGACGCGATGGGTGGACACACAGTGGGCGTTGTTGCTGGTACGGTTGTTTACCCAGCGGGCATCGTGAAGATGAACTGCTCGAATCAAGCGCGAATGGGATTAGATCACTCCCAATGCCCCAGGAGTCGCAGTACGGGAGCCAAGTTTCATGGCCGATGAGAAGTTGGGCCACGGAGATATCCCAATCAAACAGGTCGTTTGTGCTGTGGTGCGCGATTCCGCCGGTCGCGTATTAATGGCGCGTCGAGCGCCAAAGCAGCACTTGGAGGGATTGTGGGAATTGCCTGGAGGGAAGGTCGAACCCGGTGAATCCTTGGCACGCGCACTTCAGCGTGAACTCGCCGAGGAACTTGGGTTAAACGCCGGCGTTGGTGAGGAGATCGCTCGAACCATCTACCACTATGACCGGGGCAGCATCGAGTTGATCGCACTATCAACCGAGATCAGCAATAAGGTTTCTCGATTGGTCGTTCACGACACGGTCGCTTGGTTTCAATCGACCGAGACAGCTCTTCTTCGAATTGCTCCCGCAGATATCCCACTACTGGAAAAGATCTTCGATTTCAAACCAGCATGACCAACGACACTCACAACTGGTTCGGGCTCTACGAGCAACTGGACACAGAGAGGCTACAGCAGGAGCTGAGCAAACGCCATCTATTGGAATTCGTGCGGTGGAGTAAACACCTTCCGGCAGAGGAGATCGCGCCAGCACTAACCGCTCATCTGGCCAGAGCGTTAGCTGACCTTACCCTCTCGCTACGGGAAAAAGAACGGGCACAATGGGAAGCGGCACTCAGTCTTTTCGCAGCGGCGTTGCAGGCTGCTGGAAACCCTCTGTCCGGTCTCGCCCAAGATATACCTCGACCCCCGTTTCGCCAATTGCTCGAAATCGCGAGACCCGAGCAACAGATCGTCGGGCAAAAGAACACTCCTCGTCCCGATGCCCCACTCGCGGTATCGGCGCTCCTTACTGGCTCCGGCCGCTCCCCTAGTCTAGTCAGCCAGATCCAGAAGGAGCTACTCAGCTCGGATCGCGCCGAGTGGCTCGTCTCCTTCATTAAGTGGAGTGGGATACGCCCGTTGCGTGATGCTCTGAGGCGCTTCACTGAGACACCTACACACGGAGGGTATCCGCGACTCAGAGTTGCCACGACATCGTACCTTGGTGCCACTGATCTCAAAGCCATCGAGTTTCTGGTTGGCCTCCCTAATACGGAAATACGTGTGTCCTACGACACACATCGCACTCGCTTACATGCGAAGGCCTATCTTTTCCACCGGCTGACTGCGTTCGGGAGCGCGTACGTAGGCTCGGCGAATGTTTCCCGGGTAGCTCTCGATGAGGGCTTGGAATGGACAGCTAAGATCAGTCAGCATGAGTTACCGTATCTTTGGCGCCAAGTGACCGCCGCATTCCAGTCGCACTGGGAAGACGCTGCCGAGTTCGAGCCACTCGCCCCTGGTGATCTTCCCCGGCTCAGGGCGGCACTAGAGATCGAGCGTGGCCCCCGCCAAGACCCGGCCACGACGCCAACGCATTTCTTCGATCTGAAACCCTACGCCTTCCAACAAGAAATACTCGATGAGATCGACCGCGAGCGGCGGTCTGGCCTCAATCGACACTTGGTTATCGCTGCCACTGGGACCGGCAAGACCATGGTCGCAGCTTTCGATTACCGACGCATAGCAGAGCAACGAGCACCTGAGACAAGGCCGTCCCTTCTGTTCGTCGCCCATCGCGAAGAGATCTTACGCCAATCGCTCGCGGCATTCCGGCACGTCCTGCGTGATGATGGCTTCGGTGATCTCCTGGTTGGGGGCGCTGCGCCGCGGCAGTCGCGCCACCTTTTCTGCTCTGTCCAGAGCTGGCACACAAGGGGTTTATCGGAACTCGATCCTCGATATTTCGATTACGTGGTATTTGACGAGGCCCACCACGCGCAGGCGGCGACCTACCAAGCGATGCTGACCCATCTGAGGCCCCAGATCCTGCTTGGCCTGACTGCCACGCCTGAACGTGCTGACGGCCGAGACATTCGTGAAGACTTTGGAGGCCGGTTTACCCATGAGATGCGTCTGCCGGATGCAATCGATCGGCGTCTGCTTGCACCATTCCATTACTTCGGAATTCCGGATCACCACTCCGTCGACCTCTCTGGCGCTGCATGGACACGCGGCGGCTACGCGCTGAGCGAACTTGAGAACGTCTTTGGGGCGAACGAAGTCCGTGCAAAATGGGTTCGAGACCAGCTTCTGGATTACGTAACTCAGCCGGACACCTTACGGGGGCTAGGATTCTGTGTCAGTCAACAGCACGCAGTGTTCATGGCCCGAGCCTTTTCTCAGTGGGGCATGCCCTCCGCTGCGCTGACAGCGGACAGTCCTGCACCGCAGCGCCAAAGCGTGCAGCGTGACTTGGTCCAGCGCCGGATCCGCTTCATCTTTACTGTGGATTTGTACAACGAGGGGGTCGATATACCTGAGGTGGATACCATCCTGATGCTGAGGCCGACGGAAAGCTTGACCGTTTACCTGCAGCAGCTTGGTCGGGGTCTACGTCTGCACGAGGGGAAGCCGCACCTGACTGTGCTCGACTTCATCGCACCTCAACACCGACAGTTCCGTTATGCCGACCGCTTTCGAGCGCTGAGCAGCCAACCCAATACCCGTGTCGACGAACAGATCGAGTCCGGATTCCCCTGGCTGCCGAGCGGATGCCTCATCGACTTGCACCGGGTGGCCCAAGCGCACATCTTGGAAAACATCCGGAACAACCTTCTGGTGCGAAGGCCTCGGATCATCCAGCAGCTAGCTCAATGCCGTCAGCAACTGGGCAAACGGCCCACATTGGAAGAGATGCTGGATTGGCTGCACTTCGATGAGCCAGACCTCCTGTTGCGCCATGGCCTTCCAAGTAGGCTCCTGGAAGCCGCTGGCGGCAAGCACGTAGCCGGAATCGAACCCTACGAGAAGGGACTCAGAACAGGGCTTCGCCAACTCGCAATATCCACCGATACGAACATTCTTGACGCCCTATCTCGCAGACTGGGACCAGACGCCGACAACAGCGGGGAATTCGAAGGAGAGGACGACCACATCCGGCTAGAGCTCGCATACAGTGTGCTCTGGGGAAGTCAAAGGCCCGGCGACGGCGATTTCAACGCACTGGACGAGTTCACTCGTAAGCACTCCGAATCGAGTCTGGACGTACGTGACGTGGTCTCCTTTCGCCGCCGCGGAATTGTTCCGGCAAGCGAAGTCTTCTTCCGAGACCGCACGGGGCCACTGGAGTTACACGCAACCTACACACGCGAACAGATCTTGCTCGCGCTCGGCAGGGGAAGCTTGGAAGCTCCGTTCAGCCACCGTGAAGGCGTGTTACACCTGCCAGAACGTCGGATGGATGTGTTCTTGGTGACCATCGACAAGGCCGAGACAGAATTCTCCCCGACGACCATGTACGAGGACTACGCGATCTCAGACAGGCTCTTCCACTGGCAAAGCCAGTCCACCGTGGGCCCCGACTCCGCTACCGGTCAGCGTTACATCCAACACCAGAAACAGGACTACCAGCCGATGCTTTTCCTACGACCGTCGAAGCGTACCCCAGCGGGCCTGACTGCGCCATTCTTTTTCTGTGGCCCGTTGCGCTATGACCGGCACGAAGGAAGCCACCCCATGAGCATAATTTGGCGGCTCGCCCACCCAATGCCAGCTCGCATCCTCCGAGTAAGTCGTCGTGCCGCATGACTGATTCATGCGACTAATGGAAACCGCGTGCCTGCCGTTGCTCACTTAACTAATCTTTGTACCGTCTTCGGCCTGCCTTTCGCTCGGCGACGCATGTGCGGCTTTCAGTTCAGGAAGCGGCGCGGCGTCGTGGTGTTCGACCATGTACGAGCCCTCCGAGAAAACATCGCCCTCCCACAGCCCTTTTCTCCAAAACGTATTGATCTTCTAGCACCCATTTGGCTCGCTAGAGCACTTGATGTCCTATGCGGCAGAACGGTTGTCGGGTCGCTGCTACCCTATTTTTCTGTATTCAAGACGGGAAACTGGACCAAGGAGACCCTGTGACAGCAAAAACTAAGTCTGAGCGATTTCGCCGACTGGTGTCTCACGGGTATTTTGCGCCAGAACTCCCACCATGCTTTGTTTCGGAGGACTTGGCAAGATATCGCCAATCAGTCTGGAAAGCAATCAACGCCATCCCCTCAGGCAAGACGAACGGCCCTCCCGCGTACCATAGGTTTAAGTCCGAGCCGTGCTTATTCTATTTTCCTCGATTTCGACATGACGACAGAAAACATGGCATCATAAACCCAATCTCCTATCTCGCAATATCCCATACAATCGCCGGAAACTTCATTAAGATACGTACGGCCGCAAAACGATCAGGAATATCCGCCTCTCCGCCGGTATTTGATTGGCGTGGCGAACGCGCATTGGTTCGACCGAGTGTCGATCTACGTGATGATTTCAGAGTCGACCTTGCCTCCCGTCTAGAACGCTTTGCCGTGGCTGACATCAGGGCATTCTTTCATACTGTATATACCCACGCTATCCCGTGGGCGATTCATGGCAAGGTTTGGGCCAAAAAAAATACCAGCACGTCTCACTATGGAAACCTACTCGATTTGCTATGTCGAAATGCGCAGGGCGGCCAAACGATTGGGCTTCCCGTGGGTCCTGACACATCACGTCTTTTAGCTGAAGTTATAGCGTCCGCTATAGATCTCGAGCTTCGCAGACGGTTGCATATTAAAAGTCCGAATGCTTCCCGATACGTCGACGACTACACGATCGGTTGCCCTCCAGACATCAGCGGGGAGACCGCCATTGCGGCCCCTCGACAGTCCGCCGGGGTTTACGAGTTTGAGCTAAACAACGACAAGTCGGCGGTATTTCCGTCGTCCTTTCGATTCAACTCAGGATGGAAGGAGGCCGTGCGCGCCCACGTTCCGAGAAAGGACTTAAGCAAACGGGCATTTCAACGGTTCTTCTATGAGGTGGGCCGCGTCAGCGAAGAGCAGCGAGAAATCAATGTTGAGAAGTTTGCGCTTCAAAACGCGCGTTCGGCTTTTGTCTTTGCCGACGACTGGGGATACATACAAAGTCAGTTGATTAACGCTTATCGCCGAAACTCAACATTGGTGTCGTTTCTCGCAGAAGTTCTAATTCTGAGGGCCATGCAGAGAGGCGACGTTGAAAGAGGAAAGCTAAAGAGTTTCATTGAGAGCCGACTTGCCGTGCTCGCAGGCGAGAATCGCACAGGTGAGATTATTTGGCTTTTATTCTCATTGATTAGGCTTGAGATAAAATTAGAAGCGTCCAGGATTGCGTCGCTGTTTGAGCTTGATAATGCTCTGGTGGCTATTCTTGTCAATGTAGCGGACTCCCGTGGTTTAATTAGAGGAAATGTAGACTACAGTTTATGGTCGATGTCCCTCGATGCTGCTGGACTTGAGGGCCCGATGTGGTTGTACGCATATGAGTGCGTGCGACAGGGCGTTAACCCGTCGGGCAATTCCAGATTTATTGAGAAACACCCTTTCTTCGGACCTATTATCGCCAAGAAGATCAGCTTTCTTCGAGTCGAGAGTGGCTTTGACTCTGTGTCGAGTGTCTTGCGGCGCCGACGGGTAGAGAACAGAACAACTGAGAGATTGAGGGCCGATTTTGATGAAGATTTCGGCTTTGAAATCGTGGAGATCGATGACGAGGATGACGGTGGTGAGGAGGAAGTAGCCATTTACTGAGTTGCGTTGTGTCGGAAAGCGTCCGGCCAGGGTGCAGGAATTTATTTGCACGCGGTCGTGGCCACGACCGGATTCAGGTCCCACTGAGCGGTGATGAATCGATCCGGGTCCATCGCCTCCAGCCCGAACGAGGACAGGGTCTCAGGTGGAAAGTCGCGCGTGTTCGATGTGACGATGCAGTCCGCATGACCGACAATGGCAGCGGCGAGCACGTGCACATCATCGGGATCTGGAAGGGTCACGCCCACGGCGACAGACGTCCAGGCGGCTTCTGGAATCTCCCAGTCCGGAATCGCCTCACGCATGCTGTCTCGCCTGACCTCGAGGCGCCCGGCAAGATCCGGCCGTATCCGGATCAGGGCATTCTGCCACTCCATTTCAATGCGGGTGGTCCACTTCGCCGCAAACAGCCCTGCGGTGGCCAGACTCATCAGCGCATCGGTCATCGCGATTGGAACCAGGACACAGGCATCGAGTACTGCAGTGTACCGGGCATTCCCCGCCACGGGTCAGTAGTCCAAACCGAGTTCGCGCGCATTCTCGGCCATGCGCTCCAGTGCAGCGCTCTGCTTGGCGCGCATCTCGCGCGCATAAGCCAGCAGATCCTCGAAGGCGATCCGGCGGTGCGTGCCGACCATCCGGTGGGGAAGTCTGCCGGCGTCGATCTCCTTGACGACGAAGGGACGGGACACGTTCAGAAATTGGGCCGCTTCCACGGTCGTGAATTCCTGTTTCGCCGGCATCAGCACAATCGGGCGTCCCTCGCTCATCGCACCCAGGAGCTGCCCGATTAGCTTCAGCGCCGCCGGGGGCACTTCCACCGTCGGATGCTCGCCCGTGTCGGTGGTCAGCGTGATGGCCGCGGCCCTGGAATGGTCCAGCGCCGACATGATGCAGCGCTGGGCGACACGCGCCAGTTCCCTGTCCTGTTCGGACAGGGGTGGCGGCGAAACCTCGCGCACCCGATCAGCCGCCGTCATCGTCGTTACCTCTTCGAAGCTACATCCACGGAAAGCGGCGTATCCGCAACCCCGTTTCCCGGAAAAACGAGCATAGTCGATAAACGCAATAAGCGCATTATATGCAGCACACAGAAGGTTGGGGGTCAGTCTCGCTCGGTACCACCGCCCCCAGCGTGCGAGATCTGATCACGGGATTTTTAGCGTCAGCCTCCAACCCAACGACCCGGAGTCTCGTCCCAAGTCCTCCCGTTCAGCAGACGACCATTCGCCTTTTTCGCCCGCCTGCGGCCGTCGGCGCCCCGGCCCCCCCACTGCTTGAAGAAGAAGGCCGCGCCGCTGGCCTCGGCTTGGCGGCGCACGTTACCGACCCACTCGGGGCGCATGTGCCTGGCTCGCGGGCCGGATTCGCCACCGACGATGACCCAGTGGATTCCGGTCAGGTCCAGGGTGCCGAGGTCCTCCAGCAACGGCTCCACGGAGAGGAAGCGGATCCGTGCCTCCACTTCGCGCAGCCGATCGATGCGCGGCAGACCGTACTGCCGGTCTTCCACCGACACCCCCAGCCATACGTTCGGCGGGCAGCTGCGATGGCGGAAGTACGCAGGCAGCCGCTCGGCGCGCTTGGTCAGGATCTGGTAGGTCTGTTGCGGCGTCTGGGCGATCACCGCCATCACACGATCGATGGTCTCGGCGGAGCGGTGCTTGCAGGTCCTTCGACGAACGCGCCGGCATTGGCTGCCGCATGTGGTCGAGGTAGTCGGAAAGGCGGTTCTCGGTCAAACCGGTCGAGCCTCGCTCAGCACCCTGGCGCGGACCTTCGCGGGCAGGTCCCCGGGTGTCAGGAGATCGACATGCACACCGAGCAACTCCTCCAACTCGACCTGCAAGCCTCCGAGGTCGAACAGGGTCGCGCCGGGAAGTGCGTCCACGAGAAGGTCCAGGTCGCTTCCCTCCTCGTCGGTGCCATGAAGCGCCGACCCGAACACCCGAGGGTTTGTGGCCGGGTAACGCCCGATTCTCTCGCGAACGGCATTCCGGTTGAGCGCAAGGGCCATGGAGGGTTTCATGTGTTGGCCATGAATGGGATTGGTTCTGTCATCGTAAGACAGGGGAGTGCATCACGTCATTCATCCGGACCGAGTTCGCGCGCGTTCTCGGCCATGCGTTCCAGAGCAGCGCCCTGCCTGGGGCGCATCTCACGCCCGTACGCCAACAGATCCTCGAAGGCGATCCGGCGGGCGGCTCCGACCATCCGGTGTGGAAGTCTGCCCGCGTCGATTTCCTTTACCAGCTGCCGCCGTCAGATTGGCGGCAGGGCCATTTTCTGCTCGATTCGCCGCAGGATGGCCATGACATCGTCTACCGACTGGAACGCCACATTGAGCAGCGCGGCGTTCTTGTCGGGGTCGTCAGGGTAGTCATGGGAAAAGCGGTTCCGAATCGCTCGGAGGCGCTGCCACTCTTCACTACTCTGGAGAAAACCCAGCTTCTCCAGGCGGTTCAGCTTGTCGATCATCGGCCTGTCTTCGAAAGGCTCCTGGAGAACGTGCAGCACGGCCGGTAGCAGCCGAGCGCCGATGGCATCCTGAAGCCTGCCGAAGCGCAGCACGAACTGGTCGAGGTCCTGAACGGCTTCGTCGTCCAAAGTGGCGAGCTGGCTGCCCGACAGCGGAAGCTTGTCCTTCAGGGACGCCATGGCATGCCTCAGGTGATGGGCGTGCCGCTGACACTGTCGCCAGGCATCTGCCAGCTGCTGTGCTGCTGCGTCGGTCACAGCCTGACCCCGGTTCGTTGGGCGATGGCAAAGATCGGCGGGTGTTCGCCACGCCCAGGATAGTTCACGAGCAGGTCGATCTTCTGTTCGCCGATCGCCTGCTGAACCTGCACCTGAAAACGGATTTCCGCGTGGACGATCTCTTCCGGGTCGGTGATCTGCGTTTCGATCAGCAGGTCGATATCGCCGCCACGTGCCGTGTCGTCAGCACGCGACCCGAACAGGATAACGCGCGCCTCCGGCCCGAAGCAGTCGAGGGCGGCTTGCCTGATGACCCGGCGTTGCTGTGCTGTCAGGCGCATCGAACTTTCCTGAACGGTGTGGCATAACAACAGCTTAACACAGGCCCGGAACGCCTCGACTTCAACCGAAGGCTCGGCTGCAGTTTCCTGGCCCCAGCGCCTTTGCCCAGGATGGCCGGTACTCGTATGCTCTCGGCATCCATTCTCCTGGGCCGAGGTGAGGTCGTCGCCATGCTGCTCGATGAACTACGCGACAGGAAGTCTGAAATCAGTGCGTTGGGTGAGCGCTACGGTGCCCGCCGCATCCGCGTGTTTGGATCGGTCGCGCGCGGCGAAGAGGGCCCCGACAGCGACGTGGATTTTCTGGTCGACTTTTCTCGTGGCTACGACCTGTTTGCGCAACGGCTGCCGCTGGCGGAGGACCTGTCCCAATTGCTTCAAAGGCACGTGGACGTGGTGCCGGAACATGAACTGAATCGCCACATCCGGGATCGCGTCCTCGAGGAGGCCGTAGCCTTGTGAACAAGCCGTGGGAACCCTACGCTCTGCACGTGCTCGACGCGATCGCCAAGATTCGCCGAATCCAGTCGCGTGGGGATATTGCCGAGGATGACATCCTCTACGATGCTGCCCTGCGCAATCTTCAGACGCTGGCCGAAGCAACCCAGCAGCTTCCAGATCGACAGAAGGCGCTCTGTCCCGACATCCCCTGGCGCCAGATCAGCGGTTTTCGCAACATCCTGGTCCACAACTACCTGGGCGAAATCGATCCGCTGACGATCGCCGCAGTCATCGACACACACCTTCCCGCATTGGAGGATTGCATTCGAACCATGCTGCAGGAGGCCGACCCACGTTCCTCCGGATGATGCGTGCTTACATGTCGCTGTAGTAGGCGACCGCCGAGAGCAGTTCCCGGCGTGCCGGAGCAATGAACCGTGCGCGGTTCACCGCGACATGCGGCGGGCGTCGGAAAAAACGTCCTCGGCAGCATAGGCGGGGATTTCGCCACGGTCGAATGCCGCAATACGCTCGTCGATCTCCTGGGCCCAGGCCGCGTCGATTTCCGCCAGGGGCGAGTGCAGGGAAGCGAGCATCGACTCCGCCAGCCGGGCCCGCTCTTCGGCGCGCAAGGTAAGCGCTTGCTCTTCAATACTTTTCAGAGACGCTGGCACCCTTCACCTCCAACGGTTTTGGTAACAGGTTACCCTTGGCAGTTTTTGGGGTACAACACCCTGAGCGCCCGCACGTAGCCGCTGCTGGTACCGTGCGCCCGTTCAACAACACGTTGCCGCAGCAAACCTCGACGACGAGCTCATTCCTCTCCGAAGGCGAGCTTCCACCGTCGCTTGGGATTGTCGAAACGCACATCGGAAGCCTTGAAGGTCTCCGGCCCCCAACCCTTTGGGACCCAGTTACGGAGATCCTCGTGCTCCCGGTGCTTCGGATCCAGGAGGGCCTCGACCAGGTTCTCGTACCGCCAAACCCCTCCGCAGTCTTCCGGTGGGCAGGCGCGGGCACCCGCCAGGCACTGTGGATAGCGTTGTCCCTTGATGCGCGGCTCGACTCCGACGAGTGTGATGCGGTGCTTCCAGCCATCACCGAAGTCGTGTTCGTAGTCGAAGGTCTGGCCCGCCTCCTCGATCAATTCGATCACGCCGACGGCCCAGCCGGGAAGCGTCACCGCGCCCGTACCGAATCCTTCGTCGTCCGGTCTGCCGATACGCAGCAGCTCCCCGCTCTCTCCGCCCCCTCGAGGGTTAAGTTTACTGCGTCCAATCCAGCGGGGTGAGTCGGCCACGGGAACTGCCCCCATGGCCGCTCGCAGAACCCGGCGTGAGCCTCTCGACTCACCGGGCTCCCATTGTTCCGACCACGAACGCCCCGCGCCCGCACCAATGCGGAAACAACGCGGGGAATCGGCGCTTGACGCGCGCAAGCCAGGCAAACGCCCGGTGCTTATGCCCGCGCAAGCGTTTGTATTTCCTCATGGCCCAACGAACAATCACCCGGTCGATATGAGCCGCGACCGGCTGAAATTCGGATCCACGAAACCGACAGTAGTACGCCATCCAGCCACGAATGCGAGGAGCCAGATACTCCGCGAGAGACCCAAGAGACAGGTCACTTCGCAGCGAAAGTCGACGCCGCCGCAAAGACTGGCGCATCGCGGTCATCGACTGGCGACTGACCGCAGGCGTAAACCCAGTGCGGACCTTGCCATGACGAGTTAGGATGCGCCGGGGCCTAAACGTGTAGCCCAGGAAGTCGAACTGTATATGGTCGTGGGTTCCGGTTCGCCTGCTGTCCTTGCAATACACCACCCGGGTCTTGTCCGGGTGCATCTCCAGTCCGACCGCGGCCAGCCGCTCCTCCAAATGCGTCCGCATTTGCAGCGCTTCGGCCTCCGTTCGGCAGTGCAAGATGCCATCATCCGCGTAGCGGCAAAACGGGATATCGGCGTGGAAGCGTGATAGCCAGTGGTCCAATGCGTAATGCAGAAACAGGTTGGCAAGAATCGGCGATAGCGGCCCGCCTTGCGGCGTACCCATCGTCCGC
This sequence comes from Thioalkalivibrio paradoxus ARh 1, assembly GCF_000227685.2. GTDB lineage: Bacteria > Pseudomonadota > Gammaproteobacteria > Ectothiorhodospirales > Ectothiorhodospiraceae > Thioalkalivibrio > Thioalkalivibrio paradoxus. Next base: position 710,532 of record NZ_CP007029.1, on the reverse strand, counting down.
GCCTGCCCCGACCCGTCCCGCATCTGCATCGGCGCCGCCAACCAACGCTCCACGTACAGCAAAACCCATTTTTCCGAGCAATGATACCTGAGTGCTTTCAGGAGAAGGCCGTGGTCGATGTTGTCAAACAGGCCGCGAATGTCATATTCCAGCACCCAGTCGCGCTCCCAGCACCGTTTGCGGGTGATGGCAAGCGCATCGTGCGCTGATCTACCGGGCCGGTAGCCGTAGGAGTCCGCATGAAAAACGGGCTCCAGGATCGGCTCCAACACGAGCGCCACCACAGTCTGGGCGATGCGATCGCCGACCGTCGGGACGCCCAACATCCGCTCACCTCCAGATTTCTTGGGAATCGGTACCGCTTTCACCGACGGCGGAAAATAACTGCCCGATGACATCCGATTCCAGATCCGGTAGAGATTCCTGCTGAGGTCACGATCAAACTCCGCGATCGTTTCCCCATCCACACCGGCCGCTCCTCGATTGGCCTTTACGCGCTGGTATGCCTCCCACACCAGCATCTTGGAAATATCAAACGGTCTCATTGGTGCCACGGACTCATCCTCCTCTCGAAGTTGGTTCGTGACCCAATCGGAACAACTCGATCCCTTCGCTCGGCGGCCATTACAGACGCTTCGTCGCTCGTACGGATCGATCCGTCCTCGGCTCGTGCATCGGTACTCTCCGTCTCGCTTTTCTTCACTTGACGTTCTCCCTTCACATCACGATCCCGAGTTCCCGCAGTTCCACTCAAGCGCCTGAATCAAACTCGCGCCATCTCTATGCCGGACATCATCCACCCAGTAAACAGGTTTCCGGTGGATTGCTCCCAAAAGTAAAAGTGGCCTTTGGTTTTGATGTCACCTATCAGTTTCGACACCTCGACGATGGTTCGTGGTCACTCGCCTTCTTGATTCGTACCTGACATACCACGTGGGTATGCCTTTTCCCTCGATGCTCACGACAACGGTCTTCAGCCAATGCCGCTCGGGGCGGTTTGGAGCCGGCCCCTGTAGGCAGACTCCGGAGGGTCGGTCCCTCCATCACTTGAGCAGCTTCTAGTGCTTCATGGCAGACTCCTGTCATCCAATCCGCACGCTGCGGCACACACTTCTATGCTGACAGAGGGGGCCTCGATCAATCCTCGCCGTACGCAAGCTTCAAGGCCTCGGCCACTGACCGCAGCCGCTGGTCCCGTGTCCACAGTTGCGTCGAGCCGCCCAGGGTCACGGCGGCCAGCAGGTGCGCATCCACATAGCCGATACCCTGGCCCATCAGCGCGTTGCGTTCGATGAAGAACAGTACCTCCTGATCGCTGGCGACGATCGCCTGCGGCAGATGCTGGAGCAGCCGCAGCACTTCACCGCGGTTGCGCAGGTTGCCGCAGGCCAGTTCACCGAGCACAAAAGGGTGCATCAGCACCTGACTGTCGTTCAGCAACTCCACCAGCACGGCATCGCCGGCGCGCAGGTGATCGACCCACACCGAGGTATCGACCAGGATCATGCGGGATCGGACTGCCGACGGGGCACGGGCTCCAGTTGCGGTTCACTTCCGCCCAGCCGGGCCAGCCGCCGGGCGCTCTCGCGCTCGATCAAGGCGCGCAGCCCCTCCCGTACCAGGGCGGCCTTTTCGCTCACACCGGTAACGCGCTGAGCCTCGGCCAGCAACTGGTCATCGATATTCAGCGTCGTGCGCATGGAAACACCTCATCCGTTACTGATGCATCAAAGAGTACATCATTTGATGCCTGTCATCGTGCAGTGCAAGCCCTCACGCCGACCGTTTTCCGGGGAAGCTGCCATCCACGTAGAACCACTGGCCATCCACGCGCCGGAATCGGCTGCGCTCGTGCAGTCGCAGTCCGCGGCCACCGACCCGGGATCGGGCGACGAACTCCACTTCGCCGACATCGTCGGCCACCCCGCCCGCGGAGGTGGCGCGAATGCTGAGACCGAGCCAGCGCTGTCCCCGGTCGAGTTCCAGCACCTCCGGGCGCGTCTCCTCGGCCCATGTCCGCAACAGGTACTCCCGGCGCCCCTCCACGAACGCCGAGTACCGCGAACGCATCAGCGCCTCGGCGGTGGGCGCGACGGCCTCCCCGTCCAGATAGCGCCCGCAACAGGCCGCACGCGCCGCCCCGGACCCGCAAGGGCAGGCCCCGTCCGCTCCACCACCGTCCTTCTCACGCTTGCTCATGGCCCGCACGTCTACAGACATGGGCTGACCGGGTCAACGGATTTCCAGGGTACGGGGTTCGGTATCGCCCGCCAGCATTGGAAGAATGCGGGTCAGCGGTCACTTCCGAACGCGAGCTTCCACCGCCGCTCGGGATTGTCGAAACGCCTTGTCCGGGGCCGGCGCTCGGGTACTGCACCCCGTCAGCCGGAACGTTCATACAGGCGGCGCAGCCGGTTCTGGCTTCGTGTCTGGAGCCTGAGGGTCCCGACCCGGTTCTCCCAGTTGGCGATGGTCTGAGCCGAAACGCCGAGTTCCGCCGCAAATGTGGCATCCGCAGCCCCCGCAGCCTTCCGGCCGGCGAGTTGCGCCAGCCCCGCCGCTTCGCTCTCGACAAAAACCGCACACAAAGGGCTCTGCGGATCCCCGCACACGACCCGGCCACCGGGAGTCAATGCGAGCAGACCCGCCTCTGTAACGTCCATCATGCGCTTCCTGTCAGAAATCAACGGTCCGAAGCGTAACGGCCCTGACGGACCTGCTCCAACCGCTGTGCGCGCCCGCACGGGGACAGCACACCCGTCGCTCCACTGGCACAACCCGGGACGGCGCACCGTCTAGTGTTGGATTGCGGGACCCCGCCCAGCCGGCGAGGTTAGACTGGAAGCGAGCAGCGACGGTGAACAAGATGGGAGCCGCGAACATGTACCGCGCAACGATACAGCCCAAGGCACCAACGGCATCAGGGACTGTCAGGTGACGCGGACTGTCCAGACCCCGACGGAGTACTGGTTCGAGGAGCGTTGCCACATCACCGAGTGGTGGAATACACCGGACGACGCCGCAGTGTCGGTGGCGCGCGCCCGCGTGGAACCCGGCGTGACCACCCGGCTTCATCGCCTGACCGGCGTGACCGAGCGTTACGTGATCCTCGAGGGGAAGGGCTGCGCCGAGGTGGCCGGGGCAGCGCCGCTGGAAGTCGGTGCGGGCGACGTGGTCGTGGTGCCGCCGGGCGCATCGCAGCGAATCCGCAACGTCGGCACTGGCGATCTGGTCTTCCTCGCAGTCTGCACCCCGCGGTTCACCCGCGATGCCTACGAGGACATCGATCCGGAACCGATGTGACCTGAGGCCCAGCAGCGGGGCCCAGTCATTCATTTCCAATCGATCATGGAATTGCCAGCCGGGCTCGGCTGCACCCGGGCATCCGCGCGGCAACGGGCTACGCACTCGGGACCGCCAGTCGCAACAGGATATCTCTCAGGGGTGCCGGGTAGAGAACACAGGCATCCAGCAGGGCGACAAACCGCATCAGTAGCCCAAGCCGAGTTCCTGGGCTTGGCGGGCAACCTCATCCAGCGCAGCCTGTGACCGCTGCTCCTGCTTCTACTTGTGTGCAAGCAAACCCTGGTAGCGAACGCACCGGTGGGCGCCGACGCGCGTGTAGGGCAACCTGCCCTCTTCCAACAGTTTCACGAAACTCGCAATATCCGAAAGGCTGGCCCGCGCAGGGTGAGCGCAGCGAATAATCCAGGCGGCGTGGGGACGACTCACGCCGTTTGGATCGCCACGTCCCGCCACGCTGCGCTCGCGGCTAAAGGCTTCGCTCCTCGCGATGACGGTGGTTTCGATGACGGCCCGTTCCAATTTGCGGAGCTTCCGGGATAACTAGGAAATCGATTATATAACGATGATCTGGATTTATCAGGGGCCATTTTTCGCGATGGCACCCCATGTGCCTTGACTAATAGGAATATACCCGTCTACACAACAGGCATAGTCGTTTTGGACGTTCTTCCCCCGATGCCAATACCAGAATCTCCCTCGGCAGATTCACAAGCCGCCGAGGGCGATACAGCACCGGGGCACATCACGTACGGACTGCCTGGAGTCGAGGCACATGAACCGTCAAGTTGATCACACAACAGCAGCGAACACGACCTACGACGCCGTGATCGTCGGCTCCGGCGTGAGCGGATCCATCATCGCCAAGGAACTGAGCGACAACGGGTTTCACGTCCTCGTGCTGGAGGCAGGACCCGGCCACGAGTTCACGGTCCCGGCTTACCAGCAATACCTGGAACGGTTCTACGCTGCCCCGACGAAGGACAACAACTCCCCGTACCCGGAGAACTCCAATGCCCCGATGCCCAGGAGTCCGGATACGCGCAAGCTACAGCCTGGCGAGACTGATGGGAGCAGCTACCTGGTGCAGAAGGGTCCGCTGGCAATCGACAGCACGTATACCCGAGTTGTCGGCGGCACGACCATGCACTGGGAAGCAAAGGCACTGCGCATGCTGCCCCAGGATTTCGAGATGCGCAGCCGCTTCGGCGTCGGGCTGGACTGGCCCTTGGGGTATCAACAACTTGCCCCCTATTACCGCAAGGCGGAGTTCGAGCTCGGCGTCTCTGCCGATGTCGAGGATCAGAACTATCTCGGTATGGACTTCGGCGACGACTACGTCTTTCCCATGCGCAGGATGCCCCTGTCGTATCTCGACCAGATGCTCGCCCGGAATCTGGACGGCACCGAAGTGGTGCTCGACGACGAAACCTACTCGCTCGCAATTCGCAGTACACCACAAGCCCGCAACGGAATTCCCAATCCCGGGTACGACAACGGCAGGGGCTATACCCCCGTTGGCGCGGTAAGCGTTCACCCGGCCGAGGAGGGGGGGCGCTGCCAGGGAAACATCAACTGCACTCCCATCTGTCCGGTCCAGGCAAAGTACAGCGCCAAGAAAACCCTGGCCAAGGCCCTGGCCACCGGGCGGGTCGATCTGTTGGCGCAGACGGTGGCATCGCGGGTTCACGTGGGGCCGGATGGCCGCGTGAGCCACATCGAGTACAAGGCCTACCGCGATCCGTCGTCGTCCGAACACACGACCGGGACGGTGCGCGGGCGCATCTTCGTGCTCGCGGCCAACGCGGTCGAGAATGCCCGGCTGATGCTGGCCTCGGGGTTGCCGGGGCGCAGCGGCCTGATCGGGCGCAACCTGATGGACCACGCCTATCTCCTCACCTGGGGTCTGACGCCGGAGATCGCCGGCTCGCTGCGCGGGACGCAGTGCACCTCCGGCATCGAGGACCTCCGCGGCGGCCCATTCCGGCGCCGGCAGGCGGCCTTCCGCGTCGGCGTGCACAACGACGGCTGGGGGTGGGCAACGGGATCGCCGTATGCCGACCTGGACGAGTTCGTGGACAAGCAGAACGCGTTCGGAGTGGCCCTGCGGCACAAGCTTGTGGACCGGCTTTCCCGCCAGGTCCTGCTGGCCTGCATGGTCGAGGCCCTCCCGGAGCCGAGCAACCGGATCACGGTCGAAGGCGGTTACAAGGATTCTCTCGGCAACCTCCGCCCGATCGTGTCCTACGGTATTTCCGACTACACCATGGCCGGCGTCTCCTGCGCTCGGCAGCTCTCGCGCAGGCTCTACCAGCGGCTGGGCGCGGAGGACTGTACCACCTACTCCCCGACCGACTATGGCTACGTCAGTTACCAGGGCGATGGCTACGTGATCCGGGGCGGCAACCACTGGGCCGGAACGCACGTGATGGGGGATGCCCGGAATCACTCTGTGGTGGACTGGAGGCAGCGCTCCTGGGATCACGAAAACCTGTACCTGGTCGGTGCCGGCAGCATGCCGACCATCGGCACTGCCAACACGACCCTCACCCTGTCGGCGCTGTCGTTCCTGAGCGCCGAGTACATGGTGCGGGAACTCAAGCAGCACCAAGCGACCACCACCGCCGCAGCCAACTCCTAGAGGGTCAGAGGGTATGAGCCTCCGAAAAATCACGAACATCGCAGAGCTGCACAAGTACCTGCACGCTGCGCTTCAACTGGAACACGCCACGATTCCGCCCTACCTGACGGCGCTGTACTCCCTCTCTCCGGGAACCAACTCGGACGCAGCCCGCGTCCTGCGGGTGGTCATCGTGGAGGAAATGCTGCACCTCACACTCGCGGCGAACATGCTCAACGCGGTAGGCGGCTCACCCGAACTTACGAGGCCGGGCTTCGTGCCGCAATATCCGACACGGCTTCCGGACGGAGAGACCGACTTCGAGGTCGGTATCCAGGCGTTCTCCAGGGAAGCGCTGGAGACCTTTCTAAAGATCGAGCGCCCCGCCCGTTCGCCCGAAGAAGGCTCCGGGTTCGTGCGTCGCCCTCGCTCCGAAGGTGCGGTGCTGCCGACGTTCATGCACGACGACGACACCGAGATGCATTTCTATAGTATCGGCGAGTTCTATCACGAGATCGGCCGCGGGCTGAAATCCCTTCACGAGGAGATGAGCGCACAGGGCGAGAACCTGTTCTCCGGCGATCCCAGCCGGCAGATCACACCCGATTTCTACTACTCGGGCGGCGGAGAGATCATCCCGGTGGTGGACCTCGACTCGGCTCTCGAGGCCATCCGCCTGATCTCCGAACAGGGAGAGGGCATCGGCGGCGCGATTTACGACTACGAAGGCGAGATCTCGCATTACTACCGCTTTCAACAGCTCGTGCTCGGGCGCTACTACCAGAAGGGGGACGAGGCCGACCAGCCGAGCGGCGAGCCCATCGCCGTCGACTGGGGATCCGCCTACCCTGTCAAGCGCAATGCCCGTCTGGACGACTACCCCAGGAACTCCGAGCTGCATGCCGCCGCGGTGCGCTTCGGCACGGACTACCAGGCTCTTCTCGGAACGCTGACACAAGCGTTCAACGGCGAACCGGGGCTCCTCGAGGCCGCAGTGGGCGAAATGTTCCGCATCAAGGAATCCGCACTACAGTTGATCCGGAACCCGATTCCGGGGATGGACGGCGTCAACGCTGCACCCGTCTTCGACGTCCGGAGTTCGGAAGGGGGAGACCATGAGTAACGGCGCGGAGAACCTGCAGGACTTCCTTGCCTTCTCCTCTTTCGTGACCGGCTTCCCGGTGTTTCGACTCCGGGGAACCGGGCAGGCGGAGCCCTACCTGTCCACCGTCGTCAAAGTGGTGGGAGACGGCACTACCCGCGAACTGCTCAGCCGGTTCCGTGCCATTCAGACGGAGTCCGGCGACGATGTCACCGCGATGGAGGCGTCGTTGCGGGCCCGCATTCTCAGCGACGAACGGCTGGGTCCGATCGCACGCAACATCATCAAGCTCTGGTACATCGGCACGTGGTACCAGCTCCCTGCCGCGTGGCGGGATGCCTTCGGAGTGCTGGAGCACGACTCGACGTTCGTGGTCTCGCCGGCCGCGTACACCGAAGGGCTGCTCTGGCCCGCGGTCGGCGCGAATCCGCCGGGGGCAAAGGGTCCGGGATACGGGACCTGGGCCGAGCCGCCACGCTTTCCCGATGTCCCGTAACCAGGAAAAGGGCGTCCTATGAGCAACGAACCCGGAAATCTCCTTGAGTTCATGAACGATGGCACCCTCGGCGCGCCATTCTTCGAGAAGGTGACTCTCGCCAACCAACAGGACGACGGTTACTGGATCCAGGCCGTGGACATCAACGGCAATGGCAAGCTGGATCTGGTCACTTCGGGCCTGGCCGTGGGCCGGGTCGTCTGGTACGAGAACCCGACATGGAAGCGGCGGACCATCGCCGATTTCCCGTTGCCGGTCGCCATCGATACCGGCGACATCGCCGGCAACGGGCGCAACGATCTGGTGATCTCCCACAATTACGGCAACTGCATGTTCTGGTGCCGGCCGGAAGACGGCAAGATCTCCTGGCTCGAGAACCCCGGGCGTTACGATGACGATGAGCTCTGGAAGGTGCACTTCGTCAGCGACCTGATGGCCGCGCATCGCCTGCAGCTCGGGCACTTCACGCAAACCGAGCGGCTGGAGTTGATGGCCTTGCCGGTGGTCGGCTGCCAGCCCTATGGCAAGGGGGTCCATGAGCCGGTCGCGGTCACGATCTTCGACCGCCCGGATGACGTCCACTCCGCCCCCTCCTGGCGCGGCCGCATCATCGACAACGAGAGCTTTCGCATCATCCATGGCGTGGTCCGCGAAAAATTTGGCGGACGCTCCGGCGCCGGGCTCGACTCGGTGCTGCTGGCCAGCGAAGAGGGCATCAGCTGGTTTTACTACGACGTCGAACAGTCCCGATGGCAGACAATACCGTTCGGTGCGGGTGATCAGACCGGACAGGCGGGCACGTTCCGGGGGTGCGGGAACGTTGCCTATGGCCGCGTGGGGAACGATCCCTATGCCTACATCGCAACGATCGACCCCTTTCACGGCAACATCGTCACCGTCTACACGCGCAAACCCGGCCAGGCGCTGACCGACCACCCCTGGCGCCGCACCATCCTCGACACCTTCGGGCCGTTCGACCCCGAGACCCAGGGCCCCGGCCACCACGTCGTGGCCGGCGACTTCGATGGCGACGGCGACGACGAGTTCCTGGTGGCGCTTCGGGGTCCGCTGCCCCATCAGGGTGTCTACTACTACAAGGCCATCGACGTGGAGCAAGGTCTGTTCGAGCGCTGGCGCGTCTCGTCCGCATCGGCTGCCCGCATCACGGTCGGCGATTTCGACGGCGACGGACGTCTGGACTTCGCCACCACCGGCTATTACACCCCCGGCTACTACCTCTGCGACAACTCGCAGGTCAACATTTACCTGAACCGGTTCGCGAGCCTCTAGGCGATGCCCATCCGCTTCGGCCGCGAAGTCACCGGCGACCTGGGCACTGCCGAGTCGCGGGAGTGGCTCGTAACCAACGGCACGGGCGGCTACGCCTCGGGCACTGTGGCGGGATCGCTCACCCGTTCGTATCACGGCCTGCTGGTCGCGGCCGTGCGCCCACCCGTGGACCGGCGCCTGATGCTGGTGAAGTTCGACGAGACCGTAACCTATCGCGGCGGCACCCATGCTCTGAGCAGCAACCGGTGGGCGAGCGGCGACATCGCGCCGCACGGCTACCGGAACATACAGTCCTTCGATCTTGAGGGCTCGGTCCCACGGTGGTGCTTCGCCTGCGCCGATGCCCTGATCGAGAAGCGCGTGTGGATGGAGCACGGAGCCAACACCACCTACGTGGCGTACACCGTGGTGGCGGCCGTGGAACCGGTACGACTGAGCACCGCGGCAATCGTGGACAACCGGGTGTTTCACAATACCGGGCAGGTCGCCTGGCCGGTCTCGGTCGAGGTCCTCGGCGATCGCGTGTGCGTGGTTTCGGGCGGACCCGACGCGCTGGCGCTGACGCTTGCAACGAACTCGGGGGCGATATCGGCCGCTTGCGAGATGTACCACGATTTCGCGCTCCCAGCAGAAGCGCTGCGTGGCCTGCGCGACTGCGACGACCACGTGCACGCCGCCACCTTCGAGGCCAGCATCGCCCCGGGCGAGACGCTCGTGTTGCTGGCCAGCGCCGAAGAATCGCCCACGCTCGACACTGGGGCCCTGGAGCGGCGCCGGGAACGCGATCGAATGCTACTGCAACGCTGGCGGAACGCCCGCGCCGGTGGCGCAGGCGAACCTGAACCGTGGGTCGAGCAGCTGGTGCTCGCCGCCGACCAGTTCGTGGTGGACCGGCCCTCTCCCGGGCGGCCCAACGGCAAGAGCGTGATCGCCGGGTATCACTGGTTCGGTGACTGGGGACGCGACACGATGATCAGCCTGCCGGGCCTGACGCTCGCGGCCGGACGTCCGGAAATCGCCGCGCCGATCCTCGAGACCTTCGCGCAGTTCGTCAGCGACGGCATGCTCCCCAACCGTTTCCCCGACGCAGGCGAACAGCCGGAGTACAACACGGTCGACGCGACGCTCTGGTACTTCGAGGCGGTACGTGCCTATCACGAGGCTACCGGCGACGATGCGCTGCTGCGCAGACTGTTGCCCACGCTGCGGGACATCGTCGACTGGCACCTGAAGGGTACGCGCTACGGCATCCGGGTGGACCCCGCCGACGGCCTGCTGCGCTGGCAGCACGATGGCGTGCAGCTGACGTGGATGGATGCGAAGGTCGGCGACCATGTGATCACGCCGCGCAGCGGGAAACCCGTTGAAGTCAACGCGCTCTGGTACAACGCCCTGTGTGCGATGGCCGATTTTGCCGAGCGGCTTGGCGAGGACGGCGCGGCCTACCGGGAGCGGGCCCGTGTGGCACTGGCCGGCTTCGATCGCTTCTGGAATCCCGATACGGGCCATTGTTTCGATGTACTCGATGGACCCGATGGGCACGAAGCCTGCCTGCGCCCCAATCAGATCCTGGCCGTGGCGCTCCACGCGTCCCCGCTACCGCCGGAGCGGCAGGGCCTGGTACTCGATGCCTGTGCCCGCACCCTGCTGACCTCGCATGGCCTGCGCTCCCTGGCAGTGTCGGAAACCGCCTACCAGGGAATCTATCAGGGCGACCAGTTCCATCGAGACGGTGCCTACCATCAGGGCACGGTCTGGGCCTGGCTGATCGGGCCTTTTGTCGATGCACACCTGCGGGTTCGCAAGGATCCCGCTGCGGCTCGGCGCCTGTTGCAGCCCTTCGGCGACCACCTGAGCAGCGCGGGACTTGGCACCATCAGCGAGATTTTCGACGGGGACGCCCCGTTCGAGCCCAGAGGTTGCATCGCTCAGGCATGGAGTGTCGGCGAGGTTCTGCGCGCCCTGGTGCGCATCGAGCGCTTCGAGACGGCGCATGACCCGGTTTCCCAGCCACCACCGAAGGTCGACGCATGATGATGAAAGGGAAGGAAGCGGACCGTCTCCGCAGCAGCTATGCGGCCCGGCACCCCGAGAGCTGGCTGCGCTGGGGGCCGTATCTCTCCGAGCGCCAATGGGGCACGGTGCGCGAGGACTACAGCCCCGGTGGCAATGCCTGGGATTATTTCCCGCACGACCACGCGCGATCGCGCGCTTATCGCTGGGGCGAGGACGGTCTCGCCGGCATCTCGGACGATCAGCAGCGGCTGTGTTTTGCCCTGGCGCTCTGGAACGGCCGCGACCTTATCTTGAAGGAACGGCTGTTCGGCCTGACCAACTCCGAGGGCAACCACGGCGAAGACGTCAAGGAATACTATTTCTACCTCGACAATACGCCGACCCACAGCTACATGAAGTGGCTGTACAAGTACCCCCAGCAGGCGTTTCCCTACGATTGGCTGGTCGCAGAGAACGCCCGGCGCAAGCGGACCGACCCGGGAGCGATGGAGTTCGAACTCATCGATACCGGGGTTTTCGCCGACGACCGGTACTTCGATGTCGAAGTCGAGTATGCCAAGGGGGCGGTCCAGGACATCCTGATCAGGATCTGCGCAACCAATCGCGGCCCTGATCCGGCCACCCTCCACCTGCTACCGACGCTGTGGTTCCGGAACACCTGGTCGTGGTATCTCGAGTCCATGCCGCCAAATCTCGCGGGGAAGAAGCCCGTCGATGGCGCTGGGATCTCCACCGTGCTCGCGACGCCGGCCCCCGGCGACGACAGCCTCGACCCGATGGCGCTCTATTGCCAGGGGGCCGACGATCTCCTGTTCGCAAACAACGAGAGCAATGCCGCGCGGCTATGGGGCGTGGCCGACAGTCCTCCCTATCCCAAGGACGGCATCAACGATCACATCGTGAACGGCAGTCCCACGGTCGATCCCACCCTGACCGGCACCAAGGCAGCGGCCGTGTACCGCCTGGAGATCGCGCCCGGTGCCACGCAGGAGATCCGGCTGCGCCTGTGCGATAACCTCGCAATGGCCGACCCGTTCGGTCCCGACTTCGACACCGTGCTGCGGACACGCTCGGCCGAAGCCGACGAGTTCCACACTGCCCTGCAGCCGCAGGACCTGAGCGAGGAACGCCGCGCCATTCAGCGCCAGGCGTACGCCGGCATGCTGTGGAGCAAGCAGTACTACCACTACATCGTCAAGGATTGGCTGAAGGGCGACCCGGCGGGCCCCGCGCCACCCGCGTCGCGCGAACGCAACCGCGAATGGGTCCACTTCCACGCCGACCATATCCTGTCGATGCCGGACAAGTGGGAGTATCCCTGGTTCGCTTCCTGGGACCTGTGCTTTCAGGCTGTGGTGTTTGCACGCCTCGACGCCGAGTTCGCCAAGGAGCAGCTGCTGATCCTTGCACGTGAATTCTTCATGTCCCCGAACGGCGCCATTCCAGCCTACGAGTGGTCGTTCAACGACGTCAATCCGCCGCTGCACGCCTGGGCGGCGCTGCGCATCTTCCACATCGACAAGCAGCAACGCGGCGGAGACGGCGACACCCGCTTTCTTGCCGACGTCTTCCGCTACTGCCTGATGTATTTCACCTGGTGGACGAATCGCAAGGATCCTTCCAACAGGAACCTGTTCGAGGGAGGGTTTCTGGGCCTCGACAACATCTCCGTGATCGATCGAAGCCACTTGGGCGAGCTGGAAGGGCAGCTGGGAAGACCGCTGGAGCTCTATCAGTCCGATGGCACCAGCTGGATGGGCATGTTCAGCCTGAACGTGATGGAGATGGCCTTGATTCTGGCTGAACACGGCGCAACCGAATATGCCCGACTCGCGAGCAAGTTCTTCCAGCATTTCGTTTTCATCGCCGACGCGATGAACAGCATCGAGCGCCGTTCGCAAGGCCAGGTGTCGGTGTGGGACGACGAGGACGGCTTCTTCTATGATGTCCTGAAGGTCGGCGGAAACCCCGAGCAGTACCATACCCTGCGCCTGCGATCGCTGGTGGGGATCGTGGCGCTGTTCCCGGTGGCCATCCTGGATCTCGATGCGATCGAGCCGACCAGCGCGAAGGGGCTCAAGGGGCGCATCGAGTGGTTCGTGGCGCAGCATCCCGAACTGCTCGACCAGGCGCTGACGACGCATGACTCGGGTACCGAGCGCCATCTGCTCACCTTCGTCAAACCGGAACAGCTCCGGCGCGTGCTCACCCGCGTGTTCGACGAACTCGAGTTCCTCAGCCCTCACGGCATCCGGGGCATCTCGCGGGCCTATCGGGACAAACCGTTCAGCATGCAAATCGATGGGGTGACGCTCAGCGAGCGCTATGAACCGGCAGAGTCGTCGGTCGGTCTTTTTGGCGGCAATTCCAACTGGCGCGGACCGGTATGGTTCCCGATCAACTTTCTGCTGATCGACGCGCTACGGCGCTATCACGCGTTCTTCGGTGACACCTTCCAGATCGAGTATCCCGCCCGCTCCGGCCGCAGATGCGACCTTCGGGAGATCGCCGACGATCTGGCCGAACGCCTGGTCGGAATCTTCGAACGGGGCACCGCTGGAAGACGTCCCGTCCACGGGGGCAACGAGATCTTCCAGGACGATCCCAACTGGCGCGACCTGTTCCTGTTCTACGAGTACTTTCATGGCGACAACGGGGCCGGCATTGGCGCCTCCCATCAGACCGGGTGGACGGGGCTGGCCGCAGAACTCCTCAGCAGCAAGGGCTGAAACATGGCAAACGACGCGAAGCTGGACCGGAGCAAGATTTCATTCGGTGTCACTCCCACCCTGTGGTGGAACGACGATTTTCTGGATATCGATATCGGGATCCCGTTCGGCCAGTGCGTGAGCGAAATGGCGCTGGCGGGGTTCGAAGGCTGCAGTGTCGGCCACAAGTTCCCGACCGACGTCGAGGAACTCACGCGTGAGCTCGGCCTCCGGGGCCTGCGCGTTTCCGAACCCTGGACGAGCCTCTTCTTCACCTGCGAGGCCATGTATGAGCGGACGGTCGCGGAGTTCCGGCAGTCACTCGAGTTCATCAAGTCCGTGAACGGCAGCGCCATGGTCGTCGCCGAACTCGGGCACTCGGTGCACCAGCGTCCGGTGGCGCTGTTCGCCAACCGTCCCGTGTTCGACGACCGCCAGTGGGATACGCTCGCGTCGGGGCTCAACGAACTGGGCAGAATCGCCAGCGCCGAGGGGATCCGGCTTTGCTACCACCATCACATGGGCACCGGTGTCCAGACGCGAGCCGAGGTGGACCGGTTGCTGGCGTCGACCGACCCGGAGCATGTCCATCTGCTTCTGGACACCGCGCACCTGCTGTTCTCGGGCGATGATCCGCTCAGCCTGGCCCGGGACCATGTGTCACGGATCGGACACCTGCACTTCAAGAATCTCAGGCAGCCCGTGCGGGACCGGGTGATCAGGGACCACCTCTCGTTCAAGGAGGCGATCCAGGACGGCATCTTCACCGTCCCTGGCGATCCCGATGGCTGCATCGACTTCCGACCCATCGTGCAGGTACTGGCGGAGCACGACTACCAGGGCTGGCTGGTCGTCGAGGCCGAACAGGATCCTGCCAAAGCGACGCCGCTGAAATACGCGAAGATGGCGCGCCAGTACCTGCGCGAGGTGACGGGGCTATGAGCCTGCTCGCGTTACGCAACTCCTGGTCATCGACCTGCGCGAAAGCAACTGCCGTTCACGGGCCGCGGCGATCGGTTCACGAAATCCCACCCGAGGAGGCGTCATGGCGCTGGTAACGAAGGATCTGTCGCTCGATCAGGCCCAATCGGCTATCGCGGCAGCAGTTGCGAAGGCCACGGAACTCGGATGCCTGTCCGACATCGCCCTGGTCGACGCAGGGGCCAACCTGAAGGCCTTCGTGCGCATGGACGGAGCGCTGCTGGGCTCGATCGACGTCGCCCTGAAGAAAGCACGCACCGCGCGGCTGTTCAACCTGCCGTCAGGCACCATCGGCGAGCTTTCCAGGCCGGACGGCCCGTTGTACGGGATCGAGCACTCCAATGGCGGGTTGGTCAGCTTTGGGGGCGGCATCCCGATCGCGGACGGCGACACCGTGATCGGCGCCATCGGTGTGTCGGGAGACTCGGTCGAGAATGACCAGGCCATCGCGCAAGCGGGCGCAGAAGCCATTCAGCGCCCCTCGCCTCGCTGACAACCCGTTCTCTGGTACGCCCGGCCGCCGCCTTTCTTGCCACGAGGCTGGGTTCCCAGATGCAGACTGCACCACGGGTGGGTGCCGCCCAAGACCCGCGTGCATTTGCCGCGGACCCGATTCCGCGATCGGCGCATGGGGTTGAGCGCATCACCGCCATTCGGACCCTGATCAACCCGGGGGATCGCGTGGACCCACCACCTCGCCCAGCACCTGTCCGTATACAGGCGTCGCGCGCCTGGCGCAGGGAATGCCGTTCGGCGTGCGGAGGCCGGGTTATCATTCGCTTCGCGCCACTGCGACTGCGGAACCGCTGGGAAGCCAGGAAATGCAAACACCAAGTTCAATCGATGTCGCGACCTCCCTGGCCGTGGAGCACGGCGAGGTTACATACACGACCATTGCCGGTCACCCGTACACCCTCGCGGCCGCCATGGCGTTTGCCGCCATCCACCTGCTTGCCCCGCATTGCCGCCGGCTGTTCGCCTCTTACGACCGACATGCCTACTCATTGGCCGGTGGCATGGCGGTAGCGTATGCGATCCTGATCCTGCTGCCGGAGTTCGAATACATCCACGGTCAGGTCGGCAATATCGTCTACCCCATGGTGCTGGCGGGCCTGGTGGGCTTCTACGCCCTGGAGCTCTACCTGCTGCAGCGGCGCCCATCGGAGTCCCGGGGTTCTGATGCGTTCCGTATGGCATCCCTGCACATCGGGACGGTCTGGCTTTACACCTGGGGCATCATCTACGCGATGCCCGACCAGGTGCTGCAACACGGCGCCATGGTCTACTTTTCCGTGGCGGCAATCGGAATGCACCTGGTGTACAAGGACTACCTGATGAGCGTTCACCACGACGAGGCCTACCTGCACTGGGGGCGCTATCTACTCGCGAGTGCTCCTCTGATCGCCTGGGGCATGGGGCTGATGCTCGAACCGTCCGAGTTCGTCTCCGACCTGATCGTGGCCCTGCTGGCGGGCTACTTGCTGCAGAACGTGTTTCGTAACGAGATTCCCGACGACCGCGCTTCCTGCGTGCCGAGCTTCGCCCTGGGGGCGGTGCTATTCGGCGTTCCCGTTGCATACGTGCTTCACCTGCTGTGAGGCCGCGCCGCATTTCGGGGTGGTTCGAGCCGCTGCCGAGTCCGGACCCGGATAACCGTTCGATTCAAGACGATACTGACCCTGGTCTCACGACGATGCCGGCGTTGGCCGTCCCGTCGAAGCCGGTCATACAGATCACCGCCTTGTTCGATCCGGAAACGCCGGGTGGCACAACGAGGTAGCCAGGCAGATCCGCACCCTCGAACGGGATATCCACGGCCTTGACGACGAATGGCAGATGCCGGGCTGCAGCAACGAAGGCATCCCTGCTCGCCAACCCCAGTCGCTGTGCCTCGGCGCCAAAGGGGTCCGAGGAATACTCCGCCGAGCGATAATCGTTCGCCGCCCGCAGCAATGGAACGAGGCAGCCCGATTCCCGGGCCGCTCCGACACAATGGGCGCACCGCGACACGTTGCATCGGAGCCGGGAAATCGGACGATGGCCGAGCGTGCTACGCCAACCCGGCCACGGCTCCAACAGTTGCGCTGAGTCGATCCGCGATCGTGAACCCCACGCCCGACTGTACCTCTGCCGGTCCAATACCCGACCCCATGGATCCGTCGTGGCCCGGGGGCCAGCGCGCCATTTGTCGGCGCAACGGTGTGCTCATACACTTGTCTTCTTCCTTGACCCTTTGCTGACCGGCGCGCGCTGCTGCCGGATGAGGTTCGCGATGCTCGACCAATTGAGCGCCCTGGGCTGGGACCAGGATCAGTTCCTGCGCTTTCTCGACCTGGGAGGACCCGTGGTGGTGATCCTGCTCGGGATGTCGGTGTTCGCGCTGGCTGTCATCCTGACCAAGCTTGCGCATTTCTCCGGCCTGCGCATCGAGCAGCAGCGCGTGGTCGAGAAGGCGCTGTCCCTGTACCGTTCCGGCCGCACGCGCGACGCGATCCGGCGCGCCGAACGCTCGCCCAACCCCGCCGCGCAGATGCTCGCGCGCGGACTGAACGGCGTGCAGCGGGGCCTGCCGCAGCACACGATCCGGGAAGAGATGGTCCGCTACGGTAACGTGGCGCTGCAGGATCTGCGCAGCGGTCTGCGCCCGCTGGAAGTGATTGGCTCGCTGGCACCGCTGCTCGGGCTGTTCGGCACTGTGGTCGGGATGATCAAGGCCTTCCAGGCGCTGGAACAGGCCGGCGCTCAGGTCGATGTCACCGTGCTCTCCGGCGGCATCTGGGAAGCCCTGCTGACGACCGCAGTCGGACTCGCTGTCGCGATCCCCGTCGTGGCGGTGCTGACCTGGCTGGAGGGCCGCGTCGAGCGCATCGGCCACCGGATGGACGACCTGGTGACCCGGCTATTCACCGAGGACTTGTTCACCGGATCCGTACGCCCGAACGCCGATGGCGACGATGTGCCGGGGCTCGGCAGTGATGCCCGCGCTCCAGGTTAGGCGCACTCGCCGCAGGGGGCTGATCCGCCTGACTCCGCTGATCGACGTGGTCTTCATCCTGCTGGTGTTCTTCATGCTTGCCTCGAGTTTTACGGACTGGCGCGCGATCGGACTGACGGCGCCGACGACCGGGGCCGCGGGCCGATCGGTCGAGGGCGCGCTGCTGGTCGAGATTCGCCCCGACGGGCTGCGCTTCGCGGGAGAGTTCCTGCCGCTGGACACGGTGGCCGAGCGCGTCGGCACGCGCGTCGCGCGGGCGCCGGAGACCACGGTGCTGGTGCGACCCACCCCCGGGGTCGATCTGCAACGCACGGTGACGGTACTGGACCGGCTGGTGGCCGTGGGGACAGTGAACGTCTCGGTGATCCGGGATCCGTCGCAATGATCGGCGAGGGTCGATTCCTGCGGCTGCAGCGGCGCATCCCGGACCACGACGCGCGGGTGCTGCCGCTGATCAACATCGTGTTCCTGCTGCTGATCTTCTTCGTGGTCACCGGGCACATGAGCGCCTCGAGCCCGTTCGAGATGGAACCGGCGCAGTCGGCAGGTGCCGGCACGCCGCAGGCCGAAGACCTGACCGTGTTCATGGCGCGGGACGGCCGGCTCGCGATAGACGGCAAACTGGTCGAACTCGGGGAACTGGAGATGCGGATCCGCACCCGCATCGACGCACAGGACACCGGCGAGCTGCGCGTCCACCTGCAGGCGGACGGCAGGACCGAGGCGACACGGGTGGTCGCGGTGATGGAGGCGCTGCGCGCGGCCGGGGTCGAACGCCTGGAACTGCTGACGTTGCCGCGGCGATGATGCGCCCGACCCGCGGACAGTGGGTGACAGGGGTTGCCGGGGCGCTGCTCCTGCACTTCGTGCTGGCGCTGTACCTGATGTCCTGGAGCGACCGACCGGAACAGACCGCGGCACCCGCCGGCGATCCTGCGGGCGTCGAGATCGCGCTGTTCCCGGGGTTTGGAAGCGCGGTGCAGGAGGTGTCCCCCGAGGCCCCGGACCCGGTATCACCCGGGGCCGCGCCTGCCGGGGTATCCGACCTTCCAGCAGAACCCCTGCCCGCGCTGCCTGCCGAAACCGTCGCAGCGCTCCCGGCGCCGGCAGACCCCGCGGGCACCGCTGCCCCTGAGACCGCCGAACCGGTCGGCACCGAGAGCGTGGCCGCACTGGTCGCCGTGGAAATAGCCGTATCGCCCGACCCGGTCATCATCGCCGAAGCTCTCGACGCTGCCCGCCCAACCGAACCGCTGCCGCCCGTCGAGACCGTCGCGGCGGCACCGCTGGCGGTGCCGGAACCCGTCCCGCCCACGGTAGTCACCCCGATGCACGCGACCGAGCCGACGGTGGCGGTGGCGCCTACCGTCGCGGTCGAGCCCGTTGGTCCAGCAGACCCCGTTCTGCCGGAGCGGGCCACTGGCACGGTGGATCCGCTGGGACCAGAAACGGCACCGGTAGCCGCCGATGCGATTCCCGTGGCCGAGGCAATCGCAGCCGTGGAGCCGGTAACCGCGATGGATCCGCTCGATACCGTGGATCCCGTGGCCGCCGCCGAACCCGCGGCCGCCCCGGAGGTACCGGCGCCGGAAACCGATCTGGAAGCGATCGTCGCGCCCGCCACTGCGGCGGGTGCGACGCCGGAAGCGCCGCTGGAGGCGCCCGCCGGGCCGATTACCGTGCAAGCGGATGCTCCGGCGGTCGTGTTGTCCACTCCGGCTGCGGTTGCGGCCCTGTTGACCGATCCCGACACGGTCGTCGCGACCGTGGATCCGATGGCGACCGTGGCTCCGGTCGACCCCGCCCCGACCGTGGCGCCAGAGGGCCTGGAACTGGTCAGGGCCGTCGGGCCCGAAACTCTACCTTCGCCGGGCCCGCTGCCGGTTCCGGCCCCAGTGAGCCTCGCCGAAGCGGAGCCCGCGGAAGCGGCTTCGGATGAGCCCGTGTCTGCCGTTGCGCCCCGAATGCAAGCCACCGGGGCAGCCATCCCGGTCCCGGACATGGCGCCGGGGGCCGCGCAACCTCTGAAGGCCGAGGAGATCCCGGCGCCGCGCGGCCCGGAACCCGTGCACGTGACCGGGGTTCCTCCGATGCAGGTGGTCCAGGCACGCGAGCCGGTTCTCGAGCCGGCTCGGGAACCTGCCACACCGGATCCCGATCCGCCTGCCGATCCCGCCGCACCGCAAGCACGCGTGGCCGAGGCGCGGCCCGAACCCCACGAACCAGCACCGGAACGGGAGGAGGATACCAGCCGGGCGCGCCCGGACAGCGACGATCTGCAGCAGCGGACCGAGCCGGAGATCGTGGCCCGTGCTCCCGGAACGCCGGTGCCGGGAATCGAGGCGCGCTACCTTGCCGCGCTGCACGCGGCACTGGAACGGCACAAGGACTACCCCCGGATCGCTCAGCGACGGCGCGAAGAGGGCACCGTGCTCCTGCTGTTCACGGTGGACCGGCAGGGCTTCCTGCTTGATCATACGATCGTGCGAAGCTCGGGCCACAGGTCGCTGGACAACACCGTGGAACACATGATTCGCCGCGCACAGCCGCTGCCCTGGATCCCTCCGGAAATGGGCGTGGACTGGGTGCGCGTGATCCTTCCCGTCCATTTCCAACTGGAACACTGATGCGATTCCCGGAAGCGAGGAGGCGCACAATGATGCCGGACACCTGCCGCAGCGGGCGTGCAGTCTCGGGCCGAGCCCGGGCAACTCGAAGCAGACCGGCGTTGCCATCGATTCGCAGGATCCCGCCACGAGCGCCGGCACGAGATCAAGCCATTCCCGTTCGTCAACTTCCATCGATCCCCAGGAGACCGTGATGCACCCTGCCCTTTCCTTGTTCCCGAACCGCTTCAGCACCGGCGTCGTGGCATTGCTGTTCCTCGCCACACTCTGGATGCTGCCGCTGTCGACTTCGCTGGCCGAGACCGACGCGTCCGTGTCAGTGCAGTTGAACAAGCTCGAAACCGACAACGATTCCTGCCGCGCCTACCTGGTGCTGGAGAACCGCAGCCCGGCCGCGTTCGAGAGCCTGCGCCTGGATATGGTGATCTTCGACGGCGACGGCGTGATTGCGCGCAGGCTGGCGGTTGACGCGGCCCCGCTGCCCGCGGGCAAGACCAGTGTCCGCGTGTTTCCGATCGCCGGGCTGGCCTGCGCCGACATCGGCCGCCTGCTGCTGAACGACGTGATCGCCTGTCAGGACGCCAGCGGTGAACGCCGCGACTGCCTGGAGCAGATGGCAACCGACAGCATTGCCGGCGTACCGTTCATCAAGTGACCGACCCGGGTTCGGGCCGGCCGTTGCGCAAACCAACCGGGCGTCCGGTGTCCGCGCCTGGATGCAGGCGCCCGCGGTGCGGGTCGATGGATTTTTTCGCGGCGCGGCGCGTCACACTGGGGTACTTGGGTTGCGGGAGCCGGGATGAAAGACGCGTATTACGAGGATCTGGGCCACGGAATCACGATGATCGACGCCCAGCTCTACCGCCAGGGCCAGGTGTCGGCCTATCTGGTCGTCGAAGGTGGCCGTGCGGCTTTCGTCGAGACCGGCACGTCGCATTCGGTGCCGGCGCTGCTGTCGGTACTGGAACGCAAGGGGGTCCCGCGCGAACACGTCGACTTCGTGATCCCGACCCACGTGCACCTGGACCACGCCGGCGGCGCCGGCGAGTTGCTGCGCCAGCTACCGAACGCCCGCCTGGTGATCCACCCGCGCGGTGCCCGGCACATGATCGACCCGGCGAAGCTCAACGCCGGTGCAGCAGCGGTCTACGGCGAGGCGGAAATGGACCGGCTGTTCGGACGGGTCGTGCCGGTGCCCGCCGAGCGCGTGATCGAGGCGGCCGACGGCGACGAGGTGGATCTCAACGGCCGCCGGCTACGTTTCCTGGACACTCCCGGGCACGCACGGCACCACTTCTGCGTGGTCGACGAGGCCGGCGACGGCATTTTCACCGGCGACACCTTCGGCCTGTCGTACCGGTGGTTCGACACCGGGCGCGGCCCGTTCGTGTTGCCCACCACCACCCCGGTGCAATTCGACCCGGAGGCGCTGCACGCCTCGGTGGACCGGCTCGTGGCCCAGGGCCTGAACTACATGTACCTGACGCACTACAGCCGCGTCGGCGACCTGACCCGCCTGCAGCGCGATCTGCACGAACTGACCGATCGCTATGTCGAGATGGCCCGCGCGCATGCCGATGCCGGCCCGGCCCGTCACCAGCGGCTCTGCGATGACATGATGCAACTGCTGCTCCTGCGCCTGCGCGATCACGGCTGCACGCTGCCCGAGGCGCAGATCCGCGAACTGCTCGACCCGGACGTCGACCTGAATGTCCAGGGCCTGGAGGTCTGGCTCGACAGCGCCGCCTGAGCCGGCCTTTCCACGGCCAGGGCGTTCGCGGCATCCTGGTGTCTGAACCACGCTGCGAGAGGGAATCGGATGACGAATGGCGATTTCGACGCGCTGGTGCTCGAGGAGGCTCCGGAAAGCCCGGTGGCTTCGGTGCGGCGGCTGCGGCCCGAGGATCTGCCGGCAGGCGACGTGCTGGTGCGGGTCTCGCATTCCGGCCTGAACTACAAGGACGCGATGATCCTCAAGGGGCTGGGGCGCCTGGTGCGGCGCTATCCCCATGTTCCCGGAATCGACCTTGCCGGCACCGTGGTCGGATCGGACGACGGGCGCTTCCGGCCGGGAGACGCGGTGCTGCTGACCGGCTGGCGCGTCGGCGAGACGCACTGGGGCGGCTATGCGCAGCTGGCGCGGGTACGGGGCGACTGGCTGATCCCGCTGCCCGAAGGCCTGACGCCCCGCACCGCAATGGCGATCGGCACGGCGGGGTTCACCGCGATGCTGGCGGTACAGGCACTCGAGGAGCACGGCCTGGAGCCTGGCGACGGCGAGGTGCTGGTCACCGGTGCCTCCGGAGGCCTGGGCGGCATCGCGGTCGCCCTGCTCGCCCGCCTGGGCCACACCGTGGCTGCGGTGACCGGCCGGCCCGAGAACGCCGGATACCTGAAGGCACTCGGCGCCAGCCGGATCGTCGACCGATCGGAATTCGCCGCCCCGCCGGCGAAGCCGCTGCTGAGCGAGCGCTGGGCCGCATGCGTCGACGCAGTCGGCGGCGACCCGCTGGCCCACCTGCTCGCAGAGATGCGCTACGGCAGTTCGGTCGCCGCCTGCGGTCTCGCGGCGGGCACGGCGCTGCAAACCACGATGCTGCCGTTCCTGCTCCGCGGCGTGAACCTGCTCGGTATCGACTCGGTGATGTGCCCGCGCGATATCCGGATCGCAGCCTGGAACCGCCTGACCTCATTGCTGCCGTCCGAAGTGCTGGATGCCATCACCACCGAGATCGGGCTCGACCGCGCCGTCGAACACGCGGAACGCCTCCTGGCAGGACAGATCCGGGGCCGCATCGTCGTCACGCCGTGAGCGGGCG
This sequence comes from Thioalkalivibrio paradoxus ARh 1, assembly GCF_000227685.2. Taxonomy (GTDB): domain Bacteria; phylum Pseudomonadota; class Gammaproteobacteria; order Ectothiorhodospirales; family Ectothiorhodospiraceae; genus Thioalkalivibrio; species Thioalkalivibrio paradoxus. Next base: position 687,575 of record NZ_CP007029.1, on the reverse strand, counting down.
CCGGTGCCGCCAGGGAATGTGCGAGAATCCGGCCGAGTAACGATCACGGGGGCCACGATGAACCATGGAAACGCTGGGCTTCTGGCGCTGCTCGTGACCGCGGGCATGCTGGTGGCATGCGGGCAGCCGGGGGCAACGCCGACTGCGAAGGAGCCTCGGGCATCCAAATCCGCAACACCGTTCGTGTGCGGCGACACCACCGTGCTCTTCGAAGTGCTGAACGAACGCGGGCGAATGAGTGTCTCGGGCGAGGCCTTCGACCTCGTGCACGCGCGCTCCGCCTCCGGCGCCCGCTATGTCGCATCCGACGGCAGCGATACCGTCTTCTGGAACAAGGGCGAGCGCGCGATGGTGACGATCCGCGGTCATGACCTCCCCGACTGCCGGCAACTCGTCCACCCGGAGCTCCCGTTCCGGGCCTACGGACAGGAACCCGGATGGCTGCTGGAGATCTCGGTCGAAGAAATCCTGCTGCTCGCCGACTACGGCACCCGGGAACTGCGCATGCCACGCCCGCAGCCGCGCGTCACTGCAGACGGCATCCTGTACCAAGCCGAGACGGCCGATGGCCAGCCACTGTCGGTGGCGATCGAGGCCGGGATCTGCGCCGACATCGCCACCGGCATGCCCCACCCCTACCGCGTGCGCTACGAACTCGACGGCGATGGACACTCCGGCTGCGGTGGCGAACCCGAATCCCTGCTGACCGGCGACCTCTGGACGGTCGAGACGATGGCCGGGAAGCCGGTGGTCGAGGGTTCAACGGTGACGCTCCAGTTCCTCGAGGAGGATCACCGGCTGACCGGGAACACCTCCTGCAACCGTTTCACGGGGCGTTACACGCTGACCGGCGAGGGCCTTTCCCTGGAACCGCAGGCCACGACATTGCGGGCCTGTGCCGACCCGGCCCTCGACCGGCAGGAGGCCCGTTTCCTGGAGATCCTGCAACGCACGTTCCGCTTCGGGATCGACGCCAGCGGCCGCCTGCTGCTGCATGCCAGCGGACAGGAGACCGTCGTCGCGCGGCGCTAGCGGGCCGGGCCGGGAACGCCTCTGCGCCGGCGTCGGCCGGCTTCGGCGATGAGCCCGCGCCTCGGTCGGGCGGTTGGGTGGTTCACCCAGTTTTGCGCGGCCGCTCGATTTGGTCTAGGTTCGTCGACGGCGGGGCGGAATCGGGCCGTGCCGGCAGCCCCCTCGAAACCGTCGCCGCAGAATCCTGCATCGGCCGGACACCCGGGTCTGCCGGCAGGAATTCCTTCCCTGTCGAGGCGGATCCGTGCTGACGGCACGGATTCCCGATTACCAGAAAGGTCGAGCGGCCGGCGCGGGTCATGCCGGACCGCTGGCCGCCCCATGGCGGCCCGGATGCAGCGCAGGCATCGAAGCAGGCGGATGCCCCGGCGCGATCCGGTGCCCCGAACCAGGAGGAAATGCGCGTGCGACGACTACTGTTCACCACGATGGGCGGGCTGGCCATGGTGCTGGCCCTCGGGATCGGCGGAATTCCGCAGGCACAGGCCCAGGCGCAGGAACTGCGCTGGGCGACGTCGGCGGTCGGCTCGGCGGGGCATCGCGCGAAGGTCGCGCTGATGGCGATGCTGAATCGCGAGATGCCGGATTACTCGATCACCGTGCTGCCGACCCCAGGTGCGCTGGCAACGGTGCGGGGCTATGCTGTCGGGCAGTTCGACGGCTACTACGGCGCCGACATCGCGTTCGGCGAACTCGCTGCGAACGAGGGACGCTTCCGCGGTTTCCGCGACCAGGTGCAGCGCGAGCCGGTGCAGTCGTTCTGGGCCTACACGATGGAGGTCGGACTCGGCGTGCGCACCGCCGATCGCGACCGGTTCGGCGGCTGGGGCGATCTGGAGGACCGCCCGGTGTTCACCGGCCCGGCCCCGTGGGACGTGCGCGCCACGCTGGAACGCGCGATGAACGCACTGGACGTCGGCCACCGCTACGTCGAGGTGGATCTCGGGCTGGTGGCCTCGTCGCTTTCCGGTGGCACGATCGACGCCTTCGTGATCTACAGTACCGGCGAGGCCAGTCCGGCACCGTGGGTGATCGAGGCATTGCTCTCGACCGACGTCGCGGCACTGAACCCCAGCGCCGACGAGATCGCGCGCCTGGAGGCCGCCGGGCTCGAGGTGGTGCGGGTCGATGCCGAAGCCTTCCAGGCCGATCTGGGCGTGGACGAGGTCGTACTGGCGCCGTTCTTCTACGGCTTTCACGTCGGCCTGGAGGTACCCGAGGACGACGTCTACCGCATGCTGACCGTGATCGAGGCCCATGCCGACGAACTGGCACGCTCGGACGCGGCCTTCCGCCAGATCCGCGACGACATGGTCGAGATCCAGCGCCGAGGCGTCGCCGCGTCGGTGGATTCGGTCAGGGTGCACCCAGGGCTCGCGCGCTATCTGCGCGAGCACGATGCCTGGAAAGAAGACTGGGACGACCGTATCGCCGGTTCATGACCGCGGGCGGCCGGCGCGGCCTGCCTGGGCCCCGCCATCTGGCAGCGGGGCCCGGCTCCGGTGGTTGAAGCGGGCCCGCCGGCCGCGCCGAATGGCCCGCCGGTGGCGCGCGTCGACCGCGTGCTCCGGGGCGCCGCGCAGGTTCTTTTCTTCCTCACCGGGATCGCATTCTTCGGCTACCTGTCGCGGTATTACCTGACCGGGGCGGGAGGTCCGACCCTGCTCGCGGTGACCGCGGTCCCGCTCACCGTCTGCCTGGTCTTCCTGAACGACCTGCGCCACGGGGCGCTCTACCCGCGGCTCGGCAGCGTCGCGCCGTTCGTGATCGCGTTGCTGTACTGCGGGGTGGCGCTGTACGCGGCCTGGTACCTGTACCGGGAGTTCGACGAGATCCGGATCTACCGGCTCGGCATCTGGAACGCGACCGACCTCGCGGTGGGCGGTGCCGTCGCGGCGCTGGTGCTGGAGTACACGCGCCGGCGCTATTTCGCGCTGTTCCTGCTGAACGTGGCGCTGATCCTGTACGCGGTCTACGGCTTCCTGGTTCCCGGAATGTTCCATCACCCCGGCATGGACTGGACGCGGATCGTCAGCGCGGTCAGCGTCGAGATGACGACCGGCGTGTTCGAGCGCCTGCCGCAGCTCGGCCTGACGCTGATCGGGTCGTTCATCCTGGTGCTCGCCGTGCTGCGCGCCTTCGGCTGCATCGACTCGATCCTGACGGGTTCGTCGCGGGTCGCCCTGCATTCGCCCCGGACCCTGCCGCAGGCCGCAGTGTTCGGCTCGTTCGCGGTGGCGGCAGTCTCGGGGTCGGGCGCCGCCAACGCTGCCACCACCGGCTCGGCGACGATCCCGGTGCTGATCAAGGCCGGATTCCCCCGGGTCACCGCCGCCGCGGTGGAAACGGCGTCGTCGCTGGGCGGGCAATTGATGCCGCCGCTGATGGGCATCGCCGCCTTCCTGATGGCCGACTACATGGGGAAGAGCTATTTCGACGTGGTCGCCCGGGGGTTTGCGCCGGCGATGATCTACTTTCTCGGCGTGGCGTTCGCAGTGTGGCTGCTGGCGGCGCGGCACCACACGCGCGCAGTCACCCCGGACGTGCGCGCCATGCGATTCATGGATTGGACCAACATCCTGTCCTATCTGATCGCGGTCGGCGGCCTGATCTACCTGATGGGTGTCGAGCGCCGGCCGGCGATGGCGTCGGCGCAGACGGTGTTCCTGTACCTGTTCGGGTTCCTGACCGTGGCGTTCGCGGTGCGTTCGGTGCACGCGCGCGTCTGGTCTCTGCGCGAGCTGACACGGCCGTTCCTGCGCCTGATCGAGTCGTTCGCGACCGTCACCGGCGAACTCACGATCCTGCTTGCGACGCTGGGCATCCTGACGGCGATGTTCACCATCACCGGCGTTCCGACCAAGGTCGGCGTGCTGCTGATGGAGGGCGCGGCGATCAACCTGTTCGTGATGGTGCTGGTCGCGTTCGCTTTCGGCTACCTGATCGGGATGGGGCTGCCGGTTGCACCGACCTACATCGTGACCGCGATCGTGGTCGCGCCGTTCATGATCCGCGCCGGTCTCGATCCCTGGGTGGTGCATTTCTTCATCTTCCTGGTCGCGGTATTCGGCGAGCTGTCGCCACCGACTTCGGTGACCGCCGCGGTGACCTCGCGCATCGCGGATGCGCCGTTCGTGCGCACGATGCTTGCGGCGGTCGTGCTGTGCATGCCGCTGCTGGTGATGATGGGCGCGGTGTTCAGCCGCCCGGATCTGGTCGTCGAGCCTGGCTGGGCGCAGCTGCCGGCGTTCGCGCTGGTGCTGATCGGAACCCTGGCGCTCAGCTTTGCGCTGCAGGGCCGGTTCCATCCCAGGCGCGCGCTGGACCTGCCGATGCGGATCGGGCTCGCCGGCATCGCCAGCGCGACGATTTTCCACCCCGACGCATCGGTGGCCGCGCTGTTCGCGGCACCGACACTGCTGCTGACACTGGCCGGCGCGTGGCGTTTCCGAAGGCTGCCCCGCTGAGATGACGGCCACCGAGGCGTTGCTGCTGCTGGCGGTGGGCGCACTCGCGGGGTTCCTGAACGTGCTCTCGGCCGGCGGATCGATGCTGACGCTGCCGGTGCTGATGTTCATGGGGCTGGATGCGGCGAACGCGAACGGCACCAACCGCGTGAGCATCGTGCTGCAAAACATCACCGCGGTCTGGCGCTTCCGGCGAGCCGGGCACCGATACCGCGGGCTGGCATGGCTGCTGTCGGTCCCGGCCGTGCTCGGGGCCCTGCTCGGTGCCTGGGGTGCGGTGCGCGTCGGCGACGATCTGTTCCGCTGGGTGCTGATCCTGGTGATGATCGGGGCGACCGTGATCATGCTGATGCCTGCCCCGACACAGGTTCGCACTCTGGCGCTCGCGCCGGCACAGCTGCGCTGGCCGGTGCTGGCGGCGATGTTCGTGATCGGCTTCTACGGCGGCTTCATCCAGGTCGCGGTGGGCATTTTGTTCATCGTATTGCTGCACCGCGTACTCGCGATCGACCTGGTGCAGGTCAACGCGCTGAAGGTGACCGTGGTACTGATCTACATGATTCCGGTGCTGCTGATTTTCGCCGCGACCGGGAACGTGACCTGGTCCTATGGGCTGGTACTGGCCGCGGGCAGCATGGCTGGCGCCTGGATCGCGGTTCACGTGACGCTGGGACCGAGCGGCACGATACTGGTGCAGCGCTTCACCCTGGCGGTGATCGCGGCGATCATCGTGAAGCTGCTGCTCGATTTGTCTTGACCCTGCCCCGGAGGCAACGCAAGGAGTTCCATATGAAGGCCTATGTCATCCATCGCCACGGCGGCCCGGAAGTCTTCGAACCGGCCACGCTACCCGACCCGCAGGCAGGGCCCGGCCAGCTGCGCATTCGCGTGCACGCCTCGAGCGTGAACCCGCTCGATGTGAAGATCCGCAAGGGGCTGGTCCGCTCCGGACCGGAGTTCCCGGCGATCCTGAACGGCGACGTCGCTGGCATCGTGGACCAGGTGGGAGACGGCGTGCTGGGCTTCCAGGCCGGCGACGCAGTGATCGGCTGCGCCGGAGGCGTACGCGGCCACCCGGGGGCGCTCGCGGACTACATGGTGGCCGACGCAAACCTGGTAACGCAGGCCCCGAAGCGGCTGCCACTCGAGGAATGCGCGGTACTGCCGCTGGTGTTCATGACCGCCTGGAATGCGCTGGTCGACCGGGCCGACATCCAGCCCGGCGAACACGTGCTGGTGCATGCCGGTACCGGCGGTGTCGGTCACGTCGCGGTGCAGCTTGCGAAGGCCCGCGGGGCCCGCGTCGCGACCACGGTGTCCAGCGAACAAAAGGCGGCGATCGCGCGCGATCTCGGTGCCGACGACATCATCCTCTACCGGCAGGAGCCGGTCGCCGACTACGTGCAGCGCCTGACCGGCGGTGCCGGCTTTCCCCTGGTGTTCGATACCGTCGGCGGCGACAATCTCGATGCCAGCTTCGAGGCCGCCGCGGTGTCGGCCCGGGTCTGCTCGATCAACACGCGTTCGACCCACGACCTGTCGCCGCTGCACGCGAAGAACCTGACCCTGCACGTGATCTTCCGCTCGGTGCCGCTGCTCTACGGGCTGGAACTGAAGCACCAGTCGTGGATTCTCAGCAACCTGGCCGAGATGGTGGAAGCCGGTACCTTGCGCCCACTGCTCGCCGAACGGCGGTTCACGTTCGCGCAGATCGCCGACGCGCACCGCTACCTCGAATCGGGCCAGGCGGTGGGCAAGATCCTGCTGACCCGGGACGGTGACAAGGTCTAGCCGCCTTGGGACTTGGGCTGCCAGGAACGGCTTGCCGCGCTCGGGGCGGTCTATGCTCCCGGTATCGCTGCACGGACCGGCGCGCCCCGGAGCCGTGTCCACCCGTCCGCCGGCATGGAGGTAGGCATGACCGCCATTGCGTTCGAACGTTTCGAGGACAGCCTCGAGTTGCTGAACCCGCTGAAGGGCTTTGCACTGGAGCGCCAGCGCATCGAAATCCATCGGGATCCGCTGCTCGGCCACACCAGCGTGTACAACCCGGCAATCGAGGAAGGCCTGAAGGTGTTCCTGAACGACGCCGACCGGGATCTGATCGCCCGACTCGCGGCCGAGGGGGCGGCGCACTGCGTGTTCTGCCCGGACCGCGTCGCCGGCGTCGCGCGCTTTCCGGACGACTGGATCCCGGGTGGAACGGTCCGCGTCGGCGAGGCGGTGGCGTTTCCCAACCTGATCGCGATGGGCGGGCATCACTCGGTCGCGATCGTGTCGGAGGCCCATTTCCTGGAACTGCACGAGTTCTCGCCGGAACGGATCGGCAACGCATGGGCAGCGCTGCAGCAGGTGGCGCGGGCAGTGCAGCAGCGCGACCCGAAGGCAGACTGGCTCAGCGTGCACGGGAATTACCTGTTTCCCGCCGGCGCCAGCCTGATGCACCCGCATTTCCAGATGCTGATCGGATCGGAACCCTACAGCCACCACGCCCGGCTGGCCGAGGCCTGCCGCGACTACCTGGCGCGCGAGGGAACCCCGTATCACCGGGACCTGGTCGAGCTGGAACGCGCCTCCGGCGACCGTTACATTGCCGCAACCGGCCGCTGGCACTGGCTCGCGGCGTTCTCGCCGCTGGGCAGCAACGAGATCGTCGCGGTGCACGAAACCGAGGGGGATCTGCTGCGCATGGACGACGGCGAGTTAGGCGATCTCGCACGCGGCCTGTCGGCGATTCTGCGCTTCTACGAGGATCTCGGGCACCTGAGCTTCAACTACACGCTCTACGCGCGCCGGGAACCGAACCGGCCGGACGGGTTCCAGTGCCTGCTCCGGGTCATGACCCGGCAGAACCCCGCGGCGACGTACCGCTGCGACGACTTCTACCTGCAAAAAGGGCTACAGACCGAACTGATGCTGCACCGCCCGGAAATGCTCGCGGCAGGGGCCCGCGCCTTCTTCGACCGCTGACTGCCGCGCGCACCGCATCAGCACGCACGGCACCGCCCGCACGCCCGGAGGCGAACGCGGGCGGCACGCGCCTTCAGGCCGGGGGCCGCAGGTCGCGTTCCCGAATCTGTTCGCGCCGGATCAGGCGGACGATGTCGCTGAACTCGTCGGCCAAGAACTTGAGCAGATCGTCCATCGTCAGCATCCCGGACAGGTTGCCGCCGGTATTGACCACCGGCAGCCGCCGCACGCCCATTGCGCGCATGCGCATGATCGTCTCCCAGATGCCGTCCGACTCTCGGGCGGTCAGCAACTCGGGCGCGATGAGGTCGCCCGTGGTCAGCACTTCCTCCGGCACCTCCTTCGCCATGATCTCCACCACCAGGTCGCGGTCGGTCACGATGCCGACCGGCTTCATCGGCGTGGTCGAAGACTGGTCGACGACCACCAGGCTACCGACGTGGTGATTGCGCATCATCCGCGCGGCCTCGTACACCGAGGCCTTGCGGTCGATGACCACGACTTCTTGGTTGCAGATCTCGCCGACAGACATTTCATTTTCTCCGTTAGGGTTCATCGGTCCCGACCGGCACGGGCGGCATGATCACCGCTCCCGCCGCGGACGCGGACCTGGGTCGGACCGATCCACGTCCTCTTGCCGACGAGTGTCCCGCCGCGGTCCTCACCCGTCAACCGGCAGCACACCGGGGCGACTCGGGGAAAGCCGCCGCACGCCCCTGCCCCGGGAAGACGATGCCGCGCTGCCCCTGCTACAGCCCGCCCGGCAGTTCGCGACCGTTATCCTCGGAACGCACCCCCGGCGGCACGGTCACCGAGTGCTGGCAACCCGATCCGGGGCGCATGCCGGCAGGCTGTGTCCTCGCGTACGTACCCTCGAACCCTGCTGCAGCCGCCCCGGCTTCACGCCAGCATTGACCTTACTATCCACAAGGTCTATAAGCCGTACTGGAGCACACAAAATAACACCATTGCTGCCAGGCAATTGATCAGGGCCAAAGCAGCAAGGAGCATGCGATGAGACCGCACCCCTTCGTGTTTTTTCCCATCATCGCGATCGCGATTGCGATGGCGCTGGCGAGCACTGCGCCGGCCCAATGGGGAGGCCCCGGAGCCACCATGGAACGACCGGATGTACAGCTACGCGTCCCCGATGCAGCACGCCAGGTCTTGCCCGACCTGGCCATTACCTCCACGCAAGGAGATGTCGTCGGTGATCGGATCCGCCTTCGGGTCACGGTCGTCAACAGAGGACTCGGGCCCTATACCCCCTCCAATCGCTGTTCCGCCTACCTGGCTGCATACTCGCGCATGCCCATTGCCGATGCTGCACGCCTTGCGATCCGCCCGATTCCGGCGCTGGCTCCGCGGGGGGGCAGTACCGTGATCGAGATGGAGGTCCGAAAGTTCGAGGGAACAGTCACCGTGCATATCCAGCCGGACATCAATATCGACAACAATACCGACCACGTGCACTTCGTGTTTTAGGAACCCGGCCGGGTTCTCGCCCGCTCGCGTTCGACAGGGACCGGAACGCTTATGCTCCAGCGATGGAAGGAGATCGCACGATGAACACGATCGCACCCAGGCTGGCATGGTCACTCGCCGGTTTGTTCATGCTTTTTGTGATGATGCACGGCTCGGCTTTCGGGCAGGGCTTCCGCGGGCTCCCTGAATTGCCGAGCGGAATCTCGCCCGAGAGAACCGCCCCGGCCACGATCGAGAGGCCCGGCCTGAGACAGATCGGCCGGGCCGAGATCGTCGATCTGGAGGTCGGGACCAATCCCGAGGGGATGTGGACATGGACGGCAACCGTCCGGAATGTCGGCACCATCCCGCTGGATGGAAGGGAGCTGGCCGTTCAGGGCTACTCGATCGCCTTCCCCCCGACCCAGAACACCTGGAAGCCTGCTTCCGGTTCGATGGTCAGTCGCGAAAGCCTGCGCCCCGGCCAGTCGGCGGAAGTCACCGCAGGCTGGACCCGCTGCTGCCTGACACACGAGCTCAAGGTCGAGCTTCGATACAGGCCCTCGAACCAGGTGATGGACACGAAAAGCGTCTCCGGGCTCATCTACCACACCTCCCAGAGGCGGCCGCTGAATGTTCGCGTCAGGCGCATCGAGTGGGATGACAGCGCCAAGTCCTGGAGGGCGACGCTCAGAAACCACACGGACTTTACCGCGAAAATGGTCGTCCAGGGCTACCTCTGGCCGGAAGGCCAGAACGTGGCCGTACCCGCTGGCGGCCAGAGACTCACCCTGGGTCCAGGGGAGGACGGAACGACGATACCGCTGCACGCGGCCAACGCCAGTAGCGGCGACGTCCTGAAGGTGCATATCTGGGCCGATATGAACCCCCGGGCCTGTGGAGAAACCTGGAAGGACTGTGGGGGCCGGGTTTCCTGGAATATCACCGTCCCGCACAGCAAGACCTTCTGACGAAACCCCGTCGCCGGCCATCGATCATGGCCTGATGACACCCCACGGTGGTCTGCTCCGGCGGCGCGTAGCCGGAGCGGCCACCCTGAAACCGGAGGCCTGCAGGAGCCAGTCGTTGCCGGCACGGCGGCCAGGTCGAGGCCCCTGAGGCGTGTTCGATCATGGGGTCAGCCGTTCGCGGTCCTGCGCCGGTCGCGGTGTCACCACGGACACCACCGCGTGCCGGACGTCAGATGCCCTGGTGCCTGCACCCGTCCACCTGCCCGCCGGCGCTGGTTCGACCCATTGCCGAGCACCCGATTCCGATTCGAGGAACTCGGTAGAGCTGCGTTCGTTCCAAGGGCTGCGTCCATCGCTGATCTCGACCGCAGGGATGGCGCAGGACCTACCCACACGAGCTTCCGTTTGATCACGCGAGGATGCTGCCTGCTTTCGCGGGCGTCGACGCGGTGGCCCGAACCGAGGGGCTGTGCAACGCCAGGGGCCTGGTGGAAATCGACGACCATCAGCGCAACCCCACCTACCGCAACATCTTCGCCGCGGGCGTCTGCGTCGCGATCCCGCCGGTGGAGGCGACCCCGGTACCCACCGGGGCTCCGAAAACGGGATACATGATCGAGTCGATGGTCACCGCCATCGTGCACAACATCGCGGCCGACCTGACCGGCAAGGAAGCCCACTACAAGGGTTCGTGGCACGCCATCTGCCTGGCCGACATGGGGGACCGCGGCGCGGCCTTCGTGGCGCTGCCGCAGATGCCGCCGCGCGACGTGAACTGGTTCGCTGCCGGCAAGTGGGTTCACCTGGCCAAGATCGCGTTCGAGAAGTATTTCATTCGAAAGATGAAGAAGGGAACGTCGGAGCCGCTGTACGAGAAGTACATGATGCGCGCGCTTGGCATCCGCCGGCTGGAAAACTAGCGCGCAGGGTTAGTGACATCCGGGGCGGCGATGACGGGCCGCCCCGGTGGTCTCCGACCATTGCGGGCGCATGCCTCTGGACAACCCGGCCGCGATTCGCGGGCTCAGCGCCCAGACCAGCACGACCAGCGCCTCCACCCCGCGCCGCACCCAACCGGTGTGGCCGGCTCCCGGGACCTCTTCGCCTTGCCGCGTTGATATACTCCGGCGTATGCGCCTGTCCCCGGAACAACAGACCATCATCCGTGATGAAGTGGCCCGCGCATTCGGCCCGGATGCCCGGGTACGCCTTTTCGGTTCGCGCACGGACGATACGGCGCGGGGCGGCGACATCGATTTGTACGTCGAAGCCGACGGCACGCCGGATGACCTCCTGGAACGCGAACTCAAACTGCATGCCGCTCTGCAACGGCGGCTCGGCGAGCGCCGTGTGGACCTCGTCGTCCATCGGCGAGGCTCCCCCCCGCGGTCCATCGACACTCACGCTCAACGAACCGGGCTCCCTCTGTGAGGGTCGCCGCATCGCGCAAGCGCCTGGCGCGTCTGCTGGACCTGGTCGACCGCGAGGACGAACACCTGCTGGCGGTGCGTGAACGGCTCCTCGCGGGTGACTGCGCAGTTTCGCTCGACCGTGTCCTCGGCATCCTTGCCTCCGACATCGGCATCGATCGGCTCGAATCCTTCGGTGCCAAGTTCGGGCGGATGCAGGACACGATCATGGACAAGCTGGTCCCGGCCTTTCTCACCTGCGCGGGCGAGAGTACGGGGCCGGCCATCGACAATCTCGCACGCCTGGAGAAGCTGGGGCTCATCGAGCAGGCTGACGACTGGTTACAGATGCGCCACCTGCGCAATCGACTGGTCCATGAATACATCGAAAAGCCCGACGATCTGGCACCCGCGCTACAACGCGCCTGCCGCTTCACCGACCGGATGCACGATGATTACCGGAACCTGCGTACCTATGCTCGGGACCGTTTGGTAGTCGTTCGCTCCGGCGAAGCCGCAGACGATAGCGGCGGGTAAGCCAGCGCAGGATCAGCAGGGCAGAGAGCGCCGAAGCCATGATGATCGCATGAAGGGCACGTCTGGGCGTCCATGGCGTCCTGCGCGGAGCCTTCGTAACGCGGGGAACTAGCGCCCGAGGGCGACGAGCGCGCGTTCGAGCAGCCGCAAGCATGTGGTCGCGGAAACCCGATGTTGCGGCGCAATAGAAGCGCCCCTCGCCGTCTATATTTCGGGTAAACTCGGAACAATACCCACACTGCCAGCAGAGCTTTGGACGCAGGGGCCAGGTGCTCGACACCACCCGGAAGTGCCTTTCTGGACAGCAGGCCACCGCGCGGTCTCTGCGGATGCAACCCGAACCGCGCTGGAGAGCGCTGCAAAAGGGCGCAAGAGCCATGCATGCCAGCAACCCGCGACCGAACGACACGCGCCACTCCGTCGATGACGCCAATGCAGGCGCGCACGGGTCCTCAGCCCTTGGCAGGCAGCGCAGGCCGGATCGCCGTGCCGACCGCCCGCACTCCGGTCGTACCGGGCTTCGCGGCCTGTTGGCCTGCCTGCTCCTCTTGGCGGGTATGCTCGGCTCTGCCGCCGGACAGGAGTCGGCCGACGCGATCTGGCGTGCCGCCACCGACCTGAGCGATCCGCACAACCAGGCGGTGCTGCTGAAGAACATCAACCAGTTGCACACGCTGCGCGGCGTAGCCGAGCGTAACTGGGATCGCCTCGATGGCATCGGCGATCTTACGCACCGCCAGTACCAGGAGGCGATGTTCTGGCATCAGCACGAGAATCTGCGGATCGCGCGCAAGGCGGTCGGCGGTCTGGGCGCCTACGAACTCGATCTGCAACGGCCGGCACCGGATGCTGGCGAGTGGCGCGTCGGCTCGGATACTGATTTCCTGGTCCGGCGCAAGGACGGCCGGCCGGTTACGCTCGAGGACATCCAGCGGGTCGAGGCTGCTTACCGCCAGGCCGTTGCGCTCGAGGTGCGCCGGCGCAGCGGCGGCGCGGTGCAGATGGATCCCCGCGATTTCGACACCGGAACCGATTTCATGGTCGCCCACGACGCGACCACCGATACTGAATTCAACCGCATCGCCGAACACTTCGGCCGCCGCGACGCCGATACCTACAGCCGGGTCGAGGCGGCCCGGGTCGAGGCGCAGATGCGCACGCCGGGGGAACCGATCGACTACCGCGACGCCGGGATGTACGTCGCCGAGATGGTCGATCAGGCCCAGCGCAAGCAGCGGCAGATCGACCGGCTGCTCCGCGAACAGGCCGATGCGCCGGCGCGCCAACGCGCGATCAACGAAGCCCGGATCAAGCAGCTCGAATACGAGCGCGACAAGTATCTGCGGCGCATCAATTCGGTCAACAGCCATCTGCACACGCAGGCGCGCACCCAGTTCGGCCGCGGCCTCCGAACGCCGCCGCGCGACATCACGGACATGCAGAACCTCGCGCAGCAGGCGCGCGAGAACTACGCGCACACCCTCGGGAACGTTCTCCGGGTGATGCCCGAAGGTCCGCAGGCCCGCCAGGCCAATTTCATCCTCGCGTTGCAGCTGGTCGATCTGCCCGCTGCCCGGCGCAGCGAGGTGCTGTCCCGGCTCGATCGGCAGGTACAGCAGAACGTGCTCCAGCAGCTGGATGAGTTTCGGGCCTGGCGCCGGGCCGAGCGCGAGCAGGTCGCGCGCGAAGACGTCGTCACCCTGCGCAACTTCCTGCAAAAGACCGAATTCGGGCAACAATTGCTGCGCGTGTTCGGTACCGAGATCGAGGCACTGACGACCCGTCCGACCGAAAGTTCGCGGTTTCTGGCCGATGTCTACCGCGACCTCGCCGCCACCGACCGGGCGATTCAGAACCGGGCGCAGTCCCTGTCGATGTGGCTGGACCTGATGGTGCAGGTCCGCGACGCGCAATCCGATGCCGAACTGGCGATCGCACTCGGGCGCACGCTGGCGTCGAAGACCTACTACGGGATGGTCGCCAGCCACCTCTACACCGGCCTGATCGAACGCGACGGCACCGCGCTGACCAGGTCGCTGATTCTGATGCTTTCGCCCAAGACGGCGCTGCCGCAGGTGGTGCAGTCGATCGGCGGTTCGGTGATCGACCTGACCACTACGGTGCTGTTCGACCATCAGTTCATGGTGCTGTACGTGACCGCGAGCTTCGACGACGACGGCAGATTCACGGGCCTGGACGGGTACCAGACCGGATCGGATGCCGTCTGCCGCTTCTTCGACGATGTGCTGCAGCCCGGTGGAGAACACTGGGTCGAAGGGGTGTTCACGCGGGCGCTGGCGTTGTCCGAGGAAAGGAACCTCAGCCAGGAGGTGCTGAGCGGAATCAATGCCTTTGGTACCCGCGCCTTCGTGCGTGCGCTCGAGAGCACCGTGTACGGCGGGACCGCGAGCTTCATGGGGCGGCATCCTGCGGTTCAGCATGCGCGCGCCGAGGTGGCCACGCTGACCGGCATGATCGACGATTTTGCCGAGGCGCTGGGCGATCGCGTGCCGTCGCAGGCGGAGCCGGGCTGGGCGGGGCTGTCGCGCTTCGAGCCCGCGGCCCAGCATGCGATGCGGCCATTGCTCGAGCAGCGGGTCGCCGCCTGGGGCGACGTCGAGGCGGCGCTGTGCGCGGCAGTCACGGAATCGCTCGAATCGCGGCATCGCGCCGAGCAGGGGCTCGAGGGCGGCGACGAGGCCGCACTGGCGTTGCTGGCCGAGGTCGAGCGTCTGTTCCACGAACTCGATATCCACGGCGTGGGGATGGCGTGGTTGAACCACGAGGGCACGCGCAACGTGATCATGCGCTGGCTCGGGTCCGCCGAGGAGCAGCGCATCGAGGCGATGCGGGCGTTGCAGCGCTACCACGATGCCTATTCGGCGGTACACGAGATTCGCGATACCGTCGAGAGCCTGTATCGCACCGCGACTGGCGGTACCGAATCACTGCTTGCGCGGCCACTGACCGGTTCGCCGCCGCTGACCGCCGATCCGGCGTTTGATCACCGTCTGGCGGTGCGCCTGTTCCAGGAGACGATGGACGACCTGGACCGCTACGAAACACAGATGCTGCGAATCAAGCGCGAAGCGCTTAACGACAACCACGCGCAACTCGATGACCCGTTCGATCGCCGTATACAGACGGTGATCCACGCCGCGACGATCGCGTTGCACGACGCCGGGGCGACGATGCAGGGGGCATCGCATGCGCGGCAAAGGCTGTACCGGGTGCAGTGGTGGGCCGCGCACGATTTGCATACCCGGCATTCGGCCGCTTTCGAGCATACGCGCGCGCAACGCGCGAAGATCGAGGAACTGCTCGACGAATTCCGTGCTCACTATCAGCCAGTCGAACCCGCGCTGGCGATCCTGCCGCCACCGGCGGTGATCGAAGAACGCGCGGCGACCGATACACCCTACGCATTCGGACTCGCCGCAACGGCGATTCCGCCGGAGACGGTGTACGTCTGGTTCGAGGATGGCACAGAAATCGGCCGCGGCGATACGCTGCTGCACATGTTCGAGGAGCCCGGGCCACGGACCCTCGAGGTCCGGGCGCAATGGACCCGATCGGATCGGGTGTTGCGCGACGGCAGCGCGACCGCCGAGCTCAGTGTCGATATCCGCGCCGATGCCCTGCTGCCCGAACTGGCGATTCGGCCGCCGCGCGATCTCGGCGCGCTGGCCGAGCCGGACCGTGCCTACGAGTTCCACGCATTGCGCAGCAACATTCCGGACGACGCGACGCTGAGCTGGCGGATCGACGGCCGGCCGGCGGGTGTCGGTGCCGACGTCGAGCTGCGTTTCAGCGATCCGGGCCCGAATATCGTCGAGCTGTTCGCCGAGTGGGAGGTTCCCGGAAGCTGGACGGGGCAGGAGCAGGTGATCGCCCCGGCACTGACAGTCGAAGTCGACGACCCGGGCCCGTTGCTGGCCGAACCCTGCCGCATCCTGCTTGCCGGCACCTTTGACGAAGCGGTTCCCGAGGTGGGCATCGAGCAGTTGCTGCGCCGGTTCCCGACTCCGGAGGAAGTCGAGGATTTCGTTGCCGACCGGGCGGCGGTTGCGGCGCGGCATGGCCTGCGCGCGAGCCCCGACGAACCCGATGCGGTCGATGCGGCCACCGGCCTGACGCAGCAGTGTGTACCCGAGATTCTGGCGCAATGGCATTCCCGGCGCGCCGACCTGGAGCAGGAATTCCGCGAGCGCTGGGAAATGCTCGACGATGCCACGCTGACGCTGCAGGTCGACACCGGGAACTTGCGAGCCCCCGCGGCACTCGGCGTATCGCTCGCCGAAGCGGCGCAGACGCCGGAACTGAACCGGGTATCGGTGCAGCTCGAAGCGCTCGGCATGGACCTGTCCGCGCTGCACGCCGAACTGGCTTCGATGCTCGACATCCTGGCCGGTGACGAGGTCCGACCCGGTTGCGGGACGATCCCGCCGTACTACCTCTGGCTGGACATCGACTGGACGCTGGACGGCGAAGAGGTTGGTGTCGCCCAGCGCACACCGGATGGCCGGCAAATGATGTTCCAGGCGCTGGAGGAGAGGGCCTACCCGGTGACCGCGCGGGTCACGCTGCGTTATCGGCGCGGCTGCAACAGCGGGTATCCGCAACTGATTCCCGATCGGGTGCAAACGGTCCGTACCACGATCGAGATCGAGTTCGAAGACCCGGACGCGCCTTCGCCCCCGCCCGAGGTCGTCGCCGAACCCACCGCGCCCGAGGAACCTCCCGCGGCGCCGGAACCGCCCGATCTTTCCGAGCTGGAGGAACAGCGTCAGCAGGTTCTGGACGTCTGCGAGGAATGGACCGCGTCGAAGAGCGGGGGCTATGGTACGACGACCGAGATCTGGGACATCAGCAACCTGCCCGAAGGCACGGCGTTCGATTTCTCCTATAACGCCATGAGCGTGCCCGACAAGTTCACCGTCGAGTACCCGGTCGGCAACGTGGTGCTCGATACCGGCTGGCGTGGATCGGCCGCGCGCGCGGCGCGCCGATCCGATCTCTACCCCGGCGGCGTGACCGGTCCGGGGCGGGGCGCGGCCGACGACGTGTTCGAAAAGGCGGCGGCCGACGCGTTCAAGGTGACCGTTTACGGCCCGGAAAGCGGCACCGCCTGGAACTACCGAATCCGGCCGCGCTGCCAGCCGGACGCGGTGCTGCGGATCGCCGAGTCGCCAACCCGGGTCACGTACGGCTCGCAGATCCGCTGGCCGGCGACGACCGGCGGCGGGCTCGAAGTCACGCGCTACACCTGGCAGGCAACACCGGACCTGACGTTCGACGAACCGGTGACCACCGAGCCAGCGACGCGAATCACGTTCGACCGGCTGGGGCGGGTGCTGCTGTGGGCCGAGGGCACACCCCGGGACAGCAGTCTGCCGACGGTCGAGTCGCAGCAGGTCGAGATCGAGGTGGTGCCGCCGCGGTTCGAGCTGGTGTTCGATCCCCCGGACGGCCAGGCCCGGGTCGGTGACGAGGTGCAGGTGGAGGTGCGCAGCGATCCGGCGCTGCCCGCCGAACTCGTCGATCACCGCTGGGTGCAGCCCAGCGCGCGCAGCACCTACACCGACAACGCGTCGCGTATCGGCTTCACGGTGGGCGATGGCGAGCGTTCGCCGCTGCAGGACATCCCGCTGCATGTCTGGGTGCGGGTGCCCTACCACGGCGATACCCTGGCCGAGATCCAGGCCACGTACTCGGGGCAGGCCTACGAGGTGCAGATCAGCGAGCCGGTTCATCGCGGCCCGACCCCGCAGACCTGGGACCCCGAACGCGGCGGCCTGGTCGATGTCCCCCGTGGCCAGGTCGTCACCGGGCAGGAGGTGCGGCTGAACGCCAGCGTGCAGCCGACCCCGCCGGGAGAAGTGCGCTACCGCTGGTCGGTACAGCCGGACGGCGCCCGCACCCACGCCACCATCGGCAGCAGCCAGACGTTCTCGGCCAGCAACGCCGGCAGCTACACCGTGGAAGTGGTCGCGACCAACGCCGCCGGTCTGGTCCTCGGCCGCGGGAGTCGCAGCGTGATGGTGGCGCAGGATCAGCCACCGTCGGCGCCGGCAACGCCCGATGACGCCGAACCCGCCGACGCGGACGCACAGCCCGCGGCGACAGTCGATCCCGATGCATTGCTGACGCCGCCGGACGCGATCGACCTGGAGCAGGCCTCCGGCCGACTGGATTCCGATACGCGCGAGCAGCGCCACGCGATCGAGGTGCCACGGCATGGTTCGCTGCGGGTCGACGTCGAGGCCGACCCGGAACTGCGGATCACACTCCGGCTCGAGGACGCCGACGGCCGCAGCCTGCGCGCGTCGATGGGCGGTTCGACGTCGAGCCGCAGCGTCGAACGCGCCGATCTGGCGCCGGGCACCTACTACGCCCGGGTCGCGCGTTCCAGGGGCGAAGGAACGTATCGGCTGACCACGCGGCTGACTGCGCCGAGCATACCCAACGATACCGGCCCGAATGACAGCCTCGAGGAAGTGCAGGAGCACGGCGAGCCGATTCCAGTCGATCGGCACAGCACCGGTCTGCTGGGCTACCGGGACCGGGACGAGCGCGATACCGAGGACTGGTTCCGGTTCGACATCGGCGAGCATGGCGCGGTTGACGTGTCGGTCGAGGCCGAAGAGAGCCTGCGGATCACGTTGCAGTTGGTGGACGCCGACGGTCGCAGCCTGCGTGCGTCGATGGGCGGGTCGACGTCGAGCCGCAGCGTCGGACGCGCCGACCTGGCGCCCGGTACCTATTACGTCCGGGTCGCGCGTTCCAGCGGACAGGGCGGTTACGTGATCACGCCGCAGCTCGACCCGGTCGGCTACACCCCCGACCGCGAACCCAACGACCGCCTCGAGCAGGCGCAGCCGATTGCGCTGGGAGAGGACACCGAGGGTCTGCTGGGCTACCTGGACCGCGACGAGCGCGATACCGAGGACTGGTTCCGGTTCGAAACCCGGGAGCACGGTGCGGTCGAGGTCTCGGTCAACGCGGAAGCATCGCTGCGGATCACCTTGCAGTTGTACGACGCCGATGGCCGCAGCCTGCGTGCGTCGATGGGCGGGTCGACGTCGAGCCGCAGCGTCGAACGTTCCGATCTGGCACCGGGTACCTATTTCGCCCGGGTCGCACGTTCCAGCGGCCAGGGCGGCTACGTGATCACGCCGCGCCTCGACCCGGTCGGCTACACCCCGGATCGCGAACCCAACGACCGCCTCGAGCAGGCGCAGCCGATCGCGCTGGGAGAGGACACCGAGGGTCTGCTGGGCTACCTGGACCGGGACCAGCGCGATACCGAGGACTGGTTCCGGTTCGAGACCCGGGAACACGGTGCGGTCGAGGTCTCGGTCAACGCGGAAGCATCGTTGCGGATCACGTTGCAGTTGCTCGACGCCGACGGTCGCAGCCTGCGTACGTCGATGGGCGGGTCGACCTCGAGCCGCAGCGTCGAACGCGACGATCTGGCGCCGGGCACCTATTACGCACGGGTCGCGCGTTCCAGCGGCCAGGGCGGCTACGTGATCACGCCGCGCCTCGACCCGGTCGGCTACACCCCCGACCGCGAACCCAACGACCGCCGCGAGGATGCGCAGCCCATCCGCCTGGGCGCGGACACCACCGGTCTGCTCGGCTACGTTTCGAGAAACGAACGCGACACCGAGGACTGGTTCAGAGTCGAGACCGGTGCCGAAGGCGCGCTGGCGGTGAGTGTCGCCGCGCAGGAGAGCCTGCGCGTCACGTTGCAGCTGTTCGACGCCGACGGGCGCAGCCTGCGCGCGTCGATGGGTGGGTCGACTTCCAGCCGGCACGTCGAACGCAACGAGCTTCCCGCCGGCGTCTATTTCATCCGCGTAGCGCGCAGCAGTGGCCAGGGCGGCTACACGGTCCGGCCGGTGTTCACGCCGGCCCCGTCGGCGGCCAGCCGCTGAATCGTCGGCAACCGCGCTCTTCGCGGTGCGCCTGCGCGGCGCGCTTGCGTGCAGGCGCGCGCCTACAAGTTGTGGGCGTGCCCGCCACCGTGCTTGTTTGGCGGCACCCCCGGCGGATCAGTGTTCGTTGGGGATATCACCCTCGTCGGGCTCCGGTTCCACAGACTCGAGCTGCTCCATCAGCGTAATCGCGACACCGAGGAAGTCGGCGTCGGTCACGAGCCCGCGCAGTTCCCCGTCGCGGATTACGGGCAGGCAGCTGCGCTTGCGCTGAAGCATCAGCACCGCGGCATTGCGGACGTTGCTGCGCTCGTCCACCGTGTCGAGGTCATGCACCATGACCTCGTGCACCTGGCGCGGCCCATCGCTGCCGGCGAGCAGCACGTCGGTGCGCGCAACCAGCCCCAGTAGAGCGCCGGAGGCATCCAACACCGGCACGTGACGGATTCTGTGCTCCGCCATGATGCGGCGGACGTCGTCCACGGTTGCATCGGGTTGTACCACCACGAGATTCTGCCTGGGGGTCATGATATCGCTGATGTCGAGCATGATTTCGGCCTCTCCTCCGGTCTCGCGTCCTTCGCCGCGCACTCCCGCGGGCGGGAGTTGCTCTGCCGCGCGGCTGCCGCCGCCTGGAATTCCGTTCCTACCGTACTACATACGGTCGAAGCCGGCGTTGCCGGCACCCACTGCCGGGCCGACTCCACCCGCGGTTTCCCATCGACGCCCGGGCGCGGAACCGGTGGCTGCGGCGCATGAAACAGGCCCGGGACGTGCAACCGCCAACCACCAGGTGGCCCTGACGGATTTGCCGAGAACTACCCTGCGGACGAACACGGATGCAGCCGTGTCAGCACCCACCAGAAGAATGGGACACAGCCGACGCGAGGCAGCTTGCCCCTCGTTAGGCGTTTCAGTATATAACGAACCCGATGGGGGAAGGGCCACGTTATCTAATTCGGCAACCTGCTGAGAGGTCGCAGGCTCTGCCAGGGGCTGGACTTCCGTCGTCGGTGGAGGCCTCGTGCTGCGCAAGGTTGGTGGGCCCGCCGGCGGCGACGTCCAGACCATTTGGAGTTTCGGCCGAGCGCCTTGCAGGGGCTCGGCATCCTCCGTGGTCCGGTCGCCAGCCGCCGGCTCTCCGCCGATGCCGTGTGCGGTATCGCAGCTCACGCTACGACTCAGTGCATGTAAGTCTGCCGTTTGCCCAGGCTCGTACGCCCCGTGCCGATGGCTTGACGGTGTTCCGTTCAGTTCCGTTCATGCTGACACGTTGCTGTTACGGATCCGCCGCATCCAGCCGGTAGGCACAATCCTCGGTTCCGCAGTTCCTACTACCACCAGGACAATCTGTTCCCTTCCGCATCACGGACCCTTGCGGGATACACCGCAGAGTGCCCTCACAAGAAGACTAGGCGCCCAGCACGCGGGATTCAACCGGTTTCCGCCGAACTGCGCCAGGGCGACACGAACGGTGGGTTCTTTCACGTTGACTCTGACGCCCTCGACCGCGAATCAGCCTGAAGGATGACCACACGCCACGGAGCCACACGAGAATAGACGGGAGATTCAATCCCTCACTTTTCAGTTCTTTCTGTTTCATTTCTCAGATGTTTTGTCACCTTCACCCAGAAGCTCCGCGGCTCTTCGCGCGTATTCCCCCCCGGCGGCCACCAGCGCGTCCAGCCGTTCCCTTGCCTCTTCCTCGGCCCCGGTCTCGCGCAAGGCCAGTGCGAGGTAGAAGCCAACACGCTCGTTGCCGGCCAGCGCTTCCGACAGCTCTCGCAAGTGCGCGAGCGCGTCGGGCGCCTGCCCCTGGGAGAGCAGGAGCACGGCCAGATCAAGCCGGTTGTCGAACTGCCTGGCATCGAGGCGGTACAGCGCATCGAAGGTCTGCAACGCATCGCGCTGCTCGCCACAGGCCAACTGCACCAGCCCCAGGTGGCGCAAGGCTGAAAGGTCGCTGGGCGCGAGCGCCAACGCCTGCAGCAAGGCATCCCGGGCACTGCCGAGGTCCTTGCGCAGGAACAGGGTGATGCCAAGCTGCACCCAGGCGTCGACGTGGCGGGGTTCGACTTCGAGCAAGCTCCGAAAGCGGTCGATTGCCTGATCCAGCAGACCGCACGCCGCCATCGCCGTGCCCAGGCGGGACAGCAGCCGGGGATCGCCCGGCACCAGGCGCACAGCCTCCTGCCAGGCCTCGACGGCACCGGCTGCATCACCGAGGTGCAGACGGTTGCGCGCAAGGTTGTCCCAGACCTGCACCTCGCCAGGCGCGAGCCGGGTCGCGCGGTCGAGATGCGTCAGACCCTGCTCGGCCGCGCCCCGGGCCACCAGGACCTGGCCCAGGTTGCTGTGGGCCATGGCCATTCCGGGCGCCAGTTCCACAGCCCGCCCCAAGTGGCGCAACGCCTCTTCCCAGCGCTGCTGCTGACCGTAGATGAACCCGAGGTTGTTATGCGCAGTGGCGTTGTCCGCCTCGAGCTCCAGCGCAGCGCGATAGGCGCTGGCAGCCGCCTCCAGCTCACCGGCGAGGTGGTGGCGCACACCCTCTTCGATGTGGTCGCGGGGGCCGGTCATTACCTGATCCTCGCAATCAGTCCGCGCACGAGCCGGCGGGTATCGATATTCGGAACCTCGAACTCGATGTCGTTCAGGGAAATGTCGAACGGCTCGCCCTCAACATAGTGCACGGGCAGGTGGATACCGAAGCGAATGTCGGAGCCGTAACGGAACGATGCCAACTCCCAGCGGTTGTAGTAAAGGCTCCTGCCGAGCACCCGCACCCGGACATAGCCGGAGATGTCGAATGTGAAGCTGGGCTGCGCATGCACGCCCACCCGGGTATTGAGTTCCAGCCCCCGGCTGGGCATCCAGTCGATGTTCACGCCGGCCTCGGCGGCCCCGGCGACACCCAGCGTACCCCCGATCTCCAGACCACCGGTGGCGCTGGCGCCAGTGATGCCAAGGCCGATACCGGCGTTGGCCGAAAGCCGCAACCCGGCGCTGGCAGGGATGCTGAGGTGTGCGGTGCCGGTGACATGCGTGTCCTGCTCGCGCGCCGGGTTGTACTCGATTCCCAGTCGCAGCCGGTCGATCACGCCCGGCCCGATCACCGCACTGGCGGAGAGGCCACCGCCGATCTCGGCAACGACGCCGGTAATGATCGGCACCTGAACGGAGATGTTGAAGAACGAGCGCTCGAACTCGCGACGGCCGAAGATGGGCATTTCGCTCGGTAGCGCGATCTCCCCGGTGACCGTCACCTCCCCGTCCGGCGCAAACACGATACCCGCAGTCCCCTGCAGCCAGGGCGCAACCCGTACGGTGGCCGAGCCGCTCCCATATACCAGCAGCGGGGCATCTGGCTGCGGCTCGCCGCTGGGGCGGCCATCCTCGCCGACGCTGCGGTTGCTGACACCCACCGTGACCTGGCCCGAGAGCATGCCGCGGGTGAAGGCACCGCTGAATTCGGCAGTGAAAGCACCATCGTCGTAGCCCACGGTGAGTTGCGACGCAACGCCGGGGATGGCTGGCTGCGCCGTGCCAGTGGCAGCAACCCGCCAGCGCTCACCCTGCTTCCGGACTGTCACATCAACGTTGCCTGAGCGGATCGCGGGGTTGGCCGCCAGTTGCAGGCTGCCGCCTATGGTAAGCCCGTTCTCCTCCTCGTAGCCCACGTTGAGGCCAGCCTGCTGAACGCCTGGAATGTCGGGCTGCACGTCTCCGATGGCGGAGAAGCGGCCCTCGCCAAACTCGGCCGTAACGCTGGCTGAACGGATGCCGCGTACCTTGTTCGGGCTTGTGATGGCCAGCGTGCCCACACCGCCAAACGCCCCCTGACGATACCAGATGCGAACCTCGGCTTGGTCGAAGAGTTCGGTGTCGAAGTGGAAGGCACCGGCCGCCGAAAAGCCTTCGCGCTGGTTCGCCTGTACCTGCAGTTCGCCGGCACCCATGCGCTCGACGCTAAAGTCGATCTGGCCGGCACCACCGAATCCCTGCTGGGTGCTGAAATAGAGCGACAGCGTACAGTCATCGATGGCCACGCCCGGGATGGGCAGCGACAGCATCTGCGGCGAATAGGCGATCTCGAAACGCAGGTCGTTGCCGTTGAGAGTCACGTTGATTGGGTGGCCGCGCAGTAACGGCAGGCTGGGGGCAATCGTGCCCTCGGCATAGAGCTTGCCATCCCGGATGTCCACCTCTGGAAGGTTAACCGGGCTCAAGTGGCTGAAATCCGTGTTAAGGCCCGGGATCTGGCCCGGTGCGCCGGCGTACGGCCCCACCGCCACCAGCGGAATGATCACCCGCTCGTTGGAGCGAAAGCCGTTGGGCAGGTCCCATGTGCCGGTTACGCTACCGATGGGCTCACCCGTCTGTCCAAGTTCGGCTGCGTCGTTGAGGTTGAACTCGTCGATGCGGATGCCGGCCAACGCCTTTCGCGCCCGCTCGGTGCCGGGCGTGAACGTGAGTGTGTTGTAACGGTAGCGAGCGACCTCGACACCGCCGACACCGGAGGCCAGCACGAAGTGACCGGATGACCCTTCCAGCCGAGCCGACGGAAGGGGCTGCACGGCATCCAGCGGCGCAGCTTCCTCGATCTCGGCTCGGGTCCACCAGTCGCTGTCGGTGCCGGCACGACCAGGCCCTCGCCGGATCTCGGTGAAATTGATGCTATGGGTACGCAGGAAGGCGCGGCGGCGAGCCCGTTTCTGCCCGTCGCTGAGAGCCGCATAGCCGGGATCGCTCGCATTCAGGAAGGCGCCGACCCGGTTGTAGATGGACGTCATGATGGTCGCCCCCGAGCTTGCGTTGGGGCTGCCCTTGAGAAGCTCGAGGTTGCCCACGGTATTGCCGGCGTTACCCGAGGTGTCGCCAAACACTTGCAGCTCCACCATGTGGTCGACTTGGAAACGGCTAGCACGATCCGTAAGACGCTGGCCACGGCGGTCCCAGTCCGGGATCAACAGCCGACCGCGCAGGCTGCGCCAGGATGTCGAGATGGTCGAGGAGCCGGCTCGGAAGTTCACCTGTGCGTTTGGACTACTGGGGCGGACAAAGGACGGATCCTGGGCGCGCAGCTTTTCTTCGATGGTGTCTTCGGAGACTTGAACCCCTGCGTTCCAAACCGCTATCTGGCTCTGAGCGGTGTTGCGCTCGTAGCCGGCCGCCCGTCGGGCGCCAGCACCGGTATACAGTGCAGCATGCCGGTGTTTGATCGGTGGCAAATCCAGCACAGACAGGTCGGCCAGAGCCGCCGTAGCAGCGGCGTTGCCCACAGGAACGGAGGGCACTGGATCCACCTGACGAGCCAAACGCTTCGCGCCAGCACTCTGTTGCACCACGTGCGCCAACTCATGCGCCAAT
Source organism: Thioalkalivibrio paradoxus ARh 1 (assembly GCF_000227685.2). Lineage (GTDB taxonomy): Bacteria > Pseudomonadota > Gammaproteobacteria > Ectothiorhodospirales > Ectothiorhodospiraceae > Thioalkalivibrio > Thioalkalivibrio paradoxus. Next base: position 662,415 of record NZ_CP007029.1, on the reverse strand, counting down.
AGTTCACGACCAGTCTCTGCCTGCGGAGCAAATTCGCCGCTGGCGAAGAAGACGTCGCTTCCGACCGTGAAAGCACGGGCCCTGATGCGCGCGCAGAGGGCGGCGGCCTCGGCGTCGGTGTGGATGCGCACCTGTTCGAAGCTGCGCCCGAAGCGGGTCTGCATGTCGTGCAGCACGTCTTCCGGCAACGGGTCGCCGCGACCGATCCGTGCCTCGATCGCCGCCTCGGTCTCGGCTTCCAGCGGCTGCCCCGCGATCTCGTCCTCCTCCGGCCCGGCCTCGCGCGCGACTCTGGCCTGGACGATCTCGTCCTCTTCCTGCCGCTGGAGCGTTTCCGGCTCTTCGAGCGCCTCGCGGATTGCCTCCTCGGGCTCTTCCGCTTCGCGCATCACCTCCTCGGGCTCGGCCGCCTCGCGCATCACCTCCTCGGGCTCCGCCGCTTCGCGCATGACGGGCTCGACTTCCTCGGGCCGGCGCATCGCCGCCGCGACCTCTTCCTCGGCCTGCTCACGCGCCGCGGCGGGCAACCCGGACGGGAGGCGGGCGAGTGCGCGCGCCGCAGCCACCACCCCCTGCTGCTCGTCGAGTTCGTGGTTCTCCTGCGGCGAGCCTTCGTGGGCACTGCGCTGCACGCCGCGCGGCGCGACCGCCCTCGGGGTGCGACTGACCTCACTGGCGACGTGATCCGCTTCCTGCTCCTGCGCATCCTGCGGGTGGCTGACCGCAAGCTTGGCCCGCAGGTACGCAGGCTTGCGCGCGATCGCCTTGCGCGAGGGTCGTGACGCCGGTTTCGACTCAACCGTCGTGGCGCCGCTGCGGGGTTTCTGGGTCACCGTCGCCATATCAGGCCCCCAGGCGCTCCAGCCTCGCGGGCAGGCCGCGTCCCAGCTTGTCGTATTCCTTGCGCAGGGCCGCGAGCAGAGCCGGCACGGGAATGGGCCCTTGCGCCGTGGTCGCCACCGCTGCATGCAGTACGACATTGCGGATCTGACCGCCGGCCAGGTCGCAGTGGCTTGCGAGGTGACGGCAGACATCGGCATCGGGGGCACGCGCACCGAAATGGCTGTGCCACAACGCGAGCCGCTCGGCAAAACGCGGCAGCGGGAACTCGATCACCGCATCCAGCCTGCGGTTGAACGCGCCATCGATGCGCTCGCGGCTGTTGCTGGTGAGGATCACCAGCCCCGGGTGGGTCTCGATCCGGCTGAGCAGGAAGTTGGTGAGCATGTTGGCGTAGCGCTCGCCGGTGTCCTTGCCGTCACTGCGCCGGCCGAACAGCGCGTCGGCTTCGTCGAACAGCAGCGCGGCATCGCAGGCGGCGGCCTGGTCGAGCAACGCGGCCAGATTCTTTTCCGACTCGCCGATGTACTTGTTCATCACGGCGGCCAGATCGACCCGGTACAACGGCGCCGCCAGCGCGGTGGCCACGTAGCTGGCCGCCAGCGTCTTGCCGGTGCCGCTCTCGCCGACGAACAGCGCGCGCACCCCCGGGGTGCGCGTGGCGGCGAGCGTCTGCCCAAGTCCTTTCCATACCGCCTCGCGCTGGTGAACGCGGGCAATCAGAGCCTCCAGCGCGGACTGCACCGCCTCCGGCACCACCAGCGCGTCCTTCCCCACCGTTGACTCCAACGGCTGCGCCAACAGCCGCAACGATGCCGCGCCCAGTTCCCGTCGCGCACGCAGCAGGTGTTCAGGCCCGACCTCGATGCCCGCCTGCGCCGCCTGCAGCTTCGCGCTGGCAGCAACACGGGCGATCGCGGGCCCGCTCAGCAGCGCGCCGGCGCACTCGTCGGCCAACCCGGACGGCAGGCATTCGCGCCAGAATCGTCGGCGCTCGGCCAATGTGGGCAGAGGCAACTCCAGTTCCAGCCAGCCCTCGCCCTCCACGGTCCCGTCGCGCCCGAGCAGGACGACCAGCGGAACGCCGGGCTCGACCCTGCCCTGCCAGGCCTCGCCAGGCCCGACCCGGGGTGACAGCACGGGCAGCCAGCCGGCGACGCGGCTGGCCAGCCGGAACGCCGGCTGTTCCAACCAAAGTGTGTCGGCGATCTGCAGCGGCCTGCGGCCGAGTTCAGCCCCGATCAGTGCGGCCAGCTGCGAACGACCACTGCCCGGCGCTCCGCGCAGCACCAGCCCCGTGGCTGCGCCCCCGCGGATCACGGCCGCCAGCCGCGCTGCCTGCTCACGCGCGGCGCTGGCGAGGAGCGGTGCACGCTCCGTCGTCAACATCCGTCCCTGCGGCCAGTCGACGGCCGATTCCGTCAGCACGGACCAGAGCGCGGGCGAGATCCTGAGTTGCTGCAGCGGCAACGGCCCATCGCCTTCGAGCTCCAGTACCTGGTACCGCAGCAACGGGCCGGCGCACAGTTTCGGGACGTCGATGACCTCGGCGCCGAACAGGGCCCGCAGCAGCGCCACCGCCAGATGCACCGTCGGCCGCGCACTGTCCCCAGGCGCCTGCAATTCGGCGACCGCCAGGGTGACCGGGTGCGAGGCCTCGCTCTCTCCCGCCAGCGCCAGCAGAAAGCCCTGGGGGAGATCCAGGCCGAATTCCTCGACCAGCCGCGCCAGGGCACCGTGGCGCGGAGGCCAGGCGCGCAGCGCCAGATCGCGCTGCACGGCCCAGGGCAACCTCGCGCCCAAGTCGGAACGCTCGTCCAGCACCAGTGCACTCAGTGGTTCATCCGGCCCCAGGCTGCGGGCGATGAATTCGGCGAGTCCCGCCCGCAGCAGGGTCCTGAGCGCTTCCGGCGCCTGTGGCCGCGGCAGCGACTCCACCGGACGGCTCATTCCTCCGCCTCCGAATAAATGAAGGTCACCACCCGCCCCAGCCACGGCACCCAGCCCGGGTTCACGTCGAGCCCGGCAAGGCGCACGGGCAAGCGTACGGCCGGCAGTGGAAGGTGGAGGTCGAGATGGCTTTCCGTATGCACCAGCCGCCCGCGTACGGCGAGAAGGCCTGGACTCCAGAGCTCGCGGTAGACGCGCACGATCTGCGCCAGCAACTCGCGAAGATGCGGCAGCTCGGGTGCATTCTCCAGCGCGGCCGGATCGCTCAGGCCTGCCTGCCCGGCGAGAAAATGCGCGAGCGGGTCCTCCCGGTCGAAGTCCAGTTCGCGACCGAGCCGGTACAGCCACAACCAGCCGTCGGGCAACACCTGCCAGGCCTGCCGCTGTTCGAGAACACGCCTGATCTGCGGGTGTTCGAGCACATTGATCAGGTAGAACAGCCCCCCCTGCCCGGTCTGCAGCGAATTCCGGTTCGGATCGGGTCCGGTCTCGGGCTCGGTCGATGCATCCGAACCGGGGCGCGGTGTTCCTGCTGCGACGGGCTCCGCCGGGGCGGGCGGAGCCGACGCCGTCAGCGCCCGGCGCACCGAGCGCCGACGCGGCAGCCCGGCCATATCGAGTTCCGGCAGGTCGGATCCGACCCGCGGACCCGCTTGGGCATCGGGTCGAGTCGTGTCCGGTTCGGCGATGCGAGGCTCGCCCGACCGACGCTTTGGAGCATCCCCGCGCCGCGGTGCCGCACCCGGCTGCTCGGACTGAGCCGGCCCGGTTCCGGCGTGGGGCGCCCACGCGCCGCTGCGAGCCGGATGGGCGCTTCCCGGTAATCCAGGCTCCGCAGGGGTCGCCCTGTCGTCCGCCGGTGGTGGCGGGGGCGCGAACGGCACAGGCGGACGCAGCGCGCGGCAGACCAATTGCAGGCGCGCGGCCGGCTGGTTGACGACCCTGATCGGCTGCCATTCCAGCGCGACCAGCAACGCGGCCAGGGTCACGTGCGGATCGCCCGGCGCCCACTCCCGCAGCACCGGTAGCCAACGCCCGCGCAGGGTCGGCGGCAGGTCGGCGTCGTGGGTGACCACCACCTGATCCGACACACCCGCCGCGGGTGCGAGCGGCACACCGCCGTGCCGCGCATACGCAGCGACCAGCCCTTGCGCGGCCTCGACATCCAGTGCCTGCCAGACGGTGACCAGGACCCCGCGTTCCGCCAGCCGGGCGGTTACCGCCGGAAGGTGGGCGATGTCATCCTGCCAGAGTGTCGCCAGCGCGCGCGCCGGCGGACGGCCGAACAGGTGCCGCCAGTGCTGCCAATACCAGCGGGTCGCCGCGCGCCCCCGGGCCAGATCCTCGCTCAGCCAGGCCAGCAGATCGGCCCGGTCGACGAAGCGGATCGCCGCCGCGCGGTCCGCGCCCGCCGAACCGGGCGACACCGCCTGATCGATCTGCGCATCGGTCGCCTCACCGAGGCGCCGGGCAAGGCGGCCAAGCGGCGCGCGTGCCTCGATCCTGCGCACGATCACCCAGTCGCGTCGCTGCGGCCAGTCGGCGGTTTCAACCAGCGCCATCACGGCGCGGACGTCGGGCGTCTGCCCGGGCAGACGCAGTCGATCAACCACCACGCCCCAGCGCGGCGCCGGCATCTAGCGGCCCAGCCCCTTGGTCAACTTGCTCGCCACCACGGTGAAACCGCTGCCCACAGGGATACCCGGGCGATCGACCTGCACGAGATTGGCCACCACGCCACGCTGATCGGCGTCGGCGACGCTGAGCAACCCGACCACCTGCTGGCTGCGGTCGAGCAACTGCAGCAGCGTTCCGGGCGGCGGCGGCTTGTTCAGGGACAGCCGCATCGGCTCGCCTACCACAAGGCGGCGCGGCGGCACCTGCACCTCCCCGTGCAGGATCCCAGCCGGGTCGCCCAGGGCAGAGTGAATCACGGCCGCGCGAATCATGTTCCGCAGCGCCGACCGGCCGGCCCCGGAGGCGTCCGGGACGAGCTGGCGGAACCACCAGTCGATCAGTTCGACGATGGTGCGCACGGTATTGAAGTCGTCCTGCTCGGCGCGATCGAGGCCCGGCCAGCGGCCCGTACCCGGCAGCGGCAGCCGGTCGTCCTCGGCCAGCTGCGACCACTCCAGGCGAAGCGACGGAGCGAGGCGTTCCAGGTGCTCGACCAGGCAGCCGATGCACTGCTCGAGCCGGGTCTGGAGCTGGTTCGCGTCGTAGCGTGGCCTGCCGGCGCTGCCGGTGAGCAGATCCTGCAGCGAAAGCACGCGGGCATTGCCCCGGTTGAAGGCGCTCAGCGACGCGGTCCGAAGCGGCGGCTCCTGACTGGCCAGCGTGCCCAGCACGGCGAGGTTCTGCCGGTTCAGGTTCGACATCGCCTGCTGCAGCGGGAGCCGCGTCGACTGATTCGGCGTCGGTTGCCCAAGCCTGGCGAGCCGCAGCTGACGCAGTTCGGCTGCCTGCTCGACACGTACCGCGTTGGCAAGCCGCGGAAGTACCGGTGCCAGCGCCGCCCAGTCGGCCACCGGCACCTCGCGCACGGTATCGAAGAAGGCCGCCAGGCTGTCCGGCAGCTCGTACTCGGCGTCGGCCGGACAGCCGGGCACGATATCGCGCGCGCTGCCGTGGCGCAGCGTCAGCGGGTCGGCCAGCGGCAGACTCACCCCGGCGGAGTTCACCCGCACGTAGTACAGCCCGGAGAGCCCGGTCGTCAGCAGGCGGGTGCGCTCCTGGTTGCGCAGGTAGGTCCTGCGCCAGTCTTCATCGAGCAGCCGCTGCGTCACGGCATAGTCTCCCAGGCGCTCCAGACGCCGACCGTCCAGGACATCGAGTTCCTGCCGTTCCTGGACGATCATCGCCGCGAGCTTGACCAGGCGCTGCTGCAGGTCCTGGCGGTCGCGCAAGCGGGCATTGAGGTCACGTTCAAGGGTATCGAAACGGGCCTCGATGATCGCAATCTGCTGGGTCAGGATCTGCCCCGCCTTGAACAGTTGCTGGTAGCGGTGCTGGACCAACTCGGCGGTAGAATCACCACAGGGTAGGTTCTCTTCCATCTGGGTCGGGTGCTCCAGCCCCACACGATCGCGGATGCGCTGGAGCCGGCGCTTGATCGCCCTGGTTTCCTTCCTGTCGAACAGCCCGTCCAGGTTGGCGAGCAGCGCCTCCATGTCGTCGTAGGCCTTCTTGTACTCGTTGAACTCGGGATGGATGTGGCTCAGCACACCGACCCGCGGCGTTTCCGCCTGGAAGGCAGGCGGCGCGACCGGATTCCGTGCGGGCGTGGTCATCTGCTCCAGGCGCGCCTTGTTGATGCCGAACTCGACCGCGGATCGGGTCGCCGGCTTCAGCACGGAGAAACGCTGGCTCTGGGCAGTGGTGGAGATCGTCTTGCGGGCCAGCGACGAGATCTGCGTCGGAATTAGCGGCTGGGTCATTGCGACCCGGTGGGTCGTGTCGGCGGCCGTCATCGAGAGCGTCGTGAACAGCGCCTCCCGCGAGGCGGAGGAGGAACGTAGGGGCGTCGCATCCTCCTCCGGCGGCGACGGCTGTTCCCGCTCTGCCGCTTCTGCCACCGCCTCGGCCGCCAGCGGCAGCGGATTGAGCCGCGTGTAGGGCATCCAGCGCGCGAGTTGCAGCCCCGAGCCATCGCCGGCGACGCCGCCGGCCAGTGCAGCCAGCGACACGGTCTGCGAGTCGAGCTGCTGACGTTGCAGCAGCAGGTAGTCCTGGGTCTTGTTCAGTCGCGTCTGCAGGATGCGGATCCGGTTATCGAGCGCCTCCAGTTCCACCTGGCCGATGGCGTACTGGATGACCAGCCCGTCGTCCTCCGGCTCAGAGGCCGCGGGCGGTGCGCCGTCATCGAACCATTGCTGATAGCGCTCCGGCGGCTCCGGGAGCGCGCGGTCGTAGGGATGCGGGAGCGGACTCTCCAGCTCCGACCGCGCACGTTCGACGATGGCCTCGAACACCGTCGACGGCACGGCCGGGGGCGGGACCGGCTGCGGCAGCGACAGCGCGCGCAACTGCTCCGGCGTCAGGGCCGCACCGGCCTCCTCCTGCACGGAATACAGCCGGCCGAACTGGCGCCTCCAGGCAAGCCAGCTGTCGTGCGCGCGCATGAAATAGCGGTAGACGTCCTGCTCCAGGCGGCCATCGGTCTGCGGGATGTCGAGCATCTCCGGCCGGTAGTGGCGTTCGGGGACAGCCAGCAGCAGGCGCAGGTGTTCGCCTGCCGGACGGCGCAGATCCACCACGCGCCGCGGCAAGTGGCGGTCAATGAGCTCATCGACCGCCGTGTCGGGGACTGCCACCGCGTCGATGCGCAGGTGCGATGGCAGAAACGCCACGCGCGGCGTTACCGACGCGGCATCCTGGAGCAGCGCCAACGGCAGCTGGCCGGCCGCCGGCAGATAATCCAGCAGCAGATGCTCCTCGAGATACGCCAGCAAATCGAATTCCGGGTCGCCCGAAAGCTCGCCCGCGCGCCGCGCCCGGGTGACCAGGCGGCGAAACGCCTCGGTCACCTGGCTGTGCAGCACCCTGTAGCCGCTGTCGGGCTGCGCCAGGTAGCGCCCGACGGTGGCAGAAAACCAGCGGGGCCGAGGCCCCTCGGCCGTCTCCTCCACCGCCAGCAATCCCAGGGGTACCGCGTGGCCGAGGTCGCCGAGGAATTCTCCGTCCGCGCAGTACGCGGCCACCGCGTTCTCGGCCTGCTCCTGGCTGGCTCCGGCCGCGACGCCGGAGGGCAAGGCGACACGACGCAGTGCCAGCGCCCCGAGCACCACCCTTCTGGAATCGCGGTTCGGGTCGAGTTCGGTGCGCTGGCACGGATCGACGTCGGGATCGGCGTCGATGTGAAACGGCGCGCGCCGCAGGATCAGGAAATATATTCCGCCCGCGTCGCTGGTTTCGGTCTCGGCGAGGTGGGTCTCGATCAGGCTGTTCCAGTGCTGGTAAAGCGGGTAGTACACGCCGACGGCCCTGCCGTTGCCGGCCACCGCCATCCCCGGCGCCACCGAGCAGCCGTCGCCCAGTCGGTACGGGTGCAGCGGGTCGATGCCGTCGGGCACGCGGTCGGCCGCGACTTCCAGGCCGTGGAGGATTCCCGGGGGGTAGCCCGCCAGCAGCGGTTCCAGCCGCGCATCGGCGTAGGCCTGTAGGCGGTCGAACTCGTCCTCGCCCAGATGGCGGCCCGGGAAAAGATGCAGCCGTTCCAGGTGGGGTGACGCGGGGATCGGATCGTGCAGCAGAATGCTCGACATCACGGCCTCCTCAGGCTTCCACGGCCCGCCAGGACCGGACCAGGGCGGCTCCAAAGCCAAACTCTCCGGCCAGGCCGGCGACCGCATCGGCGGTGGTCTCCCCGGATGCCTGCGCCTCCACCAGCCGCTCGCGGAAAGCGGGCACCCGGCCGTCGTCGGCGAGCTGACGCAGGGTCTGCCAGATCACGCCGTCATAGCGGCGCTCGACCCGCAGCAGGATCGCGAGCATCGCCTGGAGGGTGACCGCATCGTCGCCGTGGTCATGGATCAGCGCCCTGAGCGCGGTCTCGGCGGCACGCCCCCCCGGCGGGCGCAGCGACGCGAGCCACCCGAGGTTGATCCGGTTCAGCAGCACCGAGTCTTCGTCCCGCAGCAGTCGGACGCCATCGGCGGGGCTTTGACCGTCGTCCGGCTCCGGCGGAGGGGCGGTGCCCTGGGCCAGCACGATGCCGCTCAACGCGGTTTCGGCCACCCGCAACGGCCGGCGCACGTAGATGAGCCGGTCATCGCCGACGCGGTCCCAGATCGCTTCCCAGGTCACCCGGTCGGTATCGAGTTCGTGCACGGGCCGCATCGGGTAGATGCGCAGCATCAGCGGGTCGGTGAAGGGAAGGCGAGCCGTGTCTGCAGGACTGCGCTCCAGCGCGCGAGCGAAGCGGCCGTAGTCCCGGTTGGCCAGCGGCGCGAGCACGATGATGTCCACCGCCTGGTCGTGGCCGAGGTCGATCGGCTCCAGGCGCAGCGACTCCTGCCGCACCAGTTCCAGGTCCGACACGCGCACCGGCGCGACCCAGACCTGGAAGGACTCGGGGAAGTAACTCTGGCGTCCCGCCGATGGATCGACGGCCGCCTTGGGCAGGGATCCGACCGGGGGCAGCAGCTTGAAATACTGGTCGGCGGCAAACTCGGCGCCCGGGCTGGTGATCCGGCGTTCGCGGAGCACGTCGCGCAGCAGGGCCTCGTACAGGCGGGCCAAGTCCGACTGCAGGGCGTTGGGCGCGTGCGGTGGCCGCAGCGGCTGGCGCAGCAGCTCGCCGTCCAGCCACAGTGGCCGGTCGCCGGCAACCGCGAGCACCCCAAGCGCCACCGCATCCTCCGGCACCACGCCCGCAGCCGCCCCACCCAGGTATTCGCGCATCAGCAGCGCACGCAGGTGCAGTTGGCTTTGCTGCGGCAGCGGGTGCGGCAGGGGCGTGAGCGCCAGCTGCACCCCCTCGTTGACGCGATCGTGCTGCACCTCGGCGCGCGCGCCCAGATCTCGCGGGAACACCTCGGCCACATCCGTTCGGACCTCGGCGTAGTGCAGCGTCACCGCGTACAGGCCGCGTTCCAGGCGGCGGTGACGGCCGGCGTTCAACCGTGCAATCAGTGCCCGGTCGTCGAGATGGAGCGACAGCGGACGAGCGAGCTGGAGCACCCGTCCCGCCGCGGAGACCGCCGTGCCCGGGCTGACCTCCAGCACGGCTGCGGACAGCGATACCTCGAGCCCGCGCACGACACCCGAACCCAGCGCCTGGCCGACCTCCCGGAGCCGCCGGTCCAGGTACACCTGGTCGCGAATCAGGTCTTCCGCGGTCAGCAGGCGGCCATCGAAGTAATGCGTGCGGGTGAGCCTTGCATCGATGTCCGCGACGCGTTCCAGCTCGCGCCCGGCGGGGCCAACGCTGCCGAGGGGTTGAAAACCGGTAGAGTTGCTCATGACGACCTCGTGCTCAGGGCTAGCGCGCCAGATGGGCGAGCTGGCCGGGCGTGACCAGGAATGGACGGACCAGGTTGTTGACACTGATGCGGGAAGGATTGACCACGATGTGGGACAGGCTGGTGGTCTCGATAGCGATGCGCGCAAGCAGCAGCCGGGCACTCTCGTGCAGCCGGTCGGCCACGGTCTGGGGGCTGACGCCGTCATCCAGCGCGTGCAGCAGCCGCGCGTGCAGGTTCATCAGCCGGCCGGCGGCCTCGCTCTCGGCTTCGGCGGCCGCCAGGGTCGCCTGCTCGGCGTCGGTCAGCCCTTCGGGCGCATCCGCCAGCGGACCGTGTGCCTGCCATGGCCGGTAGCCGGGCTCCCCGGCTGGCGGCAGTTCCGGCTGGATTTCGAGCAGCACGCCATCGGCGATGCGGCTGGGCTGGACCGGATCGGTGCTCATGTTGAGCTTGCGTGCCAATACCGGCTGTGCGGCCACCGGGCAGTCTTGGTAGCGCACGCTCACGCGCAGCCAGAGGCGGCTTTCGCCGGCATCGAAGCCATCGTGCAGGGCGGTTTCGCCCTGCGCGGCCAGCCACTCCCCTAGGTTCACGCAGTACGGTTCATGCACCAGCACCTCGCGGCCCAGCCCGTCGATGCCGAATCCCGGCCCGACCAGCACACGCACCGTCATGTCGGTGTCCGGATCCTCGGCCGCGTCGGGGTCGATACTCACCGCCATTCCGGCCAGTGTGCCGGCCCCGTGCAGCCAGTACTGCTGGCGAGTCAGCCGGCGGCGGTGATACCCCTGCTCGTCACGGGTCGCCTCCAGGCCCAGCATCATGCCGGCCTCGTAGGCAACGCGCCGCAGCGGGCTCTCCAGGTTGGCGTCCTGTTCGACGGTGGCAAAGTCTTTGGCCGATGACGACATGGCGGGCTCCATCAGGCTCCGGGGGCGCCGGTCCGCGCGTTGACGTCGCGCGGCGACAGCGCCGTCGGGTTGTTTAGCAGGCCTTCCCTGCCGAGATAGGTGTCGTTCAGAGTGACGCGGCCTGGCGCCGGCGCGTGCTCGAGGAAGGTATCCACCGCGAGCAGCGGCGCCAGACCGAGTACGAACGGGTGATCGCTTTCGAACACCCGCCAGCGCACGTGTGCCGGCATCTGTTCGGACAGCGTCTGCTCCACCTGCGGCCGACGGGCACGCGCGTCGCCATGCAGCAGCACGCTCACCTGGTGGCTGTACCGGTCGAAGAACGCCTGCACCGCCTGTTCGCGTTCGAGCCCGGCCAGCTCCGGCGCGAACAGCGCCAGGAACTCCAGCGCACCGCTTTCGGACAGGATCAGGCTGTCGCCCACGATGCTGTTGCCGGTCACGCCGGTGCCCAGGGTCAGCGGGTGGTCGCGGTCATCCATGTCGACGCCCAGGATCGTCGCCATCGTCCGGCGCAGGCGGAAATTCTCCACCACGACCACCTCGCCCCGCTGGACGCCGCCGTCGGTGGCGATATCCAGCGCCAGCTGCACGCCGGCCACGGTGCCGCGGTACTGCTGCAGCCGGGTCGCATGCCGCACCAGGCGCCGCCGGCGCCCTTCGGGCCAGCCGGCGGGAATCGGCTGACCAAGGAGCTCGGCGATCCACGGCAGGTTGTCAGCCGGGGTGGATTCGGGAGAGACCAGCGCCTCCGCGGTTGCCACCGTGGCCTCGATGGGTGTCAGCATACCCTCCAGGGAAGCCAGGAAGCGCTCGCGCAGGTCGGCCGCATTGGCGCTGGCGGGCTCGCCGCCCGCTGTGGGCAGGTACGCCTCTTCCTGGCGGAAATGTCCGGGCAGGTACGCCTCCTGGTAGCAGAAGCGGGGGCCGTACACGCGCATCGCGTGGATGGACGGCGTCTGGCGGCCATCGCCCTGCATCACGATGCGCAACTGCAGGTAGCGCCCGGAGAGGCGTCGCACATTGCCGCCAGGGCGCTGCAGCAGAATCTCGAACAATCCGGCCTCGTTCGGCCTGGGTGTCACCGCGCAGGACTGGAACGCAAGCTCCGACGCGTGCGGCGTCCACAGCGGGGCAACCTGGCGCAGATAGGGCGTCGCAGTGCGTGCATCCGGGTTGTCGAAGGCCTTCGCGTAGATCGTGATCGCGCAGCTCCGGGGAATCGAAGCCTCCAGATAGATCCGGTGCCAAACGCTGCCCGGCTGGCCGGAATCCAGCGTCTGCCGGAGCGTTGCGGCCGCCGCAGTGGCGTATCGCGGCTGGCGCAGCGGATGCAGCTCCCGCGGCCTGGGGGAGAACTCGGGGAACGCCGGGTCCGCTTCGGCCGGGTAGCGCAACCGGCCGTCCAGTGCGCTGACGAACCGCAGCCCGGCCTTGGACTGCATGGGGTAGCGTTCCCGGATCAAACTCGCCTTGCCGCTCGCCTGCAGCCGGATCACCGGACAGTCCCTCGGTTGCCGGCTCGCGCCCAGGTCGCGCCGGGGCAGGCCCGGAAACAGCCCCGGCGGCATCAGCGCCAGTTTGCCGGGACCGGCGACCGTCAGGTCCAGCGCAAACGGCACCGCCTGATCCACCCGGTACGGCTTCAGTGCCCGCTCGGGCTCCGGTGTCCGCGGTCGCACCAGGATCCGCTGCCGGTTGGAAGCGGTATAGGCCAGCACATACACGTGCGCGTCGTCGGCGGCCACGGCCAGCGGAGTCAGGCCATCCGGCAGCGGTTGCTGCCAGCGCAGGCGCAGCGGCTGTGGCACCTGATGCAGCGGTTCGAAGCGCTCGGGCTGCGCGCGGTACGGCAGCGGCAGGGGCTCCCCTTCGCACAGCGACAGGCGATCCTGGCTGAGGCACCAGATCCGGCTGTCCGGGTCCACCACGGCACGCAGCACGGGCTGCGGCAGGGGCAGGTGCTGCTGCCAGCGCCGGCGCAGGTGGAACACCACGATGCCTTGCCCGTCGTCGTTCCGGTACGCCGCGACGAGGCGGCCATCGCCGCCCAGGTGCAGGTCGACGAAGCGTCCGGCCGGCGCCTGCACCGGCGCCAGTTCCCGATCCTCCAGCGGCCGGAACTCGCCGCCCACGCTGCATTCGAGGCGTTGGCCATCCGGGCTGATGCGGCCGATCTGGCCGTGTGGATCGAGCACCAGCGGCGCGGCAGTCGGCCACTGCGCTCGGGCCGCCGCCGGCGAATTGCCCGGCAGTTGCAGGGATTGTTGCTGGGCGAGCGTGAGCGCGCCGCCGCAGCCACCGTTCCAGGCATAGAAGGACGAGCCGTTGTCGAAGTCCGCTTCGTCCTTGAACAGAAAATACGGGGTGTTGTTGACGTCCATGATCACCACCCCCGCCACGGCCGCACTGGACGGGATTCCGGCGCCGGGTGGCTCCGGTAGGGACCACAGCGCGCCCAGCCCCGCCCGCCGATTGGGGTCAGGGGCTTGGCCGCCGCGTACCCGACGAGCCCAGCCTGGCAGTGCGCAACGTGCATCATCGAGCCCCTAGCACACATCCGGAATCACGGGCGCCGGCACCGGGCGCCCGCCACCGCCGCCCGGAGCCGGTGCGAGCCCTTCAGGCAACCCGGGCGTTCCCGTTCCGCTACCGACGCCGATGCCGACCAGTTCGGGCAGTTGGTAGGCGGCCAGGTCCAGCGGCTCGTCGAGCTCCAGACGCCGCCAATGGCCGTCAACACGGACGAACACGGCAAGCGCGTTCACCTCCCGCACGCCCGGTGCACGCGCCGCCTGCGTCAGCAGTTCCCTGCCACGTACCGCAGCTCCCAGCGGCCAGCCTTCGCCCTGGGCGCCGCCCGGCGCCAGCGCCCAGAGGTAACGGATCAGTGCCTCGCGCACCGCCCGCAGGGTCTGCTGCTCGGTCTGCACGTCGTGGACCGAAATCTTCACGGAGACCGCAACCGGCACGAACTCGGGACTCAGCACGTACAGCTCGGTGCCGATCAGGAGGCGTTGACGCAGGTAGTTGAAGACGTCCTTCAGCAGGCCCTGCGTGGGTCGCGGCGCGGCATTGAGCGCCGGCTCGCCGGGCGGCAGCACGAACAGGCTCACGACCCCGGGCACGCCCTCCCGCACTGCGCGGATGCTGGCCCCGGGAAGGAAGCCCTCCAGCACCTCGCAGCGCGCCACCGGGTTGATGGGATTCGCCAGCGTCAGCAGGCGGAAGTCGTCCCGTGTCACCGCACGGTTGCGGTGGGTGAGGAACTGCGGGATCCGTTGTTCGGCCTGTTCCACCGTCTCGGCATCGACCCCGCCACGGGTCGGCCAGTCCTGGCGCAACACCAACCGGCTGCTGGCCCCGGTCAGTTCGGTCAGGCTGCCGGGAGGCAGGTTGCCCTCGCGGCCGCCGCCGAAACGGTAAGCCGCCACGCGGATGCGGTGACCCTCGGGCGGCCGCTTGCCATTCTCGCCGTTGCCGAAATGGACGTGACCGGCCACCGCGTCGAGCCGGAACACCCGGTCCTCCGGGCCATGGCCGGCAAGAAAGTCCACACGCTGCCAGGGCACCCAGGCCCCCTCTTCCGCCACGGTCAGTTCCAGCGTCCCGGCGTCGATCTGAGTGTCCGGCAGCACGACGACCTGATCGGGCCGGCCGTTGCCGATCCCGACCATCAGGTCGCGCTTGAGTCCCTGGCCGACGATGTCGACACCGTTGACGTCCAGGTACCCCAGCGGCAGATCGGGTTCTTCGGCACAGCCGAGCCGGACCCAGAACACGATGCGGTTGGCGGCAATCTGCGTCGGGAGCTCCGGCGGCAGTTCGCCGAGACCGGCAAACATCGGATCCTCCCGGGTCAGCCCCTGGAACAGCGCCGGGTTACGCGGCAGGCGCAGGCGCGCCACCCCGGCGCGGCGCCCGCCCAGCGAACTGTCGTGCACCACCTCCAGCGGCAGTGAAAGGATCTCGCCCTCCTGACCCTGCACCATCAGTGTCCAGTCCAGCGCCCGTGCGCGCAGGTCGCTGACACTCTCACCCGTGTCCGCATCGTCCGGCGCGATCGCGATATTGAGGACGATGCCGGCCAGGCCGGCGCGGATCTCGTCGATGCTCGCGACCAGCGTGCGCGGGACCGAAAAGGCGACGTAGTACACCTTGTCCAGACTCCGCACGAGGCTCAGCGGTTCGCGGGGAACGTCGAATACGTGCGGCTGAAACGGTGCGGGAATCTCGCCGCGCGCGAGCGCGTATTGCTCGTGCAGATCATCGAGCGTCAGCCCCAATGCCTGCAGATCCTCCGCATCCAGTGTCTGCTTGATCGCGACCGACAACTCGAGTGGCGTCGGCTGCACCTCGCCCACCGTCGTGAAGGTCTGGCCCGCACCGGTCAGCTGCAGACCGGCGGGCACCACCGGCGGGATGCGTACCGAGCGCGGTCCGGTGCCGATGCAGGCGACTCCCACCGCGGGCTGTGCCGGCCGTACCGGAATCTGAAGCAGGTTCAGGAACACCCGCCGCTGCCGTTCGGGGATCAGGTTGGCGCGATAGAGAATGGTCTCGGTCAGCCACGCGAACAGCTCGATGAAGTTGTGCACCGGATCGCCCGGCGCGAGCTGTGTGAGTTCCGGCAAGTGAGTGGCGAGCCTCGCCCTGGCCTCTGCGACCAGATCTTCGAAGCGGCGATCGTCCAGGTTGGGCACCGGTAGCGGCATCGGTCATTCCATCTTCAGGTCAGCTGGTTCAGATCCAGCGCGAGGGCGAGCGACTGCGGGGCGTCGGAATGACGCAGGCGATAGCGCACGGTCAGGTGCACCTCGGACAGGCGCTCGCGCGCCGTCTGCACATCCACTCCCTCCACCACGACCCGCGGTTCCCAGCGCTCCAGCGACTTGCGTACCACCCGCGCCATCAGCGCGCGGGTGGTCTCGGTGTTGGGCTGGTGCACGAAGTCCAGCAGCCCGGCACCGAAGTCGGGCCGCATCAGCCGCTCCCCGGGGCGCGTGAGCAGGATATTGAGCATCACCTCGCGGATGCTGCGGTCATGCTCGGCATGCGGCAGGCGGCCGTGCTGGATGCCACCGAGCAGTGGCCAGCTGATGAGCCTGGGGACCGGCACGTTCATTCGCGGCACCTAGCGTTTGAGTTTGGGGAACGGCAGGCAGATGCGCACCCACGGCAGCCACCAGAACAGGATGTTCAACAGCGAGACCATGATCATCAGCAGGATCATCGCGACCAGCGTGACAACCGGCAGGCTGAACGAGCAGATCCACTGCAGCGTTCCACCCGGCGGAGCGCTGTCGGGGACCGCGTCCGCGGTGACGCCCTTCTTGAACTTGATCCGGTCGATCAGATTGAAGGTGTCGGCCGGGGTGATCATGCTCACCCCCTTCGCCAGACCGCGCTTGAGATCGGCCAGCCCTGGCATCTGGATCACCGCCGGACGGCTGGCCTCGGGATCGAACGGAGCGGCAACACGGAAACGCCGGCTGCGCTGGCCCGCGGTGGCCCAGACCAGGTGCTCCCTCCCGTCGCCGTCCAGCACGCGCACGAACGGGACAACCTGGTAGAGATCGTGCCGGCCTTGCTGAAACTTCGGAATCGGCACCTCCCTTGCCCGTTCCGTCAACTGCCCGGATACCCGGGCCAGGAGCAACTCCCGGAGCCGGGCGGCCTGAGCCTCGGTGAATTCGAGCCGGTACTCGATGCTGCCGCTGGAATCGCTGGCCGGCTGCGTGGCATCCGGCAGCTGCGCCAGCGGGGCCGCGCCACCGTGGCGGTCCATGGTGTCCTCCTGCCCGATGATCCAGCGCAGCAGCGGATTGTCGCCGCCGTGGCCGGCGCAGCTGCGCAGGTACTCGGCCAGACTCTCGCGCGGTCGCACCTGCTCGCTCTCCCGACCGCGCCTGACGTTCAGAAAACGGACCTCCCCGAGCAGTTCCTCCAGGCCGGCGTTCTCCACGATTCCGGCCTCACCGAGATGGTATCGGTTGACCAGCATCCGCAGCAGTTCAAAGAACGCCATCGTCGGCCGGCCGCCCTCCACGTGGCACGCGTCGCCGTCACGCCAGCGCCGCCGCGCCGGGGCCTCGCGCAGACCAAACGGCCACGGCAGCTGGCGCTCCAGCGCCTGCTGCACGCTGCGCTCGGAGGCTGCATCAAACGGCGTCTCGCCTGCGCTGTGCTGGTAGTAGTGAAATCCGCCCAGCGGCAGGTAGCCGTAGAGTACGGTGCGGCATTTGCCGTTACGATCGCGGGTCACCACCGGGTGCAGTGGGTGGGTCTCCTCACCGCTGTAGGTGGGCGTGTCCTGCCGCGGCCGCACGCTGCCGTCCGGACACAGCCGGCGCCGCGCATCGGGGTCGCGCGGCTCGGCCGCAGCGGGCTGCCAGCCGAGCGCCGCGCCGTCCTCCAGCATCCAGGCGTGCTCCTCGTTGCCGCGCACGCTGCGGATCACGAACCCGGCCGACGCGATGCGGGCCGGATCGAGCGCCGGAAAGCCGGGACGGTCGCAGGCGATCTCGCAGCTGATCAGGTAGAAGCTGCGATGGATCGGCAGACGCAGCACTACGCTTTCGTCGTGACGGCTGAAGCGGTCCTGGAACTGCCAGATCGATGCCTGCGGCTGCTCCAGCGCATGACTCTCCAGATCCTGCAGGAAGCGGGGGATGAAGTCGGTTTCCTGGTAACGATGCAGTTCGGTTCCCGCCTCGAGTGCATAGTAGGGCCGCTGCAGCCGTACCCTGTGGTTTGCGTGTCGGACTGCTGTGGTTGCCATGGGCGTTCCTCTCACCAGACGTTGCCGGCACCCGGCGTGTAGCTCGAACTCACGACGGCATTGGTGATCACGGTATCGGCCTGCACCACGCCGCTGAACTTCGACATTCCGGCGTTGACCGTCACCATGCCGGCGCTGACGGTGATGCTGGCGGCATCGACCTTCACCTCGCCGGTGGAGCGTACGCTGACCTCGCTGGCGGTCATCTTTACGCTCTGGCCGCCGCGCGCGAGTTCGACCTCGCCACCGTTGCCGTCGGTGACGGTCAAACGATGGCCCTGAGGGGTGCGGATCTCCAGCCTGGGGCCCTCGCCGTCGTCGAACTCCAGCACGGTGCCGGCCGGGGTGCGCACGACATAGCGCTCCTCCTGCGGCTCGGCGTCGTCGGGCACACTGCCCTGCCCGCTCCAGATGCTGCCGAGGACCAGTGGCAGCTCCGGCGTGACGAACGCCAGCACCACCACCTCCTGGCGGCGGGGAATGAAACTCGCGCCGTACCCGCTTCCCGCGGACGAGGCGACCACCGCAGCCCAGAGCTCCATGTCCACCCCGTGCAGCCGCACCTTGACCCGGCCCCGGCCCTCCGGGTCGGCGTTGTCGGTCACCTCGCCGAGATGCAGGCTCGAAAGACCGCCGATGGCATGGGGAGTCATCGATCAATCGTTCCAGTCCGGGCGGTGGACCCTGAGTTCGGTCTCGTAGCCCGCCGCGTTATCGAACCGGTGCACGCAATGCACCACCTGGTAGGTTCCCCGCAGCCGCCCGGAGACACCGGCGAGTTCGATCTCGCGGCCGCTGCGCAGCGCGGACTGGCCGAGCATGCGGATGTCGCCACTGACGAAGTATTTCGCGCGGCGGCGGAAACGGCCGGCGACGAAGGCGTCGGCCTCGCCCTGCGAGCGTGCAAACGGCTGCACCACGACCTCCGGACCGGGCCAGCCCAGCCTCCCCAGTAATTGCGCGGCGGTGGTGCCCGGCGGCGGGGTGGCCAGCGTGCTCGCAGAGGCCACCGCCGCCTGGTCGGTCGCCGCATTGAAGCCGCGGACCTCGGTGGCATCGTGCTGGTGGTTGAGATCCGCGATCAGCCGCACCTGCAGGGCATTGTCCTGCGGGTCCACCCGTACCGGAGTGGCGTCGGGCTCTTCCGGACGAACCCGCAGGCGGCCATCCTCCAGGCGCAGCGCGATATCCAGCGGAGCGAGCAGCCTCAGCAGGAAGGCCAGGTCGCTCTCGTTCAGCTGGTGATAGTCCGTGGCCACCGTCGAGGCGCTGACTTCGACCTCCAGGCCGGCGTCATCGGCCACCGAGCGCACCACCGCATCCAGCGTCGTGTCCTCGAACACGCGGCTGCGACGCCTGCGGCCCAGCCGGTGCAGCGGGTCTTGGAGCAGCAGGACCAGCCGCGGGGCCCCATCGCCGTAGCGCTCCTCGAGCGCGGTGATTTCGCCCTGGAAAATCCTGCCCTCGCCATCGGTATCGATGGCCAGTTCCACCTCATCGCCCAGCCGGAGATCCTCGAACGACAGCCCGGGGGCCTGGCCTTCACCCTGACCGAAATTAGCCAGCTGCAACTCGGCATGAGCACAACCGGTGAGCGGAAGGTTCACGATCATCGCCGACAGCGCGTCCTGCAGATCGCGGCGCGCCTCGCCAGCGACCCGGATCCGGGGGCGGCTGCTTGCGAAGGCGGTGTCGTGCATCAATCCACCGCCAGGCGCGCCCGGCGTTCCTCCAGCAGCGCCAGGTTCTCCATCAGGTCGCGCTCGTCGGGCCCGAGTGGCACCGACTCGGCGGCTGGCGCCTGCTCCGGTACGGGCGTCCCCTCGACCTCGGCGATGACTTCGTGGATCACTACCGGCATTCGATGTTCCTCTGGTCACGTCAGTCGAAACCCACGCCTGACAGCCTGGGCTTGGAGGTCGCCACGGTCTTGACCTCCGCACGCATGCTTCCGGCCGTCTGGGTACTGGCGAAGGCACCGCCGATCCCGGTCCCAACGCTGGCCGACACCCCGACCCTGAAGGCCGCGCCCCCGGTCACCGCGGCGCCGGCCGGCGGCACCGCCAGGGCCGACGCCGCCGGCAGCCGCGGCGACTCGATCCCGTTGTAAAGGGCGGTCTCGCGCCAGTCACGGGGATCCTGCCCGGCGGCCGCAGACGCCTCGTGCACCGGGGTGTCGCTCCCGGCGGCGGGGTTGTCCGCGTCCGGCGCGGCGCCACCGGTCGGCGTGAGCCTGGGCGTCGCCCGTTCCGCCTGCTCGATGTCCCGGCTGCGGAACTGGTAGCGGTCCTCGCTGAGCTTCAGCGAGACGGTGGCTCGCAGCGGCCGCCCTTCGGGAGAGAAGAAGTCCAGCGTCTCGTCGAAGCTCTGCACCAGGCCGAGAAACTCGAATGCACCCCACTGGAACAGGCAGCGGCGCGGGGCCTGCAGCTGATCGCCCGCCGCCACCGGCTTCATGAAGTGCTCGGCGATCTGCCCGGTCAGCTTGCGCACGTCGGACCCTTCCTCGATCCTCTTCGACGCGGGCTCGCCCTGCGCATCCGAGCCGACGGTCGTGTCGAAGATCAGCTCCACGCTCAGCGTCGACGAGCTTTTGTCCACAAACTGTGCCGCCTGGCTCGTGCCATTGCGCGGGTTGGCCTTCAGCGTGTTCGACAGCGCGACCTTGAGTGAGGCCGGGTTGAACTGCACGTCGATCGCGTCGTGGGTATCCGGCTGGTCGTTGCTGCCGGAGACGGGGATCAGTTGTGCGCGCTCGATATCGGCCATCAGGCGCCCTCCCCCGCCGCCGGGCGCACCAGCGTAAGTCCCTCGTGAACGAGGTGCAGTTCCTCGATCGCGGCCTGGCTCGCCGTAGCCGACAGGTCCGGTCCCTTGAACCTGGTGGCCAGTACCTGGGCCAGCTTCCAGACCAGAACCGGGCTGTCCTGCACCGAGGTCACGTCGCCGGTACCGTCGACCGTGACCGACGGGTGTCCGAGTACCTCGATCTCACCCTCCAGGCGATAGCCGTAGTTCGCACCGCGGGTGGTGATATCGAACCACTTCCAGAGATCATCGATGCTGGTGACGCCGCGCTTGAGCACCACCGGCGCGAACCGGGTCTGGCCGGCGCGCTGGAAAGCACCCCAGTTCCGGCCGCCTTCGGCGATCAGCTTGGGCTCCATGGTCACCTCGAGCCCGGTCACCTCGCTGAACTGACCACCGCACAGGAGCTCGGACCGGTCGCCGTTGTAGAGCGAGACCCGGAAGCGAAAGGGGACGAACTCGGTCATGTCCGCAGCTCCGCCGTCCAGTCACCACCGCGATGGACGAAGGCGATATGAATGCGATCGATCGGAAAGGCCGGCGCCACCTCGATCTCGAAGATGATTACAGCGTCCTGGCCGGTGATCTGCCGGATGCGGTAGGCGTCCTCTGACTTGCGGCCGCGCAGCGCGCCCTGCCGGTACAGGCGCCGGAAGAAATCCTCCAGCAGCAGCCGGGGCCGCGGGTCGCGGTGGTCCACGTTGAACGCCAGCGTTTCGCCCAGCGCCCGCAACTGGCGGAGCAGGAACCCCATGAAGCGGGCCACCTCGCCGCTGCGGTACTCCGCGCGCCCGGTGAGGGTGTACTGGTCGGGCGGCAGCGCGGGCACCGCGAGGCGCTCGTCGTCCAGGAGCACGCGGCCGCCGTTGACCTGCAGCACGCCGATGCCCGGCCGCTCGCGCAGTTCGAGGGTGCGTTGCAGGGTCACCGCGGGATACGGTCGCGCATCGGTGCGCATCGGCCGCCCCGCCACCGAACGCCAGATGCCCCGTCGGCGAGCGCCGCCGGCCTGCAGGCCGGCGAGCGCACCGACGCTGCTGACCAGCCGGTAACCCGCGCCACGCAGGTAGGGAAAGAGCAACTGCAGCCGGCGCAGCTGGGGCCCGTCGCTGTCCGCCTTGATCGCCTCGATATCAGCCAGCGCCGCAGGGTCGAGTCCCGGCCGGTCAGCATTGTCGGTGTCGGAATAGGCCAGCGGCAACGTGAACAGGCACTGCACATCGGGACGGTGCCGCGCCAGCAGGTACTGCACGGGCCGCAGCAGGTCGCCGGTAGGCAGCGGCGGCGGAGCGTGTTCGATCTCACCGGGATTGCGCCGCTCGCGATGGCCGTTGTCGATCTCCGCGCCACAGGGCAGGAACGGTGGCTCCGGGTTGGCCAGCCGCATGCGCGGAATGTCGGGCAGGTTGGCCGGAATCTGCAACCGCTCCAGGTCCGGCAGCGCAACCACGCCCACCTCGGGCAGCGACAGCAGCAGGGCGATACCGCGCAGGCTGTGCAGATCGTGCGGAACCAGCATGCGCGACGGTAGAAACCCCGCCTGCGCCTCATCCTCGGGAATCCGCAGCACCCACAGCCGCTCGCCGCCATTGGCGAAGAAGTCGGTCACCGCCTGCGGCAGCCAGGCCCGCCGACCGGCGAGGATGCTGCGGTAGTCGGTCGCAGCCTCGCGCGCATCGGGGAAGATGTCGTCGAACTCGGCAACGGAGTTGAGCGGCAGCGGCAGATGACATAGCGCTCGTTCCTCCGGGGCCGCGAACAGGCGCTCCTCCAGCAGCGGACCCAGACCCACCGAACGCATCTGCTCGAGTGCCTCGTCCGGGATGCGCGGGCGCCGCACCCGCCCGGGGGCGTGGCCGAGCAGCAGCACCGGCAGTACCGGCCGCTGGCTGGCCGGCGGCCGCGGGGCGACCCGGATACGTTGGTGGAGGAGTTCCATGCGGCTACGACTGCTCGATGGACTCGACCGCGAGCACCAGTTCCTCGATCGCGACGTCGCTGCCTCCCTTGGCGGTCAGCGTCGGCCCGGTCCACTTGATGGGCATGGCGTTGATCAGCTTCCAGGTCACGACGGCGCCCTGGCCGCCCGGATCCTCGCTCTTGAGCTTGATCTCGACGTTGCGCTTGGCGGTCACGTCCCCGGCGCGGATCTGGTTGAGCCACGAATACAGGTTCTGCGCGCCGATCACCCCGCGTTTCAGGGTGACGTCTCCCGCCTTGTGGATCGCGGGGATCTTGCTCACGTAGTTTACCGGAGCGTTACCGTTGCGGTACTCGGCGACGGTGACCTCGGCATTGAGCCCCGACACCTCGGAGAAGCCGCCCTGCACGTCGCCTTCGGACCCGTCGCCCAGGTTCACCAGGTAGTTGAAGACCGAATACGGGGTATCCCTCAGTTCAGCCATGTCTTGTCTCCTTGGGCTCAGGCGTCAGCCGTCTTCTGGCCGATGCGGAAAATCACGAACTCGGCCGGCTTCAGGGCAGCCACGCCCACCTCGCAGACCAGGCGGCCGTTGTCCAGATCGTTCTGGGTCATGGTGCTGCGGTCGCAGCGCACGAAGTAGGCCGCCTTTGGCGAGGAGCCGAGCAGGCGACCGTTGAACCACTCGTTGTAGAGGAAATCCTCGACCGACGAGCGCACGTTCGCCCACAGCCGCTCGCCGTTGGGCTCGAACACCACCCATTGGGTCGAGCGATCGATGGATCGCTCGAGGTAGAGGAAATAGCGGCGGACGTTGACGTAGATCCACTCCGGGTCGCTCGAGAGGGTGCGCCCGCCCCAGACGCGATGACCACGACCGGGGAACGAGCGCAGGCAGTTGATGCCCGCCGGGTTCAGCAGTTCCTGCTGGAACCGGTTGACCTCCTGGGCAAAACGCAGCGCGCCGATCACCGGTTCGTTTGCCGGCGCCTTGTGCACGCCGCGGGTGACGTCGGTATTGGCGTAGATTCCGGCTATGAAGCCGGCCGGCGGCACCGTGATGTGCTCCTCGAGACCGCGCGGGTCGGAGATCACGACCCACGGGTAGTACAGAGCCAGCCGGGAGTCGTCGAAATTGGACCCGAAATCACGGACCTGGGACAGCGCCATGCCCTGTTGCGAGTCGACGATGCCGATTCGGTAGCGCATCCTGCGGCAGTGCTTCTGCATCTCGACGACCACCGCCTGGTGGCTGTTCGGGTGCGCGGCGGCTGCAGGTGTCATTACGATCGAGATGTCTTCGATGTCCTCGAGCGCGGCAAGGCCCGTGCTGCCGTTCACCTCGTCGACAACACCGGCATAGTCGGATGCGGTCGGCACGTTGCCGTCGGATCCGCCGGACAACCGGATCAGGTAGCGTGGCTCCTCGACCGATAGAGGCGGTGGCTGAAGCGCGTCGTCATCGAACATCGCGTACAGCGCCGCCCGTATGGTCTCCCCCGTGGCGCCGTCGGCCAGGCTGCACGCGACGGGACTGGTCAGGCTGTCGTAGTGCCTCGCGGGCCTCGGGGACAGCACCCGGGGCAGGCTGCGTTCGCCGCCTGGGGCCGTCGACACATTGGCGTAGGTGTAGACGATCCTCCCGTCGGCTCCGCCCGAACGCACGTCAATGTCGAAGTTGCGCAGCACAATGCTCGCCGAAGCCGCCGACGGCGCAGCGGCCAGGGCCGTCAGCTGCAGTTCGATCGGGTCCTCCACGCCGGAATTGACCGCGGCGCTGACCGTGAAGACCGTGCCCTCCGCGTTCAAGGTGCCGTGCAGAACCGTCAGGTTGCCCCAGTGGGATCCACCGGTGCTGTCGGAGAGATCCGTCGCTTCCTGCAGCGTGAGCGTGGCGAAGCTGCCGTCGGCCAGCGCGCCGCCCGCAGGGGCCTTCGCGTGGACACGCGTGAAGCGCACACTTGCCCCGGCGGCGTTGACCACCGCGTCGGCCGCCAGTACACCTTCATCGGAATCCGGAGCACCTTCCGGACGGAGATCCTCCGCTGCGAGCGCTTCGGCATCGGCGGTCTCGATCACGGCCTGGTTACCCACCAGCACGTAGTGGTCGCCGACCCTGCGAACCAGCCCGCTGACGGCGATCGGAAAACGCACATCCGGGGCCCGGTCGCCGATATCGCCCACGCGCACGTCCCCCGGCAGCCCGGTCGCCTCCAGATGCGCCAATTCGCCGTCGGCCAGCGGTGCGGTCGTGGATTGGGAACGCAGCAGATTCTCGCTGTCCCGCCAGTGCAATTCCAGCGTGTAGTCTCCGGCCACCCCGGGAAAGCGGCTGCGGAAGGTCACCACGGCGCCGGGATCCGCCGCGGTCGAGACCTCGGCGGTGCTGCCTCCACCGTCGGCATCGGTGTTGTTGATCCCTGCCAGGGTACGGGCCACGAAGAGCTGCTTGCCTCCGTTGTCGAAAAAGGCGCGGGCTGCAATCGCGGTGTGGTTCAGCACCGAATGACCGCCCAGGCTCAGATTCCCGCTATCGCCATAGATGCGCTCGAACTCGCCGAAGCTCGTGACGATCTCGGGTTTCCCGCGCAACGGTCCGGTGCGCGTGGGCCCGACGATGGCGGCAACGCTGGTGCCAACGCCCTCGATCGACTTGGCACGGAAGCTGACTTCCTCGACAAATACGCCGGGCGCAAGGTACTGGGACATGGTGACCTCCTAGGGTTGGCGTGGTTGCACCGCGAGGTGGTTCTTGTCGAACGATCTCAACAAGCGGACCTCGCCCGGCGTAATGCTGAGCGCGATGTGGGCATGGAATCCCGAGTCGTCGGCAGCCTCGATGTCGAGCGCAACGTCGGCCGCGGCCGGGTCAGCCGGCACGCGGGGATCCGCCACCGGGTGCGCGCGGATCGTCAGTTGCGCGGGATAGTGCTCGACGCTCTCCGGTAGCGGCGGCAGGCGACGCAGCCCCAGCACGAAGTCGCCATGGGCGTCGGTCTGGGCCACGAACGCGAGGCTGGCTTCGGGCGCGGCAACGGTGAGATCCAGCAGCGCCCAGGGCAGTGGGGTGCCGTCCGCGCGTCGGACCGTCCCGATCAGGGCCCCTCCCCCGGGCAGACGGCTCCCGAGCGGACTCGGGTAGAGCAGCAGTGCATGGCCGCCACCGTCGCCCACCGTGATATCGAAGCTGCGCGGGTTGTAGCGGGCGTGGGGGTCGCGCATGCGCCCAACCAGGCGCAGCGGCGGCGCGGCAGGCCGGCTGCGCGCAGCGTCGCCGGCCATGCCTGCGACCACGCCGTCGTCGTCATCCGGCCGGAGCCACAATGCCCAGGCTCCGGCCTTCTGAAGCCAGCGCAGGCGCGGCGGCGGGTTGCTGAGTTCGATGTCGAGCGTGGCGTCCACGCGTTCCCGGTCATCCGCGTGGGTGCCCGTGGTCGCGTCCAGGAAATACACCACGTCCCCCGCGTGCAGGACGTTGGTCTCGAGTACGCGCAGATTCACAAGGCTCCCGCGGGCAGCACGCGCGTCGTCACCGGCGGTCCCTCGCTGCGCGGCGGCCTGAGTCTGAGCCTCACCGTGCGCAGCACATAGGGCGCGGTACTCGTGTACTTGGCCTCGAAGACGTCCCAGATTCGCATCAGGTCCTCCGTAGACATTTCTTCCGGCATCACCGTGAGCAGTTCGCGCTCACCCCAGCCATCATCGATCTCGACCATGTGCGCCACGTCCAGCTGGCAGTCATTCGCGAGTTCGAGCATGGCCCAGGTCAGCAGGTCCGCTTCGTTCTCGGGGCTCGTGCCATTCGCGATCAGCAGGACGTGCAGATTGAGCGGCAGCTCGGCCCGCGGCACGTCTGCACCGGTGCCGGTTTGTGGAAAGTGCCGACTCCGGCCATGGGGATCGACGACCACCCGGTGCAGATAGATGCCCAGCAGGTTGCCGGCCAGCGGCGTGGCGACGTCGGCGCTGCCGAGCAGGGACACACGCCCATTGACCGGGTCGTCACGGAGTTCGTCGGGCAGCCGGCGCGAAAGGAACTCCGCGAGTGCCAACAACGATGCCTTGACCCCCCGATACGACGCCACACTCGCAGCCCCCCGCTTCCTGGCACGCGTAATCTGGCCGCCCTCACGGCCGACCCGCCCGCTGGATACACTTGGCACTTGCCTGACGAGCGAGCGCGCAAACGCCCAACAAGCGGCAGGAAGGAAGCTAGACCCGGGATCTATATATGTCAACTATCAGGATCCAGGTGTCAAGACCCGCGTGATTATATACACGCTTTACGAGGAGCTCGGGGTGGTCGGTTTGCCATTGTTTGAGGGCGTCGATCGGGGTGCGGTGCTGGAGTGCCTTCTGCGAGATGTGGTGTTTGCACACGGTGCGATGGTTCTCCAGGGTGGCCTTGAGACGCTGGGCGGAGTCGAACCCACTGCTACCTGATTCAAAGAGATGGCCCGATTTCTGGGCCGTTTTCGACACAATGGTTTCACCACAAAACGTTGAAGCGAAACGAGGAATCGGGCTTTGGCCTACCATACCACTGTACTTCGTCAGCTTCCTTAATGTGTGCCGCGACTTGAATTCGAGCGACTGGTCCGGAAGCTCGAGGACACGCAACGGACCGATAGAAGAATGGGGACAGCCGACGCGAGGCAGCTTGCCCCTCGTTAGGCGTTTCAGTATATAACGAACCCGATGGGGGAGATTATGAAGACAGATGTTGACGTCCGATTCTGGCCAAATGTCGACGGCAAGGGTTTCCTCGGGCATGGACGTATCGCACTGTTGGAGAACATCGAGGCGACCGGCTCGATTTCGGCTGCAGCCCGGGCGACGCGCATGAGCTACCAGGCGCCCAGGCCTGCGCGCTGAACAAGGCGCGGCACGTGCTCCACGCGGTGTCCGAATGACCCGACACGAATACCGGCGACCGACAATGCGGCCCGTACCGCATGCAAGCCTGCTCCCCACGCAGATCGGCGGATGTCCGGGGACAAACCTTGAAGCCACAGCGAGGATCCTGACGATGAGACATCGTGATCTCCGGGTATCGCATTGGTTCGCAGCCGTTCTTCTCGCTGTCTTCCTGCCGTTCGCCCAACCGGCCTACGCGGAGCGGTTCACCATCGCGGCGGCGGCGGACCTGCGCTACGCACTGGACGACATCGCCGAGATCTACCGCGAGCGGCATCCGGAGCAACGGTTCAACGTCATCTACGGATCCTCGGGCAAGATGACCACCCAGATCATCAACGGGGCCCCGTTCGACGTGTTCTTCTCCGCGGACATCGCCTTCCCCGAACGGCTGAAGGAGGCAGGCCTCACGACCACCGAGCCGGAGGTCTATGCGATCGGCCGGATCGTGATCTGGAGCAATACGCTCGATGCCTCGGAACTGCGGCTCGAGGACCTTCCGGCGGCCCCCCGCATCCGCCGCATCGCGATCGCCCAACCCGCGCATGCGCCCTACGGACTGCGCGCGCAGGAGGCGATGGAGTCGGCCGGAGTCTGGGAGGCCGTGCAGCCGCGGCTGGTCTTTGGCGAGAACATCGCCCACACCGCCCAGATGGTCGAGTCGGGCGCTGCCAACGTCGGCATCATCGCGCTGTCGCTGGCCCGGTTTCCGGCGCTCGCGGAACACCCGCACCACCTGATCGACGATGCGCTGCACGAGCCCTTGACCCAGGCGTACATCGTGACCAGGCGCGCGGAAAACAACAGAGCCGCGAAGACGTTTGCCGACTTCATGGCGACCGACGAGGCGCACGGCATCATGGAACGTTACGGCTTCGTGATTCCGGGCACGGACGCCGGCTCGTAGGACGGAAGAGCGCAGCGTCATCCGCCATGCAGCGTCCAGCGCCACCTCCCGTGAGGGTTGCCTCGGGCGCCGCTCGGCGGATGACGGCCTTCGGCCTTTTCCGCCCTACCCTGGGACTGGACAGAGGATAGGACATGCTCGGACTCGGGCCCGAAGACTGGCAGGCGATCGAGCTGACGTTCAGACTGTGCCTGTACACCACGATCATCCTGCTGATTCTCGCCACGCCGATCGCCTGGTGGCTCGCCAGCGGGCGTTCCGCGGCGCGGGTGGCGGTGCAGGCGGTCGTCGCGCTGCCGCTGGTGCTGCCACCGACGGTGCTCGGGTTCTACCTGCTGATCGTGCTCGGCCCGCGCGGGTTTGTCGGCGGCACGCTGGAGTCGGTCGGGTTGCATCATCTGGCGTTCACCTTCGAGGGCATCCTGGTCGCGTCAGTGCTGTACTCGATGCCGTTCGCGGTGCAGCCGCTGACCGAGGCGTTCCACAACCTCGGCAAACGTCCGGTCGAGGTGGCGAGCAGCCTCGGGGCCGGCCTGTTCGACCGTTTCTTCACCGTGATCCTGCCGCTGACACGCGGCGGTTTCGTCGTCGCGGCCACGCTGACCTTCGCGCATACCATCGGCGAGTTCGGAGTCATCCTGATGCTGGGAGGCAGCATTCCCGGAGAAACCAAGGTGCTGTCGGTGCTGATCTACGACCATGCCGAGGCGATGAACTACGAAGCCGCACACCGGCTCTCCGCGATGCTGCTGGTATTCGCATTCCTGACACTGGTCATCGTCTATTCGATCACGCGCCGCTTCGCGGTGGCGAAGGTATGAGCCTCGCACTGCGGGCGCTGCTGGATCGGGGCAGCTTCCGGCTCGACGTCGACCTCGAGATCCCCCGGGACGGGGTGACCTCGCTGTTCGGGCGCTCCGGCTGCGGAAAGACGACGCTGCTGCGCATCGCCGCGGGCCTGGAGAAGGTGCGTGGGGCCGAGGTCCGTTTCGGCGATCAGGTCTGGCAGCGGGGGCGCCGTTTCGTGCCGCTGCACAAGCGGCGCATCGGGCTCGTGTTCCAGGAACACAGCCTGCTGCCGCACCTGTCCGTTCGCGGCAACCTGCTGTATGGCTACAAGCGCACGCCCAGGGCGCATCGGCGCCTGCACCTGCGCGAGATCACCGACATGCTCGGCATCGGCGAACTGCTCGACCGCCCGATCGACCGCATCTCCGGCGGCCAGCGCCAGCGCGTGTCGCTCGGCCGCGCGTTGCTCACCAGCCCGCAGCTGCTGCTGCTGGACGAGCCGATGGCTGCGCTGGACACCCAGACCAAGCGCGAGATCATGCCGTTCCTGTCACGCATGGCGGGCGAGGCGGGGGTTCCGATCGTGCTGGTCACCCATGCGCCGGACGAGGTCGAGCGGCTCGCCGACCGCGTGGTGCTCATGCGCGACGGCCGGGTCGAGCGCAGCGAGCCATTGCGGCAGGCCCTCGCCCGCCCCGATTCGCCGCTGTTTGCCGACGAGGGCGCGGCGTCGGTGCTCGAGGGTCGGCTTGGACCGGCCAATGAGCACGGGCTGCGGCCGTTCGGCCCCGAAGGTGCCCGCCTCTGGCTGCCCGCTGACGACGCATGGCCCGCGGGGCAACAGACCCGGGTCCGCATCCTCGCGCGCGACGTCAGCCTCGCGCTCGACGACCCGCGCCGGATCAGCATCCAGAATCACCTGAAAGTGCAGGTGGAGCGGATCGACGCCCCGCGCGCAGGCCGTTGCCTGGTCGCGACCCGCCTGCACGACCGGCAGCTCCTGCTCGCCGAGGTCACGCCCTGGGCGGTCGAGCAACTCGCGCTGCGTCCCGGCACACAGGCCTACGCGTTGATCAAGTCAGTGGCATTGATGGGATGATACGCTGGAGCCTGCCACGGCCAGCGGATGACCGCACCGCCCCCGGTGTGCATGCGAACGCCCCAGCACACCGTTGCTCCACCATCTGACTGTGGATATCGGCGAAGACCGCAGCCATTTGCCGCGGCACCAGCTTCCATGGCGCAGGCGAGCCATCCCCGATGATGCAAGACGCGCAGGGCGGAAGAAGCCGAAGGCCGTCATCCGCCATTCCCAGGCCGGGATTACCGCGGGGGCGCGCGGGGGGCGATCCGACCGCGGCACGGCGGATGACGCTGCGCTCTTTGGCCCTACACGTCGCACCCGAGAGAAGCCGTGTTGTTTCACTCCAGGCGCGCCTGCGGCGCGTTCGCGTGCAAGGCACGCTCCCACACGGCGCGCGGGCATGGTAGCGACTTTCACGTCGACTAACGCCGCTTGGATCGCCACGTCCCGCCACGCTGCGCTTGCGGCCAAAGGCTACGCTTCTCGCGATGACGGTGGTATGGAAGACGGAGCGTGCCGATTTGCGGAGCTTCCGTGATGATCCGGAGAGGTCGTGTAATGGGTTGGTTGTACCCCTTGGCCCTTGCGGCCCTGTTCCTGGCACTTGCAGGCTTGGCTCCACCGGCTTTCCTGCGCGAAGGATTGCTCGGCGTGTTCCTGGTGGTGATCCTCCTGGCTGCGTCAACCCGGTTCATACGGTCGGCTCCGGCATCGGCCGCAAGGAATCCGGGGTCCGCGGATCTGGTGGTGATCGCCGTGATGGCAGTGGTGTTGAGCAGCCTGTACTGGGTTCGCGCCGCATCCGGGGTGTCGGCCTGGGACACCATCGGGCTGCGCGCGGTGACGATGGTGGGATGGTGGCTGCCGGCCGTGGCCTTTGCGGCTCTTTACCACCACCCGCAGGAGCCATGGCTCAGGCGCGGTCGCTTCATCGCGCGACTTGGGGTTGCGGCGATCGCCAGCATTGCGGCGTTTCCGATCCAGCATGCCTGGAACCAGGAACAGGCGTTGCGCGCGGAGCGTGCAGGACTCCCCGGTGCAGTCGAGGCACTGGCAAACCGGACACTGCCTCCGGGGGCACGGATGGATTTTCAGCACGAGGCCGGCGTACTGCTCCTGGAAGTGGCGTGGCCAGAGCAGGCGTTCGGCAACTACCGGTCGCTCGCCTCGCTGCGTGCGCTGGCCGGCGACGCCGCTCCGATGCGACCGGGCGGGGCCGACCGTCTCACCGAACGGGTCAATGTGGATCGAGTGCACCTTCAGGTACGCCGCGGTGACGTGATCATTGCCGAGATGGAGTGGCCTCAGCCTGGTCTCGCCCGCGGGGCTCAGGCTCTCGCCGTCGACTACGACGCCGCGGGGTTGAGCAGGACACCCAGCCAAGCGGATCTGGCCGAGGTCCTGGAAAGACTGCCCTCGAGATTCCGGACGGGCGAGCTATGCGCTCGCGGGTCAGCGGACACGGTGCATATTCAACGTTGCGAACAGGCACCCGCGCCCGTGTTGCCCCATGACATCCGAGTGTTGGAAGCAAACTGGAACGAGGCGAACAGCGCCATGCGGGAAATTGCCCGGGTGTTTCCCGCAGTCTCGGCATTCACGCTGGCGTTGGCGGGCCATTCACTCGAGATTCCCAGAGACGTGGTCGCGGCACCGGGTTTCGACGCGCGAACGCTGCTTCCGGTACCGAGCGGAACGCTGCTGGTGCAGGTGGCCGATACGCCGGAGCAGTCGACGCCCGCCGTCGAGCCCACGGGTGCTCCTGTGATGCTCCTGTGGCGGGACGGGCGCTGGGGTCCCCGGCGGAACCAGGTGGCCCTCTGGCCGTGGCAGTCCGGGCAGCTGCCCGCGGCGCAGCTGCGAATCCATCTGCTGGAGGTGTCCGACGCAGGCCGGGTCCGGCTCATCCTGGAATCGCTCAACACAGCCCGCGCCACGCTGGAAACGATCACCTTGGAACCGGGAGAGGCGCTGGAGTGGGAGTCGGTACACCTTCACCATCTGGGCTGGATCCCGGGAAGCCAGGAACCGAACTGAGATCTGCACCAGACATGCGGGACAGCAGGAGGGGCCATGCCCCACACGATGGGAATCCCGGGTTCCGGTCGGCCTCCCCCACCTGGCGCGAATACCAGCGCCAGTGCCGCTGGTCCGACCCGGGTGACCCATCGGGAGAGCGACTTGCAGGGTGCCGGACCCACTCCTGGCAGACACGCCAGCACGGGGATGCGAGGCATGCACCCAATGTTTTCGCCAACCGAGCCGGAAGCCCTCCCGAACAGCGGCGCCCGGCTGACACCGCGTTCGCTGAGGGATTGCTCCGTCGCGGGCCCAATGCTTTGTTCCTTCGGTCGCGGCCGGTGACCGCAAGCGTTTATATTTCCTGAAGCCCCCCTGCACAGGGAATTCATCCAACCTGCCCGCCGTCCTGCAAGCATCGAAACCATCATCACACCGGAGCCGTCCATGCATCGCCGTCTAGCTGCACTGTCCGCGGCCGCCGCCGTCGTACTGCTGGTCCTGACCACTGCCGCC
The DNA here is from genome assembly GCF_000227685.2 of Thioalkalivibrio paradoxus ARh 1. Lineage (GTDB taxonomy): Bacteria > Pseudomonadota > Gammaproteobacteria > Ectothiorhodospirales > Ectothiorhodospiraceae > Thioalkalivibrio > Thioalkalivibrio paradoxus. The sequence goes on along the minus strand of NZ_CP007029.1, from coordinate 630,007 downwards.
GCCCAAGCGGATGCCGACCGGCCGATCGACGAGATCCTCGAGCCGATCCAGTTGACCGACCGGGTCTATTACTTCTACGGGTCGATCGAGGCGCGCACGCCGGTGAACCTGGGCATGAACAACAATGTCGGCTTCGTGGTCACCGATGCCGGGGTGGTGCTGATCGACAGCGGCCCCGGCTACCAGGTCGCGGCCATGATCGCCGAGGCGGTGGCATCGGTGACCGACCAGCCGATCACCCACGTGATCAATCTCGGCAGCCAGGATCACCGCTGGCTGGGCAACGGCTGGTTCCTCGAACACGGTGCGGAGATCATCGCATTGCAGCGGACCGCCGAAACCCAGGAACGCTTCGCCGCGACGCATTTGGACCGCCTGACCCGGACCCTGGGCGAGGAGGCGATGGCCGGCACCGAACCGGTGACCGCGCCTGATCCGGTCGGTGCCGACCGGCACACGTTCGAGATCGGCGGCGTGCAGTTCGAACTGATATTCGTCGCGAACGCCCACTTCCCCGGCGACAGCATGCTGCACCTGCCGAACGAGGATGTCGTGTTCACCGGCGACGTCGTCTACACCGAGCGCATGCTGGGCATTCACCCGCAGAGCGACCCGGTCGGCAAGCTGGAAAGCTTCCGCAGGCTCGAGGAACTCGACCCCGGCATCGTGGTTCCGGGTCACGGCGCCGCGACCGACCTGGCGACTGCCCGGCGCGATACTGGCGACTATCTGGAGTTCGTGATCCACGAGGTGCGGGCCGGCCTCGACGACTGGGAAACGTTGGACGACACGGTGGCGCGCATCGCCGAGCCTCCGCAGTTCCAGCATCTGCGACACTACGACGACTGGCATCGGGTCAACGTGAACCGCACCTACCTGTTCCTCGAAGCGGCCCTGTAGACGCTTCACCTGTCGAAACGTTTTCGGGTCGCCCAGATTCCTGGACTGAATGGGCGCTTGGACGCCCGTTCGGTCTGTCTCAACCGCGTCGGCAGCAACCCTACCGGTTCAACCCGCACTATCCCTTCACCTGGATCGCGTCCGACGCCTGGGAGATCAGCGCACGCGTTCACTACCTGTGCAGGGATCGCCACCGGGAGCCGCGTAGCGGCCCGTCCGCTGCAAGTCGAACCAAAGATGTGGAATGATCTTCTGCTGTCTCTCGGCCATCGTATATCGGCTCCCGCGAGGGGCGACGGATGCCTGAGGCCGCGGGCACGGAATCCGAAGATCGGTAGACTGGACGCGATCTGCGTCCGATGCTGCTGGTGAAGGCCCCGTGCGGTGCAGGGCTCGGAACGATATCCCGGGCGGTCAGTGGACTCGCGTCTCGTTCTCCAGGGCCTGCTCGGTGATTTCCTTGTACAGCTTGGTCACCTGAGTGCAGATCGACGCCAGGTCCGGATGGCGCTCGCACAGGCGGCGCACCCACAGCGCATCGTGCACGCCGTCGTGGATATACCGGATGTCCTCCGGATCCGCGAGCTCGCCACGGTCGAGGCGCTCCTTGATTGCAAACAGTTTCGGCAACCGCTGGTTGTTCAGGTCACGCAGCAGGGCGGAAACGAGGCAGGATTCTCTTTCAGCTTCGGTCATCGTTTGCCCCCACGCGGACAATCGTTCGAATTACTGAACTAGACCATCGGAAGGAAACTGTCCAGCGACCTCGTTTTTCGGACGATCGGCTGTCATCAAGGAATCGGGAGTCTCGAAGGCCATGCCATCGGGCTTGGATCCCGGTACTCAGCGTATTCGGAAGACGCTACCGGACACGGTATGCCGCCCGAGACGCAGCGGCCACCGCGGGATTGCCGGTGATCTTCCAGCAGCGTCCCTACGTGCTGCGCATGAGTTCCACGAAGGGCCTGTGCAGGGCTTCCCTGGTTCATCCGGGTGCGGAGATCTGCTTCGCGGGCTTGAGTGTTTGGCACAGTCTCCTCCCTCACAGGTCGCCGCAGGCAGAGGATCCGGGTTCCCTTCGGCGGTCCCATGATCCGCGCCCCGGGGTTTATCAACCGACCACCCAACGATCCGTGCCGGTCTCCCAGGTCAAGTCCGGCGAAGGCATCGGGGCACGTCCGATTCGCGCTAACTCTCATGGCCTATGTGGCCACCCCCGATGATGAAAGAGGCGTAGGGCGGAAAAGGCAGAAGGCCGTCATCCGCCAGCTGGCGCCCGGATTGCCTCGGGCGCCTGGGCCCTGCGAACGCCGTACGGCGGATGACGCTGCGCTATTCCGCCCTACGGGTCGCCCGGGACACGAGACAGGCCGTAACTTTCACGCGAACCGGATGTTCTATCCTAGTGGGAGCAATACGGGCATTTCATGGCGGGGCATCCGTGCGTCTTTACCCATCGAAGGCATCAACCATCATCGTCGTGACGCTGCTGGTTCTGGTCGGCCCGCAACCGCTGAGCGCTGAATGCGTATCCGCCACGGTCGCGGACCAAGTGTTCTACAGCTGTTCCGGCGTGCTGACCGTGGTGCCGAAGGGAGAGGAAAAGGATTCCGGCCTGGCCCACGAGAAGCATCCGGCCCAATCGGACGAGGAAACGGAACGCCCGGACGGAGATCCTTCCGCGGAGCCAGGGGACGGTCGGCAGCCCCCCTGATACGCCGCCGGTCACGCCCTGCCCAGCGGGTCCCCCCGGGCCACGCAATGGGTCAGCGACAGCGGCGATATTCGGCCATCCGCAGGCTGGCCTTGCAAGCCTCAAGAAGGTTTCGACCCGGGCTGAATCCACCGTGCCCCCGTGATTCCCTGTCCAGGTCCGTGACGGCCCCGGGACCTCACTCCGGAATCGCCGCGTCGAGAATACGGAGCAGTTCCTCGGGCTCGAATCCCCGGGCGTGCCGGCGCGTGGTCTCGCCGGCCTTTCCGTCCAGCGTGACGAACGCGTCGTCGGGCATCCCGTCTTCGAGCAGCGGGCGGGCTGGCTCGAACTCCCAGCCGGCGGTGCCGCGGCGCAACTGTCCGCGGCCGAGCCCCAGCGCGACGGACGAGCGATGGCAGGCCGCGCAGTCCAGCCCCCGAACCGTGGTATGCGGTGCGATCGGCGCGAACAGGCGCCGGAACCGCGGGCCGGCGAGCTCGGAATGATCGATGCTCCGGATCATCCCGGGAATGAACGGCACGATCCGCCCATGGCCGTCGATCCCCAGCGGGGGCTGTTCGTTGCGAATGCCCCAGCGCTCGTCGATCCACGCGCCCGGGGTGAACTCCCGGCGTGCATGGTCCCACTGCTCCTGATTCGGATCGTACTCCATGTGACAGCCATAACACTGCGGCGCCCAGCCGCTGTGGCACGCCGAGCACGCGAGGCGGTCGTGATGCCCGTCGTCGGGATGGTGGGTCGCGGACATCGGTGGAATCCGGACTCGTTCGCCGAGAATCTTCCGGTGCAGGAGCTTTTCGTTCGGCCCCACCTCGATGTGCCAGAGTGGCGTCCCCCGCCGCTCGGTCACCAGAAACTCGGTTCGATCGGTGACCCGGTACGGGATCGCGTCGAGAAGCCCCTCGAGATCCTGCGGCCAGTCCTGCACCGTGATCCGAGACTGCTCGTTCGCATGACAATCCTGACACTGGATGTCCACCGCATCGCTGCCATGCGCGAATCCACTCGTGGGCCCCATCACGTCGCGCTTGGTATGGCAATCGATGCAGGCCAAGCCCGCCGTGTGGTGCAGGTCGGCGGCGATCCGCTCCACCAGGCGCCCGTCGGGCAGATAACCGAGCCGGCTGGTATCGGGCCGATGCAACGCGTCGTCGTCCACCTCGGCCAGCCCGGCGTAGCTCAGCGCGATCCGGCCCGATCGGGAATGGCAGCCGATGCACGACTCGTCGCGAACCCGTCTCGTCAGCACCGGGTGCCCTCCCCCGTGTTCGGTCGAAAGATGGCAGGCGAGGCAGCCGCCGCCCCGACTCCCGATCGGATCGTCGGTGCCGATCTGATGCCGGGGCTGCCCCAGATGGCAGCTTGCGCAGCGTTTGCGCAGCAGCGAGTCCGCCGGCGAATCACCGAGCCGGGCGCCGAACGACAGGTCGCCCAGCCCCTCCGGATGGGGCGTTTCGCCGAAGGTGAAACGGGTGACGTTCACCATGCCCCGGCCGGTATGCATCAGCCCGGACAGGACATGAATCACCTCCTGGGTGTGACAGCCCGCACACGCCCGGCTGGCGTTGGACAACTCGCCGGGTGCGCCGATCAGGCGGGAATGAGCCCGCGGCAGCGAGGTGGCCGTCGGGTCGCCCCCGTGGCAGGACGCGCAGGATTCGGCCAGGCCGTAATGCGGGTCCGCCGGATGCAGCGCATGGTCTTCGTGGCAGGACAGGCAGTCCGCGCCCGCGCCGAACGTGAGAAGCAACGCCGCAATCAGGAGCAATGCCTTCACACTCCCGACGGCGCGCCGGCTCGGACGGACACGGTGCACCTTGGTCATCAAGCGCAAGGCGTAGGCGTAGGGCGGAAGAGCGCAGCGTCATCCGCCGATCGGCGCAGGGAAACCCCGACGCGTTTTCGCCACGAACTGCGCCCATGCGGCGGATGACGGCCTTCGGCCTCTTCCGCCCTACGGGTCACTGGAACCCTTCGTTCACGTCAGCAACCCTCTCCGATCCGCAGCGCCCGCCGTGGCGGGGGTGCCGCCGGCGCGGGCGCCGGCGCGGCCGCAGCGGGGGCTTCAGGCTCCGGCTGCAGGTCTTCGAGGCCGACACCCAGACCGAGCGCAAGCCCCAGGCCGAGCGGATCGGGATGCGGCTCCGGGAGACTGACCAGACCGACCCCGAGGTGCAGACCCAGCCCCAACGGATCCGGGTGCCGTTCGGGCTCGGGAGGGAGGATACCCACGCCCAGGTGTTGCCCGAGACCGAGCGGGTCAGCAGGCTCGGGCACTTCAGCGTGTGCTGTGACCACCGGCTCCTCGACCGCCGGCGGCGCAACCGGCGCGAGCGGGGGCGTGTACGCGGTACGTACCGCCTCGATCGGGATTCCCGCCGACGGCATGTAATCGCCGTGGAACAGGCAGGCCAGGGCCTGCCGCTCGGCCCGGCTCAGCACCGGCCGGACATCGCCGGGGTCGCTGTCCGGATCCCCGGTGTAGCGCAGCCAACCTTCGAACCCACCGCGCAGCGCCATCGCATCGACTCCGGCCACCCGCAGCAGAATCGCGGCCTGTGCGGCCTCGGCGGTGTGTTCCGAATACAGGATCAGCGTCCGGCCGCGCGCGATCTCGCGCGCCCTTTCCGGCTGCAGGATGTCGGTCAGCGCGATATTCGTCGCCCCCGGGATATGCTCGTCACGGAAGGCCGCCGCCGAGCGCAGATCGACGAGCACGTAGTCGCGCCGATCGGCGACGATCCGTTGCGCCAGCGCCGGCACCTCGACGCTGTCCTCGCCACGCACGATCACCCGGCCGGCGAGTGAGATCTGTTCCTCCATCGCGCCGACCATCGGACGCTGGGCATAGGCGAACAGCGCCGCGGCACCGACCAGCAGGAAGCCGAGGATGATCAGAGGGATAAGCAGCTTGCGTGTCATGGGTACAGGTCCCTCTCAGCGAACGGTTGACGTCCGGACCCCGGTGGTTCGCCGGACGGAAATGGAAACGGCCGCACTCACCGCAGCAACTCGAGCAGGGTGGGATCGAACGCGTTGATGTAACTGACGTAACTCGACGCCTGCCCCATGTCCACGGTGAGCTGGCGCAGCATATAGCTGCCGTAGAGCACCAGGACCGGGCTCACCAGCATCCACGCCCGTCGCCTCCCCTTGAGTTCCCAGTACTCGAGGATCAGCGGAATCATCAGACCCGGAATCACCAGGAAGACCCAGAACGGAATCGCGAATTCGCCCTCGAAGACCATCTGCGCGGCCTCGATCTGCACCCTCGAACCGGTCGCGAGGTTGACCAGCAGCAGCGCGATCAACGACAGCTTCACCGCGATCAGCACGATGTCGATGCGCGTGAACGTGTGGCGTTCGATCTCGCTGCGGGTCCCGAGCAGCACCAGCGCGGCCGCCGCCGACATGCCCGAGACCAGGAACAGCGGCGCGAGAAACCCCGTGTTCCAGAACGGCCGGGCGCTCAGCGCAGACAACAGGATCCCGGTATAGAAGCCGAGAAAGACGGCCAGCACAATGCCCCATTGCGCGACCAGCGCCCGGTGCTTGCAGGCGAACTCGATCAGCGCGTGACCGGCGCGGAAGCGGTCGACCAGCCTCCCGAGCGCCGGATACCCCTCGCGCAGCGTGCAGGCCGTCAGCAGAATGATCACCGGATAGACCAGCACCAGGATCCAGGCACCCCAGGACATCGGCGAGGACACCTGGAACGTCGTGTAGAACCGCCACACGTAGAACTTGTGGCTGAGGTCGAGGAACAGCGCGAACATGCCGATCGACAGCCCGACGAACGCCCAGATCGGCAGCTTGCGGGCGACGAACGGAAAATCCTTTTCCCGGTCGAGCAGCACCATCAGCGAGCCAAACAGCAGGATGCCCGCGACCAGTCCTCCGAGGAACAGGTACAGCGGAATCTCCCAGTTCCACACCGCCAGCGACGGGTCGATGCCGGGGTTACTGCGTACGGTGACCAGCACTTCTTCCAACATGGCGTCGTTTTCCCTGTCGCTGCTTCAGGTCAGGTAATACACCTGCGGTTCGTTCCCCGTCTCTTCCAGCAGCGCCTTGTGCCGGCGCGTGGCCAGCAAACGGCTCACCGTCGACTGGGGATCGCTCAGCAGACCGAAATGCATGCAACGGGTCGGACAGGCGCTGACACAGGCCGGGTCATCGCCCTTCTCGACGCGGTGATGGCAGAAGGTGCATTTGTCGACATAGCCACTCGGCGTCATGATCAACCGCGCGTCGTACGGGCAGGCGACGATGCAGGCCTTGCAGCCGGTGCACTTGTTCGGCTCGACCAGCACGATGTTCGTGTTCTGCCACAGGTAGGTCGCGCCTGTCGGGCAGGCGTGCACGCAGGTGGCGTGGGTACAATGGTTGCAGCGCTCCGAGCGGAACTCGGTGGTCAGATCGGGATAGCGCCCGCGTGTCGCCTCGACGACCCAGTCCCGGTTCAGGCCCGCCGGCAGCTTGTTCTCCGTCTTGCAGGCCACCACGCAATCTCCGCAGCCGATGCAGAGATTGGTGTCGATCACCATCGCGTACACCCTCATGCGAGTTGCTCCTCAGGAACCAGAGTCACGAAATTCCCGCGCATGCCGGTACCGCCCATGATCGGGTCGATCAGAACACGGGTCATCAGATCGTTGTCGTCGGCGCCACGCTGATCGGCGAGCCGCAGGCGCGGGTCCCGGTGCCCGAAGCCGTGCACGATGTACACGGAATCGGGCCGGATCCGCTCGGTCACACGGACCCGGACCCGATTGCTCGTCACCCCGTCCTGGTTGCGCAGCTGCACGTAGTCACCGCTACGGAGACCGAAATCCCTGGCCACCAGGGGGTTCACCCAGACCGCGTTCTCGGGCATCAGCTCGAACAGTGTCGGATTGTTGATCGTGCGTCCGAAGGTGTGCGCCGGCGCCCGACCGTAATTCAGGTGAAAGTAACGCTCCGGCGGGCGCGTAGGCGGGGTATATCCCGGCAGCGGATCGTACCCGTAGGCGGCGAGCGTCTCGGAGTACAGCTCGATCCTGCCGCTCGGCGTCCGGAATTCGCGCGCCCCGCCTGGCTCGAAGTACTGCGCCGTGGTGCGCGGGAAGTTCTTGACCCCGAGCCGCCGCATCTCGTCCAGCGAACTGCCCACCTGCTGCAACTGCCAGTCGAGTTCCTCGGCGTAGTCGTCCCAGGGGAAGTGCGCTCCCAGCCCCAGCCGTTCGGCAATCTGCTTCGCGATCCACCACGCGGGCTTGCTGTCGTACCGGGGCTCGAACGCCGGGAACGACACGGCCAGCGACGGCTGCCGCTCGGGACTGTTCCGGATCGGGTCCAGGCGCTCGAGGTAGGTGCACTCCGGCAGCACCACATCCGCATAGCCGGTGATCGCATAGGGCATCGTGTCGACGACCACGAGCAGGTCGAGCGACTGCGCAGCCGCCTCGATCTGCGCGGCGCTGGCTGGAATCGAATAGGGAAGATTCGTCCCGTAGACGAACCAGCCCTTGAAGAAGGCGTCGTCTCCGATCGAGTCCTCGATGATCACGTTGGTGATACCGACCGGCGCCAGCGGATAATCCTTCTGCACCTCCGCCATCCAGTCGCTGCGCGGTTCGGGCGGCTCCGGCGTGGGGTAACCGGGAAGCTGCACCGACTCGGGAATGAAATACCCCCCCTCGCGTCCCCAGGACCCCAGCAGCGCGCTGAGGATCGCGATCGCCCGGCTGCGCTGGGTGTCGTCTCCATACCAGGTCACGTGGCGCCCGGGGTGCACCAGCGTTGCCGGCGCATGCCGCGCCATCTCGCGCGCGGTCTCGCGGATCAGGTCGGCTTCGATCCCGGTTTCGAGGAAGGCCCATTCCGGACTGAACGGCAGCACGTGTTCGGCCAGTTGCTCGAGGCCGGTCGTGTAGCGGGCGACGTAGTCGCGATCAAAAAGCCCCTCGTGGATCAGCACGTGGATCCACGCGAGCAACAATGCCATATCGGTACCGGGCCGGATCGGCAGCCAGTATCGCGACTTGCCCGCCGCGACCGAGAAGCGCGGATCGACGGTGATCACCGTGGCATCGTTCGCAACCGCCTTGATCCAGGTCTGGACCTGGCTGTTATGCAGGTTCTCGCCGAGATGGGAACCGATCAGCACGATGCAACGCGACTTTTCCATGTCGGTACGGTCGGGCGACCCCACCCCCTCGCCAAAGGTGAGCGCGAAACCAACATCGCGCGGCCCGCGGCACTGCGCGAACGACGGCTGGGCGAACCCGGTCGAGCCGAAGGCTGCGAGAAGCCGCCGGAAATAGGCGCCGCCGACACCGTGAGACAACAGACAGAGACGGTCGTCTCCGTGCGTCTCGGCAATCCCGTTCATGCGAGAGGCGATGAAGTCGAGGGCTTCGTCCCAGGATACGGGTTTGAACGTCTGCCGACCGTTTTCCGTGACCCTCAGCATCGGCTGACGCAGGCGATCCGGATCCCGGTACATGCCCAGTCCGCCGCTGCCGCGCGTGCAGAAGCGCCCCTCGGAGTGGAGGTCACCGGGGTTGCCCTCGATCTTCCAAGGCTGTCCGTCCTCCTTGTACACGGTTCCCGCGCAGCGCCAGAAGCAGACGTTGCAGACGGTGGGACTGGTCTCGACCTCGCCGGTGCCCGGCAGCCGGGGGCTGGCGCAACCGGTCATCAGACCCGGTGTCGCCGCACCCGCACCGACGATCGCGGAGAGCTTGAGGAATTCGCGACGCTTCATCAGATGGGATCCCGCTGCTTGGTGGTGCGGACGGCCCGGGAACCACGAACGGAACCCGGGCGAATCGGCCTACAGCACGCGGACGCTACCGTCCTCGGCCACTTCGATGTGCTCGTTCAGGAAACGCACGTTGTATCCCGCGGCATTGAGCACGCGGTACACCATCTCGGCACGGATCCCGGTCGCACAGACCGCAAGGATTTCCTTGCTCTTGTCGAGCCGGTCCAGGCTGTCCTCGACCTTCTCCAGCGGGATGTGGATCGCTCCCGCGATCACACCGTCTGCGATCTCCTGATCGGAACGCACGTCGAGAACGATCAGGTCGTCACGGGTCAGGTCGGTAGCCGCGAATTCCTCCGGCGAGATCTCCCCGGGCAGCAGTTGCCGCTGATAGTCGATCGCGTACGCGATCTGGTCGTGCTCGACCGGCAGCCCGGCGGCCTGCCAGCCTTCGAACCCGTCCCTGAGAATCGCAACCCGGCCGTACCCCCAACTGCTCAGTTCGCGGAAGGCGATCAGCACGTCATCGCTGTGGTGCTGGTCGCTGTAAAGTATGATCGGCGCACGCCGGTCGCTGACCCGCGGCAGCATCGCCTCCCGGTCCTCGCGGATGAAGCGCTCGGTCAGCACCTCGAAATTCGCCGCCGGCATCGCGACAGCGCCGGGCAGATGCCCCAGAGCGCTGTCCACCGGGTTGCGCGTGTCGATGATCACATGCCCAGGATTCAGGCGGTCCGCCACCCAGTTCGGATCGGCGTGCAACGGGAGCTGCGTCCGCCGCCAGTCGGGGATTCCACCCTGGTAGCCCTTGATGTTGGTGTAGCCGGCGTTCTGTGCCATTTCGACCGCTTCGCCGGTATAGGGGCAGGTCGAACCGCCGCAGTAGAAGACCAGCAACCGGTCCTTGTCCTCGGGCAGCGTTGCGATGAAATCCGCCTCATCGACACGGGTGAAGGAATTCATCGACGAGGGAATCGTGCCCGAGAGGAACGGTCCGCGGGGCCGCGTGTCGACGAGCGTGTAAGGCTCATCTCCGGTGAGAATCGCGAGCACCTCGCGGACATCGATCTCGATACCCGGTGGCAACCCGAAGACCACCTTGCGGATCTGGGTCGCCGGGCGCCCCGGCGTGTACTCGACCTCGACCAGGTCGTTCCCGGCAAGGTCCTCGATGCCGTCAGCCTCGACGAAACGGGTATTCGCATCGAAGCGGATCACGACCGGGTCCTGATCAGGAACCCTGATCTGGATCGTGTTCGCGAGGCGCGAGATCTCCATGATCCGGCCCTGAACCGTGTCCGCCAGCAGTGCGGTCGGAAACAGAAGCAGCACAGCGAGACCCAGTCGGGCCAGAACATTCCAGCGCATGGTCACCACCCCTCGGTCGTTCGCCGGCCGTCGAACGCATGCATCGTTCCGCGCCGGCAGCGTTTCGTCATGGAGATGCGATTGAAGCCTGTGATTGACAGCATTGCTGTTGACGACAGATAGCCTTGCTGCCGCCACACGCTGCCGGGTCTTTCAAAGATGCATAGGGGCTGACCGGCCTGAGCGCCAATGCCCTCACGCGGGCGGTCAACACCGCCCTGCCGATGGACAGGCTGATGGCTGCCGTGGTCATGAACCTGTTGAGCCCCCCCGATGTGTCGCACCCCTGCCTCTTCCTGGGCAGTTCGTTACCCTCGAAGTAGCATATAGACCATAGAATGAGAATTGGAACTGGGAATTGCGCACGCCTCATCCCGAGCCGAGGGCGAGCTCAGCCCATCGCCGACGTGGCGTTCAACCGGATGCGTAAGCACTCGTGCGCGGGCGCACAGATCAGCACTGCGGCCGATCGATGCCCGTCCACCTAGCCAGAATGCGTCACGGCGGGCTCGTCACAGGGGTTCTCGACGGCAGCACGATCGTGGCCGGTGAGCAGACGGATTGGGGCGAGTTTCTGCTGCGGGCATCGCAAAGGCCATTAACACCTGAACCCCAGCCATGCCAACACGGTGACCGTGCTCACACGGCAGAACAGGGCACCGCCGATTCCGGCAGCCCGGACCACCCCGGCGCCGCAGCCATGCTCCGGGACGTGCGTCGGGCAGATCGAACAATGGATGTCTATGCTTCTTATAGTCAATCCATGTAACGTGCGGCCGATCTGTACCCCACCGGTGGGAGAGGCGGGTGCAACCAGGCCTTCAAGCACATGGCAGGGTGATCGCCCCAAGGGGCGGGAGGTATCCTGATGATCAGTGTGCGAACCCTGGGCTCGCTCAGTGCCGTGGTGCTTGTTGCCATGATGCCTCTGAGCGTCGCAATGGCGCAGCCCGGCGGTGGCGCGAACCCCTGCGCCACGCCGGCGGGCGCGAACAACCCCAACTGCGACGAACACGGTACGTTCAACCCGAGCGGCGCCGGCTTGCCGGAGCCCGAAGAGCCCGAACCCGGAACACTCGAGGATCTCGTGCGCATCTACGCACCATCGGGGGCCGCGGGGGTCTACGAGGCCGTAGCGGCGGACTTCGGTCCGCCCCCGACCGCGGAAGGGGTCGACGGGACGGTCGAGGTCGTGAACAGCGCGTCCGGCGTGCCCTCCGAGGGCTGCGGCCCGCTGACCGGTTTCAACTACGGGGCCATCGCGGTCGTGGACCGCGGCGGCTGCCAGTTCGCGACCAAGGTCGCCAACGCGGAGGCAGCGGGTGCCGTCGCGGTGATCGTGGTAAACGACGTCGCGACGGCGCCGATCGTGATGGGCGCCGCGGTCGATAGCGCCGGGATCACCTCGGTCATGGTGTCGCAGGCCGACGGCGCGGCGATCAAGGCGGGTCTGCCCGCCGATGGCACCGTGGGACTAATCCCCGACGTGATCCTGCTGCCGAACCTCGTGACGGTTCATCTGCCCTCGATCGCCGCCGGTGTCTACGGCGCCACCGGCGCGGCATTCGGGCCGTCGCCGACGCAGGCGGGGGCCACTGGCGCTCTCGTCGTGGTGAACGATGCCACGGACCAGTACTACCAAGGCTGCGAAACGCTCTTCGGGTTCCCGGCCGGCGCGATCGCCGTCATCGAGCGGGGTACCTGCCCGTTCGTGCAGAAGGTGGGGAACGCGCAGCAGGCCGGTGCCATCGCGGCGATCGTGATCAACAACGTCGAGGGCGCCCCGATCACAATGGGCGGGTCGTCGGACGACGTCACGATCCCCTCGGTCATGGTGTCGCAGGCCGACGGCGCTACGATCGTCGCCGGGCTTGAGGCAGAAGGCACCGTCGGGCTGAATCCCGACCTTGGCGAGCCGATCACCCTGCCCAACCTGCTGGCGGTCGACCCGCCGTCGAGCGCGGCCGGCGTGTACGGCGTGACCGGGGCTGCGTTCGGGCCGGCCACCACCGAGTCCGGGGTCAGCGGCGAGCTGGCGCTCGTAAACGACGGCTCGGGCAACCCGACCCTGGGCTGCGACCCGCTCGTCGGCTTCCCGGCGACCGCGATCGCCGTGGTCGACCGGGGCGTCTGCCCGTTCGTCCAGAAGGTCGCGAACGCGCAGGCCGCCGGTGCTGTCGCAGTGATCGTGGTGAACAACATCGCCGGCAACCCGATCAACCTCGGCGGTTCCGACCCATCGGCGACGATCCCGTCCGGGATGATCTCGCTGGCCGACGGAGCGGCACTCAAGGCGGGGCTTCCGGCCACCGGCACGTTCAGCAGCAACCCGAACGCGCCCACCGAACCGTAGCTGCAGTGCGATGAACGGAGTCAACCGCGGGGTGGCGGTCCAGCCGTCACCCCGCGCGCGGACGTGTCGGCGTGTGACCCCGAGCCCGGGGTCCTGCAGGACCACGTCATCTGACTAGGCGATACTGCCGCACTATCGACCACCGGCCGGGCTCCCGCGGGGGGGAGTCGCCGTAAGCGTCCTGCGAAATACGTTCTTCCGCCGCCCCGGCGGCCTCCGGATGATAGCCGCCAGTCCAGGATAACCGGAGGGCGGGATCATGTGGGGCGTGCGGCGCAGTCGGCAGGAGTGGGAGCGGCTGGTGCGGGGCTGGGAGCGCAGCGGTCTGTCGCAGCAGGCGTACTGTGAGCGGCGCGGGATTTCGGTGGCCAGCCTGCAGCGCTGGCGGCGACTGCTGGCGCCGGAGCCCCGGACCGAGTCGCCGGTGGCGGCCCCGGTGCCGGAGTTCGTGCCGGTCACCCTGGTCGATGACGCGCCCGGGACGCGGGCTGCCGATCTGACGCTGGTGCTGGCCGGTGGTCTGCGTCTGGAGATCGGGCCGGGGTGTTCGGCCGAGACGCTGCAGCGGGTGCTGGGTGTGCTGCGGGAGCGCGCATGATCGCCTTGGACGCGCACACCAAGGTGTATCTGGCGCGCGGCCACACCGACATGCGCTGCCAGATCGACGGTCTCGCGGCGCGGGTCGAGGACGTGCTGCAGGCGGATCCGTTTTCCTCGCACCTGTTCGTGTTCTGCAACCGGGCGCGGGACAAGATCAAGGTGCTGGTGTGGTACCGGAACGGCTTCTGGCTGTGGTACCGGCGCCTGGAGAAGCAGCGCTTCTGGTGGCCGGCGGGCACCGAGCAGAGTTCGGTTGAACTGTCGGTGCGCGAACTGCAGTGGTTGCTGGAGGGCCTGGATCCGACCGCCGTGCAGGGCCATCTCAAGGCGTCTTTTTCTCTGCTTTAGTCGCTGATTCTGCAGCGTTATTGGCTGGGTTTTGGTAAACTTCCGGGTATGCCCGAAGCCGCTCAGAAGCTCCCCAAGGACCCCGCGGAGCTGCACGCGATCATCGCCCGGATGGCGGCCGAGAAGGTCGCGCGGGAACAGCGCTTCGAGGCCGAGTTGCAGGCACGCGATGCAGAACTTCGGGTGCGGAACGAGACCATCGATAAGCTCGACCGCAAGATCGAGCTCCTCCTGGAGCGCCTGGATCTGCTGCGCCACCAGCGCTTCGGACCGAAGGCGGATCGCGTCGCGCGGGAGCAGCTCGCGCTCTTTGACGAAGCCGAGCTGAACGTCCTGATCGAGGAACTGGACGCCCAGATCGCCGAAGCCAAGGCGCCGCCACGCTCGGAACGTACCGAACCCAAGAAGCAGACCCCGAAGCGCAAGCCGCTGCCGGCGCACCTGCCGCGGGTGGAGCGCATCCTGGACCTGTCCGAGGCGGAACAGGCGGCGCTCGCCGAGACCCACGTGCGGATCGGCTTCGACGAGTCCGAGCAGCTGGGGGTGCTGCCCAAGCAGTACTACGTGATCAAGATCAAGCGCGCCAAGTACGCGCCGATCCACGCCGACGTACCCGGCGCCGAGGCGGGGCTGCGGATCGCACCCCGCCCGGCGCAGATCCTGCCGAAAGCCATCGCGCACAGTTCGCTGCTCGCGGAGGTGGTTACGGGCAAGTTCGTCGATGGCCTGCCGCTGTACCGCCAGGAGAAGGTCTTCGCCCGCGAGGGCATCGAGCTCTCCCGCCAGACCCTGTCCGGCTGGATCGTACAACTGGCCACCCCGCTCGCCCCGGTGCTGGCCGCTTTGAAGCAGCACCTGACCCAAGGCCCGGTGCTGCAGATCGACGAGACCCCGGTGCAGGTGCTCGATGAACCGGGCCGGGCCAACACCACCAAGTCCTATATGTGGGTCTACCGCGGTGGGCCGTCTGGAAGACCAGTGATCTGGTTCCAGTACGCCCCGAGCCGCAGCGGCGAGGTGCCGATCGACTTCCTGTTCCCGGAAGGAGACGGCCGGCCTCCGGAACTCCGGTTCTATCTGCAGACGGATGGCTATGCGGGCTATCACGCGCTGGCAGAGAAAGAGGGCATCCGGGGCCACATGGGGTGCTGGGCCCACGTCCGGCGCAAGGCCGTCGAGGCGGCCAACAGTCGAACCAAGACCGGGGCCGCGCATGCCTTCGTGGCCTTGATCGGCAAGCTCTACGAGGTCGAGCGCCGGATCCGCGGCACGGCCCCGGAACACCGCCACGCGGTGCGGCGGGAACAGTCGCAGCCGATCCTGGATGAGATCCAGGCCTGGCTCGACGACAAGGCGCAGAAGGTGCTGCCCAAGGGCCTGCTGGGCGAGGCGATCCAGTATGCCCGCAGGCAGTGGCCGATCCTGATCACGTTCCTGCAGGACGGTCACCTCGAGATCGACAACAATCTGGCCGAGAACGCGATCCGGCCATTCGCCCTGGGGCGCAAGGCGTGGCTGTTCAGCGGCAGCCCGCGCGGTGCCGAGGCCAGTGCGATGCTCTACACCCTGGTGGAGACGGCGAAGGCCAACGGCCTGGAGCCGCGCGCCTACCTGCATTACCTGTTCGAGACCCTGCCGGCGGTGACCACCCCGGGCGGCATCGCGGCCCTGCTGCCGCATCGGCTCACGCCCGAGGATCTGAAAATCCCGGCGCCGGAACTGTAAGCGGAGAACCCGGGGTTCCCCGGACGCTTACGAGTCGCCTGCCGAAGCTTGGTTCGGAGAGCCAAGGTTCGGATGGCCCGTTGCATCCGCGGATGCAAAGCCGACCGGCCCGGCGTTGACACCGGCCCCCCCGGAGCGCACTGCTGCCGGGGACAGGAGGGGAACCGATGACGAAGCGTATCCACGACAGCAACCGGGAGCGATCCCGCGCCCACCGGGAGCGCGAAGCCGACCGGGGCAAGGTCCGGTTGGAAATCACGGTTCACCGCGGAACCGCCGATTGGTTGCGGACCGAGGCCCGGGAACAGGGCAAGACGCTCGGCGAGGTGGTCCACCGGCTGGTCGCCAATGAACGCCTCGCGCAACGCACTGCCAGCGAACTCGGGCCGGGCGGATGGACCGTGCTGCACGACCCCACTGTAGCTCCCGACCGCAGATGAAGCGCACCCAGGCCGGCACCACCCGACCAAGGCACTTTCCACGACCGACCCCGACAGGAGTGCCGACCATGAACGCCATGAGCCTTACCACCACGGACCTGCCGGCGCGATCCGCACGACTGCCGTCCTGCTGCGCCGGGCTGAAGCGTCACGCTGCAACGAGTCCGCCGAGCACACCGCCATGCTGACGCCGCTCGAAACCGAGAGCCTGCTGCACCTGATCGAGCTTGCCGCGGAACGGCTGGAGGTGGGCTTGCGACCCGCCGCATAGACCGGAAGCGGCAACAGCCCCACCGACCCCGGCCCCGTGCCGGGTTTTTTGTGCTCGGAGGGTTCCCGAGGGGTTCCCAAGACTCTGCACCAGCCTTTTCGGCTTAGGCGCAGGCATGTAACTGGTTGTTTTTGTGGTGGGCCGTGTAGGATTCGAACCTACGACCAATGGATTAAAAGTCCGCCCGAATAGGGGTTAGCAGGAATTGTTCCGCGTTTGCTATCTCTCGGTTTATGCGGCATATTCATATCCCATGGACTGATCGGAATTAGCCTGTATTTTTTCCGATCGCTACCCATGCGCTACCCAGATTCGATCGGTCGGACAGAACGTTCGGAAAGCCCCAGGTGCTCAGAGGAGGAGCCATGGCGAAGCCAGCGAAGGATCCGGACAGAAACATCGTGAGCTTCACCCTGGGCAGGGTCAACGCCTTCCAATGTGCGCCGGGCAAGCTGGAGGCGTTCCTCTGGGACTCGGCGTGCCCGGGTCTGGGACTTCGCGCTCGCGCGGGTGGAAGCAAGACGTTCGTCTTCCAGGCGCGCATCCACGGCAAGCCCTTCAAGATGCGGATCGGCGATCCCAAGACCTGGGATATCGACCGCGCCCGCAAGGAGGCCCGCAGGCTGCGGACCCTCGTTGACAAGGGCATCGATCCCCGCCGGGAAAGGGCCGAGCGCGAGGAAGCCGAGGCGGCAGCCAAGCAGCGTGAGGAGGCGACCCGGATCACCTTCGGCGAGGCGTGGGACGCCTATGTCGCGGCCCGCTCTGCTGACTGGAGCGCCGCGCATCTGCATGACCATCGGCAGGTCATGACCGCGCCAGGCCAGGACCGCAAGCGGTCCCCGAAGAAGACCAAGCCCGGGGTCCTGTTCGCGCTCAGGAACGAGCGGATCGAGAATCTCACGCCGGCCCGGATCGCCGCTTGGCTTGAAGAGGAGAAGGCCACGCGTCCCACGGTAGCCGCACGCGGCTACCGGTTGCTGCGGACCTGCCTGAACTGGTGTTCCCCCTCTGTCAGCATAGAAGTCCGCTGGATTGGACGCAGTAAACTTAACCCTCGAGGGGGCGGAGAGAGCGGATGGAATGCCACGGTACAGCGAAGAGTTCAAAGCCAAGGTGGTCGAGAAGATGATGCCGCCCAATGCCCGGGCGGTGGCCGACGTGCACCGGGAGACGGGGGTGTCGGAACCCACCCTGTATGCCTGGCGCCGGGAGTTCCAGGACCGGGGGCATGCGGTGCCGGCGGATCCGGCGAACCCGGAATCCTGGAGTGGCCGGGACAAGCTCGCGGTGGTGATCGAAACCGCCGCGCTGAATGAGCAGGCGCTCTCGGAGTACTGCCGGTGCAAGGGTCTGTATCCCGAGCAGATCGAGCGCTGGAAGGAAGCGGCCATGGCCGGCAGCGCCGATCCCCAGCGGCTGACCCGGGACGAGCGTGCCGCCTGGCAGCAGGAGAAGAAGCGCGTGCGCGACCTGGAGCGCGAGCTGCGCCGGAAAGAGAAAGCCCTGGCCGAGGCAGCCGCCTTGCTGGTGTTGAAAAAAAAAGCCCAGGCGATCTGGGGGGACGACGAGGACGCATGATCACGCCCGAGACCCGTGCCTTGGCGCTGGACCTGATCGACGAGGCGGTCGCCGCCGGTGCCCGGCTCACCCCGGCCTGTGCGGTCCTCGGCCTGACGCCGCGCACGCTGCGCCGCTGGCGCGCCCTCGCCGGCAGCGACACCGGGCTGGTGGACCGGCGCACCTGCACCCCGCGGGTGCCGGCCAACCGCCTGAGTGCCGAAGAGCAGGAGACGATCCTGACGGTCTGTAACGCGCCGGAGTACCGTAGCCTGCCACCGACCCAGATCGTGCCGCGCCTGGCCGACCAGGGCGTGTACATCGCGTCCGAGGCGAGCTTCTACCGCGTGCTGCGGGCCCATGACCAGGTACAGCGCCGGGGCCGGGCGGCGGCCCCACGGCAGGTGCCCAAACCGGAGGGGGTCTGCGCGACTGCGCCCAATGTTTGCTGGGCGTGGGACATCACCTTCCTGGCCTCTTCGATCCGGGGGCAGTTCTACCGCCTGTACCTGATCGAGGACGTCTTCAGCCGCAAGGTCGTCGGCTGGGAGGTGCACACCGAGGAAAGCGCCGAACACGCCAGTCGCCTGATCGAACGCGCCTGTCTCGCCGAGGGCGTCCATCGCCCGGGCCTGGTGCTGCACTCGGATAATGGCAGCCCCATGAAGGGTGCCACCATGCTCAGCACCTTGCAGCGCCTGGGTGTCGTCCCGTCCTTCAGTCGCCCCTCGGTGAGCGACGACAACCCCTACGCGGAAAGCCTGTTCCGGACCTTGAAATACACGCCGGCCTTTCCGCCTCAGCCGTTTGCCAGCCTCGCCGACGCCCGCGCTTGGGTCGCGCGCTTCGTCCACTGGTACAACGAGGAACATCGCCACAGCAAGATCCGCTTCGTCACCCCCGGCCAGCGTCATCGCGGGGAGGACATCGCGATCCTGGCGCACCGGCACCGGGTGTACCAAGACGCCCAACGCGCCAACCCGACACGCTGGTCGCGGCACACGCGCAACTGGACACCGATCGATCACGTCTGGCTCAACCCACCGAAGGAACATGCCCAAACGCCAGCCCTGATGGTCGCTCAGGCGGCATGAAAAAGCGGACAACTACGTTGACAAACACCGAGATCCCGGAAAGATGGCGATCACTCTAAACGGCTTCACCCAGTCTGTGTGGGACAGCGGGCCATTCGAACTCAACTGAGCAACGCCGACCGGATGAGCAACAGGGACCCAACGGCTTGCTGACTCGCACCAAGTAGCAAGCCCATACTCGGACATGCACGGTGGGTTCCGCGCGAATCGCGGGGATTCCTTGAAGTGCATCCAGCTACGCCTCGGCTACCAAGATAATCCTTATCCCGCACGCCGCTATTCGGTACGGCACTTCCGTACCAAGCGGTGCGAAAAACGCGCGGTTCCGTACCACGGCGCGTCATAGTCGGGAGGTCTTGAGCCGATGGAGATCTGGTACGCCACTTTCAGCGTCTGGACCGAAGTCGTAGCCAGGAGGCAGAAGCGCGAAGCCCCGCTTGGTGCGAGGCTCCGGGCAGTCACGAATCGCGCTGAGCGGGTTCGCGATCTAGAGTGCTGGCGGTGCAGTACCACCTACCGCCCGAACTCTCTTTTCACCGTTTTAAATCCGGCGCTGGTCGCCGAAGGGGATTCGAATTAAGTCTCCACATTCCCCATCGGCTCACTCATTTGAATCTGGGAATCGCGGCGCCCCCCTGGGACCCGAAATACTGCCCCGGGGCATACCCTCGATCCAAGATAATTCTCCCTTCATCCGTCGCCTCTATTCCGCATGTTCTTTTGCGCCTCACCTGAGCGACTCTCCTTGGATCCCTTCGAAATCTCGGACCCGTGAAATCTTGCGTTAACTTTCATCCAATCCGGCCAAGTTTCAAGCGAACGCTTCGCAGCGGCAATCTGCTCCGCATACCCATTATTTTGCGCCATGGTCGCTTTCCTCCTCATGTTGTAAAGACACTAGTGCCACCTCATTACGATTCAAGTCTTCCGCTAGCTTTTCCAAAAGACGCCCAACCACAGTCTGCTCAATCGCAACATACGAGAGAACATACCTCTTTAATTTTGTGTTTGCATCTCTCTCATTCCACCTAGTTACCACACCGGAGCTTTCCTTTCTTTCACCCTGCGCCTTAAAAAGGAACTGGTACATCCGCGGCGCGACTCCTCTGAACGCCTCAAACGGTACTGTGTCGCGGCAGTCACCACTCGACGATTGGCCAATCTGATCCGCGTACAGCGTTGTTGTAAGGCTCTTTGGATAAGGCTCGATGTAAACGACCCGACTAATGCCCGCCGCAAGGATGTGGCGCGCGCAAATGTGGCAGGGAAAGGTGTTGACAAATAATTGCGCGCCCCTAATTGAAACGCCGCGTGACGCTGCATCACAGATCGCTGCCATCTCTGCATGAACTGAGCGATTAAATTCAATAACGCTCAGCGCTTTAAGGTTCTTTGTTAATGGATGACCCAGGCCATTGGCAACATCTGAAATTAGCTTCTGCACCTCTGCCTGTTTGTCGCTAGACACAAGATTACTACTTGCGATCCGTTGCAAAACCTCTGCGACCATCAGATTCTTTTGACGAGTACCCTCATCTTTACCGTATTGGAAGTCCCGATAGTCGGGAGTCTCGCCTTCCCAGTTGTAGCCGCCATTTGGCTTTGGAACTTCGTTAAACCCGACAGCAAGAAGTTCACCAGTTGCGCTTAGAATAGATGCCCCCACCTGGCGCCCTAGATCTGAAGACCGCCAAGAAGATGCTTCTGCGAAGAACATTCCGAATTCATCGTAGGTCGGGGTCCGGAACGGGTGATTGAAGAAAAGCGCTAAGAATCGCTTTATATCCGAATGGATAGTTGGAGTGCTGGATGCATTGAGAAAAAAATCTGCTCGCGGAAAAGAAGAGCGCACATCCTGGCCAAGCGCAGTCCCTTCTTCTTTTTCATCAATCTGAATAAGCTTCGTTGCTTCGACGTCGAATTTATTCGTATTTTGCGCATCGTATTGCGCTTCAGCCAATCGCTGAGAGAGGTTTCGGACACGCTTGTCCTGCGGTGTATGAATGGAGAGAGCAATAAAAGCTCTTCCATATACAGCACGAAGCGTGTGGATCTCTTGTGGATGTTTCAACGAATCCAGTACATACGCGGTGGCCGGACGAACACGAGTCCCTGGGTCGTACTGAGGTCCACTCGTATCGGGAACTGGCGAGTGAAGTTCAGAGCGTATTTTTCTGATTTCAGCGATAGAAAAGCAGGCAAGAGCGTCTGCCCGACCGGTGATCTCACGTACTAAGGTCCCAGCACGCATGTGCTTCTTAATGCGTCGGAACTCGTCGCGTTCAAGATCTGCCAGCCATCCAAGTCCGGGCAACTCATGGAGCGTGTTGCTGACGCGGATTCGACGTGTAGTATAGCCGTAGGCGTCGAGAGCAGCTTCAAGAGCGGCAAAGATCTCGCCGCGATCGGTGCCGATAGGACCGACCAAGCCGATGACCAATTCTGGCTTATCGATAGCCTTGAGCGGATCAAGATCTGGCGGAATTATGCCTGTGTCTATCTCAAGCATCGTGGTAGTCATAGTCGGGTTAGTTCTGGTGGAGTATGGCAGACGCTGTACCGGTTTTCCGGGGAATTTGGGACCCCCGCGTGAATTTCCGTGCCATTTTGGTCTCTGAGTGGCACGCGGTTGCGATAGGTTGGCAGCGCCCCCGTTTGAATCAACCGCACCTCCGCCTCGCGCCTTGTCAAGAGGCCCTGGGAACCTTATGCCCCCCCGTCGACCCAGAGCCAGATCTCCCTCTTCGCGGCTAGCCAGTCCCGCTCGTTGATCCGCTGCCGCAGCGTGGATATCTGCAAACGACCCGCACCGAGGTTGAACGTGAAGTCGACGATAGCCGCCAGACGCTTGTCCGTCTCGGTGGCGAGCACCGGGCAGTGCCGCTGCGTCCCGCCCAATGCACACCTCTCTGAGGTCTTCCACAAGGTAGGCGTCGGCTTCGACCTCAGTGACCGGTGGATGGTCGCGGTCGCACAGGCGGCCGTATCCGATTGTCCAGTAGCCTGCCGGGCAAACGTAGGGGTGCGCCCGCCCCGGACCGTTCTTCTGGTCCCGATGGAAGCCCTCGAAGCGCTCGGCGAGTTCGATTGCCTGCGGCGGCACATCGAACATCGCCGCACCTTGTCCAGGACCCGGCCCAGGAACCAGAAGTTGAGCACACCGGCCCAGAGCGCCTGATCGGTCTCGGTCCAAGCCTGCTGCGCGTCAGTTACCGTGCTCCGGCAATCAGCGTGCGCTATTCGGTACGGCACTCCCGTACCAAGCAGTCCGAAAAACGCGCGGTTCCGTACCACGGCGCGTCATAGTCAGGAGGTTATGAGCCGACGGGGCTCTGAGACGCGACTTTCGGCATCCGCGCCGAAGTCGCAGTCAGGAGGAGGTAGAAGCGCGAAGCAAGCGAGGCGGGGCTCCGGGCAGTCAAGAATGGCGTTGAGCGGGTTCGAGACCAGGGTTCTGGCGGAGCAACGCGTATTCGAAACATCGGTACGGCACTCCGCTGCCGAACCATCCCGCGTTCACCGCGTGACCGGATCGTGACGCGCTCCAGGCACGCGGTGCACACTCATGTCGTCTCCGGTCACGTTAGCGCGGGGCCAGATGCGCTAAGCAATTGTTTCATTTAACCATCGACAACGAATGCTGGATTCGGGAGGTAGGGGTCGAAGTTCCCCGCTCTCTTGCGTGCGCCTAGCCTAGTGTCACGGCTCGCAAACTGTCCGTGCCTGCCGCTAGCCGCGAGATTCCAACCTCAACCCGTATCCACGCCTCGATGTTCGCATGCCACTTCCGAAGCAGGTCCAACAGCCGCGCGTGATAGTGCTTAACGGCCAGAGCACTGGGTTGGTCGCGCATGATCTGCGCACCGGTCGCAGTTCGGCACGACGGGATGCAGCTCGGACACCGAGGGCCCAGGGAAGGCGAGATAGGAACGGGTCAGGATAGCCGGAGCATTGGCAGCGGTGCTTAGGGTCTCCCCGTCTGCCTCGGAGCCAGATTTCGATCCGTCATCACGGAACACCGCGGCCGGATGAAGCATGACGGACTTGAGCCCTTTCACTGGCAAGCGCTACCCATGCGCTACCCAGAACCAATATGCCCGGAGAGACAGGGCAAATCCTGATCGTAACTGATTGAAATTTGGTGGGCCGTGTAGGATTCGAACCTACGACCAATGGATTAAAAGTCCACTGCTCTACCAGCTGAGCTAACGGCCCCGGGCGAGGGGCCCTAGTGTACGTTCTGGAGCACAAAACGCAAGCTGTGCCGCCGCGCGGGTTCAAGCCGGGGCATCGGGCCGGTAGCGGGTGGGGTCGGGCACACCGGCGGCCTCGAATCCGGCACGCCGGATCCTGCAGCTGTCGCAGACTCCGCAGGCCCGGCCTTCGGCATCGGCCTGGTAGCAGCTGACGGTCAGCGAGTAGTCGAGCCGGCAGGCGGTACCGACACCGATGATCTCGGCCTTGGTCATGGTCAGCAGCGGTGCCCGGATCCGGAAGCGGCGGCCCTCGGCCCCAGCCCGCGTCGCCAGATTGGCCAGATTCTCGAAGGCCGCGATGAACTCGGGCCGGCAGTCCGGGTATCCGGAATAGTCGACCGCATTCACGCCGATGAAGATCTCGTCCAGGTCGAGTGCCTCAGTCAGCGCCAGCGACAGCGCCAGCAACGTGGTGTTGCGGGCGGGCACATAGGTTACGGGGATTCCCTCGGTGGGTGTTTCCGGCACGGGTATCGAGGAATCCGTGAGGGCGGAACCGCCGATCGCACCGAGGTCGATCCGGATGACCCGGTGGCTGGCCGCGCCGAGCGCGGCCGCGACCCGGCCCGCGGCCTCCAGCTCGGCGCGATGGCGCTGGCCGTAATCCACGCTCAGCGCGTGACAGCGGTACCCAGCAGCCCGCGCCAGCGCAAGACAGGTCGCGGAGTCGAGGCCGCCGGAAAGCAGCACCACCGCGGCACGACCGCCCTCCGTGCCGCCGCCCTGCCCGGTTCGGTCAGTGGCCCGCGACATCGCCCCAA
The DNA here is from genome assembly GCF_000227685.2 of Thioalkalivibrio paradoxus ARh 1. GTDB lineage: Bacteria > Pseudomonadota > Gammaproteobacteria > Ectothiorhodospirales > Ectothiorhodospiraceae > Thioalkalivibrio > Thioalkalivibrio paradoxus. The sequence goes on along the minus strand of NZ_CP007029.1, from coordinate 605,866 downwards.
AGCAGCTTGTGCAACTGCAGCTGGAAGCGCACCGGCGCGCGCGCTTCCAGAATCCACTCGGCGAGCCGCTGCGGCTCGAGTTCGCCGTACACCGGGGAGAACAGCACCTCGACGCCGTCCGGCCGCGGATGGCGCAACAGCAGCTCCAGGGCCCAGTCGAAGTCCGCGCGATCGGCAAGCACGATCTTGATCTGGTCGCCGGGCCGGAGCCGTTCGAGGTTATCCAGCCGGTTACGGGCACTTTCCCCGGAGGCCGGGGCCTTCAGATCCATCACGATGCGCACCCGCGGGTCGACCTCCCTGAGCTCCAGCGCACCGCTGGTCTCGAGCGACACCGCGTGTCCGCGCTCGCAGAGCGCCTCGAGCAACGCGGGGCAACCGGGCTGGGCGAGCGGCTCGCCGCCGGTCACGCAAACGTGGCGGACCCCGAAACCCGCCACCGTATCCAGGATTTCGTCCAGCCCGAGCATCTGGCCACCGGAAAAACTGTACGCGGTGTCGCACCAGCGGCAGCGCAGCGGGCACCCGGTCAGGCGCACGAATACCGTGGGCCAGCCCACCTGTGCCGCCTCGCCCTGCAGCGACAGAAAGGTTTCGGTGATCCGCAGCCGCGCCGGCGCGCGCTCCGCACGTGCCCCGCCGGGCACGGCCGCCGTCTGCGTCATCGGGCCATCACCGGCCATCCAGCCGGCGCAGCCGATCCTGCGCCAGGCGCGAGAGGGTCGTTCCCGCGTGTTCCGACACGACCCGATTCAACGCCTCACGCGCCTGGTCGGCCTGGCCCAGCTCGAAATGGGAGTAGCCGATCTTCAGCAGTGCATCGCCGGCCTTGTCGCTGTCGGGAAAGCGGTCCCGAACCGCCTGGAAATCGACCAGAGCGCCCTCGTAATCCTGGCTTGCGTACTTGGCCTCCCCAAGCCAGTACAGTGCATTGGCCGAGTAGACACCGTCCGGCCAGCGTTCCATGAAACGCTCGAGATTCAGGATCGCCTCCGGATAATCGCCGGACATCAACTTGTCGAAGGCCGCCTGGTAGGCCCCCTGTTCGTCCGCATCCGGCAACGTATCGATCACCTCGGGCACCGGTGCGGCGGGCTCCCGAGCGGTCAGGTCGCCTTCCAGCAAGGCCAGACGCTCCTCGAGCCGGCGGCTTTCGTCGTGCTGCCGGGCACGCAGGGTCCGAACCTCGTGTTCGAGGCGTTCCACCTGCCCGCGTAGCCGGCGCAGCTCCGCCTGCAGTTCATCGGTGTTCTGGAGCATCTCGGTCAGCACGCCCGAATCGAGCAGACGCTCGACCCGCTCCAGGCGGCTGTCGACCATCTGCAGCTGGTGCTGCGTGACCACGGGCGAGCCGGACTGTGCCCCGGCCGGAGCGCCCAGGAGCAGCAGCGCAAGCCCGAGCACCCCTGCTACGGAGCAGCGGGTCCGGCGGATTACGGTGGCATCCGTATAGCCAGTCATCGATGGGTTCCTCCTCTTCCGGCAGCGGCCGGGCCGGCGGCCCGGCGCCAGGCCGGGGTCAGCGGCGCACCTCGTAGACGAGTTCCACGCGCCGGTTTTTGGCCCAGGATTCCTCGGTCTGGGTAAAGGCCACGGGCATCTCCTCGCCGTAGCTGATCACGTCCAACTGGGCATCGCGGGCACCGTTGAGGGTCATGATCCGGCGCACGGCCTGCGCCCGCCGTTCGCCCAGCGCGAGGTTGTACTCGCGGGTTCCGCGCTCGTCCGTATGCCCCTCCAAACGCAGGCGGGCGCCGGAATGCTGCGACAGGTAGCGGGCATGTGCCTCGAGCATCGGAATGAATTCCGACCGTACGGTATCACGGTCGAAATCGAAATAGACCAGCCGCTCGGCAAGCGGACTCTGAGGATCGTCGAGCGGGTCGACACGCAGGTCGCGGTCGACTCCGATTCCCGCGGCTTCCGCTTCCCGGCGCGCGCGCTCCTCGGCTGCGGCGGCCTCGGCCTCGGCGGCAGCCGCAGCCTCCGCCGCTGCCGCTTCGGCCGCCGCACGCTCGGCATCGGTCATCTCGCGCTTGGGCTGAGCACAGGCCGCGAGCACGCCGGCCATCAGCAATACCAGAACCCAACGAAACGGTGCATTCATCTTGCTTTCCTCAATGGGTGTATCGGGTTGGAAAATGCGCATGGTCCGCGCAGCATCTGGCGTGCATCCGTTACAGTGGTGACCAGGCGGGCTCGCGCACCTCGCCCGAACGCGCGGCCAGCCGCTGGTGCACCTGGCCATCCCGGCTTACGGACCCGAGGATGCCGCGGCCGCGATCCGTGGTCGAGTAGATCACCATGCTGCCATTCGGTGCGAAACTCGGCGACTTGTCGTAGCGCCCGCGGGTCAGCAGCGTGACCCGGCGCGATTCCAGATCCAGCCGCGCGAGCCGCAGGCCACCGTCGCCGGCGTGGACGTACACCAGAGACTTGCCATCGGGCGACACCGTGGGCGCCCCCGCCGAGGTCGCCTCGAAGGTCAGACGCCGGGGGGTGCCGCCCGGGAGCTGCAGCTGATACACCTGGGGCGAACCCGCACGGTCGGACGTGAAGTAGAGCGTATCGCCGTCCGGAGACCAGGCCGGCTCGGTGTCGATCGCGTTCGAACGCACCACCGGGGTCAGTTCGCCGCTGTCGAGTTCCAGCATGTAGATGTTGGCGGTGCCGTCGCGCGACAGCGTCAGCGCGATGCGCCGGCCGTCGGGAGACCACACCGGCGCGCTGTTGATGCCCTGGAACGCCGCAATGCGCTGGCGCGCGCCGGTCTCGACGTTCTGCCGGAACACCTCGGAACGGCGGTTCTCGAACGACACGTAGACGAGTTCGCGCCCGTCGGGCGACCAGTCCGGCGACATCAGCGGCGCGCTGGAACGAAACAGCGTGCGCGGGTTGGCGCCGTCGGAATCCGCCACTTCCAGCGTGAACCGGCGCCGGTCCCCCTCACCCGCGACCCCGACATAGGCGATGCGCGCGCTGAACGCGCCTTTGTCGCCGGTGATTTCCTCGTAGACGATGTCCGACACGCGGTGCGCGCCGCGGCGCATCATGTCCAGCGGCACCGGGATGCGGAAGCCGCCGAGGCGCTGGTTCGCCAGCACGTCGAACACGTGGAACTCGATCAGCACCTGCTCCTGCTCCGGTTCCGGCCGCTGCCGGCCGATCACCAGGTATTCGGCGCCCACCGCGGCCCAGCTCTCGGCCAGAAAGCCGTCCGGACTCTCCGGCGCCTCGGGCAACGCCTGGCGCGACAGCACCTCGAACAGGCCGCTGCGCGCGAGGTTCGCACCGACGATCTGCGCGACATCCTCGGGCGGGCTGCCGGCCCCATCCCAGGCGAAAGGCGCGACAGCCACCGGGATCGCGCCGGTCACGCCTTCGGTGACCGTGACCTCCAGCACCGCCGCGGCCGGCCCGGCCAGCAGCATCAGCACACCCAGAAACCAGATCTGAAGACCTCTTCGTTTCATCGTTCTTCACCTAGCCCTGATCGGGCGCAAAACGGATTCGGATCCCGCCCTGGACGACTGCGGCGTCCGGTGGACGGGGCAGGGACTGCAACCGCTCCATGGTCTGGCGCACGGAGTCGCAGAAGGCTGACGCCCCGGAGCAGCTCTGCACCTGAAAACTCAGGATACGCCCAGTGTCGGGATTGACTCTGACCAGCACGAAGGCCTCGTCACCGCTGCGCAGACCGTCGGGCCGGCGCCAGCGGCGCTCGACCGTGCTCTGCACCTCGGCCACGTAGGCATCCCGCAGCGCGTCCTGCCGGGCGCGTCGTTCGGCCGCCTCGCGCTGCGCCTGCGCCTGCGCCAGACGCTGGCGTTCCTGTTCCATCTGCTCGCGCCTGCGCTGCTCTTCCAGTTCGCGCGCCTGGGCCTCGCGCCGGCGCGCCTCTTCTTCGGCCCGGCGCTGCTCCGCGGCCTCGCGTTCCCGCTGAGCCGCGGCTTCCCGCTCCCGGCGTTCCGCCTCCTCGGCGCGCCGCGCCTCCTCGGCAGCGCGGCGCGCTTCCTCCGCCGCACGGCGTTCCTGCTCGGCACGCGCGCGCTCGGCCTCGGCCTCGCGCCGTTCCTGCTCGATGCGCGCCCGTTCGGCATCGGCCATGCGCCGGGCCTCTTCGGCGACGCGCTGGGCCTCCCGCTGGGCCTCCTCGGCCACCCGCCGGGCTTCCTCGCGCGCCTCCTCGGCGGCTCGCAGCGCCTCCTGCCGGGCCCGTTCCTCGGCCTCGCGCCGTTCCTGCTCCTCGCGCTGGCGCCGCAGCTCCTCCTGGCGCTGGCGCTCCTCCTCACGGCGCGCGTCTTCCTCGGCCTGCAGTTCCGCTGCGATACGCTCCTGTTCGGCGGTACGGAACTCGCGCTCGATGCGCTCGAAGGTTTCGACGTCCAACGCGACCGCCTCGATCACCTCCGCGGGATCCGGCGAAAACCGCACCGCGGACGACGCCGAGGGATGCAGGAACGACACGTTCAGCACCAGCGCCCCGAACAACACCAGGTGCAGCAGAAGCACCAGCAGCAGCTGGCCAAAGTGCTGTCGAATCAGGCTGAACACGGCATGCTCACGGAGACGTCAGTCGGCTTCCCTGCGGGGCGGCTCGGTCAGCAATCCGACCCGACCTGCACCCGCTTGCTGCAACGCGACCATGGCGTCCATCACGCGCCCGTAGTCGACATGGCGGTCCCCGCGCACGTAGGTCTGGATCCCCGGGTTCGCCACCAGCAGATCGGCGACCAGTTCGACCAGTTCCGGGCGCGCCAGCGGTTCGTTGGCCAGCGCCCCCTGATTCACGCTCATCGCGCCGGCAGCCGTCACCGTCACCACGATCGGCTCGGCAGCGCGCTGATCGGTGTCCAGCGCCTGTGCCTCGGCCTCGGGCAGATCCACCTCGACTCCCTGCTGGAGCATCGGTGCGGTGATCATGAAGATGATCAACAGCACCAGCATTACGTCGATGAACGGCACGACGTTGATCTGGGAGATCGGGCGCCGCAGCCGGCGTCCGTTGTGGCGTGACATTTCCGCCATGACGACGCGCTATTCCCGCGCTTCCGCGGACCCGCGCCCGGCGGTCTGGCGAGCGAGCAGGGCCACGAATTCGTCGCTGAAGTTCTCGAAACGACCGATCACCCGATCCACGTCGGTGGCGAATCGGTTGTACGCGATCACCGCAGGGATCGCCGCAAACAGTCCGAGCGCGGTCGCGATCAGTGCCTCGGCAATCCCCGGGGCCACCATCGCCAGCGTCGCCTGCTGCACGCCCGACAGCCCCAAGAACGCGTGCATGATGCCCCAGACGGTGCCGAACAGACCGATGTAGGGACTGGTGGAACCGACCGTCGCGAGGAACTGCAGATAGCGCTCGAGATCGTCGCTTTCGCGCGCGATCGCGACCCGCATCGAACGGTGCGTGGCATCGGCGACCTGAGGAGGATGCTGGCGCACCCGCAGAAATTCCTTGAATCCCGACGAGAACACGTGCTCCATCCCGGACATGTCGGTCTTGCGGCGGACCCCGTCGTAGAGGTGGGCCAGATCCACCCCGGACCAGAACCGTTCCTCGAAGTCGTCGGCCGCCCGGTGCGCCACCTTGATCGTACGGGCTTTGACCAGAATCACCAGCCACGAAAGCACCGAGGCCACGACCAGGATCACCATGACCAGTTGCACGATCAGGCTGGCATCCATGATCAGCCGGTAGAGGGAGAGGTCCACACTCACAGTTCGTCTCCTAGATCCGATTCAACCGCTGCCCGAACGGGGGCGGGGATGGCCACCGGCACGAAGCGTTCGGCATCCACGCAGGCCAGGCGGACCGTCGCCCGCGCCAGTTCCGTCGCATCGCGCCACACTACCTGCGCCACGTCCAGGCTCGCGCGCCCGAGGGCGACGGGCCGGCAACTCACGGACAGGGCGTCGTTGAAGCGCGCGGGCCGCCGCAGCTCGAGAGCGACCGAGCGCACGACGAACAGGATGCCGCTGTCGATCCGCAGCCGGTCCTGTTCGAATCCGCGCCCGCGCAGCCACTCGGTGCGCGCACGTTCCATGAACTTCAGGTAATTCGCGTAGTACACCACGCCGCCGGCGTCGGTGTCCTCGTAATACACCCGGACCGGCCAGACGAACGCGGCACCGCGTTCACCTCCAGCCGGCGACGAAGCTGCCACCATCAGCCCTCGCCTCCCGGCACGCCGGGAACCCCGAACAGATCCGGCCGCGCCGACACCCGGTCGGGCAGCCCCAGCAGCAGAAACGTCTGCCGAGTTGCCTGCCGGCCCCGCGGCGTACGCATCAGATAGCCCTGCTGAATCAGGAACGGTTCCACGACATCCTCCAGCGTTCCCCGGTCCTCGTTCAGCGCCGTCGCCAGGCTGTCCACACCCACCGGCCCGCCGTCGAACTTCTCCACCAGGATTTCCAGCAAGCGGCGGTCCTGGGCGTCGAGACCCGACGCGTCGATCGCCAGCAGATCCAGCGCGTCGGACGCCACCGTCCGGGAGATGCGCCCGTCCGCGCGCACCTGCGCGAAATCGCGGACCCGACGCAGCAGGCGGTTGGCCAGGCGCGGCGTCCCGCGCGCGCGGCGCGCGACCTCGGTTGCACCCTCGCCGTCGATGCCGACCTCCAGCAAGGCCGCCGCCCGGCGCACGATCGCCGCCAGGTCCGGGACATTGTAATGCTCCAGCCGCTGGACGATACCGAACCGGTCACGCAGCGGCGCGGTCAGCAGGCCCGCTCGCGTCGTCGCGCCCACCAGCGTGAACGGTGGCAGATCCAGCTTGATCGAGCGCGCGGCAGGACCCTCGCCGATCATGATATCGAGCTGGAAATCCTCCAGCGCGGGGTACAGCACCTCCTCGACCACCGCGGGCAACCGGTGAATCTCGTCGACAAACAATACGTCGCGAGGTTCCAGCGCCGTCAGGATCGCGGCCAGATCCCCGGCCCGCTCCAGTACCGGACCCGAGGTCTGGCGCAGCCCGACGCCGAGTTCGTGGGCGACGATATGCGCCAGCGTGGTCTTGCCCAGCCCTGGCGGACCCGCGATCAGCGTGTGATCCAGCGCATCGCCACGCCCGCGCGCGGCGCGGATGAACAGGTCCATCTGCTCCAGTACGCGCGGCTGGCCGGTAAATTCGGCCAGCCGCTGCGGACGCAGCGAAACCTCGCTTCCCCGATCCTCGGGGAGGCGGTGCATGTCGACCAGACGCGATTCCATGGTCACAGTATGACCGCAAGGGATCGCGGTTTACACCCGCACCCAGGGCAATAAATTCCCGCGCACTCCCCGTGATCCAGCGCCTGCGCCACGCCGGATTCGCGGCCGTGTTCAGGACCGCAGCGTCGCGCGCAACGCAAGCCGCACCAGGGCCTCGGTGCTTTCCGCCTGCCCCCGAACCGCGGCCAGCATCCGCTCGACATCGGCCGCGCGGTACCCCAGCGCCTCCAGCGCTGCCGCCGCCTCGCGTTCGACCCCCGCAGCCGGCGCCCCGGACGCGGCACCGGGGTCCGGCCCGAATCCCAGGTCCGCCAGACGCTCGCCGAGTTCCAGCACGACCCGCTCGGCGGTGCGCTTGCCGATCCCGGGGATCCGGGTCAGCGCCGCCGTATGCCCCCCAGTGATGTGCCCCGCCAGCTCGTCCGCAGCCATGGTCGAGAGCATTGCCAGCGCCAGCCGTGCGCCGATCCCGTTGACCCGAATCAGCCGCCGGAACAGGTCACGGTCACGCGCTTTCAGGAAACCGAACAGGCTATGGGCATCCTCGCGCACCATCAAATGGGTAAACAGCACGACCCGGCTTCCCACCTCCGGCAGGCTGGCCAGCGTCGACAGCGGCACCTCGACCTCGTAGCCGACCCCGCCGACGTCCAGCACCACGCCCTGCAGATCGCGCAGCAGCAGCACGCCCTCGAGCCGTGCGATCATCGCGCAGCCTCCTGCACGCGCGTCAGACGCCGGCTCGCATAGCCCTGGGTCTGCTGGGTGTGGGAATGGCAGACGGCGACGGCCAAGGCGTCGGCGGCATCGGCGGCCAGCGGTTCGTCGATGCGCAGGATCTGGCGCATCATGTGCTGAACCTGCGCCTTGTGCGCCCGGCCGCTGCCCACCACCGCGAGCTTCACCGCCCGGGGCGCGTACTCGAACACCGGAAGACCTGCCTGGGCCGCGGCGCAGATCGCGGCACCGCGGGCCTGCCCCAATTTCAGCGCCGACTGCGCATTGCGGGCCAGGAATACCGATTCGATCGCCAGCGCCTCGGGCCGGAGTTCGGCCACCACCCGCGCCACGCCGGCGAAGATCTCGGCCAGACGCCCGGCCATCTCGCCGGCGGCCGGCCGGATCACGCCGAATCCGATCGGGTGCAGCGCGGCACCGCGCGCCTCGACGACCGCGAAACCGGTGACTCGGGATCCGGGATCGATGCCCAGCACGCGCATCGGGTCAGGCGCCGGTCACGGACTCGGGGAAATCGGCATTGGTGTAGACATTCTGGACATCGTCGAGATCGTCGAGCATGTTCAGCAGCTTCAGCACCGACTGCGCGGTGTCCTCGTCGAGCGGGGCCAGGGTTCCCGCGCGCATCGTGACCTCGGCGTTCTCGGGTTCCAGCCCGTGCTCGCGCAGCGCCGCGAGCACCGGCTCGAAGTCCTCGGGGCCGGTCAGCACCTCGATCGCGCCGTCTTCGTCCACCTGCACGTCCTCGGCACCGCCTTCGAGCGCGGCTTCCATCACCTTCTCGTCGTCGGTGCCCGCCGGATACTCGATCACGCCCCTCTTCTCGAACAGGTAGGCGACCGAGCCGTCGGTGCCCAGGTTACCGCCGGTCTTGGTGAACGCGTGCCGCACATCGGCCACGGTCCGGTTGCGGTTGTCGGTCATGCAGTCGACCAGGATCGCGGCGCCGCCCGGGCCGTAGCCCTCGTAGCGCACCTCCTCGTAGGCGTCGCCCTCCATCGCGCCAGCGCCGCGCTTGGCTGCGCGATCGATGGTGTCGCGGGTCATGTTCGCGGCCAGCGCCTTGTCGGTCGCCAGGCGCAGGCGCGGGTTGGACGCGGGGTCCGCACCCCCGGCCCGTGCCGCGACGGTGATCTCGCGGATCAGTTTGGTGAAGAGCTTGCCCCGCTTGGCATCCTGGGCGTTCTTGCGGTGCTGGATGTTCGCCCATTTGCTGTGACCGGCCATCGTGTGTCCCGTGTCGTTGAATGAAAAACCTGAAGAATGTTCCGCGCCAGTGTACCCGCTGTCGCCGGCCCTGGCCGCCCGCCGCCCCCGCGGCTCAGAATTCGCCCTGCTCCAGGAATCGGACCACCGCATCCGCGACCGGGCCCGCCAGCAGCAGGCGGAAATGCCCGTAGGGCACTTCGAGATGGCGGACCACCTCCGGCCCGTAGGTCTCGTCGACCGCGACCGTGCCATCGTTGGGCCGGGGCAGCGTCCCGGGCAGCAGGCTGCCGACGCCGAGCCCGCGGTTGCCCGCGATCATGCCGATCCTGCGGCCCTGCAGCGCCGGGCTGCCGCCCACCAGGCCGCGGTCCAGCGCCGCCCCGAGCCACCAGCGCCCGGCCCGCGTGCCGGCCATGCGCGCCGCGCTACGGCTGCCCGCCAGCGGCGCCCCGAGCATCACGATGCGCCCGGGGCGCTGGACCGGCGCCAACGCGAACAAGTGGCGCACGACCATGCCGCCCAGGCTGTGCGCGACCAGATGGATCACCTCGCCCGGAACCCGTTCCAGGAATACCGCCAGGCGACGCGCGGCCTGCTCGGGGGTTTCGCGGCGCGAACGATAGCGGAATGCGTGGACTTCGTAACCGTGCCGCTGCAATCGCCGCCGCAACGGCCACATCTCGGCACCGGTCATGTGCCAGCCGTGGATGGTGACGACGCTGGCCCGCATCGGGAGCCGGAATCAGGAAGCGGGCGGCTGGGCGCGCAGGCGGATCCCGAGTTCACGCAGCTGCGGGTCGCCGACCGGGGCCGGCGCGTCGGTCAGCGGACAGGCAGCGCTCTGGGTCTTCGGGAACGCCATGACGTCACGGATGCTGCCGGCTCCCGCCATCAGCATCACCAACCGGTCCAGTCCGAACGCGATGCCGCCGTGCGGGGGGGCGCCCTGGTTCAGCGCGTCGAGCAGGAAGCCGAACTTCTCCGCCGCCTCGGCCTCGCCGATTCCGAGCAGATCGAACGCGGCGCGCTGCATCTCCGGCCGGTGGATACGGATCGAACCGCCACCGACCTCGGTGCCGTTCAAGACCATGTCGTAGGCCCGCGACAGCGCCGCCCGCGGATCCGCGCGCAGCACTTCGGCGTCGGCTACCGCGGGCGCGGTGAACGGGTGGTGCAGCGCGTAGAAGCGCCCCTCCTTTGCGTCCCACTCGAACATCGGGAAATCGATCACCCACAGCGGGGCCCAGCCTTCCGCGACCAGCCCGCGATCATGCCCGAGCTGTACCCGCAGCGCGCCCAGGCTCTCGTTGACCACGTTCGCCTTGTCGGCACCGAAGAAGATCAGGTCGCCGTCCTCGGCCCCGGTGCGCTCGAGGATCTCCAGGGCCACCTCGTCCGGGAGGAACTTCAGGATCGGCGACTGCAGCCCGGCGACGCCGTCCGCGACCCGGTTGACCTTGATATACGCAAGCCCGCGGGCACCGAAGCGCCCCACGAACCGGGTGTAGTCGTCGATCTCCTTGCGCGACAGCGTACCGCCGCCGGGCAGGCGCAGCGCCGCGACGCGGCCTTCCGGATCGTTCGCCGGGGCGTTGAAGACCTTGAACTCGACGTCGCGCATGCGCTCGGTCAGATCGGTGAATTCCAGCGGAATGCGCAGATCGGGCCGGTCGGAGCCGAACCGGGCGATCGCCTCGGCATGGGTCATGCGCGGGAACGGGTCGGGCAGTTCCACGCCGAGCACGTCGCGGAACATCGTGCGGATCAGACGCTCGTTCAGCGCCATCACGTCGGCTTCGTCGACGAAGGCCATCTCGATGTCGAGCTGGGTGAATTCCGGCTGACGGTCGGCGCGCAGATCCTCGTCGCGGAAGCAGCGGGTAATCTGGTAGTAACGGTCCATGCCCCCGATCATCAGCAGCTGCTTGAACAACTGCGGCGACTGCGGCAGCGCAAAGAAGTGACCGGGATGGGTACGGCTGGGCACCAGGTAGTCGCGGGCCCCTTCGGGAGTCGCCTTGGTCAGCATCGGGGTCTCGATGTCGACGAAGCCGGCATCGTCGAGGAAGCGGCGCAGGCTGCGCGTGACCTGCGCGCGCAGGCGCAGGCGTTCCTGCATCACCGGCCGGCGCAGGTCGATGTACCGGTAACGCAGCCGGGTCTCCTCGCCGACGTCCTCGTCGTCGAGCGGGAACGGCGGGGTGCGGGCGGCATTCAGCACTTCCAGGTCGAGGCCCAGGACTTCCACCGCGCCGGTGTTCAGCTCGGGGTTGGTCGTGCCTTCCGGACGCCGGCGCACGCGGCCGGTCACGCGCAGCACGTATTCGCTGCGTACCTGCTCGGCACGCGCGAACATCTCGGCCCGGTCCGGATCGAACACGACCTGGACCACCCCCTCGTGATCGCGCAGGTCGATGAAAATCACCCCGCCATGATCGCGCCGGCGGTTGACCCACCCGCAAAGGGTGACTTCCGAGTCCAGTTGCGCCTCGGTCACGAGTCCACAGAAATGAGTCCGCATTGCGCCAGTTCCAAGCCAGAAAGGCGGGTTCCGCCCGGTTGATGGGTCGGCGGGCGGCACTGCCGCCCGCCAAAAAAGGGGCTGGGATGTTACGGTTTGGTCATCCCCGGCGCAAGCTTCCCGCCGCCCTTCGCCAGCGGCGGCCACTCCGGCACCACGACCCCCAGCGACATCACGAATTTCAGACCGTCCTCGACCGACATGTCGAGTTCGACCGCATCCTCGCGCGGGACCATGATCACGAACCCGGAGGTCGGGTTCGGCGTGGTCGGGACGAACACGGTCAGCACATCGCGCTCGGTCCGCGCCTGCACCTCGCCGACGCCGACGCCGGTCTGGAATCCGAGCGTCCACAGCCCCTTGCGCGGATACTCGACCAGCAACACGCGCCGGAACGACTGGCCGCCGTCGTCGAACACGGTGCGCATCACCTGTTTCACCGCACTGTAGATCGACCGCACCAGCGGGATCCGGTCGACGATCGCCTCGCCCAGCTCGACCAGCTTGCGCCCGACGATGTTCGCCGCCACCACGCCGGTCACGAACACGATCACGATCGCGACCACCACCCCGGTCCCCGGCACGCTGAAGCCAAGGATCGCCTCCGGCCGCCAGCTCGCCGGCAGCAGCAGGATGGTGAAGTCGAGTGCGTCGACCAGGAACTTGATGATCAGTCCGGTCACGATCAGCGGGACCCAGACCAGCAGTCCCGCGATCAGGTAGCGACGCAGGTGACTCAGCACCGGTCAGGCACTCACGCCGCCGGGGCTGCGCAGGATCCCGAGCCGCAGGCCGGAGAACCGCTACCGCCGGCGGGGCCGGAGTCGGTCCTGCCCGCATCCTCCTTCAGGTTGCGGCGCCTGTCCTTCTTGAAGTCGGTCTCGTACCAGCCGCCGCCGGACAGGCGAAACCCGGCTGCCGACACCAGCTTGTTCAGGGCACCCGCCCCGCAGGCAGGGCAGTCGGTGAGCGCGGGGTCGCTGACCTTCTGGATGACCTCGGTACGGTCGCCGCAGGCACTGCACTCGTATTCGTAAATCGGCATGTTTGGAACTCCGGATGTTGAACAGGGGATGCGCGTATTATGCGACCGAATCCTGTGAATTAAAGTACCCCCCCTGCGACAATCGGTGCGGGACACGCCAGGCCGGCGCAACGGCGGAGAGCAAGCGGAACGAATCGATGACGGAAAAGATCGTGATCATGCTGCTGAACCTGGATCTGGAACGCCCGTCCACCCTCGGGGCGCCGTTTTTCCAGGCCACCGTCGCCGCGGTGATGGATCTTCAGGTGGAGATGTACTTCGCCGGCGACAGCACGAGACTGCTGATCCGGGGCGTTGCCGAGGCCATCCATCCGGGCACGGCGCACGCCAAGTCGGTATACGGCTTCATGCAGGATGCACACGACGCGGGTTGCCGGTTCTTTGCCTGCGCCGGAGCCATGGAAGAACACGGCCTGACCCGGGACAATGCGATCCCGCAACTCGACGGCGTCCGCGGTGGCGGCGCGTTCATCGGCGAGGTGATCGAGGACCACGTGGTGACCCTGACCTACTGACATGACCAACCCTTCCCGCACGATACTTGTGACCGGCTGCTCCTCCGGAATCGGCGAACACGTGGCGCTGGCGCTGCACGAACGCGGCTATCGGGTATTTGCGACCGCCCGCAGCAGCGAGGCGGTCGCACGTCTGAAAGGTCAGGGGCTGGAAGCCCTGCGGCTGGACCTGGACGACTCGGCGAGCATCCGCAGCGCGGTGCATGAGGTGCTCGCGCGCACCGGCGGCGAACTCTACGCGCTGTTCAACAACGCCGGTTACGGGCAGCCGGGCGCGGTCGAGGATCTGTCCCGCCCCGCGTTGCGGGCCCAGCTCGAGACCAACGTGCTCGGCTGGCTGGAGCTGACCAACGCGGTGATCCCGGCGATGCGCAGACAGGGCAGCGGCCGCATCATTCAGAACAGCTCGGTGCTGGGGCTGGTCGGGCTGCGCATGCGCGGGGCCTATGTGTGCTCCAAGTTCGCGCTCGAGGGGCTCAGCGACGTGCTGCGCCAGGAACTGCACGGCAGCGGCATCCACGTGGCGCTGGTCGAGCCGGGCCCGATCCGCAGCCGCTTCCGCGCCAACGCGTTCCTCGCCTACCGGCGCTTCATCCGCCCGCGCGAGAGCTACTGGCGGGAGACCTACGAACGCATGGAACGCCGTCTGGCTCACGCGGAGCGGGAAGCGCCGTTCACGCTGGGGCCGGAGGCCGTGCTGAAGGCGGTCGTGCACGCGCTCGAGGCGCGTCGGCCGAAGACCCGCTACCGGGTGACCGTGCCGACCCACTTGTTCGCGACTCTGAAATGGCTGCTGCCGACGCGGGCCATGGACACCGTGATGCGCATCGTGTCCCGGGGGGAAAACCGCTGACGGCCATGCCCCCGCTCTTGCGAGTGGGAGATGGGGCACGCTCCCGAAACAGATAGAGAGAACAAGGCCCGACACGCGGCGGGGGAACCGGAACCCGCGTTCGGACAACCGCTGAGAACCCCACCGCACGGAGTCGCCCGCGTCGATGAACCTCATCTTCCTGGTCCTGATCCTCGCCGCCTTCCTGGCCGCAGCCTGGCGCGAACTCACCGAGCTCGACGCTGACAGTCAGCCGATGCAGGAGCTGTCGCAGGCCGCGATCAGTTCGGCGGGCAGTGCGGTGGAACTCGCGATCGGCCTGGTCGGCGTGATGGCCCTGTTCCTGGGACTGATGAAGATCGCCGAGGCCGGCGGGCTGCTGACGGTACTGGCGCGACTGCTGCGCCCGTTGATGACCCGCCTGTTCCCCAGCGTGCCCCCGGAGCACCCGGCGATGGGTGCGATGATCCTGAATTTTTCGGCCAACATTCTCGGACTCGGCAACGCGGCGACGCCGTTCGGCATCCGCGCGATGCAGGAACTGAACAAGCTGAACCCGCACCCCGGCACCGCGACCAACGCGATGGCGCTGTTCCTCGCGATCAACACCTCCAGCATCACGCTGCTGCCAACGGGCGTGATCGCGCTGCGCGCCAGCCTGGGCTCGGCCGAACCGGCGGCGATTCTGCCGACCACGCTGTTCGCCACCCTGTTCGCGACCACCGCCGGAATCACCAGCGCGCTGGTGCTGCAACGATTCTTCCTGCCCCCGGCCCCCACGGCCGATGCCGGCCCGGACGCGCAGACCCGCTCGCCGGAGTCCCGGGAGCACCAGGCGGCCGAAACCCGCGACACCGGCGAGCCGGCGCAGCAGGAAGCGCAACCGCTGGGAATCGACGTCCCGACGCAGGGCTATCCGGGCTGGGTCAGCGCACTGGTGCTGCTCGGGGTACTCGGCATCATTCCGCTGACGATCCTGTACGGGCAGACGATCGCCCCCTGGATCATCCCGGGACTGATCGTCGGCTTCCTGCTGTTCGGTGTCGCGCGGGGGGTGCGCATCTACGAGGTATTCGTGGAGGGCGCGAAGGAAGGCTTCCAGGTCGCGCTGCGCATCATCCCGTACCTGGTCGCGATCCTGGTCGCGGTGGGCATGCTGCGCGCGAGCGGCGCGCTCGGGGTATTCGTCGGGCTGCTCGCGCCCTGGACCACGCCGCTGGGCCTGCCCCCCGAGGCGCTGCCGATGGCGCTGCTGCGCCCGCTGTCCGGCTCCGGCGCCTACGGGATCATGGCGGGCATCATGCAGGATCCGGCCACCGGCCCGGACACCCATGTGGGTCTGCTGGTCTCGACGCTGCAGGGCTCGACCGAAACCACGTTCTACGTGCTCGCGGTGTACTTCGGGGCCATCCAGGTGCGCCGAATCCGGCACACGCTGGCCGCGGCACTGACCGCCGACGTGGTCGGCGTGATGGCGGCGGTGTTCATCGTCGGCTGGCTGTTCCTGTGACCCGACCGCGGATGCGGCCATGGCAGCGCAGCGGATTCCCGCCCCGCGGACCGCACCGCTACCAGCTGCTGGTCGATGGCGGCACCTTCATCCCGGCGATGCTGGAGGCGATCGAGACCGCGCGCGAGCAGGTGCTGCTCGAGATGTATCTGGTCGACTCCGGGACCACCGCCGAGCATTTCATCGGCGCGCTGGCGGCTGCGGCCCGGCGCGGGGTGGACGTGCACCTGCTGCTCGACGGCTTTGGCGCCCAGGGTCTGGGATCGGCCGAGCGCAGTCGCCTCACCGCAGCGGGAGTCCGGCTGGCGTTCCACAACCCGCTGGGCTGGGTCCGCTGGCGTGTCGCTCTGTTCCGGGACCACCGCAAGCTGCTGCTGGTCGACGGGCGGGTCGCCTTCGTCGGCGGCATGGGCATCACCGACGCCTTCGACCCGGTGGCCCGGGGCGCAGGGGCGCATTGGCACGAAGTGATGCTGGCGCTGGAGGGGCCCTGCGTTGCCGACTGGCAGCGCCTGTTCGCCGACGGCTGGCGACAGTGGGGCCGGGATGCCATCGCATTCCCCGGCCCGGCCACCCCGCCGGCGCCCACGACGCCGGACGGGCGGGTGCTGGGCCACGTCGGCGCGGGGGGACAGGCGGTGCTGAGGGCGGTGCTGGCGCAGATCGGCAAGGCCCGCAGCCGCGTCTGGATCGCAACCGCCTATTTCGCCCCCACCCGGCGCCTGCGCAGGGCGCTGAAACGCGCGGTCCGCCGCGGGGTCGACGTGCGCCTGCTGCTCGCCGGTCCATGCAACGACCATCCGGCGGTCTGGCATGCGGGGCGCCGTTTCTACGGGCGGCTGCTTCAGGCGGGCGTGCGCATTTTCGAGTACCAGCCCCGGTTCCTGCACGCGAAAATGGTGCTCTGCGACGACTGGGCCAGCATCGGCTCCAGCAACCTCGACCACTGGACGCTGCGCTGGAATCTGGAAGCGAATCAGGCGCTCACCGACCCGATGACGGTGGAGGACCTGGCTGCGGTGTTCCGGCACGACTTCACGCTCAGCGAGGAATGGACCTTTGCCGCGTGGCAGGAGCGCGGCCTTCGCCAGCGCCTGCTGGAGCGGCTGCTAGGCAGCCTGGACGACCTGCTGGTCCAGTGGAGCTACCGGCGCGCGCTGCGCCATCCGCCGTCCGCGCAGCGCTGACGAACGCAGGCCCCAAGCCCTGCCGCTGCCTCTATTGCAGCCGGCGCAGCTCGAGCCGAACCAGGCGGTGCTCGGCCGCGGGTGCGCGCAGCCCCTGCGCTCGTGGCGCAAACGCGGTGTCGAGGAAGGCCCGCAGCCCCTCGACATACCGCGTGCGGCTGCGCAGGAACGCGTCGTTGTGCCCGCCGCGCAATTCCAGCAGGTCGGCCCCGGTGACGTCCGAGATCGCGCGGCCGTGTGCGAACGGCACGATCTCGTCGTCGCGGCTGTGCACCACCAGCAGCGGCGAGCGGATGGCCTGCGCCGGGCCGAGCACATCGTATTCGTGGCGGAGCAGCAGGCGCACCGGCAGCCAGGGATAGACCTCGGCGCCGAGGTCGGCCGCGCTGGTGAACGGCGATTCGAGAATCACCGCACCGGGCGTTTCCCGGGAGGCGAGTTCGGCGCCCACCGCCGCGCCCAGCGAGCGCCCGAACACGACGATCTCCGACGCGGAGACACCGCGTTCCTCGCGCAGATGCCGCCAGGCGGCATTCGCGTCGAGACGGGTGCCGGTCTCGCTCGGTCGCCCCTCGCTACGCCCGTAGCCGCGGTAGCTGAGGATGAACGCCGACAGCCCCAGATCATGGAAGATCTGCAGCGAATCGATGCGGTGGGACAGGTTGCCGCCATTGCCGTGAAAGAACAGCAGGGTGGCGCGAGCCTCCGGTGCCGGCACGAACCAGCCGTGCAGCCGCACGCCATCCTCCGCGGCCAGTTCCACGTCCTCGTACGCCAGACCGTGGCGCTCGGGCGTGGTCGCGAGCGTGGCGACCGGGAAATAGATCAGGCGCTCCTGTGTCAGGTACAGGAACGCGACGAACACCCCGTAGGCCACCGCAACGATCAGCGCCAGGCTCAGCAGGGATCGGTCCATGGCTCACCTCCGCGGGTTTCCGGCGACTGCTGGCGGCCGCGCCTCCCTTCCCGGGCATCGCGGCCGCCGCCCCGGTGCAGACGCACCGGGGCATGGCGTCAGGCCTCCTGCGCCTTGATCAGATCGACCCGCGAGCGCACGTACAGGTAGTACAGCACCGGGATGATCACCAACGTCAGCAGCGTGGAGACCAGGATGCCGAAGATCAGCGAAATCGCCAGCCCGCTGAAGATCGGGTCGTCGATGATGAAGCCCGCACCGACCATTGCCGCGAGGCCGGTCAGCACGATCGGCTTGGCCCGAACCGCTCCGGCATTCACCACCGCGTCGATCACCGCGACACCGCGGCGGATCTCGTCGTTGATGAAATCGACCAGCAGGATCGAGTTGCGGACGATGATTCCCGCCAGCGCGATCATTCCGATCATCGACGTTGCGGTGAACTTCGCGTCCATGAAGAAGGCGTCCATGAGCGCATGCCCCGGCATCACCCCGATCACGGTCAGCGGGATCGGCGCCATGATGATCAGCGGCACCATGTACGACCGGAACTGGGCCACCACCAACAGGTAGATCAGCAGCAGACCCACCGAGTAGGCGATGCCCATGTCGCGGAAGGTCTCGTAGGTCACCTGCCATTCGCCGTCCCACTTCAGACTGAAGCCGTAGGGGTTGTCCGGCTGGTCGATGAACAGCTGGGTCAAGGGCTCGCCGAAGGCCATCGGCATCTCGCGCAGCTGGAAGAACAGGTCGAACATCCCGTACAGCGGGCTGTCCACGCCCCCGGCCTGGTCGCCGACCACGTAGACGACCGGCAACAGGTTCTTGTGGTGGATCGAATGCTCGCGTGTGGTATCGACGACTTCGACCACCTCGGAGATCGGCACCAGCGCGCCGTTCTGCGCGCGCACATGCAGGCCGAGCACCGCCTCGAGATCGGCCATGTCGGCCTCCTCGAACTGCAGGCGCACCGGCACCGCGTACTTCACATTGGTCCCGTAGAGGAAGGTCACGTCCTCGCCGGCCAGCGCGGTCTGCACCGCGGACACCACCGTCTTCTGCGAAACCCCCAGATGCGCGGCGCGTTCGCGGTCGACCCTCAGGATCCGTTTGGGACCGGGATACTCGACCGAGTCGTCGATGTCGGTGATGTTCTGGGTGTTCTTGAACAGCTCGCGGACCTTGTGCGCAATCGCGATCTGGCCGTCGTAATCGGGGCCGTAGATCTCGGCAACGATCGGCGACATCACCGGCGGCCCCGGCGGCACTTCGACCACTTTCACGCGTCCGCCGTGGCGATCCACGATCGCGTTGATCTCCGGACGCACCGACAGCGCGATGTCGTGGCTCTTGCGGGCGCGCTCCTTGGCGTCGGTCAGGTTGACCTGGATGTCGCCGACGTGGGCGCCCTCACGCAGGTAGTACTGCCGCACCAGACCGTTGAAGTTGATCGGCGCGGCGGTGCCGGCATAGACCTGCACGTCGCGAACCTCCGGCACCGCACGCAGGTAGTCCCCCATCTCGCTCAGCACCTGCTTGGTGTGCTCGAGGCTGGTTCCTTCCGGCATGTCGAGCACGACCTGGAACTCGGACTTGTCGTCGAACGGCAGCATCTTCAGCACCACCACCTGGAAGTACACCAGCGACACCGAACCCAGGATCAGCACCACGGTGCCGCCCAGCATCACCATCCGCGACAGCACCGCCTTGCGGGATTCACCAAGGAACGGGCGCAGGATCAGGTCGAACAGCCTCGCCAGCTTCTTCGACGCCTGCTCGTCGCTGTGCTCGTCATGGCCGGCTTCGATCGCGCGTTCGTGCAGTTCGGCCTGGCGCCGCAGCACCTTGTAGGTAAGCCAGGGCGTGACCACGTACGCCACCGCCAGCGAGATGATCATCCCGAGGCTGGCGTTGATCGGGATCGGGCTCATGTAGGGCCCCATCAGCCCGGTGACGAAGGCCATCGGCAACAGTGCCGCGATCACGGTAAAGGTCGCGAGGATGGTCGGCCCGCCGACCTCGTCGACCGCGGCCGGGATCGCCTCCAGGAACTTCTTCTTGCCCATGCTCATGTGCCGGTGGATGTTCTCCACCACCACGATCGCGTCGTCGACCAGGATCCCGATCGAGAAGATCAGCGCGAACAGCGACACCCGGTTCAGCGTGAAGCCCCAGGCCCAGGAGGCGAACAGCGTAATGGCCAGCGTGATCACCACCGCGGTGCCGACGATGAAGGCCTCGCGCCAGCCGAGCGCGATCCAGACCAGCACCACCACCGAAGCCGTCGCGAAGATCAGCTTCTGGATCAGCGTCTTCGCTTTCTGATCCGCGGTCGCGCCGTAGTTGCGCGTGATCGTCGTCTCGATTCCGTCCGGGATGTAGGTGCCGCGCAATTGCTCGAGGCGATCGACCAGCGCGTTCGCGATGTCGACCGCGTTGGTACCCGGCTGCTTCGCGATCGCGACCGTGACTGCCGGGTGCATGTGGCCGAGATGGGCCTCCCGGTCGGCCGCGGCGCCAACTGCGTAGCTCACGTGCTGCGTCGCGTAGCCCGGACCCTGGACGACCTCGGCGACGTCGTCCAGGTAGACCGGCCGGCCGTTGTGCATTCCCACCACCAGGCTGCCGAAGTCCTCGGCCCGCGTGATGAAGTCGCCGGCCTGGACCAGGATTTCCTGGTTATCCTGGAACAGTGCGCCGGCGTCGCGGCTGAAGTTGCTCGCCTGCAGCGCATTGCGCAGTTCGTCGACCGACAGGCTGTAACCGGCGAGCGCCTCCGGACGGAAACGCACGTGGACGACGTGATCCGGCCCGCCCACGGTATAGATGTCGCGGGTTCCCGGAACCCGCTTCAATTCCGACTCGATCGCATGCGCGACCGCGGCGAGATCGTGCCCGCCGCGGGTTTCGTCCTCGGTCCACAGCGTCACGGTGACGATCGGCACGTCGTCGATGCCCATCGGCTTGATCAGCGGCTCGCCGACGCCCAGATTCTGCGGCAGCCAGTCCTGGTTCGAGAACACCTGCGTGTACAGCCGTACCAGCGCGTCGGTCCGGTCCTCGCCCACCTTGAACTGCACCGTGATCTTGGCCATGTTCGGCTGCGAGGTCGAGAAGATGTCGTCGATCCCCTCGATCTCGGACAGCACCTGTTCGGCCGGGGTCGCGACCAACTGCGCGACCTCGTCCGCGGTCGCGCCGGGGAACGGGATGAACACGTCGGCGATGGTGACGTTGATCTGAGGCTCTTCCTCGCGGGGGGTGATCATCACCGCGAACAGCCCCAGCATCAGGCCCACCAATGCCAGCAGCGGCGTGATCTGCGTCGTCAGGAACTTCTGGGCGATGCGCCCGGAGATCCCCATCGGCTTGTCCTCCGCACTCATCGGGACACCTGCTGCGTTTCCTTCAGGTAGATCCCGGCGTGCACCGGATCGAGCGCGATTTGCTCACCCTCGCGCAGCCCCGCGAGTACTTCGAAACCCTCCGGAAGTTCGCGCCCGACGCGGATCTGCCGGAAACCGACGCGCCCTTCCTGGTCGACCGTATAAACGGCGACGACCTCGCTGCGGAACACCACGGCCTCGGACGGCACGACCAGTCGCCGGTCCTCGCCCAGCTTGACCGCGGCTTTCACGAGCATGCCGGGGAACAACCCCAGATCCCGCTCGGTCTCCGGCAGGTTCAGCCGCACGCGGAAGGTGTTGGCCGCCGGATCCGCGTACGGGAAGATCGTCAGGCTTTCGACCTCGATGCGTTCCCCGGTATCCAGCACCACATGCGCCTCGCGGTAGCGGCGCAGATGGTGGATCAACCGCTGCGGCACGTTGATCTCGACGCGCAGCTGATCGAGGCTGGTTCCGGTGATCAGCGGTGTTCCCGGGCTCACGGACTCGCCGACCTCGACGTGGCGCTCGGTCAGGATGCCGGCGAACGGCGCGACGACCTCTGTGTACCCCAACTGTTCGCGCGCCTCGGCCAGCGACGCCTCGGCGGACTCCACGCGCGCGCGCGCCGAATCCCTGGCCGCCCGTGCCCGATCGAACTCGGTCTGTGACACCAGCCCGTCCGCGAAGATGGTTTCGATGCGGTCGAACTCGGAACGCGCCTCCTGGAACCGCGTGCGGGCCTCGCTGAGGCTGCCCTCCGCGGCGCGCACCCGCGCCCGCTGCTCGCTGTCGCTCAGGCCCAGCACCAGCGCGCCCTGCTCGACGAAGTCGTCGACGTCGTAGTTGATCTCGAGCACCCGGCCCGAGGTCTGGGCGGAGATGGTCGAACGTCGCACCGCCTCGACCCGGCCATCGACCATCCGCTCCTGCATCAGCGTCTGCCTTTCCACCGTTGCGGTCAGGAACGGCAGGTCGGTCGCCCCCGCCAGCGCGGGCATCACCAGCAGCGCGATCCCCGCCACGCCCCGTTTCATCGATTCAAGCGTCATGGCATTCCCCAGTTGGTTCAATGCGGACCCGGGCCCGGATCCCTAGATATTAGCGTTTTCTAATATAATGCCCACTGGCCCGAACAGCAGCCTCAACCCCAGCGCCAGTAGTGTAGTGCAGATCCAGCAGCCGCGTGGCTCCCCGAGGCGCCGGGCAAGCTGCTACCATTGCGCGGCGAACCCCCAGGCGCCCGGACACCCTCATGCCCCTGCTCAGCGTAGAAACCAACGTTCCGCTGCCGGCCGACCCCTCACCGCTGACCGAAGAATTCTCGGCTGCGGTGGCCCGGTGGCTCGGAAAGCCCGAAGGCTACGTGATGGTGCGCCTGGTCCACAATGCGGCGATGCGCTTCGCCGGCAGCACCGAGCCGCTCGCGTACTGCGAATTGAAGAGCATCGGACTGCCCGAGGCGCGTACCCGGGAACTGTCCGAGGCCCTGTGCACCGGGTTGCAGGAACGGCTCGGCGTGGCTCCGAACCGGGTCTACATCGAATTCAGCGATGCCCGCCGCCAGCTCTGGGGCTGGAACGGCTCCACCTTCTGAGTCCGCTTCTGCCCTGCCACCACGATCCCGACGGAATCCCCCCATGCGCGTCTCGCAGTTCCCCCTGAACACCTTGAAGGAGACCCCGGCCGAGGCCGAGGTCGTCAGCCACCAGCTGCTGCTTCGGGCGGGCTATATCCGCCGCCTCGCCTCCGGCCTGTATACCTGGCTGCCGCTGGGCCTGCGCGTGTTGCGGCGGGTCGAGCAGATCGTGCGTGAGGAAATGAACCGGGCCGGCGCGCTGGAACTGCTGATGCCGGCGGTGCAGCCGGCCGAGCTGTGGCAGGAGTCGGGACGCTGGGAGCAGTATGGGTCAGAGCTGTTGCGGCTGCAGGACCGGCACCAGCGCGACTTCTGTTTCGGCCCGACGCACGAGGAGGTGATCACCGACCTGGTACGGCGCGAGATTCGCAGCTACAAGCAGCTGCCGGTGAATTACTACCAGATCCAGACCAAGTTCCGCGACGAGCGGCGGCCGCGTTTCGGCATCATGCGTGCGCGCGAGTTCCTGATGAAGGATGCCTATTCGTTCCACGTCGATGCCGGGAGCCTGCAGGCCACCTACGACGCGATGCATGCCGCCTACAGCCGCATCTTCAGCCGCTGCGGACTCGAGTTCCGGGCCGTCGAGGCCGACACCGGGTCGATCGGCGGCAGCGCGTCGCACGAGTTCCACGTGCTCGCCGACTCCGGCGAGGACAGCATCGCCTTCTCCGAAGGCGGCTATGCGGCCAATGTCGAACTCGCCCCGACCGCGGCGCCGCCGCCGGCACCGGCGCCCAGCCGGGCACTGGAGAAGGTGGCGACCCCCGGCGTGCACAGCATCGAGGATTTGGTCGCGTTCCTAGGCATCCCGGTCACGCAGACGGTCAAGACGCTGGTGCTGGAGGCCAGCGCGGAGGCCGATGCGCCGCTGGTCGCCGTGCTGCTGCGCGGCGATCACGAACTGAATGCGGTCAAGGCCGAAAAGCATCCCTGGATCGCGACGCCCCTGCGCATGGCCGGCGATGCCGAAATCCGCGCGGCGATCGGCGCCGGCACCGGGTCGCTGGGGCCGGTCGGGCTGCCGCTTCCGGTGCTTGCCGACCACGGGGTCGCCGGGCTCGCCGACTTCGTGACCGGCGCCAACGCCGACGGCTTCCACCTGACCGGCGTCAACTGGGAGCGCGACCTGCCGCTGCCGGCCACCGCCGACCTGCGCAACATCACCGCTGGCGAAGCGGCTCCGGACGGTTCCGGGCCGATGGGGATCCGCCGGGGGATCGAGGTCGGGCATATCTTCCAGTTGGGCGACAAGTACAGCCGCGCGCTGAACGCAAACGTGCTCGACGAGTCCGGCCGCGAGCGGGTCGTGACGATGGGCTGCTACGGGATCGGCGTCTCGCGGGTGGTCGCGGCTGCGATCGAGCAGAACCACGACGACCGCGGAATCTGCTGGCCGGCAGCGCTCGCACCCTTCGACATCGCGCTGTGCCCGATCGGGGCGAAGAAGTCGCAGCGGGTGCGCGAAGCGGCGGCCGCGCTGCACGACGAACTCGAAGCCGCCGGTTTCTCGGTACTGCTGGACGACCGCGACATCCGCCCCGGCGTGATGTTCGCGGACATGGAACTGATCGGCCTGCCCCACCGGCTGGTGATCGGCGAGCGCGCGCTGGACGAAGGCGTGATCGAGTACCAGGGGCGACGGGATCCAGAAGCCTCCAAGATCCAACGCTCGCAGCTCGTCGGCTTCCTGCGGGAGCGGCACGTAGCGTCCGACTGACCCTCAGGCCTGCCGCGCACCGCGGGCGGCACGCCCGTCAGCGCACCCCGAAATCGCGCGGTGGCGGTTCGGGCACCGGGACGGGCTCGCAATCGACGGCGCTGACCCGCGCCGCCGGGGGTCCCTCGGCCAGCCAGGTGCGCAGTTGGGCCACCGCCGCGGGCGCACCGACCGCCAGCACCTCGACGCTCCCGTCGGAGCGATTGCGCGCGTACCCGACCAGCCCCAGTTCGACCGCGCGGCGCTGGGTCGAGGCACGGAAAAACACGCCCTGCACCCGGCCGGTTACCCGGCAACGCAGGGCCTCGGTACCATGGGCATCCGCATTCATGATTCGCCTCCGGAGACTGTAATGACCGATTCCCCCCGTATGTACCACAACCCGCGCTGCAGCAAGTCGCGCGCCGCGCTCAGTCTGCTGCGCGAGCAGGGAATCGAGCCCGAAATCGTCGAATACCTGAAGACGCCCCCGGACCGCGCGACCCTCGCCGATCTGATCAACCGGCTCGGCATCCGGCCGCGGGACCTGCTGCGCACCGGCGAGGCAGAGTACCGCGAACTCGGCCTCAAGGATCCGGCGCTATCCGATGAACAGCTGATTCAGGCGATGGTCGAGCACCCGAAGCTGATCGAGCGGCCGATCGTGGTCCACGGCGGGCAGGCCCGGATCGGGCGTCCTCCCGAGCGGGTGCTGGAGATTCTCTGATGGCCGAAATCCTGGTGCTGTATTACAGCCGGCACGGCGCCACCGCCAGGCTGGCGCGTGCGGTCGCCACCGGCGTGGAAAAATCGGGCGCCACCGCACGGGTTCGGACCGTGCCTCCGGTGACCACGAACGCCGGCGAAACGCTGCCCGCGGTGCCGACACAGGGGCCGCCCTACGCGTCGCCACGGGATCTCGAGGAAACCGACGGTCTGGTACTCGGCTCCCCGACCCGCTTCGGCAACATGGCCGCTGCACTGAAACACTTCCTGGACGGCACCAGCGGGCTCTGGACGAGCGGCGCACTGGTCGACCGTCCGTTCGGGCTGTTCACCAGCACCTCGACGATGCACGGCGGACAGGAGACCACACTGCTGACGATGGCGCTGCCGCTGATCCACCAGGGAATGGTCTGGGTGGGCGTGCCGTACACCGTACCCGAACTCGGCACCACGACCGGAGGCGGTGGCCCGTACGGCGCGTCGCATGTCTCCGGCACCGACGGCGGGCGCGGGATCACGCGCGACGAGCGGCGAATCGCCGAGGCCCTGGGCGAGCGCGTCGCGCGCCTGGCCTCGCGCCTCGCCGCCGACAGGCCACAGTGAAAACGGCCGGCCGCTGGCTCACCCTGGCCGGATTCTTCGGCCTGTTCTTCCTGATCCTGCTGTGGACGACGCTGATCGCGCCGCCGGAACACCTGCCGCGAGCGCTGGTGCTGGCGCTCCTGCTGCTGCCGCTGCTGGCCCCGCTTCGCGGGCTGCTGCACGGCCGGCCGTACACCCACGCCTGGACCACGCTGCTGTCGCTGTTCTACGTAGCGCTGGGCATCACGCTGGCCGCAACGCCGGACGGGCGGGTCTACGGCCTGTCGATGCTGGCGTTCGCGCTGATGCTGTTCGCCGGCTGCCTGCTGGTTGTGCGCGGGCAACGCCCGCTTGCGCGTGCGAACCGCCAGGGAACCGGACCCGGCACCGGGTAACCGGTCAGTCAGTCGCCGTCGGCGATCGATAGCCGTCGCAGCTGGGCGCGCACGAACGGGACCGTCAGCCGCCGTTGCTCGGCCAGCGCGGCCAGGTCCAGCCGGTCCAGCAGCCGGAGCAGCCGGTCCAGATCGCGAGACTCGTGGCGCAGCAGGTAGTCCGCCACCGCGGTACCCAGCGTGAGCCCCCGCTGCGCAGCCCGCTGTTGCAGGATGGTCCGGATCCCGGCCTCGTCGGGCTGTTCCAACCGGAACACCGGCCCCCAGGCAAGACGTGACACCAGATCCGGAAGCCGGCAGCCGATCCCGTCCGGCCCGGCCCGTGCCGCCAGCACGAGACGGCCGGCACGATCCCGGACCCGGTTGATCAGTCCGAACAGCGCCCGCTCCCATCCCGGGTGCCCGGCCACCGCCTGCAGATCGTCGAGCACCAGCAGGTCCAGCTGATCCAGCGCCTCGAGTACGGCCGCCGGGTCCCGGGCCTCGAATTCCGCAAGCGGCAGGTACCCGCAGCGCTGGCCACGGGAAAAGGCCTCGTGACAGGCCGCCTGAAGCAGGTGCGTCTTGCCGGACCCGGCACCTCCGTGAAGGTAGACCTGGCGCTCCGCGCGACCGGCCTCCGCGAGGGGCCGCGCGACGGCCTGCACCGCGGCGACGGCAAGACCGTTGCTTCCGGCATGAAACGTTTCGAACCGCGAGCTGTCTCGCAGCCTCAGATCCAGCGGCAACTGCTGATGCGTCATCACACCCCCGATTCCCGGGCAGGATGGTAACCGCCGCGGGAAGAACCGGATGCCGGCTTCAGCAAGGGCGCGGCAGAGCGGCTCATGCCCCACGCCCGGCATCGGCCGACGGAAAGAAGTGGACCCAGGCACGCCAGCCCCAGATCGCGGTATAGGCCAGTCCGCTGAGCACGGTGGTCAGGCTCACGACCACGATCAGGGTCTGCACCCACAGCGGATCGAGATCCAGAATGCCGACCTTCAGGATCGCACCGAGCACCAGCAGGATCTGGAAGAAGGTATTGACCTTGCTGATCATCAGCGGCTCGATCTGCAGGGGCCCGACCCAGCGCCGGTAGGCCAGCGACCCCAGCGTCAGCCACAGGTCGCGCCCGACGACCAGAAACAGCAGCCAGAGCGGCAGCAACCCGGACAAGGTCACCGCAAGATAGACGCCGAGCATCAGGATCTTGTCCGCGGCCGGATCGAGCCAGGCACCCAACGCCGTCTTCCAACCGTAGCGGCGGACCAGGTAGCCATCCAGTGCATCGGTCAGACCCGCGACCGACAGCAGCGCCAACGCCGGCCAGTAATCGCCCCGGTACATGAACCAGACGATCGGCACGGTCAGCACGATGCGCGACGCGGTGACGGCATTGGGAATGTGATGCAGGCGCATGCGGGTCAGCGGGCACACGCGGGCAGGGCATGTCCCCGGCTACTGCCGCCCGTCCCCGTTCCTTGTCGAAACAACACCACGCTCCAGAACCTCGACCGCCCCGGCAACCAGCGCGCAACATAGCACAGGCCCGCCCGATTTCCGGAGCCCCTTTTGCATGCGCACCGCGCGCTCGCTACCATTTCATGCCCCGATCGACGAGATCCCCCATGCCCGATTCCCGAAGTGGTCTGACCTATCGCGACGCAGGCGTCGACATCGAGGCAGGCAGCTCGCTGGTCGAGCGCATCAAGCCCCAGGCCGCCCGCACCCGCAGACCCGGCGTGCTCGCTGGCCTCGGCGGCTTCGGCGCGCTGTTCGAACTGCCGCTCGACCGGTATCGTCAGCCGGTACTGGTTTCCGGCACCGACGGCGTCGGCACCAAGCTGCGGCTGGCGCAGATGCTGGGGCGACACGACAGCATCGGCATCGATCTGGTCGCCATGTGCGTGAACGACATCGTCGTTCAGGGCGCGGAACCGCTGTTCTTTCTCGATTACTTCGCCACCGGCCGTCTCGACGTGGACATCGCGGCCGACGTGGTCAAGGGCATTGCCGACGGCTGCGTGCAGGCCGGCTGCGCACTGGTCGGCGGCGAGACCGCGGAGATGCCGGGGATGTACCACGGCCAGGACTACGACTTGGCGGGTTTCGCGGTCGGGATCGTCGAGAAGGACCGACTGCTCGACGGCAGCTCGGTGCAGGCAGGCGACGTGCTGCTGGGGCTGGCATCGAGTGGGCCCCATTCCAACGGGTACTCGCTGATCCGGCGGGTGGTGGAACTCGCCGGCACCGACCTCGAGCAGCCGCTCGACGGTTCGGACGCGACGTCCCCGACGCTCGGAGAGGCTTTGCTGGCCCCGACCCGAATCTACGTGCGCCCGCTGCTCGAACTGCTGAAGACGCAGCCGATCCATGCCCTGGCTCATATCACCGGGGGCGGTCTTACCGAGAACCTGCCACGCGTACTGCCCACGGGCCTGCAGGCTCGGATCGACCTCGCGGAATGGCCACGGCCGCCGGTGTTCGACTGGATCCAGGTCGCCGGCGACATCGACGAGCCGGAGATGCTGCGCACCTTCAACTGCGGAATCGGCATGATCGTCGTGTTGCCGGAATCGGCGGTGGACGCAGCGACCTCGGAGCTGGCGCTGGCGGGAATCCCGGCATGGGCGATCGGGAGGGTGGTGCACGGGGCCGGTCCCCCTTCGGTGCGCTACCTCAGCACATGACGCCGGGGGCTGAAGAACCGCAGCCATTCGCCGGCCCGGATCGCGCCCGCTCGCGTCCGCGGAGGCTGGCCGTGCTGATCTCCGGGCGCGGCAGCAATCTGAAGGCGCTGATCGACGCCTGCACCGACGGGCGGATCGACGGCAGGATCATCACGGTCGTCTCCAACCGCCCCGGGGCACCAGGGCTGGAACATGCGCGGGCGGCGGGAATCGAGCAGACGGTGGTGGATCACCGCAGGTTCCCGGACCGGGCGGCGTTCGACCGGGAGCTCGCGGCGACACTGGAATCCAGCGCCCCGGACCTCGTGATTCTCGCGGGCTTCATGCGCGTGCTGACACCGGAGTTCGTGGCGCGGTTCGCCGGCCGGATGGTGAACATTCACCCCTCGCTGCTGCCCGCGCTGCGCGGCCTGGACACGCATGCGCGGGCCTTGGCCGCGGGAATGTCGACCCACGGGGCCAGCGTGCATTTCGTGACCTCGGAACTCGACGGCGGCCCGGTGATCATGCAGGCCCAGGTGCCGGTGTGCCCGGGCGACACCGGCGAAACGCTCGCGGCTCGCGTCCAGCTGGCCGAACATCGACTGTACCCTGCGGCGGTCGCGCTGATCTGTTCAGGACGCGTTCAGTGCGCCGGGGGCACGGTGCTCTACGACGGGCAACCACTGGAACGCCCGCTACTGCTGGACGATCTGCCGGAGGCCGCGACACAATGCATTGGCTCCCCCTGACCCTGCTGATGCTCGCGGGTATCGCGAACGCCCCGGCATCGGCTTCCACGCCAGAGCCCTTCCCGGGGTACACCGCCACCTACGAGGCAAGTGTCTTCGGCAACACACTGACCGTGCAGAGCACTCTCAGCCATGAGGGCGAGAACCTGAGAATGGCGATGGACGCGCATGTATCCGGCTACCTGCGCCTGCTCGGACGCTTCGAATTCAACCGCGAGACCCTGTTCCAGGTCGACGGCACGGAAATCCGGCCGCTGCAGTCGCGCAGCGTCCAGATCACGCCGCGCCGTGAACGGCGCGTCGAGACCCGCTTCGACTGGACCAGCGGCCGCGCCCAGGGCCGGGTGGGTCAGGATCACTTCGACCTCGAGGTCCCGGAAGGCACCCAGGACTTTCTGTCCTCGATCTATCTGACCATGGACGCGCTGCGCCGCGGCGCGCTCGAGAACGTGATGCAGGTCACCATACTCGAACGTACCCGACTCCGCAGCTACCGTATGGGGCGCGAAGGCACCGAGCGGCTGGACACAGCGCTGGGCCGATTCGATACGGTGCAGATCACGCGCCGCGATGCCGACAGCGACGTGGCGCTGTCGAGCTGGTTCGCCAAGGATCTCGGCTATCTTCCGGTACGGCTGGACTACGAGGCCGACGGATCGATCTACCAGCTGAATCTGACCCGCCTGGAGTGGCACGACCCGCTGACCGCACCCGGCACGGACAGCCGCTGACCGGCCCTTCGACCCGGCAACCGTCGGCCGATGATCAGTCGCCGGCGACGGTCATCGACTCGATCAGCACGGACCCGGTGCGGGTGTTGCCGCGCAGGTCGGTGTCGTTTCCAACCGCGGCGATCCGCCGATACATGTCGCGGAGATTGCCCGCGATGGTGATTTCCTCGACCGGGTAGGCGATCGCGCCGTTTTCCACCCAGAACCCGGCAGCGCCCCGCGAGTAGTCTCCGGTCACTTGGTTCACCCCCTGGCCGATCAGCTCGGTGACCAGCAGGCCGGTGCCCATGTCCGCGAGCAGATCGGCAAAGCCACGGTCGCCCGGATACGGCCTTACCGTGACGTTGCGTGCGCCTCCGGCGTTCCCCGTCGTCTGCAGCCCCAGACGGCGCGCGGAATAGCTGTCGAGAATATAGCTCTCGAGCACGCCGCCGGCGACCAGCGCCCGTTCCCGGGTACGCACCCCCTCGCCATCGAACGGTGCACTTCCGAGCGCCCCCGGCAACAGCGGCCGTTCGTCGATTTGCATCCAGTCGGGAAACACCTGCTGCCCGGCGGCATCGAGCAGGAACGAGCTGCGGCGATACTGGGCGGACCCGCCGATCGCGCGCGTGAAGCTGCCGATCAGCGAGCGCGCCATCTCCGGCACGAACAGGACCGGGCAGGTCCGCGTGGCAAGCTTGCGCGCTCCGAGCCGTCTCAGCGCACGCTCCGCCGCCACCCGACCCACAGTTTCGGCTTCGGCCAGGTCCCCGGCGTCGCGTGCCACGGTGTACTCGTAGTCCCGCTGCATTCCGCCCGCATCGCGCGCCACGAGCGCACAGGAGATCGTGTGCCGCGTGCTGCAGTACCCACCCATGAAACCCTGACTGTCGCCCAGCCAGAACATCGCGCGGCGGGTGCCGACGCTCGCGCCCTCGGAGTTGTCCACGCGCGGGTCCAGCGCGAAACCCGCCGCCTCGGTGCTCCGCGCCAGCTCGATCGCCTGGTCCGACGGGCAGTCCCAGGGGTGGTCCAGCTCCAGATCGGGCCAGTCGCGCGCCTGGGCGTCGGCCTCGGGCAGGCCGGACCAGGGGTCCGGCTCGGTGTGGCGAGCGATCCGGCAGGCCGCCTCGGCCGTCTCCCGCAGCGCCCCGGGACTGAAATCCGTGGTCGACGCAGAGCCCTTGGCCTGCCCGAAATAGGCGACCAGCGCCATTTGCTGGTCCCGCTCGTGTTCCAGCGTCTCGACCTCGCCCCTGCGCACGGTCACGCTGAGTCCGACGTTGTGGCTGACGACGACCTGCGCCGCCGACGCGCCACAGGCGCGCGCATGCTCGAGCACCCGGGCGACCCGCTCCTGCAGGGATTCGGCGGTGTGCGACAGGGCCTGTATCTCGTTCGTTCGATCCATGCTGATTCCGTGTACTGCGTTGAGCCGGGCTGCGGCGACCGGCGGGCGGCCCGCCAGAACCGCGGCCTGGGTGAGACGGTGGGAAACGCTGTGACCAGGCCTGCGCCCGGTCACAGCGCCTGGGTGCCGCCGACGGTCATGCCGTCGACCCGCAGGGTCGGCTGCCCGACACCGACCGGAACGCCCTGCCCTTCCTTGCCACAGGTGCCCACCCCGGTATCCAGTTCGAGATCGTTCCCGATCATCGAAACCCGGGTCAGCACATCCGGACCGTTGCCGATCAGGGTAGCGCCCTTCACGGGACGGGTCACCCGCCCGTTTTCGATCAGGTAGGCCTCGGATGCCGAGAACACGAACTTGCCGGAGGTGATGTCGACCTGACCGCCGCCGAAGTTGACCGCATAGAGCCCGCGGTCCACCGAGGCGATGATTTCCTCCGGCGCCCGGTCGCCCGCAAGCATGTAGGTGTTGGTCATGCGCGGCATCGGCAGATGGGCGTAGGACTCGCGCCGGCCGTTGCCCGTGGACTGGCTGCCGCTCAGGCGTCCGTTCAGGCGATCCTGCATGTAGCCACGCAGAATGCCGTCCTCGATCAGCACCGTCCGCTGCGTGACCGTTCCTTCGTCATCCACGTTCAGCGAGCCGCGCCGGCCGGGCAGCGTGCCGTCGTCGACGATGGTGATGCCCGCGGCGGCCACGCGCTCGCCGATCCGCCCGGCGAAGGCCGAGGTTCCCTTGCGGTTGAAATCGCCTTCCAGGCCATGCCCGATCGCCTCGTGCAGCAGAACCCCGGGCCACCCGGGTCCGAGCACGACCTTCATCGTCCCGGCCGGGGCATCGACCGCCTCGAGGTTCACCAATGCCTGCCGCACTGCCTCGCGGGCATAGCCTCCGGCCCGGTCACCCTCGGTGAAATACTCGTAGCCCGAACGGCCGCCGCCGCCGGCATTGCCCGATTCGCGCCGGCCGTCCTGCTCCACCAGCACCTGCACGTTCAGCCGCACCAGCGGGCGCAGGTCGGTGACCAGTTCGCCCTCGGCATTCAGCACCAGCACCATTTCCCGAACGCCGGAGAGCGAACAGATCACCTGGGTCACGCGCGGGTCGGCCGCGCGGGCCACCGCATCGACATGTTTCAGCAACTCGATCTTGCGCCCTTCATCCAGCGAGCCCAGCGGGTCGACCGGAAGGTACAGCGGCACATCCCGCATGGCACCGGGGCGCACCGCCGCCGACGCCGTCTGGCCGCTCCGGGCAATGCTGCGCGCGGTACGGCCGGCCTCGAGCATCGCCGGCAGCGTGATCTCGTCCGAGTAGGCAAAACCGGTCTGTTCGCCGGCGATCACCCGGATGCCCACCCCCCGCTCGATGTTGAAACTCGCGCTCTTGACCAGCCCGTCTTCCAGGGACCAGCCCTCATGGCAGACGAACTGGAAATAGCAGTCGCCGCCATCGGTGCCACGCCCGAACGCCGCTGCCAGTACCTCGCCAAGCTGCGACTCGGTCACGCCGCCAGGGTCCAGGAGGGTTTCGCGCACAAGACTATCGATCATCGTGTTTCCGCCGGTTGGAATGGTGGAGCCCGGTCCCTCAACTGGAGGTCGGGGCAACCTCGACTTCGCAGGCGAGCCGCCGGTGCTGCACTGCCGGGAACAGCGTGCGGATCCGGCCGACGCATTCACAGCCGAGATCGGCGACCAGCACCCCCGGGTTACGCCCGAGCTGCGCGACGACGCGGCCCCAGGGGTCGATCAGCGCGCTGTGCCCGTAGGTCTCGCGACCGTTCACGTGGAACCCGCCCTGGGCCGCGGCCAGCATGAACATCTGGTTCTCGATCGCCCGCGCCCGCAGCAGGATGTCCCAGTGTGCCTGCCCGGTCTGCGCGGTGAACGCGGCCGGCATCGCCACAAATTCCGCACCTTGGTCCAGCAAGCCTCGGAACAGTTCCGGGAAGCGCAGATCGTAACAAACCGCCAGCCCCATCCGCCCAAAAGGCGTATCGAGCGTGACGATTTGCTCGCCCGGCTCGTAGATTCGCGACTCGGTGTAGCGCTCGTCGCCATCCGGGAGACGCACGTCGAACAGGTGCAGCTTGTCGTAGCGGGCGACCCGCTCGCCCTGGTCGTCGAACACCATGCAGGTCGAACGGGCACGGTCGCCGCGGAGCGTCTTCAGCGGGATCGTGCCCCCCACCAGCCAGATCCCGAGGCGCCGCGCCTGCTCCGCGAGAAAGGTCTGGAGGGGGCCGTCCCGAGGATCCTCGGCAATCTTCAGCACGTCGGTTTCCTGCATGCCCATCATCGCGAAGTTCTCGGGCAGCACCGCCAGCTTCGCGCCCTTCTCCGCCGCCTCCCGGAGCAGGCGCTTCGCCTCCAGCAGGTTGGCCTGGGGCTGGGGTCCGGACGCCATCTGGATCGCGGCAATGTTCGTCATGGCATGCACCGTGGGTTGTTCAATCGAATCATTCCTGTTCCGTTCTCACCCGGGCTCTGATTACCGGGTTGGACCATGGACCGGTCACGAAATATTCCACTCGCGCCGCTTCCTCCACCTGATCCCCGATCCCAAGTGCACGTTCCACCAGCAGCACCACCGCACCGGCCACCGGACCGCCCACCAGCGCGCCCACGATCGGGAGTGTCGAACGCAGGCGCGGCACCACCACGATCGACTGATCGAAGTCCCGCGCAATCAGACCGGTGCGGCCGCTGACCCGGACCACCGCCGAGGGACTGCGGATCCGGAGTTCCGGGATCAGCAGATCGCCCCCGTCGATCGTGGCATTACCGGCCAACCGGTCGAAGATGAGTCCCTGAGTATAAACGTCCCGGAAGTCCAGGCGCAGGCGGCGCGGAATCAGGTCCAGCGTGACCAGTCCCAGCAGCCGGCCCGCGCCCGGTTCGACATCCCGCAGCGCCCCCTCGGCGAGATCGAGATCCACATGCCCCTGCAGGGTCGCAGGATCCGGCGCATGGAGCGCCCCGGGCCAGGCGAGGCGGAACCGTGCCACGCCCGTACCCTGCTCCAGCGCCCGCGATACCCCGATGGATCCGAGACCGGCACCCCAGTCGTCACCGCGGGCCTCGATCGACAGCTCGGTGGCATGTGCCCCGTCCGGGGCCTTGGTCCAGCGACCATCGCCTGACAGCGCGACACCGCCATCCGGCGCACCGAGGTGTGGCAGCCGCACCTCCAGCCCTTCGGGCTCGGGCAACAGGCGCAGGTCGAGGTCGGCGAAGCGCAACTCGCCCAGGCGCAGGTCAGCCGCGGTCAGATCCACTGCCGGCCACTGGCGGGGATCCTCGAACACGTTTTCCGGGCGTGGCGGCCCGCTGCCTGCCCATTCGGGCAGGTGGTCGAGATGTAGCCGCTCCAGCGCGATGCGCCAGCGGCCGCGCCCGGGAACACCGTCCTCATCCACGGCAGCCGCCGGCTCGATCCATGCCTGGCCGCGCAGCCAATCGCCGCTGAGGCTCAGCCAGTGCCCGCGGGCAAACGGGTTTAGCCTGAGCTGCAGGCCGGGCAGCGTCAGACTCCCCCAGCGGATGCTGTCGGTCACGTCGATCTCGGCCCGTCGCAGCTGCAAGGTATCGGCGGCGTCGACCGGCGCACCGCCCGCGGCCAGCCCTTCCAGCACCTGCAGCCAGGGGGCAACGTCGACCGACGGGAGCCGCACATCCAGCTCGATCCCGGTTTCGGGTACCGGCCGGCGCTCGGGAAGCGGCTCTCCAAGCTGCAGCGCGATGGCGCGGACGGTGCCCAGGCCCGCATCGCGGGAGGGTTCGATGCGCAGGTCGGCGGCGAGCACGCCGGCGAAACGGATCCGGGCGAGGTCGCCGGCGGCCGGCCCGATTGGCCAGACGATGCTCAGCGGCCGGCGTGTGCCGCGCGTCTTGGCGAGCGGAGGCGGCCAGTCGACCTCGACCCCCTCGAGATCCGTCGAGAGTTCCAGCACCGAATCGCCGGCGTCGTCCAGGCGGATGTCCGCACGCCAGTGGGCGCTGCCGCGGACCTGGTCCAGCCACGGCTGCTCCCCCACCCAGGGCACGAGGGGTTGGCGACCGGAGGCCCGCAGCTGCACGCCACTGGCGCCAGCGGGCCGTTCGACGTCGATCACGACGGGTTCGCCATGCACGACCGCCTGAATGCCCTGGCCCCGGATTTCCAGCTCCGGCCCGAAGCGCAGCTCGCCGCGCAGCCCCTGCAGGCGCAGCGGCACCTCGGGCAGCTCCAGGAGCGCATCGTGGACGCGCAGGTTGCCGGCCACCTCGGTCGCTTCCGCGCCTTCACCATGGAGCGGAATACGCAGCTCCAGATCCAGTTCGCCGTCTCCGCCCGACTTCACTCCGTCGCCGTACCATCCGAGATCGCCGCCGATGCCCGCCTGGCGCAGGTAGTCCTGCAGATCGTCCAGCGGTCCCGCCGATCGTCCGCGGATTTCAAGCAACGGCCGGTCCAGCATGTCGGCGACGGTCACCTCGGTGTCGTCCACCTGCGTGTCCAGGATTCGGCCCGACACGTCCTCGGCGCGAAACGACGCGTTGTGGAATAGCAGCGTGCCTGCGAGGCCTTCCGCCACCGGCCAACCCGGCTGGTAGTCGAGCCGCCCGTCCTGGATCCCGGCGCGCAGCAGGAAGCTGCCCTCGCCATCCCGGAACGGAAAATCCCGCGGGTTGCCGCGGTACACCATGCCGCCCCCGGTCAACGTGGCGTCGCGAATGCTGTCCGCGAGCCACTGGTAGGTCCGCGGCGGCAGGAGATGTTCGGGCAGATACGGGGTGACGCGGCTGCCATCGGCACGCAGGAAGCGCAGCGCGAGATCGAGCTGCGGCTGCTCGCCGAACACGATGCGGCCGTCTCCCTCCGTCGCCGCATCCGGGTTCTCCGCGTAGAAGTCGGAGATGGCGAGACGCCAGCCGGATGGGTCGCGCTGCAGGTCCAGCCGCGCGCGCAGCCGATCGAGCCACAGCGGAGCGCCGTACCAGCGAGGCAGATCGACCTCGAGCCCGGTGCTGTCCAGCGCCAGGATTCCGCGCCCATCCTCCCAGTCGAGGCTCACGTCGAGCCCGGAGAACCCCGGAATGGCCTCGTGCGCGTTCAGCTTCAGCGCCGCCGCGTCCGCCTCCGCCGCGCGGACCTGCCAGCCCGCGTCATCGCGGGCCAGCAAGACCTGCACCGAATGCAGATCCCCGGACGGCTGCAGCGCCACCCATGAATCGAGCCCAGGCACCGCATCCGGATACAGCCAGCCGGCGATGCGCGCATAGGGGCCGAGTGCGATGCCGGTGGCCGCCAGCGAGATTTGGTCGGCGGCCCGTCGTGGACCATCGCCGACCAGGCGGTACTCGATCCGCGCATCGCCCGCGCCCGGGGTGCGGGCGCTCCACCAGGCCACGGCCTCGCGGTCCAGCGCGCGCCATTGGAAGCGGTGGCCGAAGGCGTGGAGGCGCCGTTCATCGCCGTGCACCAGCAGCGCCCGCGTATCGTGTTCGCCCTGCAGGCGCCGCACCCTACCGTCCTCGAGGCTGCCCCAGATTTTCACCGAGCTGGCCCCGGCAAGCTCCCCGGGAACTCCCGCCATCCTGCCCCAATAATCGAGCTGAAGATCGTCGGCCTCCAGATAGAATTCGGCCGGCTTCGTTCCCGCCAGGGGGGCCTCGAGCCCCAGGTAGATCCGCCCGCCGGCCTCCGCGAGCAGCCGCCCGCGCCCGATGGCCCGGAGCCCGCGGCCGTCGGCCTGCAGATCCAGGGTGTCGACCCGCACTCCCGCGTGCAGCTGGTGCCCGGCGTCGACCCACTGCAGACTCGCGTCGGCAATGCGCACGCGCCCGAATTCCCGGAAATGGCGCTGCCAGTCCTGGGCCAGCGGGTCGCGCCCCCCGAATTGCCAGCCGTGCGCGGTCAGCACCCCGTCGGCATCGCGTTCCAGGCGCAGATCCACCCCGCTCAGCCGCACTTCCCCGGGTACCGGGCGGCGAGCGCGCAGGCTGCGCAGGGGCGCCAGCGTCAGGCCGACTTCGCGCGCCTGCAGCGGGATGCCGTCCGGTACCGCGATCCACACCTGCCGGGCGACCAGTTCCGGTGCCCAGCCGGACCAGCTCAGCTGCAGCGACTCCACCCGGACGTCACGGTCGATCCAGGTCCCGGCGAGTCGTTCCAGGCCGGTCGCCAGCCCGTCGGAATGCGGCAGAATCAGACGCAGGGTCAGCAACAGCAGCGACAACACGGCCAGCACCAGCGCAACCGCCGACACGACCGCGCGCAGCCACCACCGCATCACCAGCCCCCCCCGGCCGCCGCGGGCCGACATCGGGGCCACGGCCACGCCGTCCGTACAGTCATGGAGCGGGAAGCCGGAATCGGCGCCGCCGGAAACGGGCACATTTCGTTCAGACGCGCACCCGGTTCAAACGAACACCACGTCGAACTGTTCCTGCTGGTACAGGCTTTCCACCTGAAACCGGATCGGCACGCCGACGAACTCCTGGAGTTCGGCCAGGCTGGACGATTCCTCGTCGAGCAGGAGATCGATCACGCTCTGCGACGCCAGCACCCGCAGTTCCCTCGCGTCGTACTGGCGCGCCTCGCGCAGAATCTCGCGGAACAGCTCATAGCAGACGGTCTCCGCCGACTTCAGGTAGCCGCGACCGCCACAGGTCGGACAGGGCTCGCAGAGCAGGTGCTCCAGGCTGTCGCGGGTGCGCTTGCGAGTCATCTCGACCAGACCCAGCGGGGACACGTCGCAGATCTGGCATTTGGCGTGATCGCGCTCGAGCGCGCGTTCCAGCGCACGGATCACCTGGCGCTTGTGCTCGTCGTCCTGCATGTCGATGAAGTCGATGATGATGATGCCGCCGAGGTTGCGCAGCCGCAGCTGGCGACCGATCGCCTGGGCCGCCTCCAGGTTGGTCTTGAAGATGGTCTCCTCGAGGTTACGGTGGCCGACGAAGCCGCCGGTATTGATATCGACGGTGGTCATCGCCTCGGTCTGATCGAAGATCAGGTAACCGCCGGACTTGAGTTCCACCTTGCGCTCCAGCGCACGCTGGATTTCCTCCTCGACGTTGAACAGCTCGAAAATCGGCCGCTCGCCCGGGTAATGTTCGATCCGGCCGGTCAGTTCGGGGATGTAGCGTTCCGCGAACTCGCTTACTTTCTGCCAGGTCTCGCGCGAGTCGATCCGGATGCGTTCGAGTTCGACCCCGACCATGTCGCGCAGGATGCGCAGCACCAGCGGCAGGTCGGCGTGGATCTCCTGCCCGGCCTCGCAGTTGGCGGCGCTCTCCTGCAGGGTGTCCCAGAGCTTCTTCAGGAAGATCACGTCGTTGTGCAGCGCGCCCTCGTCCGCCAGCTCGGCCGCGGTGCGCACGATGAAACCGTGCTCGGGTGCATGCTCCCCCCGCAGATGCTCCATGGTTTCCCGCAAACGGCTGCGGGTGCCGTCGTCCTCGATCCGGGTGCTGATGCCGATATTGGTTTGGTTGGGCATCAGCACCAGGTGCCGCGAGGGAACGGTGACATAGGTGGTCAGGCGCGCGCCCTTGCTGCCGAGCGGATCCTTGATCACCTGCACCAGCAGATCCTGCCCCTCGCGCAGCAGCTGGCTGATCGATTCGTTGCGCCGGCAGGGGTCGCCGTTGTTGCAGAGTTCCTCGCGCTCGACCGGGGCAACATCGGAGGCGTGCAGGAACGCCGTGCGGTCCAGCCCGATATCGACGAACGCGGCATCCATACCCGGCAGTACCCGGCAGACGCGGCCCTTGTAGATGCTGCCCACCAGGCCGCGGCGGCGGCTGCGTTCGAGATGCAGCTCGGTCACGATGCCGTTCTCGACCAGGGCCACCCGGCTCTCCTGCGGGGTGATGTTCATCAAGAGTTCGGTGCCGGTCATGCATTCTCTCATCGTTGGTGCTGCGCGACCCGCTCGGTTGCATCGCCGCGGGCGTGGAAAGGGGATCCCGCGGTGGCGGACTGATCACGCCATCCTGGGACCGGGCGGGGACCCGGGCCGTTCCCCGGAATCGGGCACATCGGGCGGCTTTGCGCCTCCCGGATCGCCGCCGTCTTCCTGCCTGGCACCCTCGTGGCGCGGCCAGGACTTCAGCACCGCGTGAACCAGCGTGGCCAGCGGGATCGCAAAGAACACGCCCCACAAGCCCCAGATGCCGCCGAAGATGAACACCGCCGCGATGATCGCGACCGGGTGCAGGTTCACGACTTCGGAAAACAGCAGCGGTACCAGCACGTTGCCGTCCAGGAACTGGATCACCGCGTAGGCGATCAACACCCAGGCAAACTCACTCGACAGCCCGAACTGGAAGTAGGCCACCAGCGCCACCGGGATGGTGACCACTGCGGCGCCGATGTAGGGGATGATCACCGAGATCCCGACCATGAACGATAACAACACCGCGTACTGCAGCCCAAACCAGTGGAAGGTCATGAAGCTGACCGCCCACACCAGCAGGATCTCGATGAACTTGCCACGCACGTAGCTCGCGATCTTCACGTTCACCTCGTTCCAGACCTGGCCGGCCAGGCGCCGGTCACGCGGCATGAAGCCCATGAACCAGTTCAGGATCGCGTCCCGGTCCTTCAGCATGAAGAAGACCATCAGCGGCACCACGATCAGGTAGATCACCACGGTGACCAGATGCTGGGCGGAGGCCAGCGAGACCTTGACCACCTGCTGCCCGAACTGGGTGGCCTCGGCGCGGATCGCGCCCATGATCTCGAAGACCTGCTCCTCGGAGACGATCTGCGGATAGCGCTCGGGCAGCTGCAACAGCAATGCCTGCCCCTGAGAGATCATCACCGGCAGTTCCCGGACCAGCTGCGTGACCTGCTGCGACATCAGTGGCACCAGACCGAACAAGGCGGCGGTCACCAGCGCGAAGAACGCGGCCATCACCAGGATCACCGCAAGCAGCCGCGGAACCCGGAACCGCGTGAGCTTCGCGACCGCGCCCTCGAGCAGGTAGGCGATCACCAGGCTGGCCAGCAACGGCGCCAGGATGCGCCCGGCGAAGATTACCAGCAGGAACCCAACCAGCAGCAGCAGTGCGAGAATCACCACCTGCGGATCGGTGAAATGCCGCTCGTACCAGCGACGCAGCACCTCGATCATGAGGAGGATCGCACCCGCTCGTAGTGGGCCGCGAACACGACCTCGAGCTCATCGATGACCTCGGCGGCCGGTTTACCCTGCATCACGTGCTGGCCCATCAGCGCAGAGGCTTCGTTGAACAGCGGACCGCGGTCGAGCATGAAATAGGTCTCGGACAGCCGGCGCATCGCCTTGATCACCGACTCCTCTTCCGGCCGCGGAATCGGCTTCGGCTCGGGCAGCGGCGCATCCTCGGCCTCCGGAACCCGCGCGAGCAGGAACTGCGCAAACTCCAGCAGGGTCCGCTGCTGTTCCTCGGGCAACCGCTCGGCGATCTCGGCCAGCTGCTGGCCGACCGCCTTGCTGCCCCGTTTCATGTGCATCGGTGCGATCACGCATCCGTCTCCAGTTTCAGGCTGAATGCCGGCATTCAGCGCCGTTTCCGCATCCGCTCGGGTTCGGTGACCGGGCGACGACGGCGCGACCGGACAGCTCCCGCATGCCCTGCCATTCGGCCCGTGCTTCAGCCAGCGGTGCGCCGCCATTCGGTGGCGGATGGTGGCGGACCCCCACGATGATATCGTCCAGCATGCCCGGTTTCATTTCCGGGCGAAACCGCAGCCCGCAGGCCAGGGCATCCGGCCGGCTCGAGCGCCGGAGGCGTCGATCGGCCGCCGCTCCCCGGCCACCCGGCGGCCATCGCCGACTCTGGTCACCCGCCGGAGCCCGGCGACCCGCGCCGCAGATTCCGGCGAATCCCGTCGCGCGAACCGCCCGCAACGGGAAAACCGATCGCACGCTGGTCCAGACGCGATTCTATCAGGCTCGGAAACTCCGAATAGGTCTGCTGGATCACGCGAAAGTTCATCATCCGCCCTACTCCGCCGGTGTAGCCGGGCTGGGGTCGGGTCTGTCGCCGTGAGTGCAATACTCGCGCATGAAGCGCAGCAATACCTCGAGCGTCGGCACACGGAATTTCTGCCGCGCATGCACCAGCGAGATCGGGCGTTCCAGCGTCGGCTCCAGCGGGATCGCGACCAACTGCCCAAGCACCACTTCCTTCGCGATCACCGACTCGGACAGCATCGAGATCCCCATCCCGGCCGCCACCGCACCCTTGATCGCCTCCGGGCTGCCGAGTTCCATGCACAGATTCAAGCGCGCGCGGCTACAACCCTGACGTGTGAGGTAGTCCATGATCACCTCGCGGGTACCCGATCCCTCTTCCCGGCAAACGAACGGTTCGTCGACGAAATCCTTCAGCGTCACCTTGTCGCGCTGGGCCAGCCGGTGATCCGGCGGCACGATCAGGCGCAGCCGGTCGATCAGGCAGGGGTGCACGATCAGGTTGCGGTTGCCGACCGTCGCTTCGACCACACCGAGGTCGATTTCGCTCTCCTCGACCATCGCGACCACCGCCTCGGTATTGCCGACCCGCAGGCTGATGCCGACCTCCGGATGACTGCGCAGGAACGCTCCCAGCAGCGTCGGCAACAGATACTCGGCGACGGTGGTACTGGCACCCAGAACCAGCGCGCCCCCCACCGCACCCTTCAGCTCGCGCAGCGCGGCCTCCATCTCGGCGTAGGTCTCGAAAATGCGCTCCGCATAGCGGAACACCAAGCGCCCCGTATCGGTGAGGGTCACGCGGTTGTGGGTGCGGTCGAACAGCCGGGTATCGAGCTGCTCCTCGAGCTGGCGGACCTGGAACGTCACCGCCGGCTGCGTCATGTGCAGCACCTCGGCTGCCCGCGTGAACGAGAGCAGCCGGGCCACGGTAGCAAAGACCTGTAAGCGCCGATCCGACATGGGTGTGGTTTCCCCCGGACGTTCCGGCGCATCCTAGCAGGACCGGCAATGCCGCAATAGCAGACCGACAATCCCTGCGACAACTGCAGCCCCGGGGCAGACTGGCCGCAGACCGCTCGCCACCTCGGCACGGCGACCGAGCAGGGGCGGTCTCCGCCGACGCCAAGCCGCACCGCCCCCCGAGGTCGTGCGCGCGATCGCCCAGGCGTCGTACTATCGCGAAGACGCGAGCGCCGGACGCGGCCGTCCGGGTAGCCCGCCAAACGCCAGGTCGACGAACGAAGCGAGGTTGCATGGAGTTTCTGCACGAATACGGACTGTTTCTGTTGAAGGGGCTGACTATCCTGGTGCTGACGCTCGGGCTGTTCGGAGCCGTGATCGCTGGCACCACCCGGGGGCGGATGCGCGACGAGGAACAGCTTACGGTCCGGCACCTGAACCAGCGCTACCGCGAGATGGAGCGAATTCTCCAGCGCAAGATCCTCGGCCGCCGCGCGCTCCGGCAGCAGATTCGGCAGTACCGGCGGGAACGGAAACAGGCAGCGCGCAGCGGAGCTCAGGAGTCCACTCGCGTCTACGTACTCCGATTCCAGGGCGACATCCGCGCGACCCGCACCGACAATCTCCGCGAGGAGGTCTCGGCAGTGCTGACACTGGCCCGCCCCGGGACCGACCGGGTGGTGCTCTGCCTGGAGAGCGCGGGCGGCCTGGTG
The DNA here is from genome assembly GCF_000227685.2 of Thioalkalivibrio paradoxus ARh 1. Taxonomy (GTDB): domain Bacteria; phylum Pseudomonadota; class Gammaproteobacteria; order Ectothiorhodospirales; family Ectothiorhodospiraceae; genus Thioalkalivibrio; species Thioalkalivibrio paradoxus. Next base: position 562,592 of record NZ_CP007029.1, on the reverse strand, counting down.
CCGTCGTACGGGCTCGCAGCCGCCCAGCTCGCGCGGCTGCGCGAGGCCGGACTGGAGCTCACGGTTGCAGTGGACCGGGTCGCGGCCAGCGGCGGTTACCTGATGGCCGCGGTCGCCCACCGGATCGTGGCCGCACCGTTCGCGGTCGTCGGCTCGATCGGCGTCGTCGCCCAGATCCCGAACCTCCACCGCCTGCTGAAGCGCCACGATATCGACATGGAACTGCTGACTGCCGGGCAGTACAAGCGCACGCTCACCGTGCTCGGCAAGAACACGCCCGAGGGGCGCGCCAAGTTCCAGCAGGAACTCGAGGAGACCCACGGGCTGTTCAAGGCCTACCTGCAGCGCTTTCGCCCGCAACTGGAACTCGACACGCTGGCCACCGGCGAGCACTGGTACGGAGAACAGGCGCTGGAACGCGGTCTGATCGACGAGCTGCGCACCAGTGACGATCTCCTGCTCGCGCTGGCCCGCGAACACGAACTCTACGAGCTGCGGTTCAGCCGCCGCCAGCCGCTGGGCCGCCGCATCGGCCTGGCTGTCGAACAGGGCCTGGAACGCCTGCTCCGCGGCTAGTTAGCGTGAAAGTCACGGCCTGTCTCGTGTCCCCGGCGACCCGTAGGGCGGAAAAGCGCAGCGTCATCCGCCGTACGGCGTTCGCAGTGCCCAGGCGCCTGCGGCAACCCGGGCGCCGGATGGCGGATGACGGCCTTCGGCCTTTTCCGCCCTACGCCTCTTTCATCATCGGGGGTGGCCACATAGGCCATTTAAATTAGCGCGAAAGTCACGGCCTGTCTCGTGTCCCCGGCGACCCGTAGATACTCCGTTTCCTGTCAAGCGGGTTGCTGATGTTGATCGCTGAACAGTTTGGAGGAGTCGAACGGCTGACCGCTCTGCATGCAGGCCCAGATGCCGGTGAGGTACTTGCGCATGACGGCGCACAAGGCCTGGATTTTCTTCTTGCCGCGGGCGACCAGGGCGTTGTAGAAGGCCTTGGCGTACGGGTCGTGCACGATCGCTACCATCGCCGGCATGTACAGCGCGCTGCGCAGGTAGGCGTTGCCCGTCTTGGCCAGACGGCCGGGTCGGTGGACGCTGGAACCGGATTCGTGCAGGCGCACGTCCAGCCCGGCATGGCGCACGACTTGGTTGGCTTTCAGATCCTTGGGCAGGGTGCACAGTTCGGCCAGGAGGGCCAGGCTGCTGGCGGTCGCGATGCCGGTGGCGGCGCAGAGGTGGGTCTGCTGTTGATCCAGTTCAGGGGCTTTCTGGATCCGTGCCTGGGCTGCCTGTTGCAGGCGCTCGATGCGCTGGTTCAGCTGGGCGATGCCTTCCTCGGTATCCTCGATCAGCAGCTTCGGGGCGCCCTGCCGAGATTTCAGGGCATGCAGTTGGTTCTTGGCCTGGGTACGCGCGTGCAGCAGCCGGTTGAGGTGGCGGCCGAGGTCTCGCAGTTCCCGGTAGGTCGTTGGCGGTGGGGTCCAGCGCCGGGGCGTCATGCGTTCGGCGTATTCTGCCAGCAGGGCGGCGTCGAGCGGGTCGGTCTTGCTGCCGCGCAGGGTGATCTCGGCGAAGTGCCGGAAGCTTCGCGGGTTGATCACGCAGACGGGCAGCCCGGCCTCGTGCAGTGCCAGCGCCAGGTCCAGGTAGTAGATCCCGGTGGCCTCCAACACGATGCACGTCGGTTGCAGCGCCTGCAGCTTGCGGATTGCCCGGGCGTGGCCCTGGGCGGTCTGCGGGAAGGTCTGGGCCTTGCTGTGCTTGCTGTTGCTGCGGCAGACCAGGTCGAAGGATTCAGCGGCGACATCAATGCCGACGAAAGTGCTCATCACGATTCCTCCTTTCCCTTGCGGGGTTCGATTGCGTCACAATGGTCACCGGTTCCCCGACCTCGCACTTCTTGCCGGTTCGACCTTGTAATGCGAAGTCCAGCCACGCTGGCTTCCGGATACTCCTCGAAATCGGCAATGAGGCGGGGAGCCCATCTACGCACGAGGTCAGAAATATTCTGCCTCCAGGGCGGAACGGCTTCCCCGGTGTCTGGCAGAAAACCTATCAAACCAGACGGCTTCAACATACAAGGGCGGAAAAGCGCAGCGTCATCCGCCGTTCGGCGTTCGCGCCTCCCCGGCGCCTGCGGCAACCCGGGCGCCGGATGGCGGATGACGGCCTTCGGCCTCTTCCGCCCTACGCGTCTTTCATCATCGGGGGTGGCCACATAGGCCATGGAAGTTAGTGGCATCACCGGCAGCCGCCCCGACCCCCGCCGTTCCGGGCGAACCGCGGGGCCAGGGTCTGCTGATCGGATTCGCTGCCCGCCGCGGCCGCTCAGGCGCCCTTCAATAGCTGCCGGTTGAGGCGCGCGACGAACCCGGCCGGATCCTCGAGCTGGCCGCCCTCGGTCAGCAGCGCCTGCTCGAACAGCAGCGTCGCCAGGTCGTCGAAGTCCGCCGCCTCGGCCGCCTTCAGGCGTCCCACCAGCGGATGCGACGGGTTCACTTCCAGCACCGGTTTGCTGCCGAAGGTCGGCTGGCCGGCCTGTTTCAGCAGTTCCTGCAGGTATAGCGCCATCTCGTGCTCGCCGAGCACGATGCAGGCAGGCGACTCCACCAGCCGCTTCGACGCACGCACGCTCTCGACCCGTTCACCCAAAGCCTTGGCGATGCGTTCCGGCAGGTCGCCGAGATCGTCGGCGGTCGCCGCATCGTCGCCGCTCTTCGCGTCCTGCTCGCCGGTCACGTCGTCGAGATCCAGATCGCCCTTGGACACCGATTTGATCGGCGTGCCATCGAAACCGTCGAGGTGCGACAGCAGCCACTCGTCGACGCGATCGGACAGCAGCAGTACCTCGATGCCGTGCTTGCGGAAGATCTCGAGGTGCGGGCTGTTGCGCGCCGCGGCAGGGCTGTCGGCGGTGACCACGTAAATCGCCTTCTGGCCTTCCGGCATCCGCGCCTTGTACTCGGCCAGCGACACGTTCTGGGTATCGTCATCGTTGCGGGTGCTCGCGAAACGCAGCAATTTCGCGATCTGCTCGCGGTTCGCGTAGTCCTCCCCCGGACCTTCCTTCAGCACCCGGCCGAAGTTCGCCCAGATCTCAGCGTATTGTTCGGGCTCGTTCTCGGCGATCGACTCCAGCAGGCCCAGGATTTTCTTCACCGAACCCGAACGGATCCCGTCGACCAGCCGGTTGTTCTGCAGGATCTCGCGCGAGACGTTCAGCGGCAGATCGGAGGAATCGACCACGCCGCGCACGAAACGCAGGTAGTTCGGCAGCATCTTCTCCGCGTCGTCCATGATGAACACGCGCTTCACGTACAGTTTCACACCATGGCGGCGGTCGCGGTCCCAGAGGTCGAATGGCGCGCGCTTCGGGATGTAGAACAGCGTGGTGTACTGCTGCTTGCCCTCGACGTGACTGTGCACCCAGGCAGTCGGATCCTCGAAGTCGTGCGCCACGTGCTTGTAGAACTCGCGGTACTCGTCGTCGGTGATGTCGCTCTTCGCGCGCGTCCACAGTGCGCTCGCGCGGTTCACCGTCTCCCACTCGTCGGTGGGCTTGCCGTCGTCGTCGAGCTTCGGCATCCGGATCGGGAACGCCACGTGGTCGGAGTAGCGGGTGATGATGTGGCGCAACCGGTAGGCTTCGAGAAACTCGTCGGCGTCTTCCTTCAGGTGCAGGATCACCTCGGTTCCCGGAACCGGGCGCGAGCAGGTTTCGATGGTGTAGCTGCCGGTGCCGTCGGACTGCCAGCGCACCGCGCCGTCCTCGGGGGCATCGGCACGGCGCGTCTCCACCGTCACCCGGTCGGCGACAGTGAACGACGAATAGAAGCCGACGCCGAACTGCCCGATCAGCAGCGCGTCCTTCTGCTGGTCGCCGGTCAGCTGGCTCAGGAATTCCTTGGTGCCCGAACGGGCAATGGTGCCAATGTTGGCCACCACCTCGTCGCGGGACATGCCGATGCCGTTGTCGATCACGCGAATCTCGCGCTGGTCCTTGTCGAAGCGCAGGTCGATATGCAGCTCCGCGGGCTGGGTGATCGTGTCGGGGTGAGCCAATGCCTCGAAGCGCAGCTTGTCGCAGGCATCGGCTGCGTTCGAAATCAGCTCGCGCAGAAAGATCTCGCGATTCGAGTACAGCGCGTGAATCATCAGGTGCAGCAGCTGGCTGACCTCGGTCTCGAAGCGGCGTTCTTCGCGTTGTGTCTCAGTCATGGTCCTTCACATCCTCAGGATCGTGTGGATCGGGGGTTTCGACCCGTACGAGGTGGGGACGGCCGCGGGCGTTTTCAAGCGCGAGCGCCTGAAACAGGCCACCGCGCCCTTCTGGGTCGAGACAGCGCCAGGCCGCAGAGAGCACCCGCCGCGCGTGCGTGTCGAGCTGCCAGGGCGCACCGACCACCGCGATTCCCGAACCCTGCAGCCCCGAACCACGCGGCGGATCGGTCAGCCGCAGTTCGCTGAACAGGATGCGCTCGCCGAGATGCGCAGCCCGCAGGGCCTCCCGCAGCTGCGGGTGACGGCCGTCCTCCAGAACCGGGTACCAGACCAGCAGAGTCCCGGTGTTCCACCGGCGCCGGATCTCTGCGGTCATCCGCACCACTTCGGTGTACTCGGCCGGCCGTTCGTAGGCCGGATCGAGCAGCGCGATGCCCCTGCGCGGCTCGGGCGGAAAGAGGCCGCGCGCGGCCTCGCGTGCATCGCGGCGGTGCACATGGCAACGCCGGTCCCCGTGCAGGCCGGCACGCAATGCAGCGTAGGCCGCGGGGTGCAGTTCGCAGGCGATCAGCCGGTCCTGCTCGCGCAGGCGGCGCCGGATCAGTTCCGGCGATCCCGGGTACACCGTGAGACGGGGCGGATCGGGCTGGAGCTCCCGGACGGCACCGAGCCAAGCGCGCAGGGCCGCCGGACCCCGCCCCAGCGACCAAAGCCGGCCGATGCCCTGGTGCCACTCACCACTGCGGGCGGCCATGCCTTGATCGAGGCGGTACTGCCCCGAACCGGCAAACAGGTCGATCGCGACGAAAGGCTTGGGCCGGGCGAGCAGGGAATCGAGCACCAGCCAGAGCAGCAGGTGCTTGTGCACGTCGGCGAAGTTGCCGGCATGGTATTCGTGCTGGTAACTGAGCATGGTGGCGCAAGACGATACCCCGAATCCCATGCGCCGACCACTAACGCCAGCGTGGCGCCCATCTCCCCCGAACGGGAGGGGAAGCCAAATCTCTCCCCGTGCCAGCAGCAGAGGGACGCACAAACAGAAAGGCCGCCGATGTTGCCACCGGCGGCCCCTTCAAGGTCCCTTGGGACCGGCTACTGCCTTACTCGTTGACCGGGGACTCCGGGTCGAACATGTACGCCATGATGTCGGCGATCGCTTCCTCGGTCAGGAAGCCGCTGGAGCCGAAACGCGGCATGTTCGTGCAGGGGAAGCACGCATGCGGGTTGTAGATCATGTCGTAGGCGTACTTCAGCATCGCCTCGCTGGTGCCGCGGGTCTTTCCGTAACCGGTCAGGCTCGGACCCACGGTGCCGCCGGTGCGGTCTGTCGCCATCTGGTGACAGTTGTAGCAGTTGCCGCCGACGGCACGTGCATCGTGGTTGTCGGGGTTGTGTCCGATACGGAATCCGAAACCGGACCAGGCCAGCTCCCGGCCCCGCTCCCAGTCGCCGAGCTGGATGCCACCTTCGGGGTAGGTGATGCTTTCCACCGCCGCGGTGCGAACCGCGTCCAGCGTGGCCTGATCGGGCTGGCCGCCGCCAATCACGGAACACGCCTTTTGCATCTCGTCCTGCACCATGCGTTGCTTCGCGGTGCCACCTTCCTGCACTTCCTGGTCGAGGTTGAAACCGTCGGCCTCGAAAATCAGGTATTCGGCGAGCTCTTCCGCCGACATCGCAGTGTAGTCGACGTCGGCCACGGCAACACCGCCGGCGATGATCATACTGGCGAATGCGGCGATTCCGGCCGCAACAGGGGTCTTCTTGAACATAGTAAGAGTCTCCATTTTGCGTACGGGATCAGCGCTTCATGTCGGGCAGGATGGCCGGCTGGCCACGCGCGGCGTCGGTCCAGTAGGACATCAACGCGATCGAGGCGTCGCTGTTCGGGTTGACCAGCGGGCCGCGCATCTGCCAGTAGCAGCCGCGGATACGGTGCTGGCTGCTGCGGACATGGTCGTGGCCGACGCGGAACGCGGGCCAGGAGATCGCCTTGCTCCATTCCTCGCCCGTGTCCTTATGCGGCAACACCGACGCGCGGATCTGCTTGCCCTTGTCGCCATGGCAGGTGTTGCAGTTGAAGTCGGCGATACCGGAACGCCGGTAGAACATCACCTCGCCGGCATCGCGGAGCGCCTTTTCCATCGGGTGATCGAGCGGCGGATTCCAGGCCATGCCACTGGACTGCATCGCGATATAGGTCTGCAGCTGCATGTGGTCGCTGCCCGAACCGTGGCGCTGGGTAACCGCCGGATCATCGGGCTCGAAACCCTGGATCGTGATCATGCAGTGCACCAGGCGGTTTTCGAGGTCCATCACCCGGTCGACATCCTCGAAATAGCGCGGCATTTCGACATACGCCCCCTCGAGCACACCGGGCCCCTTGCCGAAGTCACAGGTCTCGAGCGAGACATTATTGGGTCCGCGCGGCGTGTGGAACAGTTCGCGCCCGTCTTCGGCGACCCACAGCGCGGGGTTGTCGGGCATCATCATGATGTTCATCTCACTCTGGGTGAGATAAATCGACTCGATCGAATCGATCAGCCCCTGGAGTACGTCCTCCGGGGCCTTCCAGGAATCGGCGTTCGCCGATGCTCCAACAGCCAGTGCCACGGGCAGCGCCAGCAAGGCTTTTTTGAACATGGAAACCTCCATCACAAGGTGGACATCGTTTTTTTCGGCGGTTCGGGCCCGAGCAGCTCGAACGCCGCTTCATCGTGCTAATGTGCGGAACCCACTGTCAACAAGAACCATCACATTAGCGATTGCTAACGTGATGATTTCCTGGCCAGGTTCAGGACCACATCGAGATGACAGACGGAGCGTGGCGCTGGATTATTCCCGCAAATTTCCTGCGGCATGGCAGACGGGCACGCCCCAGATGGCGAACCCCGAAAAGGGAAGGGCCGGCATGGCCTGCGCGCGCTTCTGCAGGCAACGCCGGAACACACCGCCTTGAGGGATGACTCCGGACGCAGCCGGACAGGTAGATCAGGAACGAAGCGGGCCGCCCGCGGGGCGCGGGTCAGCGGCGGGAAACGGGGGATCCGAGATCCGCGTTCTCGTGCTTCAACAGCCAGCCCTTGATGTCGGCGAGGGCTCCCTCGCGCTGGCCTGCGTAGGCACCGGCCCCACTGCGCCATCCGGTGGCTGGAATCACGCGATGGCAGGGGATGAACACCGGCCACGGATTGCTGCGGCAAGCCTGGCCGACCGCCCGCGGGGACGAGCTGATCTCGCGGGCGATCTGCCCGTAGCTGCGAACCTCGCCTACCGGGATCCTACACAGCGCCTGCCAGACTTTCCGGGCGTGCGGGGTGCCGGGCGGAAGATCGGCCGGAGCCCGCCAGTGGGCGGGGTCGCGCAGATAATCGGCGGGATCGAACGGCGGCAAGACCGGCGCCGCAGGCACCGGCCAGCGGCGCGCCCGCTCGAGTGTGCCGCGGAACCCCGGAGGGAGACGCGCGGCATCCGACGCGCCCGGGTCGGAGGTCCGCTCGACCCAGTCCGCGGCCAGCAGGCCGTGGGTTGCCGACGACGCGAACACGAACTCCAGCGCCGCGCGCGGCAGGAAACAGCGTCGGAGATCGACGTCACCCGACACGGATGAACGCGCCGCAGCCACCGGCGGCGGGACTCAGCGTGCCGCCTTGATGTCTTCCTTGATGCGCGCGGCCTTGCCGGTCCGATCGCGCAGGTAGTACAGCTTGGCGCGCCGCACTTTGCCGCGCCGCTTCACCTTGATTTCGGCGACCAGCGGGCTGTGGGTCTGGAACGCGCGCTCCACGCCGGTGCCATAGGACATCTTGCGCACGGTGAACGCGGAATTCAGACCACGGTTGCGCTTCGCGATGACCACGCCCTCGAAGGCCTGGAGTCGCTCGCGATCCCCTTCCCGGACCTTGACCTGCACCACCACGGTGTCGCCGGGGCCGAAGTCCGGAACCTCGGTCTTCATCTGCTCGGCTTCGAGTTGCTGAATCATGTTCTTCATCGTCGGACCTCAATCATCGGTATCTCTGCGCCCGCCGGAACGCTTCCGGAGACCGCGGTATTCGTCCAGCAGGGCCGCATCCTCGACCCCCGGAATCCATCGGGCCAGCAGGTCGGGCCTGCGCTCCCAGGTACGCCCCAGCGCCTCGCGCCGGCGCCAGCGCTCGATCCGGGCGTGGTGCCCGGTCAGCAGCTCGGCCGGCACTGCACGCCCGTCGATCCACTCCGGGCGCGTGTAATGCGGGCAGTCCAGCAACCCCTCGCTGAAGGAGTCCTGGGCCGCCGAATCGGCGTGACCCAGCGCCCCGGGCAACAAGCGCACGCAGGCGTCGATCACCGCCATCGCCGCGAGCTCCCCGCCCGAGAGCACGTAGTCGCCGAGCGACCACTCCTCGTCGACCGCGGCCTCCAGCAGGCGCTCGTCGATTCCCTCGTAGCGCCCGCACAGCAGCGCCACCCGGGGCTGTTGCTGCACCAGCTGCCGCAGCATCGCCTGCTCCAGCGGCCGCCCCTGCGGGGTCAGCGCGATCACGCGCGCCGGTCTCGGGTCGGCCTCGCCCACTGCCGCCAGCGCTGCCGCCAGCGGTGCATACTGCATGACCATCCCCGGGCCGCCGCCGTAGGGGCGATCGTCGACCGCCTGGTGGACCCCCGTCCCCCAGCGCCGAGGATTCCAGGTGTGCAACTCGAACAACCCCTGCTCGGCCGCGCGCCCGGTTACCCCGCATTCCGCCACCGGCCGAACCAGCTCGGGAAACAGCGTGATCACGTCGAAACGCATCGCGCCGCTCAGAACTCGGGGTCCCAGTCGACCCGAACCAGGCCGGCCGCCAGATCGACGTCCAGCACGTAGCGCCCGCGTACCCAGGGCACCAGGCGTTCCCGATCGTTTCGCACCACCATCACGTCGTTCGCACCGGTCTCGATGAAACCCGTTATACGCCCGAGATCGACGCCGTCTTTCGTTTCCACCCGCAGGCCCTGCAGGTCGGCCCAGTAATAGGCGCCTTCCTCGAGCGGCGGAAGCCATTCACGCTCGACCGCGAGCGTCGAGCCCACCAGCGCGCAGGCCGCGTCGCGATCCACGGTCTCCCGGAACTTCAGCACCACGCCACGCCCGTGCGCGCGCCCCGACTCGACCTCCAGCAATTCCCAGTCATCCCCGCGCTGCAGCCACAACTGCGAAAAACCGGCAATGGCCGCGCGCGGCTCGGTCTCGGAAAAGATCCGCACGAAGCCCTTGACTCCGTACACACCGGACACGCGTCCGACGATCAGGCGCTCCGGTTCGGCGCTCACCGCTGCAGGCGCCCGTGACCGCTTCAGGCGGCGGCAGCCACCTGCTTGCGATGCTGCTTGACCAGCTGAGCCACGCGATCCGACGTGGCCGCGCCCCGGGCCAGCCAGTGATCGACACGCTCCAGATCGATCTTCAACGGCGTCTCCTGCCCCCGGGCCACGGGGTTGAAAAAGCCGATGCGCTCGATGTACCCGCTGTCGCGGCGGGCGCGCGAGTCGGTGACGACGATCTGGTAGAACGGCGCGCGCTTGGCGCCGCGACGGGACAGACGAATGGTAACCATGCGTATTCTGGACCTCAGTGAATCCGGGTTTCTCGAGGGAACGGGGAATTATAACGGATGCCGCTCACGAAACAAGCCACTGCGACAGCGCCCGCGGGGACCGCGCCTTCAGCGAAACGGCAGGCCTCCGCCGCCCAGCCCGCCCATGCGGCCGCCGAGCGAGCGCATCATCTTGGCCGCCCCGCCCTTCGAGAACTTCTTCATCGCCTTGCTCATCTGCGTGTGCTGTTTCAGCAGGCGGTTGACGTCCTGGATCTGGCAGCCGGAACCGGCGGCGATGCGGCGCTTGCGCGACCCCTTGATGACCTCCGGGTGGCGCCGCTCCTGTTCGGTCATCGAGCTGATCACGGCCATCATCCGGCGGATTTCGCGGTCGTTGGCCTGGGCCTTGACCGTTTCCGGCAATTGTCCGGCACCCGGGAGTTTCTCGAGCAAGCTGCCGATGCCGCCCATCTTCTGCATCTGCGCCAACTGGTCGCGCAGGTCGTTCAAATTGAACCCGCGCCCTTTCTTCAGCTTGCGAGCGAGCTTTTCGGCCTTGTCGTGGTCGACCTGGCGAGTGGCTTCCTCGACCAGCGTCAGCACATCGCCCATCCCCAGGATGCGGGACGCGACGCGATCGGGATGAAACGGTTCCAGCGCCTCGGAACGCTCGCCCATGCCCAGGAACTTGATCGGCACGCCGGTGACCTTGCGCACCGACAACGCAGCCCCGCCGCGGGCATCGCCGTCGGCCTTGGTCAGCACCACGCCGGTCAGCGGCAGCGCTTCGCCGAAGGCGCGTGCAGTATTCGCGGCATCCTGGCCGGTCATCGCATCGACCACGAAAAGCGTCTCGATCGGGTCGATCGCCGCGTGCAGCGCCTTGATCTCGGCCATCATCGCGTCGTCGACATGCAGCCGGCCTGCAGTGTCGACCAGCAGCACGTCCTGCATCTCCCGCCGCGCACGTTCCACCGCAGCCCGGGCGATCATTTCCGGGCGCTGCCCGGTGTCGCTGGGATAGAAACTGGCGTCCACCTGTCCGGCCAGCGTCTCGAGCTGCCGGATCGCGGCCGGGCGATACACGTCGCAGCTGACCACCGCCACTTTCTTCTTCTGACGCTCGCGCAGCAGCCGCGCCAGCTTGCCGATGCTGGTGGTCTTGCCGGCGCCCTGCAGGCCGGCGACCAGCACGATCGCCGGCGGCTGGCTCGCCAGGTTCAGGTCTGCGCCTTCCCCGCCCATCACTCGCACGAGTTCGTCGTGCACGACCTTGATGAACGCCTGCCCCGGCGTCAGGCTGCCGATGACCTCGCGCCCCAGCGCCTTCTCGCGCGTGTCGGCGATGAACTCGCGCACCACCGGCAGTGCCACGTCGGCCTCCAGCAGCGCCATGCGCACTTCGCGCAAGGCCTCCTGAATATTGTCTTCGGTGAGCCGCGCCTGGCCCTTGAGCCGCTTGACCGTTGCCTGGAGGCGGGTGGAAAGTCCGTCGAACATGGTGACTCCTGAATGCTGTCGATAGGGCCGCGCGGCAGCAATCTGTCCGCCGCTGCGACCGCGCCCGTGGCGCAACGGGCCCAAGTATACGGGACGGCACGGGGACGCGGCATCCGGGCCAGCGGCCGTGCCGGACGATAACGCGGTCACCGTACGCTACCCCGGCAACCCCGTGGATGCGATGCATTGTCCGCCGGAAGCATGGATAATCGACCACCATGAGCGTAGCGATCGGCCTGCTGGCCATTCTTGTTTACCTGATCACGACCGGATCCCTGGTGGCCGCCGCCAGGCACGAGCCGCCGGCGCCGGCCCGCCCGCGCCTCGCGCTCGGAATCTGGGCCGTGGCGCTGCTGGTGCACCTCGGGGCGTTATCACAACTCATCTGGACCGACGCCGGGCTGAACCTTTGCCTGGGCAATGCGCTGTCGGCGTCGTTGTGGCTGGTCGCCGCGCTGCTGTGGGTGGCATCGCTGCGCCATCCACTCGCGATCATGGGCGTGATCGTGCTGCCGCTGACGGCCCTGGCGCTATTGGGCGCGCTGACCTGCAGCGGCGGCACGCGCGTTGCAGCCACGCCGTTCGTCGAGATCCACATCATGCTCGCCGCCCTCGGCTGGGCCTTTCTGGCGCTGTCCACGGTACAGGCGGCAGTGATGACGGCACAGCACCACGCGCTGCACGAGCATCACACCGGCGGGTTCGTGCGCTACCTGCCGCCGCTGTACTCGATGGAACTCTGGCTGTTCCGGATGATCTTCGTCGGCTGGGTGTTTCTGAGCCTGAGCCTCGCCAGCGGTCTGATCTTCCTGGAAGACCTGTTCGCCCAGCATCTCGTGCACAAGAGCGTGCTGTCGATCCTGGCGTGGATCATGTTCTCGGTGCTGCTGTTCGGCCGCTGGCGCTTCGGCTGGCGCGGCTCGCGCGCACTGGCGTGGACCACCGGCGGGTTCGTGAGCCTGGTACTTGCCTATTTCGGATCGAAGCTGGTGCTCGAAGTCATCCTGCAGCGGGTGTGATCCCGCCGGGAAAGGTGCCGGGGGCGCCCTGACGCAGGCGCTCCCGCACGGGCGGGCCACCGAAGGGGCCTGACGGGCACGGCGGGCGGCAGCCGCAAGTAGGTATCGGACCCGCCGCGGATCCTGCCAGAATCGCGATTCGACACGGTCCACAGCGAGGCTCTGCCGCTTGTACGACATTCCCCTGACCGCCCTGTTCGGCGCCCTGTTCCTGCTGTTCCTGCTGTCGGCGTTCTTCTCGGGCTCCGAGACCGCGCTGATGGCGCTGAACCGCTATCGGATGCGGCACAAGGCCCAGCTGGGCCATCGCGGCGCGTCGCTGGCGGCACGCCTGCTCGAGCGCCCGGATCGCCTGATCGGCCTGATCCTGCTCGGCAACAATTTCGTCAATATCCTGATCACGCAGATCGCGACCTTCATCGGCTGGCGCCTGTTCGGCGATACCGGGGTCGCGATCGCCACCGGCCTGCTCACGCTGGCGCTGCTGATCTTTGCGGAAACCGCGCCGAAAACGGTCGCAGCGCTGCACAGCGAACGCATCGCCTATCCGGCCGCCTGGGTCTACAGCGCGCTGATCCGCCCGCTCGCGCCCGTGGTATTCGTGATCAACTTCCTGGCAAACGGCTTCCTGCGCGTTTTCGGGATCCGGATGGATGCCCGCCAGCGCGCGGCCCTGTCCGCCGACGAGCTGCGTTCGGTCGTGGTCGAGGCCGGATCGCTGATCCCGGCGAAGCACCAGCGCATGCTGATCAACCTGCTCGATCTCGAGCGCACCACGGTCGAGGACATCATGATCCCGCGCAACGAAATCGTCGCGCTCGATCTCGAAGAAGACTGGAACGACGTGCTCGACCAGATCCTGAGCGGCAGCTTCACGCGCGTGCCGGTGATCGAGGGCGAGCTCGACCGCGTACTCGGCTTCGTGCACATGCGCGACGTGCTGCCGCTGGCCTACCGCGAATCCTTTGGTGCCGAGGAGCTTCGGGCGGTGATCACTCCACCCTATTTCATACCCGAGGGAACGGCGCTGAACCGCCAGCTGATCAACTTCCAGAAGGAAAAGCGGCGCATCGGCCTGGTGGTGGACGAGTACGGCGACATCGAGGGCTTGGTGACGCTCGAGGATCTTCTCGAGGAAATCGTCGGCGAGTTCACCACCGATTCGCCGACCATGAGCGACGACGTACTGCGCCAGCCCGACGGCAGCGTGGTGGTCGACGGCGGCATCCACCTGCGCGAGCTCAATCGCGCCCTCGACCTGAACCTGCCGGTCGACGGCCCGAAAACCCTCAGCGGCCTGATCGTCGAACACCTGGAGGAGATCCCCGAGGCGCCGGCGAGCGTACGCATCGCGGGCGTGGTGATGGACATCGTGCAGATCAAGAACAACACCGTGCGCACGGTGCGCATCCCGCCGGCAGCCCCGCCGAGTCCGCCGGAGGCATCCTGATGGCGAAGCCGAAGCTGCAGTACGTCTGCCGGGAATGCGGGGGCACCAGCCCGAAGTGGTCCGGGCAGTGCGGGGACTGCGGCGCCTGGAACAGCCTGGAAGAACTGGCCGCAAACGCCGCCGTACAGGGCCCGCGCGGCGGAGGCTATGCCGGCGAGGCGGGCCGGATCACGCGCCTCGGAGAAGTCGAAACACGCGAACTGCCGCGCATCGCCACCGGCCTGTCCGAGCTCGACCGCAGCCTGGGCGGCGGACTGGTCCCCGGCTCGGTGGTGCTGATCGGTGGCGACCCCGGCATCGGCAAGTCGACGCTGCTGCTGCAGGTGCTGGCGCTGCTGCCGCCGGAGCAGAGCCTGTATGTGACCGGCGAGGAATCGGCGCAGCAGGTCAGCCTGCGCGCGCGCCGCCTGAGCCTCGACGTCGCCGGCCTGCGCCTGTTGACCGAGACCCAGGTGGAGAACGTGATCGCGACCAGCGACCGCGAGCGGCCGCGGGTATTGGTGATCGATTCCATCCAGACGCTGTACACCGCGGCGCTGCAATCGGCGCCGGGATCGGTGTCGCAGGTACGCGAGAGCGCCGCGGCGCTGGTGCGGCTGGCAAAGCAGCGCGGCGTGACCGTGATCCTGGTCGGCCACGTGACCAAGGACGGGCAGATCGCGGGTCCGCGGGTGCTCGAGCACATGGTCGACACGGTGCTGTATTTCGAAGGCGACCCCGGTGGGCGCTACCGCATGCTGCGGGCGGTCAAAAACCGCTTCGGCGCGGTCAACGAACTCGGCGTGTTCGCGATGCAGGAGGACGGACTGAAGCCGGTCGCGAACCCGTCGGCGATCTTCCTGTCCCGACACAGCCGGGCGGTGCCCGGAAGCGTAGTGATGGTGACCCGCGAAGGCACCCGCCCGCTGCTGGTCGAGGTGCAGGCCCTGGTCGCCGAGACCCACGCCCCGCAGCCGCGGCGGGTCACGCTCGGCCTGGAGCAGAACCGGCTGATCATGCTGCTCGCGGTGCTGGGACGGCACGGCGGCATCACCTTGTTCGACCAGGACGTGTTCGTGAACGTGGTCGGCGGAGTGCGGGTGTCCGAGACCGCCGCCGATCTGCCGATGCTGGTCGCGGCGCTTTCGTCGCTGCGCGACCGCCCGCTGGGCATGGATCTGGCCTGCTTCGGGGAGATCGGACTATCGGGCGAAGTGCGCCCGGTGCCGAACGGCGAGGAACGTCTGGCCGAGGCCGCCAAGCACGGCATGACGCGCGCGATCATTCCCGCCGGCAACCGCATCCGCCGGCGCCTGCCCGGCATCGAGATCGCACCGGTCGAACACCTGTCGGACGCGCTGGATCTGATCTGACGTCAGGGAAACCCCGGGGCGCGTCGGACTCCCCGCCAGCGCCAGGGTTCGGCGCCAGGCGTGGCCCAGTGGCGTGCCTACGGCGGCGCCCGTACGCGCGGACGCCGGCATTGCGTCAGTTCGCGGCCGCGAGGTCTTCGGCCAGGGAATCCCGCATCGCCGGCGCCACGGCATCGACCCGGTGGGCATAGTGCTCGTGTTCGACGCCGACCGCGATGCCGGCGCCCTTCTTCACCGCGGCGATCATCTCGGCGGTCAGCTCGAAACGCAGGAAATGCACCGACGAGGTCTTGTCCTCGGTGTCACGCTCGAGATCCTCGTCGGCGATCGGGTAGACCTTGTCGAAGCCCTCGACCTGCACGTAGGTCTTGTCCTCGATCCCGATCAGCCGACCCAGCGCCACCTTGCGCTCGTCGATGTCGGGGAACTCGACCATCATCGTCGCCTTCCAGTTGGTCCCGTCCGGGATCAGCGGGTTGTACGCGTCGAGTTCGTCCTGGATGCCGGCGGCGTCGAAGATCTTCTCCGCGCGCAGCATTTCCTGGATCTGGTACAGCATCGTCTTGCGATCCTCGAAATGCAGCGTCACGTTGGGGCCGACCTGCAGCACGCGGTTCTTCTTGTGCTGCATCAACTCGGCCCGGAACGCGGGACGCAGTTCCGAATACTTCTCCAGCGAGTACAGGTCGTCTCGGCTCAGCTTGCTCACAGCTACCTCCAGAGTCTGGGTCCGATCCGGAAGATCCGCGCCCACCCACAATAGCGGCGCAGGCCCTCGCTTCCGGAACGAGTCGGCTGGCAGGGCCGGGCAGTCCCCGGGCCGATCCCGATTGCTGCGACCGACTCCGGCACCCCGCCCCGCGCGTCAATGGTCGTGATCGTGGTGACCGATGTCGGTGTAATCCTTGTCGGAGAACAGGTTGTCGCGCAGTTCCTTGTCGAACACCGGGTTCCTGCGACGGATCCACTCGAGCACCATCGCCGCGTGTTCGATTTCCTCGTCACGGTTGTGTGCGAGGATCGCGCGCAATTCCGGATCCTTGCAGGCGTCGACGCGCTGCTGGTACCAGTCCACGGCCTCGAGCTCTTCCATCAGCGACACGATCGCCCGGTGCATTTCCCGGCTCTCGTCGCTCAGCTCCCCTACGGGTTCGTGGTAACCATCACTCGACATTTTCTGGTCTCCTCGGTCGGATTCGGTTAAAGCCCGTACGCCTTGCGCAGCAGGGTCAGCGGGTGCTCGGGTTCGCGCCCGTCTTTCAGACCATTCTCGATCATGTGCCCGGCCATCGGGCAGTCGCTGGAAAAGTGGTCCGCCTCGGCCTTCTGGACCCGACCGACCACCGGCCGGCAGATCTTGGTCGCGGTCTCGAAGAACTCGGTCTTGACGCCGTAGGTGCCGTCGTGCCCGGAGCAGCGCTCGATCACGTCGATCTCGGTGTCGGGCACGAGCTTCAGCAGGTCGCGTGTCTTCAGGCCCATGTTCTGCACCCGCAGATGACAGGCGGCGTGATAGGCGACCTTGCCCAAGCGCTGCGGGAAATCGGTGTTCAGCCGGCCGCCGGCATGACGGGCCATCAGGTACTCGAACGGGTCGAAGATCCGCTCCTTCACCGACTGCACGTCGGCATCGTCCGGGAACATCAACGGCAGTTCCTGCTTGAACATCAGCACGCAGGATGGCACCGGCCCGACGATGTCGTAGCCCTGGTCGATCATGCGCTTCATCGCGGGAACGTTGAAGTCCTTCGCGGCCGCCACCGCCTCGAGATCGCCGAGTTCCAGCTTGGGCATCCCGCAGCACTGCTCCTTGTCGAGCAGCGTGACCTCGATGCCGTTGTGATTGAAGACCTTGACCAGGTCCTCGACGATGTGGGGCTCGTTGTAATTGCCATAGCAGGTCGCGAACAACGCCACGCGGCCAGTGGTGCCGTTCACCGCCTCCGGCGCGGGCACTGACGCCGCTGCCTGCGCAGCGCGCTTGCGGCCCTTGCGGCTGTGGTATTTCGGCAGACTCGCGTCGGGGTGCACGCCCAGCGTCTTGTCCAGCAGCTTGCGCGCCGCCCCGTTGCGGTTCACCGCGTTCACCGTCTGCGCCACCACCGGGATGCCGGCCAGCGTGCCGATCAGGTCAGTGCTGGACATCAGCTTGTGCGCGGTTTTCGCGCCTTCCTTCTTGAAGCGCACCGCCTTGCCGCGCAGCATCAGATGTGGGAAGTCGACGTTCCACTCGTGCGGCGGTACGTACGGACACTTGGTCAGATAGCACAGGTCGCACAGGTAGCAGTGGTCGACGACCTTCCAGTAGTCGTCCTTCTTCACCCCGTCCACTTCCATGGTGTCGGATTCGTCGACCAGATCGAACAGGGTGGGGAACGAGTTGCACAGGCTCACGCAGCGGCGGCAGCCATGGCAGATGTCGAAGACACGCTCCAGCTCGGTGAAGAGCGAGCCTTCGTCGTAGAAATCGGGGTTGCGCCAATCCAGCGGATGGCGGGTCGGGGCTTCGAGACTGCCTTCACGTTTATTCTGCGTCGGCGCGGACATGCGTTTCTCCCAGGCCTGGAGTCTTCACTGACAGGGAACGGGGCCGGATCGCCGGCCCCGCCCGATGCTCTCTCCCGAAGCCGATCAGGCGTTCAGGGTGTCCAGCGCCTTCTGGAAGCGGTTGGCGTGCGAACGCTCTGCCTTGGCCAGAGTTTCGAACCAGTCGGCGATCTCGTCGAAGCCCTCGTCGCGCGCGGTCTTCGCCATGCCCGGGTACATGTCGGTGTACTCGTGGGTTTCGCCGGCGATGGCCGTCTTCAGGTTGGCCTCGGTGCCGCCGAACGGCAGGCCGGTGGCCGGATCACCGCAGGTTTCGAGATACTCGAGGTGGCCATGCGCGTGGCCGGTCTCGCCCTCGGCGGTGGAACGGAACACGGTGGCGACATCGTTGTAGCCTTCGACGTCCGCCTTGGATGCGAAGTACAGGTAGCGGCGGTTGGCCTGGGATTCGCCGGAAAAGGCTTCCTGCAGGTTGTTCTCGGTCTTGCTGCCTTTCAGGTCCATCGTCGATCTCCTCTGTTGGACTGAGTGGGTATGCGCTGCCCGCCAATGGCAGGCACGGAATTTAGACTGCGTCTAAACCGTGGCGAGACTTTAGACCCGGTCTAAACGGTTGTCAACCTCCGCTTCGGTGCATTCGGCTTCCCAGGGGGCTTCGGATTCGGTACCTTTTTCCAGCGCCCATGCCGACCCGGATCATGCCAGAAATCCCCCCTCCCGAAACCCCGGCCAGCTTCGAAGCGGCCATGGAGGCCCTCGAGCAGCTCGTCGCCCGCATGGAGACGGGCGACATGCCGCTGGAAGATGCCCTGCGCGAATACCAACGCGGCATGGAGCTGGTGCGGGCCTGCCAGACGGCGCTCGACGATGCCCAGCAACGCATCGAGCGCTCGGTCGACCGCCCCGCTACCCCCACTGACACAGCCTCGGACCCCAATGACTCCACAAAAGTTCCGGATATTGCCGACCCGGACGATGTCCCGTTCTGATCGGCGCTGCGCGTGAACCATCGGATCGAAGCGTACCAGAAGCGCATCGAGGCGTTCCTGGACCGGACCCTGGATCCCGAAGACGCGCCGGTTCCCGAGTTGATCGCTGCGATGCGCTATTCGACGCTGGGCGGTGGCAAACGGCTGCGCCCCCTGCTGGTCTACGCGACGGGCCAGGCGGTGGGGGCACCCGACGCGGCGCTGGATGCGATCGCGGCAGCGGTCGAGATGATCCACGTGTACTCCCTGATCCACGACGACCTGCCGGCCATGGATGACGACGATCTGCGCCGTGGCAAGCCGACCTGCCACAAAGTCTATGGCGAGGCCAGCGCGATCCTGGCCGGCGACGCGCTGCAGGCGCTCGCGTTCGCGACACTGCTCGATGCCACGGCGGGCGTGCACGCCGATACCCGACTCGGGCTGGCGAAGGAGTTGGCCCATGCCGCAGGCATTCACGGCATGGCCGGCGGTCAGGCGATCGATCTCGCATCCGAGGGACAATCGCTGAACGTCACCGACCTCGAAACCATGCATCGGCTGAAGACCGGCGCACTGATCCGCGCCTCGGTGCTGCTGCCGGCTCAGGCGGGCCATGCAGACGCCGAGACGCGGGCCCGGCTCGGCACCTATGCCGACTGTATCGGCCTCGCGTTCCAGATCCGCGACGACGTGCTCGATGTCGAAGGGGATCCGGAGCTCTTGGGCAAGGCCTGCGGCGCCGACAGTCTGCTCGAGAAGGCGACCTTTCCCGCACTGCTGGGCCTGGAGGCGTCGCGGCAGCGGGCCGCCGAACTGGTCGACGAGGCGCTGGAAAATCTGCAACCCTTTGGCACGGAGGCCGACTTGCTTCGCTTCCTCGCCCGGTACATCGTGGAGCGCAGGCATTGAATCCGGGCCGACCGATGATCGAGTGCAACGACCACGCAGGCAGCACCCCCCGAAGGCGGCCCCAAGCGTGGCAGCCGCCCGCGGCGGCGCGGCCGCCGGGCCGAGCATGAGCGACACCCCACGGCTCGATTCGATCGACTGGCCGGCGGATCTGCGTACGCGCAGCGTCTCCGACCTGGAACGCATCGCGTCGGAACTGCGCCGATTCCTGATCGACACGGTGGCGCGTACGGGCGGGCACCTGGCAGCCAACCTGGGAACCGTCGAACTCGCGATCGCGTTGCACTACGTGTTCGACACGCCACGCGACCGCATCGTCTGGGACGTCGGGCACCAGGCCTATGCGCACAAGATCCTCACCGGGCGCCGCGACGCGATGGCGACGCTGCGCCAGTACGGCGGCCTCGCCGGCTTCCCGAAACGGGACGAGAGCGAGTACGACGCCTTCGGCACCGGCCACTCGAGCACCTCGATCAGCGCGGCCGCCGGGATGGCGCTGGCGGCGGCACGGACCGGAGCCAGGCACCGCCATGTCGCGGTGATCGGTGACGGCGCGATGACCGCCGGCATGGCCTACGAGGCGCTGAACCACGTCGGCGAGCTCGATTGCGACCTGCTGGTGATCCTGAACGACAACGAGATGTCGATCTCGCCCAATGTCGGCGCGATGAGCCAGTATCTCGCCCGCCTGCTTTCAGGTCGGCTGTACTGCAGCGTGCGGGAAGGTTCGAAGAAGGTGCTCGAATACATGCCGCCGGTCCGGGCCCTCGCGCAGCGCGCCGAGGAGCACGTGAAGGGCATGATCATGCCCGGCACGCTGTTCGAGGAACTGGGCTTCCGCTATTTCGGACCGGTGGACGGACACGACGTCGACGGGCTGGTCGCGATGCTGTCCAACCTGCGCGATTTGCGCGGACCGCGGCTGCTGCACATCGTCACGCGCAAGGGCCACGGATACGCGCCCGCCGAAGACGACCCCTGCCGCTACCACGGGGTCGGGCAATTCAGCCCGGACGCCGGCCTCGCCGCCGCGGCGCAGGCAAAGGCACCGACCTATACCGAGGTATTCGGCAACTGGCTTTGCGACCAGGCCCGAATCGACGCACGGCTGGTCGGGATCACCCCGGCGATGCGCGAGGGATCGGGCCTGGTGCGCTTCTCCGAGGAATTCCCCGACCGCTACTTCGACGTCGGCATCGCCGAACAGCACGCGGTCACGCTGGCGGCCGGCATGGCCTGCGAAGGACTGCACCCGGTCGTCGCGATCTACTCGACCTTCCTGCAGCGCGCGCTGGACCAGGTGATCCACGACGTCGCGCTGCAGAACCTGCCGGTGCTGTTCGCGATCGATCGGGCCGGGATCGTCGGGCCGGACGGCCCCACCCACGCCGGCGTGTTCGACATCAGTCTGTTGCGCACCGTCCCGAACCTGGTGCTGATGGCGCCAGCCGACGAGGCCGAGTGCCGGCGCATGCTCAGCACCGGATTCGCCTGCACCGGGCCAGCGGCAGTCCGCTACCCGCGCGGGCGCGGCCCCGGGACGGCACCCGGCACCGATCTCGATCCGATCCCGGTCGGCAAGGCGGCGATCGTGCGCAACGGACACCGAATCGCGCTGCTGAGCTTTGGCCCATTGCTGGAAGCGGCGCTGGAAGCCGCCGAGGCGATCGATGCGACGGTGGTCAACATGCGCTTCATCAAACCACTGGACACGGATCTCCTCGAGCGGCTGGCGCGCGACCATGAACGCTTCGTGACGCTCGAGGACCATGCGCTGGCCGGCGGGGCGGGAAGCGCGGTGCTCGAGGCGCTGACCGCGCTGGATCTGGCGACCCCCTGCCTGACGCTGGGCCTGCCGGACCATTTCACCGCACACGGGCCGCGGGAGCGCCTGTTGTCGGATTACGGGCTCGATGCCCCGGGCATCCTCCGCGCCATTCACGGCGACGGCCGGGGCGAACCCCCGCCGCCGCGGAAGGCGGCCGGCCGGCAGCCCCCTCAGAGCGAACGCGACGCGTAGTCGGCGAGCCGCGACCGTTCTCCGCGCGTCAGCGTGACGTGACCGCTGTGCGTCCAGTGGCGAAAGCGGTCGACCACATAGGTGAGCCCCGAGGTGGTCTCGGTCAGGTACGGCGTGTCGATCTGCGCGATGTTGCCCAGCGCAACGACCTTTGAACCCGGCCCCGCGCGCGTGATCAGCGTCTTCATCTGTTTGCTGGTCAGGTTCTGCGCCTCGTCGAGAATGATGTAGCGGTTCAGGAAGGTGCGGCCGCGCATGAAGTTCAGCGACCGCAGCTTGATCCGGTTCTGGATCACGTCGTTGGTCGCGGCGCGGCCCCAGTCGCCTCCGCCTTCGGTCCGGGTCAGCACCTCCAGGTTGTCGATCAGCGCCCCCATCCACGGCGTCATCTTCTCCTCCTCGGTACCCGGCAGGAAGCCGATGTCCTCACCCACCGGGATCGTGACCCGGGTCATGATGATCTCCTTGTAGACATTGTCCTCGAGCGTCTGCGCCAGACCGGCCGCCAGCGTCAGCAGCGTCTTGCCGGTGCCCGCTGCGCCCACCAGCGACACGAAGTCCACCTCCGGATCCATCAGCAGGTTCAGCGCGAAGTTCTGCTCGCGGTTGCGCGCATTGATCCCCCAGACGGTGTGCCGTGGATGCAGGTAGTCGTCGACGAGTTCGATCACCGCGTTCTCGGCCTGATGGTCGAGTTCCAGGACGATCGCCTGGATCGGGGGATCACCGTCCCGGTAGATGAACTGGTTCGGGTGCCATTGCATGACCAGCGGGCCGCTGACCCGGTAATAGGTGCGCCCGCTTTCCTGCCACGAATCCATTTCCCGACCGTGCGAGTCCCAGAAATCCTCCGGCAGCTCCGCCATTCCCGAATACAGCAGGCTGACGTCATCGAGCACCTGATCGCTGAAATAGTCTTCCGCATGCAGCCCGAGCACCGCGGCCTTGATGCGCAGGTTGATGTCCTTCGAAACCAGCGTCAGGTCGACATCCGGGAGGTCGTTCTGCAGCGCGAGTGCAGTGGCCAGGATGGTGTTGTCGGGGGTCGATCCGGGCAGCGTCTCGGGGATCTGCGCGGCCATCGCGCGGGTTTGGAAGAACAGGCGCCCGCTGGCATGGAAGCTGGCATCCGCCAGCGACCGCGCATGCAACGGAAGCCCTTGCCGGATCTGCTCGTGGGTGGCGTCCTGGGTCAACTCGTCGATGAATCGGCTGACCTGGCGCACGTTCCGGGCGACTTCGGAAACGCCCTTCTTGCTGCAGTCGAGCTCCTCCAGCACTACCATCGGCAAAAAGATGTCGTGCTCCTGAAACCGGAACAGCGCGGTCGGGTCATGCATCAGCACATTGGTGTCGAGCACGAACAGGCGGTTGCTGCGCATCTCCTTCTTGGCCATGGACCCTCCGGGCGGATTGGCACTTTCGTCTAGGGTTCGGGCACAGTTAGCGTGAAAGTCACGGCCTGTCTCGTGTCCCGGGCGACCCGTAGGGCGGAAAAGCGCAGCGCCATCCGCCGCTCGGCGTTCGCGCATCCCCGGCGCCTGCGGCAATCCCGGCGCCGGATGGCGGATGACGGCCTTCGGCCTCTCCCGCCCTACGCCTACTTCAAATAATTGATCTTGTGGAGAGCTTTATACCGCCTGACAAACATGGGCTAGAGTTCGCGCACCGCGTCCAGCACTTCGGCAACGTGCCCCGGGACCTTGACCTTGCGCCATTCCCTGCGCAGTACGCCGTTTTCGTCGATCAGAAACGTCGAGCGTTCGATCCCGCGTACTTGTTTGCCGTACATGTTTTTCATCTTGATGACACCGAAGGCCTCGCAAAGGGCTTCGTCGGCATCGCTCAGCAGGTCGAAGGTCAGGCCTTCGCGGCTCCGGAAGCGCTCGTGGCTCTTCACGCTGTCACGGGAGACCCCGAGGATCACCGCGTTGGCGGCATCGAAATCGGCCTGGTGCGCGGCAAAGTCGCGGCTTTCGCTGGTGCAGCCCGGTGTACTGTCCTTCGGGTAGAAATACAGCACGATGCGCCGGCCGGCGAAATCGCCGAGCGCGAGCGACTGCTCGTCAGTCGCCGGCAGCCGCAGGTCGGTCGGAACGGTCTGATCGATGGCAATGTTCATGTCGATTCCCTTGGAATACGGAGGCAGAAACGATGGTCCGCGCTGGACCTACCTTCAGCCCTTGATCGGGTCCAGCACGCCATCGAGGTTCAAGTCGTCGCAAAAATCGAGAAAATCCCCGCGCAGGCTGGCGAGATGCTGCTCGGCCGGGATATCGACGACCAGATTCGCGGAGAACATGCGGGTACCGGTCTGCTGCGCGCGAAACGCGCGGGTATGCATGTCCCGGATGTTCACGCCGCGGCTGGTGAAAAACTCGGCGAGCGCATGCACGATCCCGACCTCGTCGAGCGCGACGACATCGACCGTATACGGCATCGCCTGCTGCGGCGCCTCCCCCGGCTGCACGCGCCGCGCGATCAGACTGAACCCGGTTTCCGCCTCCAGTCTCGGCAACCGACTCTCGAGCTTTCCGAGGGTTTTCCAGTTGCCGCTGACGGCCATGCTGATGCAGCAGACGCCAGCCAGCACCGACATCCTGCTGTCTTCGAGGTTGCAGCCCGCATCCATCACGAACCGCGCGACCTGCTCGAGCAGGCCGGGCCGATCGGCACCGATCAGGACCATGACCAGGTGGGTGGCGGGAATCGCGCCCTGAGAATCCGACATGACAGCAGCACAAGCAGCGGGACAGGAAGGCAACATATCACCTTGCGAACCCGGCGCAAACGCCGCATCCCATCGGGCAACGCAGATTCGATGGTCTCTTGAACCCCCTGTTCCCCCGCCGGTAGACTGCGACATTGGCGTACCCGGAGGGCGCAATGTTTCAAGGTAGCATGGTCGCATTGGTCACACCGATGCAACCCGATGGCAGCATCGACCACGAATCGCTGCAGAGACTCGTCGACTGGCACATCGACGCGGGCACCGATGCCATCGTTGCGGTCGGCACCACGGGCGAATCGGCGACCCTCGATTTCGACGAACACTGCATGGTGATTGCGCGGGTGGTCGAACACGTGAAAGGCCGCCTACCGGTCATCGCCGGCACCGGCGCGAATGCCACCCGGGAGGCGATCGAGCTGACCCGGTGCGCGCGCGACGCCGGCGCTGACGCCTGCCTGCTGGTCACGCCGTATTACAACAAACCGACACAGGAAGGCCTGTACCGCCATTATCGCGCGGTCGCCGAAGCCGTCGAGATTCCGCAAATCCTCTACAACGTTCCCGGACGCACTGCGGTGGATCTGCTCCCCGAAACGGTCGAACGGCTCGCCGGCGTGCCCAACATCGTCGGCCTGAAGGAGGCGCTGGGGAGCCCGGAGCGGACGCGCGAACTGGTCGAACGCGTCGGCGGCCGACTGGAACTGTACAGCGGCGACGATGCGACCGCGCTGGACTTCCTGCTCGCCGGCGGACAGGGCGTCATTTCGGTCACCGCCAACGTGGCGCCCGCACTGATGCACGAGATGTGCGCGCTCGCTCTCGCCGGCGACGCGAGCCGGGCCCGTGAAGTCAACGACCGGCTGGACGGGCTGCACCATGCGCTGTTCCTGGAAGCCAACCCGATTCCAGTGAAGTGGGCCACAGCCCGCCTGGGACTGATTCCCGAAGGGATTCGCCTGCCGCTGACGCCGTTGTCAGAACCCTTTCACGCGCCGGTGCTCGAAGCGATGCGCCGTGCCGGCATCGCTCTGGATCCGTAAACGACATGAACCCGACACCCGCCGTCAAGCTGCCCCTTCGTCTTCTGGCCGCGGCCGTGGCCCTCGCGCTCTCCGGATGCGCCGGCCTTGGCCCCGGCACCGCTGACGGCCCGCGCTACGAGGCCAGCCGCCAGATCGACTCGCTGGAAGTTCCGCCCGATCTGCTCGCGCCCGACATGGAGCGCGCCTACCGGATTCCTGAGGCACCCGGCGCACGCGTGAGCGCCCGGGAAATCGATCGCGACCTCCGGGCTGCACCCCGGACCGTGACACGCGACCGACCGATCCTGCCCGAAAGCCCCGAGGTGCAGTTGCGCCGGGACGGGCAGTTGCGCTGGCTGGTTGTGCAGGCCGAGCCCGAAGCGCTTTGGCCACGACTGCGCGACTTCTGGCGCACACAGAACCTCGCGCTGGCCCGCGACGAGCCCGCTTTAGGCATCATGGAAACCGTATGGGCCGAGGACCGGGCCGGAATTCCCTTGGGCCTCACCCAGGGTCTGATCTCGCGCGCATTGGGCACCCTGTACGACGCCGGCACGCGCGACCAGTACCGGCTACGGGTCGACCGCCTCAACGGCGCCACCGAGGTGTTCATTGCACACCGGGGAGCCGTCGAAGAGGGAGACCGGGACGGCCAGGCCATGCGCTGGGTGATGAGCGACCCCGATCCGCAACTCGAGGCCGAGATGCTGAACCGGCTGCTCGTGTTCCTGACCACCGGCGACGTTCCCGACGCCCGTACGCGCGTAGAGGAAACCGACTTCGAACGCACCGGGCAAATCGATCTCATCGAGCGCGACGGCCGGCCGGTACTCGCACTCACCGGAGAGCCCGATGCGCTGTGGCGACGCCTGGGCCTCGCGCTCGACCGCAGTGGGCTCCTGGTCGATGAGCACAGCCGGCGCGACGGAATCTTCCTGGTCACCTATCGCCCCGATGTCGCAGACGCGGCCCAGCGAGACCGCCCGGGTCTGCTCCGGCGCATGTTCGGCCGGGGCGAAGACCGGCGCCAGGGCGAACGCTACCAGGTGCGGATGACCGAGAACGGCCGCGATCTGCAGATCGAAGCGCTTTCGATCGAGGGTGATCGCATTCGCGACCGGGACGCGCGCTTCGTGCTGGAACGGATCCAGCCCCAGCTGCGCTGAACTCCCAGCGCGGGCCGGTGCCACTCGCAATGGCGGTACTCGCATTGCCTCACCGGCCCCGCCCCGCGTGATCCGCTTCGCTTCGCTGGGCAGCGGGTCGTCCGGCAACGCGCTGCTGGTTCAGGCAGGGCGTACGCGGATCCTCGTCGACTGCGGCTTTTCCATCCAGCAGACGACGCTGCGGCTCGCGCGCCTCGGCGTCACGCCGGCAGACCTCGACGCGGTGCTGATCACGCATGAACACGCCGACCACATCGGATCCAGCGCCGCGCTCTGTCGCCGTCATCGGCTTCCAGCGTACCTGACACCGGGCACCTACCTGGCGGCGCGCGATTCCGGCTATCCCCGCGTCCAGGAATTTCATGCCGGCGACCGGTTCGCGATCAAGGACCTCGAAATTCAGTCCTTTACCGTACCGCACGACGCGCGCGAACCCTGCCAGTTCGTTTTCACCGACGGTGCGTCGCGGCTGGCATTGCTGACCGACCTCGGCCACGTCAGCCCCCACGTCCGCCACCAGATCGACCGCGTCGACGGACTCCTGATCGAGTGCAATCACGACCCCGCCCTGCTTGCCGCGGGTCCCTACCCTCCCGCGCTGAAGCGCCGCGTGGGTGGGCCGTACGGGCATCTCGCCAACGACGCCGCCGAGGATCTGCTGCAGGCGATGGACCGCCAGCGCCTGCAGCACGTAATCGGCATGCATTTGTCGGAAACCAACAATCGGCCCGAGTTCGCTCGGCGTGCGTTGGCCGCCGGCCTCGGCTGTGCCATCGACGACACCGAACTCGCGACCCAGGCACACGGCATCGACTGGCGCGAACTGCGCTGAGCCGCGTTCGCGGCGCTCCCGACCGAACCTCTGCCGATCGATCCCGCCCCCTCTCGCTTCTTGCCGCCGCGCCACGCGCTTCGCGGCCGCTCACCACCGGCAGTACCCACAACTGGAACCGCACAGCGGTACGCGGACGAAAAAAAACCCGGATGCATCAGCTGCATCCGGGTTGGGGTAAATGCCTGGCGGTGACCTACTCTCACATGGGGAGGCCCCAAACTACCATCGGCGCTGAACAGTTTCACTTCCGAGTTCGAGATGGGATCGGGTGGTTCCTGTTCGCTATGGCCGCCAGACAAACTGGCTGAAGCATACATATCGCACGCATGCTTCAATTCTGGAATGCATTCTAGGCAGTGTGTCAACGATCGAGACCAGCCCAACTACTTGGGTGTTATATGGTCAAGCCTCACGGGCAATTAGTACTGGTTAGCTTCACGCGTTGCCACGCTTCCACATCCAGCCTATCAACGTTGTGGTCTTCAACGGCCCTTTAGGGGACTCGAAGTCCCAGGGAGATCTCATCTTCAGGTGGGTTTCCCGCTTAGATGCTTTCAGCGGTTATCCCTTCCGTACATAGCTACCCGGCAGTGCCACTGGCGTGACAACCGGAACACCAGAGGTACGTCCATCCCGGTCCTCTCGTACTAAGGACAGATCCTGTCAAATCTCCGACGCCCACGGCAGATAGGGACCGAACTGTCTCACGACGTTCTAAACCCAGCTCGCGTACCACTTTAAATGGCGAACAGCCATACCCTTGGGACCTGCTTCAGCCCCAGGATGTGATGAGCCGACATCGAGGTGCCAAACACTGCCGTCGATATGGACTCTTGGGCAGTATCAGCCTGTTATCCCCGGAGTACCTTTTATCCGTTGAGCGATGGCCCTTCCATACAGAACCACCGGATCACTAAGACCTGCTTTCGCACCTGCTCGACGTGTCTGTCTCGCAGTCAAGCACCCTTATGCCTTTGCACTCGTTGCGCGATTTCCGACCGCGCTGAGGGTACCTTCGCGCTCCTCCGTTACTCTTTGGGAGGAGACCGCCCCAGTCAAACTACCCACCACACACGGTCCCCGACCCGGATCACGGGCCTGGGTTAGAACTTCAAACATGCCAGGGTGGTATTTCAAGGTTGGCTCCACCGGGACTGGCGTCCCGGTTTCAAAGCCTCCCACCTATCCTACACAAGCATATTCAAAGTTCAGTGTGAAGCTGTAGTAAAGGTTCACGGGGTCTTTCCGTCTAGCCGCGGGTACACTGCATCTTCACAGCGATTTCAATTTCACTGAGTCTCGGGTGGAGACAGTGCCGCCATCGTTACGCCATTCGTGCAGGTCGGAACTTACCCGACAAGGAATTTCGCTACCTTAGGACCGTTATAGTTACGGCCGCCGTTTACCGGGGCTTCGATCAAGAGCTTCGCTTGCGCTAACCCCATCAATTAACCTTCCGGCACCGGGCAGGCGTCACACCCTATACGTCCTCTTTCGAGTTTGCAGAGTGCTATGTTTTTAATAAACAGTCGCAGCGGCCTGGTCTCTGCGACCCTCAACTGCTCGGGGAGCAAGTCCCATCACAGTCAAGGGCGTACCTTCTCCCGAAGTTACGGTACCATTTTGCCTAGTTCCTTCACCCGAGTTCTCTCAAGCGCCTTGGGATTCTCACCCTGCCCACCTGTGTCGGTTTCGGGTACGGTCTCGTGTCAACTGAAGCTTAGAGGCTTTTCCTGGAAGCAGGGCATCAGTCACTTCGCTCCCGTGGGAGCTCGTCATCACATCTCAGGATTGTGTCCCCGGATTTGCCTAAGGACACTCCCTACATGCTTGAACCGGACACCAACAGCCGGATGACCTAGCCTTCTTCGTCCCCCCATCGCATTAACACGAGGTACAGGAATATTAACCTGTTTCCCATCGACTACGCATTTCTGCCTCGCCTTAGGGGCCGACTAACCCTGCGCCGATTAACGTTGCGCAGGAAACCTTGGGCTTTCGGCGGATGGGTTTTTCACCCATCTTATCGTTACTTATGTCAGCATTCGCACTTCTGATACCTCCAGCATGCCTTTCGACACACCTTCGCAGGCTTACAGAACGCTCCTCTACCACCTGTCCAAGACAGGTCCGCAGCTTCGGTACATGGCTTGAGCCCCGTTAAATCTTCCGCGCAGGCCGACTCGACCAGTGAGCTATTACGCTTTCTTTAAAGGATGGCTGCTTCTAAGCCAACCTCCTGGCTGTTTTTGCCTTCCCACATCGTTTCCCACTGAGCCATGATTTGGGGACCTTAGCTGGCGGTCTGGGTTGTTTCCCTTTCCACGACGGAAGTTAGCTCCCGCCGTGTGTCTCCCATGCTCGCACTTCCCGGTATTCGGAGTTTGCAATGGTTTGGTAAGTCGGGATGACCCCCTAGCCATAACAGTGCTCTACCCCCGAGAGTGATACATGAGGCGCTACCTAAATAGCTTTCGAGGAGAACCAGCTATTTCCGAGCTTGATTAGCCTTTCACTCCGATCCACAGCTCATCCCCTAATTTTTCAACATTAGTGGGTTCGGGCCTCCAGTAGGTGTTACCCCACCTTCACCCTGGCCATGGATAGATCGCCCGGTTTCGGGTCTACTCCCAGCGACTGATCGCCCTATTAAGACTCGGTTTCCCTACGGCTCCCCTATACGGTTAACCTTGCCACTGAAAGTAAGTCGCTGACCCATTATACAAAAGGTACGCAGTCACCCCCGAAGGGGCTCCCACTGCTTGTACGCACACGGTTTCAGGTTCTATTT